>JAEWXC010000003.1 GCA_023396115.1 Actinomycetes bacterium | reverse complement strand
TGGTGAGCGACGCCCGGTTGGCGGCGCAGGGCATCACGGTGACGTGTGACCCGACGAGGCTGGCTCCGGGTGGGACGGCCACGTGCACGACGTCGGAGCCGTACACGGTGACCGCGGCGGACGTGACAGCCGGTGCGGTGGTCAACAGTGCGACCGCGACCGGTACGCCGCCCGGCGACGGCGACCCGAACGACCCCGGCACCACGCCGGGCACCCCGGTGACCAGTCCGCCGGACACCACCACCACCCCGGTGGTCACTCCGGAACCGCAGCTCAGCATCGAGAAGAGCGCCGGGGAGCCGGTGGACCGCAACGGGTCGGGCCTGGTCGACGCCGGTGACACGGTCGTCTACTCGTTCACGGTGACCAACACCGGCAACGTGCCGCTGACCGACGTCGCCGTCGACGACCCGGGCCTGCCCGGACTCACCGTCACCTGCACGGTCGACGCCCTGGCGCCCGGCGCCTCGACCACCTGCACCTCGCAGCCCTACGTGATCACCCCCGCCGACGTGACGACCGGTGCCGTGGTCAACACCGCCACCGCCACCGGCACCCCGCCCGGCGACGGTGACCCGAACGACCCCGGCACGACGCCGGGGACCCCGGTCACCAGCCCGCCCGACAGCACCTCGGTGCCGACCACCACCCCCGAGCCGGCGCTGCAGCTGGACAAGCGAGTGCTGGAGACGGTCGACCTCAACGAGTCGGGGATCACCGACGTCGGTGACCTGGTGCGTTACGAGTTCACGGTGACCAACACCGGCAACGTCCCGGTCTCCACCGTCACGGTGGTGGACCCGCGTCTGTCCGGGGCCGCGACCCCGGTCACCGTGGTGTGCCGCGCGACGGCACTGGACCCGGGGGAGAGCACCGTGTGTGACACCGGCAGCGGAGTCGTCCACGACGGCACTGCCGGCTGGTACCGGGTCACCGCCGCCGACGAGGCCTCCGGTGCGGTCGTCAACACCGCGCACGCCACCGGGCAGGACCCCGACGACGAGCCGGTCCGCAGCCCCGACGACACCACCTCGGTGCCGGTCATCGCCCCGCAGGCGCAGATCGTGGCCTGGAAGTCGGCCTCGGCCTGGCACCCCGGCCCCGGCAACCCGTCGGTGCCGCCGGAGCGCAACGCCCTGGCCGGTGACCTGGTCACCTTCAGCTTCCGGGTGCAGAACACCGGCAACGTGCCGCTGACCGTCATCCGGATCGACGACCCGATGCTCAACGGCGGCGCGCCCATGGTGTGTGTCGAGGAACTGCGCCTGGCCCCGGGTGAGGCGGCCGACTGCGCCTCGGTCGACCACACCATCACCCAGGCCGAGATCGACCGCGGCTCCATCCACAACTCCGCGATCGCGACGGCGCAGCCGCCGGGTCCGGGGGAGGAGCCGGGCGAGCCCATCGAGTCCCCGCCCACCGACACCACGACCCCGCTGACCCGGGTGTCCGGCATCAGCATCGCCAAGCGGGTGCTCAACGTGAACGACACCAACTCCTCGGGCATCACCGACCCCGGCGACCGGGTCCGGTACGGGTTCCGGGTCACCAACACGGGCAACACCACGCTCACCGGCGTGGAGGTGCGTGACCCGAAGTTGGCGGGCCAGACCCCGCCGATCGGCGTCACCTGTGACTGGCCCGGCACCTCGGGCACGATGCTGCCGCTGACCACGGTGGAGTGCACCTCCGACCCCGGCTACGTGATCACCGCCGCCGACCAGTCGGCCGGTGGCGCCACGAACGTCGCCACGGCTGCCGGGACCGACCCCGGCGGCACGGAGGTCGTCAGCCGGCCGAGCACCGCCACGGTGCCGGTGACCCGACCGCAACCGGGACTGCAGATCGAGAAGACCGCCGGGGTGCCGATGGACGTGAACCGTTCGGGCATCACCGACGCCGGGGACACCATCGAGTACTCGTTCACGGTGACCAACACCGGCAACGTGCCGCTCGACGACGTCACCGTCAGCGACCCCACGCTGACCGCCCAGGGCATCACCACCACTTGTGTCCCGGTCCGTCTGGTTCCCGGGGCCGTGGCCCGGTGCACCGTGTCGGCCCCCTACGTGGTCACCGCGGCGGATGTGCGTGAGGGTGCCGCGACCAACGTCGCCACCGCCACCGGCACGCCGCCCGGCCAGGGCACGCCCGGTGACCCGGGCAGCACGCCCGGGCAGCCGGTGACCAGCCCGCCGGACACCACCACGACCCCGACCACCACCCCGCAGCCGTCGCTGTCGTTGGAGAAGACGGCCGGGGACCCGGTCGACGTCAACGGCTCGGACCTGGTCGACGCGGGCGACACGGTCGTCTACACGTTCACCGTCACCAACACTGGCAACGTCCCGGTGACCGGCGTCCGGATCGACGACCCGCTGCTCGAGGGACAGGGGCTGGCCGTGCCGTGCGTGCCCACGTCGCTGGCTCCGGGCGGTACCGCCTCCTGCACCGCGGAGCCGTACACGATCACCGTGGCCGACGTGGCCGCCGGCGCCGCGCGCAACGTGGCCACCGCCCGGGGCACCGACCCGGACCGGGGACCGGTCACCTCGCCGGAGGACTCGACCACCACGCCCACCACGACGCCGGCTCCGGCGCTGCTGGTGGAGAAGACGGCCGGGGATCCCCTCGACGTCAACGGGTCGGGTCTGGTCGACGCGGGCGACACGATCGACTTCACCTTCACGGTCACCAACACCGGCAACGTGCCGCTGCGCGACGTGCACGTCACCGACCCGTCCGTGGCCGCGGTCACCTGTGACGACACCACGCTCGACCCGGGCGAGTCGACGCAGTGCCGGGCATCGACCTACACGGTCACGGCCGCCGACGTGGCGCAGGGGTCGGTGCAGAACACCGCCACCGCGACCGGCACCCCGCCGGGAGTGGGCACCACGCCCGGCGAGCCGGTGACCAGCCCGCCGGACTCGACCTCGACCCCGACCACCACGCCGCGCCCGGCCCTGGTCGTGCAGAAGACCGCCGGGACCCCGGTCGACACCAACGCCTCGGGCCTGGTCGACGCCGGTGACACGATCACCTTCACGTTCACGGTGACCAACACCGGCAACGTGCCGCTGCGCGAGGTCGTGGTCAACGACCGGATGCTCGCCGACGCCGGTGCCACCGTCACCTGTACGGCACTGCCGGCCGGCGGCCTGCTGCCCGGCGACTCGGTCGGGTGCACCTCCACGCCGTACGTGATCACGCCCGCCGACGTGCAGGCGGGCTCGGTGGCCAACACCGCCACCGCCACCGCCACGCCGCCGGGAGTGGGCACCACGCCCGGTCAGCCGGTGACCAGCCCGCCCGACTCGACCTCGACCCCGACCACCACGCCCCAGCCGGGCCTCACGGTCGACAAGGTCGCGTCGGTGGACGACGTCAACGACTCCGGCCTGGTCGACGCCGGTGACACCATCGAGTACTCGTTCACGGTGACCAACACCGGCAACGTGCCGCTCGCCGACGTGCACGTCATCGACCCGCTCGTGGGTGGCACGGTCAGCTGTGCGCCGAGCTCCCTCGCCGTCGGCGGCACGGCCACCTGTGGACCGCGCACCTACACGGTCCGGGTCTCCGACCAGGCGGCCGGATCGGTGGACAACTCCGCCACCGCCACCGGCACGCCGCCCGGTCAGGGCACCCCCGGCGACCCGGGCAGCACGCCCGGTGAGCCGGTGACCAGCCCGCCGGACACCACCTCGACGCCGACCGCGACCCCGCGGCCCGCGCTCGACCTGGTCAAGGAGGTCGTCGGTGTCGACGACGTCAACGACTCCGGGATCACCGACGCGCCCGACGAGATCTGGTACCGGTTCACGGTGACCAACTCCGGCAACGTGCCGGTCCGGGACCTCGAGATCGTGGACCCCTTGCTGGACGGCATCGCGATCACCTGCGACCCGACCTCGCTGGCCCCCGGCGAGCAGGCCGTCTGCACCGCCGAGGAGCCGTACGTGGTGACGGGTGCCGACGAGCGCTCGGGCGCGGTCACCAACACCGCGCGGGCGACCGCCGTCCCGCCGGGCATCGGCAGCGAGCCGGGCGCGCCCGTAACCAGCCCGCCCGACTCCGAGACGGTGCCGACCACCACCCCCTATGCCGGCCTGCTGCTGGACAAGGAGGTCGCCCGGATCGACGACGTCAATGACTCCGGGATCACCGACGCGCCCGACGAGATCTGGTTCCGGTTCACGGTGACCAACTCCGGCAACGTGCCGGTGCACGGGATCGAGGTGCGGGACCCGCTGCTCGGCACCACAGCGGTGACGTGCACGCCGAGCACGCTGCGGCCCGGTCAGTCGGTGGTGTGCGAGGCTCCGGCACCGCACGTGATCACCGCCGCCGAGGAGCGGGCCGGGCGGGTGGACAACACCGCGACCGCCCACGGGCAGGACCCCGACCGGGACCCGGTCGCCTCGCCGGAGGACTCCGTCAGCACCCCGGTGACCCTGCCGCAGCCCTCGCTGCAGATCGTCAAGACCGCCGAGGTCGAGGACACCAACGGGTCGGGGAACACCGACCGGGGTGACCGGGTCCGGTACTCGTTCACGGTGACCAACACCGGCAACGTGCCGGTGCGCGGAATCAGCGTCAGCGACGAGATGCTCGCCGACGCCGATGTGCCGGTGACCTGCGAGGAGACCGAGCTGGCCCCGGGTGACAGCACCGAGTGCACCTCGGACTGGTACACGGTCACCTCGGCCGACGAGGCCGCCGGGAGCATCCACAACGTCGCCACCGCCCAGGGTGCGGACCCGGACGGTGACCTCGTGACCAGCCCGCCGGGTGACACGACCGTGCCGACCACGCCGGCCCAGCCGGCGCTGCGCCTGGACAAGGTCGCCGGGGAACCGGCCGACACCAACGGCAACGGCCGGGTCGACGCCGGGGACACGATCCGGTTCACCTTCGAGCTGACCAACACCGGCAACGTGCCGCTGCACGACCTCGCGGTCCAGGACCCGCTGCTGGCCGGGGCCGGGATCACGGTGGACTGCCCGGGCACGACCATGGCTGCCGGTGCGAGCATGCTCTGCACCGCCTCGGAGCCGTACGTGATCACCCAGGCCGAGGTGGACGCCGGTCAGGTCGAGAACCGGGCCACCGCCTCCGGCCAGGACCCGTGGGACGACCCGGTCACGCCGCCCAGCGACGAGACCTCGACGCCGACCTCCACCGATGCCGCGCTGGTGATCGACAAGCAGGCCGGTGCGCCGGTCGACGCGAACCGGAACGGGCGCACCGACGCCGGCGACACGATCACGTTCCGGTTCACGGTGACCAACACCGGTGCCGTGACCGTGCACGACGTGGCCGTCGTCGACCCGCTGCTGGTGGGTCTGGACATCACCTGCACCAGCACCACGCTGGCGCCGGGGGAGAGCACCACCTGTGTGGCGCAGCCGTACCGGATCAGCCAGGCCGACGTGGATGCCGGGACGGTGGCCAACACCGCCCACGCCACGGGCAGCACGACCTCTGGTGACGACAGCACCGGCGTGCAGAGCCCGCCGGACAGCACCTCCACCGAGCTGGAGCGGGACCCCGGCCTGACGCTGCGCAAGCGTGCTGAGCTGCAGGACCGTGACGGTGACGAGCGGGCCGACGAGGGGGAGCGGATCCGCTACACCTTCACGGTCCGCAACACGGGGACCACCACCCTGCGCAACGTCCGGGTCAACGACCCGATGCTGCGCAGGGCCGGAGTCGAGGTGTCCTGCCGTCGCACCACTCTAGCGCCGGGAGCGAGCACCACCTGCTCGGCCACCTACGTGGTCACCCGGGCGGATGTCGAGGCCGGCGAGGTGGCCAACACCGCGACGGCCGTGGCGAACAGCCCGGATGGCGTGGTGCACAGCGACGACGACACGGCCGTGGTGCTCAGCCAGGACAGCAACGACGGAAACAACAACAACCCCAACGGTTGGCTGCCCGACACCGGCGGACCGGCGATGGCCTGGCTGTTGGCCGGTCTGGTTATGGTCGGCGGCGGGTTCGGTCTCTTGTTCGCAGGCCGCCGACGCAGGAACGTGAGGAACTGATGACGAGGATCACTCGACTGGCCCCCGCAGCGCTCGCTCTTGCCGCCCTGGTGGCGGTGAGCGGGTGTTCGGGCGACGACGACACCCCCAAGAAGGAGTCCCAGGACCCGAAGGCCTCCGCGGCGGTGGACCCGTCCCGGGTCTCGCCCGAGGACCTGCCCGAGGCACCCGAGCTGCGCAAGGCGAAGGGCGCGGTGGCGGACGCCTCGTTCGGGGAGTGCGCCACCACGGCCGGCCGGCAGGAGGTCGCCGGCACGGTGACCAACGGTGGCAAGAAGGCGGCGGACTACGTGGTCACGGTCAGCTGGATCAACGACACCTCCGACGTGCTGGCCCGTGGTGTCGGCGTGGTGAAGGACCTCGCGCCCGGAGCCGAGCGGGAGGTGACGCTGTCGGCCAAGGTGCCCGAGGGCATCTCCACCTGCACGTTCCACGTGCTCCGCGGGAACCTGTCCTGACCCCCGTGCCGGGGATGTGAAACGATTCCGCAGTGCAGATCTGGCGAACCCCTGACGCGCTCCCGGCCGACCTGGGTCGCACGGTGCTGTGCGTCGGAAACTTCGACGGTGTCCACCTGGGGCACCAGCACGTGCTGCGCCGGGCCCGGGACCTGGCAGACAGCCTCGGTGTCGAGCACGTCGTCGTGGTCACCTTCGACCCGCACCCGATGGCGGTGCTCCGTCCCGAGCACGCGCCGCCGGTCCTGACCTCGCTGGCGTGGCGGGTCCGCGCACTGGCCGAGGCCGGTGCCGACGCCACCTACGTGGTCGGCTTCGACATGTCGGTGGCGCAGTGGACTCCCGAGGAGTTCGTCGACCGGATCCTGGTCGACGCACTGCATGCCAAGGGTGTCGTCGTGGGTGCCAACTTCCGCTTCGGGCACAGAGCTGCCGGTGACGTGGCGATGCTGCGCGAGCTGGGCGCCTCGCGCGACTTCGTCGTGGACGGGGTGGAGCTCGACGGGGGACCGCAGGTGTGGAGCTCCACCTACGTGCGGCACTGCCTGGCCACCGGCGACGTCTCCGGCGCCGCGGAGGCCCTGGGCCGCCCGTTCACCGTCACCGGCGTCGTCATCCGCGGCGACCAGCGGGGCCGGGAGCTCGGGTTCCCCACCGCCAACGTGCCCACCCCCGCCGACTCTGCAGCTCCGGCCGACGGCGTCTACGCCGGCTGGCTGACCCGCCTGGACACCGGCGAGCGGTTCCCCGCCGCGATCTCGGTGGGCACCAATCCGACGTTCGCCGGCGAGCGGGAGCGTCGCGTCGAGTCCTACGTGCTCGACCGCACCGATCTGGACCTGTACGGCGTCGAGGTCGAGGTGGCTTTCGTCGAGCACCTGCGCGGCATGGTCGCCTTCGAGGGCATCGAGAAGCTCATCGAGACCATGCACGACGACGTCCGCCGGGCCCGCGCCCTCCTCACCCCCTGACCCCACTCGCTGACCGGGCGCCTACGCGACGCCGACCTCCCCCCTTCCGCGACGCCGACCTCCCCCTTCCGCGACACCGACCTCCCCCCTTCCGTGACCCTGACCTCCCCCCTTCCGTGACCCTGACCGGGCACTTCCGTGCCCCGACCTCCCCCTTCCGCGACTCGCCTGTGCAGTTCTGCGGCACCGACGCTGGCTGGGGAGACCCCGTGGCTCCGCACAAGTGCCCGGTCGGCGAGGAACGCCGCACAAGTGCCCGGTCGGCGAGGGACACGACACGCGCAGAGGACCCGTGTGACAGGGGGCCCTGGCATGAACGCCGAGAACCGCGACAACGACACCGTGCTGCTGCCCCGCCCGGAGGTGGTCGAGTTCCTCGACCGTGTCCGGGCCCGCTTCGCCGACCTGACCGAGGAGGAGCGGGACGACCTGCTGGGCGGGCTCGAGGCCGACGTGCTCGACCTGGTGGAGGACCGCGGCGTGGGCGCGCTGGGGGACCCGGTCGCCTATGCCGACGAGTTGCGCGCGGCCGCGGGTGTGGGGCCGTTCGACCCGGCCCGCCGCGACGGGCGGGGGTGGGCGCCGGACCGGGTCGGGGAACTCGTCAGCCTCCCGCTCGACCGGGTCGGCGCGTCCGTGGGGCGACTCCTGGACTGGCTGCCGTTCGGCCTGGGACAGGTGCTGCGTGCGGCCCGCCCCGCCTGGTGGGCGTTCCGTGCCTGGATCGCCGTGATGCTGGTGGACCGGACGCTCATCACCGGGGACAACTTCGATGTGCCCTACCTGCCCACCGAGCAGGCCGGCGTGGGAGCGGTCCTGCTGGGCATCGCGATCGTGCTGAGCGTGCAGATCGGGCGGGGCAAGCTCTGGCCCGGGACCCCGCAGGCCCACGCGCGCCTGGTGCTCCTGGCGCTCAACGTCTTCGCCGTCGCCCTCGTGCCGCACACCTTCGACCGCGTGCAGCGCGAGTACACCCACATCTACGAGGTCCGCTGGGGAGGGACGGGGCAGGCTGTCGAGCCGGGCGTCCGGTCGGGCCCACGGTTCTTCTGCAACCTGCAGACCTACGACGCCGCCGGCAACCCCTTGACCGGGGTGCAGTTGCTCGGTCCGGACGGGAAGCCGTTCGACGTGCACTGTGAGGACGAGTGGCGAGAGTCCGGCCCTTCGGTGCTGGCGTTCACCCCGTGGGTGATGGGTGACGTCGAGCGGTGGAACGTCTTCCCCCAGGGGGAGATCTTCGGGGGAGACGAGACCCTGCCCACGCCCGCGCGCCCCACCGTCCCGGCGGTCACGCACCCGGCTGCCCCGACTTCCGCGGCCGTGACCGAGGGCGAGGGTGGTGGCGAGCCGAACAACGACGAGAAGGGCGGCAGCGCGAAGGACAACGGTGAGAAGCACGGCAAGGGCGGGAAGGACAACCCCTGACCGCACCGTTTTGGGGGAGTGGCTCAGCCCGGGATAACCTTCTCCAGTTGCCGTGAAACGGCCGCGGATCCCAGTGCCCCGGAGAACCAGCCCGGGCGCGCCGCGCAACGACGAACCGAAGGAGGCCCCCATGTCGATCGGAACCGACGCGGAGACCAAGAAGAAGATCATCGCCGAGTACGCCACGACCGAGGGTGACACCGGTTCGCCCGAGGTGCAGATCGCGCTGCTGAGCCACCGCATCTCGCACCTCACCGAGCACCTGAAGCAGCACAAGCACGACCACCACAGCCGTCGTGGCCTGCTGCTCCTGGTCGGCCAGCGTCGTCGTCTGCTGAACTACCTGCAGAAGACCGAGATCGAGCGCTACCGCTCGATCATCGAGCGCCTCGGCCTGCGTCGATGACCTCGTGAAGGGGCGGCCGTCCGGACCCGGACGGCCGCCCCTTCGCACATCCGGACCCGGCCGCTAGGCTGGCCCCCGGAGGCCGGTCACGGCCCACCTGAACACAACTGAACAACCCCACACCAGGAGCGACCCGCACCGTCCGGCTCGGTCCTCGGTAGTGGCCTTCAGAACCCGGCACGAGGCCGGGCAGCTGCGGGCCTCGATCGAAGACCGGCCCCTCCGACACCGGAGGTCTGCGCCAACCGGCGGGCATCTTGTACCCGTCCGCCACAGGGGCGGACGACGCGGCTCGCTCCGCGCACAGAAAGGGCCACCCACAGACGTGGAACCCATCATCTCCGCCGTCGAGACGACTCTCGACAACGGCAAGTTCGGCCAGCGCACCGTCAAGTTCGAGACCGGCCTGCTGGCCCGTCAGGCCGCGGGTGCGGTCACGGCGTACCTCGACGACGAGACCATGCTGCTCTCGGCCACCACCGTGGGCAAGCAGCCCAAGGACCACTTCGACTTCTTCCCCCTGACGATCGACGTCGAGGAGCGGATGTACGCCGTGGGCCAGATCCCCGGCTCGTTCTTCCGGTCCGAGGGTCGCCCGGGCGAGGACGCGATCCTCACCTGCCGCCTCATCGACCGCCCGCTGCGCCCGACCTTCAAGAAGGGTCTGCGCAACGAGGTCCAGGTCGTCATCACCGTAATGGCGCTCGACCCGAACATGCCCTACGACGTGCTGGCCATCAACGCCGCGTCGATGTCGACCCAGCTCTCGGGTCTGCCGTTCTCCGGCCCCGTCGGCGGTGTCCGCGTGGCCCTGATCGACGGCCAGTGGGTCGCCTTCCCCACCCACGAGCAGCTCGAGCGCGCGGTCTTCGACATGGTCGTGGCCGGTCGGGTCACCGACGCCGGTGACGTGGCCATCATGATGGTCGAGGCCGAGGCCACCGAGCAGACCATCGAGCTGGTCCGCGGCGGCGCCACCGCGCCGACCGAGGAGGTCGTCGCCGGCGGTCTCGAGGCTGCCAAGCCGTTCATCAAGCAGCTCGTCGAGGCCCAGGTCGAGCTGGCCAAGGTCGCCGCCAAGCCGGTCGCCGAGTTCCCGATCTTCCTGGACTACCAGGACGACGTGTACGCCGCTGTCGAGGCCGCCGTCTCCACCGAGACCGCCGAGGCCCTGACCATCGCCGGCAAGCAGGAGCGCGAGGACCGCCTCGACGAGATCAAGGCCACCCTGGTCGAGAAGATCGGTGCCCAGTTCGAGGGCCGCGAGAAGGAGATCGGCGCCGCGTTCCGCTCCCTGAACAAGGAGCTCATGCGCGCCCGCATCCTGCGCGACAAGGTCCGCATCGACGGCCGCGGTCTGGCCGACATCCGTCCGCTGCACGCCGAGGTCGGCGTGGTGCCCCGCGTGCACGGCTCCTCGATCTTCGAGCGCGGCGAGACCCAGATCCTGGGTGTCACCACCCTCGACATGCTCAAGATGGAGCAGCAGCTCGACACGCTGAGCCCGGAGAAGCACCGCCGGTACATGCACAAGTACGTCTTCGCCCCGTTCTCCACCGGTGAGACCGGTCGCGTGGGTTCGCCCAAGCGTCGCGAGGTCGGCCACGGTGCGCTGGCCCGCCGCGCGCTGTTGCCGGTGCTGCCCACCCGCGAGGAGTTCCCCTACGCGATCCGCCAGCTCTCCGAGTGCATGGGCTCCAACGGCTCCACCTCGATGGGTTCGGTCTGCGCCTCCACCCTGGCCCTGCTCCAGGCCGGTGTGCCGCTGAAGGCTCCGGTCGCCGGCATCGCCATGGGTCTGATCTCCGGCGAGGTCGACGGCAAGACCGAGTACGTCGCGCTGACCGACATCCTCGGCGCCGAGGACGCCTACGGCGACATGGACTTCAAGGTCGCCGGTACCCGCGACTTCGTGACCGCCCTGCAGCTGGACACCAAGCTCGACGGCATCCCCGCCGACGTGCTGGCCCAGGCGCTGCTCCAGGCCCACGACGCCCGCACCGCCATCCTGGACGTGATGGGTGAGGCCATCGAGGGTCCGGAGGAGATGAGCGAGTTCGCTCCGCGGATCATCACCGTGAAGGTGCCGGTCGACAAGATCGGTGAGGTCATCGGGCCCAAGGGCAAGGTGATCAACCAGATCCAGGACGACACCGGCGCGAGCGTCTCGATCGAGGACGACGGCACCGTGTACATCGGCGCCACCAACGGTGCCGCTGCCGAGGCTGCCAAGTCGATGGTCAACGCCATCGCCAACCCGACGATGCCCGAGGTCGGCGAGCGCTACCTCGGCACCGTCGTGAAGACCACCAACTTCGGTGCGTTCGTCTCCCTGCTCCCGGGCAAGGACGGCCTGCTGCACATCACGAAGCTGAAGGCCCTCAACGGCGGCAAGCGCATCGAGAACGTCGAGGACGTCGTCTCGGTCGGCCAGAAGATCCAGGTCCAGATCGCCGAGATCGACGACCGCGGCAAGCTGTCGCTGGTCCCCGTCACCGAGGACGCCGAGGCTGAGTCGGGCGAGGCAGACACCGAGTGACCACCGGTTCCACCGGGACGACCGGCCAGCAGGTTTCTGCTGGCCGGTTGTCCCTTTCCGCGCACGTGTCGGGCCAGGCCGTCGGCTCCACCCGCACCCTGTCGAAGGTCTCCGACGCCTCCGGGGCAGTGACCTCGCTGGTGCGGCGCACCGTGCTGCCCGGTGGTCTGCGGGTGGTCACCGAGCAGATGGCCGGCGTCCGTTCGGCCAGCATCGGGGTCTGGATCCGGGTGGGGTCGCGCGACGAGTCGCCGAGCCTGCACGGGGCCAGCCACTTCCTCGAGCACCTGCTCTTCAAGGGCACCCGGGAGCGCAGCGCCCTGGACATCTCGGTGGCGCTGGACGAGGTCGGTGGCGAGTTCAACGCATTCACCGCCAAGGAGTACACGTGCTTCCACGCACGCGTCCTGGACATCGACCTGCCGCTGGCCGTGGACGTGCTCGGCGACATGATCACCAACTCGTTGATCGCGCCCGAGGACGTCGAGGCCGAGCGTGAGGTGATCCTCGACGAGATCGCGATGCACGACGACGACCCCGACGACGTGGTGCACAACCTGTTCGCCGCCCAGGCCTGGGGGGACAGCCCGCTGGGTCGACCGATCGCCGGTACCGAGGCGTCGATCCGGGCGCTGACCCGCGACCAGATCGCCCGGTTCCACAAGCGCCACTACCGGCCCGCGACGATGGTCGTGGCGGTGGCCGGCAACGTGGAGCACAACGCGGTGGTCCGGGCGGTGCGCACCGCCTTCTCCCGGAACAAGTTCCTGGCCCGGGACGAGCAGCCCTCGGCCCCCAGGATCGTGGGACGGGTGCGCCGGGTCACCCCGGGCACCCGGCACGCGAGCCGGCCCCTGGAGCAGGTCAACGTGGTGCTCGGCGTCAACGGGATCACCCGGTCCGACGACCGGCGCTTCACGCTCGGGGTGCTCAACACCGCCCTGGGGGGCGGCACCTCCTCCCGGCTGTTCCAGGAGGTCCGGGAGAAGCGCGGTCTGGCGTACTCGGTCTACTCCTTCGGCAGCCACTACGCCGACGCCGGCCTGGTCGGCGTGGCGGTGGGGTGTCTGCCCAGCAAGGTGGAGGAGGTGATGGCCGTGGTCCGCGCCGAGCTGGGCAAGGTCGCCGAGCACGGGATCACCGCCGACGAGCTGCGCCGTGGTCAGGGGCAGCTGCGCGGCTCGATCGCGCTGGGGCTGGAGGACTCAGGGTCGCGGATGTCGCGGATCGGGAAGGCCGAGCTGCTGCACGACGAGCTGCTCGACATCGACGAGGTGATGGCTCGGATCGACGGGGTCACCCTCGACGACGTGCAGTCCCTGGCCCGGAGCCTGTTCTCCCAGTCCGAGATCGTCGCGGCAGTCGGCCCGGACGGGTGGGACCAGCCGGGCGGGTCACCCGAGCCCGCGGAGTCCTGACACAGCACGACCCGTACCGGCAGTTTCCCCGCACACGTGGGGGAACTGCCGGTTCGTCGTGCGGGAGGTCGGCGACCACCCACAGGTGGCGGGTGGGGCGTGCGGCCGCTCAGCGGCGGCCGATGATCCCGATGACCTTGGGGGACTTCTGCTGCACCACCGAGACCCGGAAGCCGGCGGCCAGCAGCGCGTCGGAGGAGCCGCGCACGATCTTGGGCACCTCCTCGGGACGGTTCACCTCGTAGAACAGGTGCACCGCACCGCCGGGCACGACCCGCTCGTGCAGCAGCGCCACCTCGTCGGCGCAGTCACGCACCCAGAACAGGTTGACGTTGAAGGCGAACACTTTCGTCAGCCGCTTGACCGGCACCCGCAGCGTGGCGAGGTCGATCTGCCGCACGGTCAGCCGACCGGCGTCCACGTACTGCTTGCAGCGCCGCTTCGTGCGGTCCACACCGGACTCGGACCGGTCGATCGCGAACAGCTTGCCGGTCTCCAGCTTGGAGCAGATCAGCTCGGCCGCGGCACCGTCCCCGCAACCGATCTCCAGCACCTGGTCGTTGGGCTGGAGATCCATGAGCTCGACCGCCCAGCGGATGCGGGGCGGGATCGTCGGCAGTGCCACCATGGGCCCTAGCCTGCCACTACCGTGTCCGCACCCGGAGCACCGCCACCCCGGTGGACGACGCGGACGATAGGTTGGGCCGCGTGAGCACCCCCGATTCCCGCCCCGGTCCAGCCGCCCCGTCGTCGTCCTCCGACACCCCCCTGCGGGTCGCCGTCCTGGGTGCCCGCGGCAAGGTGGGCAGCGAGATCTGCCGGGCCGTGGAGGCCGCCACCGGCATGGAGCTGGTGGCCCGGATCGACGCCGGCGACGACATCGCCCAGCTCACCGACGCCGGTGCCCGGGCTGTCGTCGACTTCACCCACCCCGACGTGGTGATGGAGAACCTGACCTGGTGCATCCGGCACGGGATCCACGCGGTCGTCGGCACCACCGGCTTCGACGAGGAGCGGCTCGCGACCCTGCGGACCGAGCTCGACGGGTCGCCGGGGACCGGCGTGCTGATCGCCCCGAACTTCTCCATCGGCGCCATCCTGATGATGCAGTTCGCCGCGAAGGCCGCGCCCTACTTCGAGAGCGTCGAGATCGTCGAGCTGCACCACCCGACCAAGGCCGACGCACCCTCCGGCACGGCCCGGCGCACCGCCGAGATGGTCGCGGCTGCCCGACGCTCGGCCGGGTGCGAGGCGATGCCCGACTCCACCAGCACCGCCCTGCCCGGAGCCCGTGGCGCCGACGTCGACGGCGTGCCGGTGCACGCGCTGCGGATCCGCGGTCTGGTGGCCCACCAGGAGGTCGTGCTCGGCCAGCCGGGGGAGACCCTGACCATCCGGCACGACTCGATGGACCGGACCGGGTTCAACCCCGGGGTGCTGGCCGGGCTGCGCGCCATCGCCGAGCACCCGGGCCTCACCGTCGGACTGGAGCACTTCCTCGACCTGGACTGAGCCGGTCACGACCCGGTCGTGCAGGTCCGTGCCGTGCACGTTCCTGCAGATCGTCGGGGCTGGGCGTGACCCCGGCGAGCGGTGCAGCGTTGCACCTGTCGGTGCACCGCACCGACATCTCGGACCGGAAGGACACGTTCCATGCGCAGAACCGCTCCACTGGCGGCCGCCGCCGTCATCGCCCTGGGCCTCGGCGCCCTGGCCACCACCACCCCCGCCACCGCGGCCGGACAGGACCCGGGCGCCCGGGCCCTGGCTGCCCTGGCCGAGCACCCCGGCGCCGCGCGCGCCGCGTCCGGGCAGGAGTTCGCGGCCCGCAGCACCCTCACCGACGCCGACGGCACCACGCACGTGCGCGTCGACCGCAGCTACCGCGGCCTGCCGGTCCTGGGCGGTGACCTGGTGGTGCACCGCGGCCCCGGCGGCGCCTGGCGCGGCGCCAGCCAGACGTTGAAGGCGCCGCTGGACCTCGCGGTGACGCCCGGGATATCCGGGGCCCGCGCCGAGAAGCGCACCCTGGGGTTGCGGCAGGTCTCGGGCAACCTGGCCCGGGGCGAGCAGGCCCGCCGGGCCGACTCCCGCCGCCTCGTGGTCGACGCCACCGCCGGTGCCCCGCGCCTGGCCTGGGAGGTGGTCACCGGGGGTCTCCAGGCCAACGGCACCCCCAGCCGGCTCGCCACCTACCTGGACGCCCGTTCGGGCACGGTGATCCGCTCGGAGCAGCAGATCGTCAACGTCGACGGCACCGGACGCACCCTGTACTCGGGGACCGTCGGGCTGTCGGTCACCGGTTCCGGCTCCTCGTTCAGCCTCAAGGACCCGGTCCGGGGTGGTACCTACACCACCGACATGAACGGGGCGGAGGACTCGTTCCTGTGCACGCTGCTCACCATCGGGTGCAAGAACGGCACCACGTTCACCTCGGGCACCAGCACTTTCGGTGACGGGACCACCGGCAACCGGGCCAGCGCCGCCGCCGACGCCCACTACGGGTCGCAGGCCACCTGGGACTACTTCAAGAACGCTCACGGACGCAACGGCATCTGGAACAACGGCACCGGGTCGTTCAACCGGGTCCACTACGGCAAGAACTACGTCAACGCCTTCTGGGACGGCAAGAAGATGACCTACGGCGACGGCGACGGGGTCAACTACGGCCCGTTGACCTCGCTCGACGTGGCGGCTCACGAGATGACCCACGGCATCACCGAGAACAGCGCCAACCTCACCTACTCCGGGGAGAGCGGCGGTCTGAACGAGGCGACCTCGGACATCTTCGGCGCGATGGTGGAGTTCAACGCCTCCAACGCCTCCGACCCCGGCGACTACCTGGTGGGTGAGCAGTTCGACCTGAAGAACCACCGGGGCCTGCGTCGCATGGACCAGCCCAGTGCCGACGGCAAGTCGCTGGACTGCTGGAGCTCGAACGCCAAGAACGTCGACGTCCACTACAGCTCCGGGATCGGCAACCACTTCTTCTACCTGCTCGCCGAGGGCACCGGGACGAAGTCGTTCGGTGGGGTCCAGCACTCCTCGACCACCTGCAACGGCACCACGGTGACCGGGGTGGGTCGTGAGGCTGCGGCGAAGATCTGGTACCGGGCGCTGACGGTCTACATGACCTCCTCGACCACCTACGCCCAGGCCCGGACCGCGACGATGAACGCGGCCCGCGACCTGTACGGGGCCGGGTCGGCGCAGCAGAACGCGGTCGCGGCGGCGTGGAGCGGCGTCAACGTCAGCTGAGGTCGCCAGACCGGTGCGGTGGCGCCGTGGGGCAAGGGTGCCCCCCCCCCCACCCGCGCGGCCCGGCCCGGCG
>JAEWXC010000088.1 GCA_023396115.1 Actinomycetes bacterium | reverse complement strand
ACGCCCACCCCAAGACCCACCCCAAGGATTGAGGATCTGGGGGATCATGGCCGCACGGCCCACACCGGGGAGGGAGCAGCATGGGTGCTGGCGCGCAGGTCGACACCTCCACCTGGCCTGCCCTCGTGGAGCGGCACCACGAACTACAGCAGTTGGGCGCCGCCCTGGAGGCCGCCGTGCAGGGCCGCGGAGGTGCGGTCCTCGTGAGCGGTGGGCCCGGCATCGGCAAGACCACCCTGCTGCGGCACCTCCTCTCCCGTGCCGAGGCGTGCACCGTGCTGCGGGCCCGGTGCAGCGATCTGGAGCAGGGTTTCGGGCTGGGCGTGGTTCGCCAACTCGTCGAGCCGGTGTTGCGACGAGCCACCCCCGGCCAGCGTGCCAGCTGGCTGCAGGGCCCGGCGGCGGAGGTCGAGGCCATCCTGGAGGGGCGCGGGCCCGGTTCGCTGTTCGGCGTGCTGCACGCCCTGCACTGGTTCGTGGTGAACCTGGCCGACGACGGTCCCGTGCTGGTCGTCGTCGACGACCTGCAGTGGTGCGACGACCAGTCCGCCCGGTTCCTCGACTACCTGGTCGCCCGGATCGACGGGGTGGCGGTACTGGTGGCGGGGGCCACCCGCCCCGGTGACCACCTGGCTGGTCGCTCCTGGGAGCGGGCCGCTGCGTTCACCCGCCTGGATCCGGGGGCGCTGAGTCGCCAGGGAACGGCCGCACTGCTCGCCGAGAGCTGGGAATGCAGCCTGACCGACGCGTTCGTGGACGCCTGCCACGCTGCGACCGGGGGAGTCCCGTTCCACCTACGCGCCCTCGCCCTGGAACTTCACCGTGACGGGAGGCGGCCCGATGACCGCACCGCGGACGAGGTGGCCGGGGTCGCCCCGGACGAGATCGTGCGGCGGATCCTGGTGCGCGGCCAGGAGCAGGACCGGCGTGAGGCCCTGGCGGTGGCCCGGGCGCTGTCCGTGCTGGAGGGCGACCCACCGATCGGTGTCGTCGCTGCCGTGGCCGGGCTGACGTCGCGACGAACCGCGGACGTGTGCCGCGACTTGCGGGCGGAGGGTCTCCTGGCGCCGTCCCGGCTGGGGCTGGTGCACCCGATCGTGGCCACCTCCGCGCTGGACGGGGTGGGGCCCGAGGACCTCGAGCAGTGGCACGGGCGCGCGGCGCGCGCTTGGGCTGCGGCGGGCGCGGAGGCCGAGACCGTCGCCAGCCACCTGCTCCTGGGGCCCGTCGAACCTGACGCGTGGGCCGTGCAGGTGCTGGTCTCGGCGGCGGACGCGGCCTCGGCTCGACTGGCCCACCATCAGGCGGTGCGGCACCTGCGCCGTGCTCGGGTGCTGGCCGGGGACGCTGCCGGGCACGCTGCGGTGGACCTGACGGCGCGCTTGGGTCGCGCTGAGCTGGCGGCCGGTGACCCCGCCGCCTGCGACACCCTCAGGGCTGCCGCCGACCTGTCCGAGGGCATGCCCGGCTGGTCCGCGGTGGTGCGGGACCTGGCCCGCGCCCTGGCCTTCTCGGGACTCGTCGACGAGGCAGCCGACGTCGTCGGTTCCGCCGCTGGCCGGGAGATCGACGAGGTGCAGGGCACTGAACTGCGGGTGGACCAGTACCTGTACCTCATCGTCTCGGACCGCACCGCTGGAGCCGTCGACCTGGGGGCCCGGGTCCTCGCCGACGCCGACCGCCTGCGCCTGCCCTCGCGCGGCACGGTCCGCGGCGCCATGGCCTTGCACGGGCTGCACCGCAACGCTCCGGCCGAGGAGATGGCCAGCCTTGCCCGTGACGGCTGGGCGGTCGGGTCGCGCGAGGGAATGGACCTGCACCGCATGGCGGACCTGGTCATGTCCCTGGTGCTGACCGGAGACCTGGCCACCGCTCGGTCCGCCGGGGCCGAGGTGATGCGGGTGGCCCGCCACCGTGGCGACCAGGCCGGACTCGCCATCGCCCATCATCTGCGCGCCCTGCTGGGCTTCCACGAAGGGGCCCTCCTGGATGCCGAGGCCGACGCACGGGAGGCGCTGCGGCATGCTGGCGAGGCGCTCCCGCTGGCGGTGCCGGTGGTGTGGGCACTGCACGCGGAGGTGCTCCTGGAGCGGCACGGTGCGGCCGTGGCGGAGTCGCTGGTGGCGGGGGCGCCGCGGCTGTCGGAGGGCGACGTCTCGGGGCCAGCCGATCATGTTCGGCTGGCCCGGGGCCGACTGGCCTGCGAGCAGGGTGACTGGGCCGGTGCGTTGGGGTGGCTCACCGGCGTGGCCGAAGGCCTCGCGCAGCGGGAGGGCGCTGGGCTGGCCCAGCTGCCATGGCGGCCGTGGGCGGTCCGGGCCGTGGTGGAGTCGGGCCGCTGGCAGCAGGCCCGGGCCTGGTCGGCCGAACTGCTCGACCTGGCCCGCGAGCACGGCGCACCCCTGCCGCTGGCCAAGGCCTGGCGCACCGCCGCGCTCGTGTCGGCCCGGAGCCGCCCCGGGAGGGGGGAGCCGACGAGTACGGGAGCGGGGATCCGCCAGCACGCGCCCGAGCGGGTGCGGCTGCTTCGTGAGGCGTGGCGGACCATCCGCGACACCGGACACCAGTTGGAACGGGCTCGTACGGCGACACTGCTCGGGGTCGCCCTGCGTGAGAACGGTGAGCCGGACCAGGCGCGTGAGTTGCTGGAGGTCGGGCTCGACGGGGCCGACCGGTGTGGCGCAGAGGCACTGCGCGCCAGTGCGGTGGCGGAGTTGTGGAGCCTGGGCGCGCGGCCCCGACGGCACCGGCTCGACGGCCCGTCATCCCTGACCGCCAGCGAACTCCGGGTCGCCCGGCTCGCGGCCGCCGGGCTGGGTAACCGCGAGGTCGCGGTCGAACTGTTCGTCACCGTCAAGACGGTGGAGGTGCACCTCACCAAGGTGTACCGCAAGCTGGGCGTCACGGGGCGCGGCGCCCTGGCCGCGGCACTGGCCCCCGCGCAGGGTGACGAGGACTGAACCATCGAGCCCGGGAGCGGGGCGGGCGGTGACCTCGGTCACCTCGGGCGCTCGTCGCTGATCGGTGGCAGGTGAATGATGGCGAACCATCGGGTGAACCGACAGCTCCCGTGGGCCGGCCCGCGGTGCCACGCCGGTAGGGTGATGATGTGCGGAGAGCAAAGATCGTGTGCACCCTGGGTCCGGCCACATCCACCCCCGAGCAGGTACGTGCGCTCGTCGACGCGGGCATGGACGTGGCCCGCCTCAACATGAGCCACGGCACCCACGCCGACCACGAGAAGGTCTACGGCCTGGTCCGGCGCACCGCCGAGGAGAGCGGCCGCAACATCGGCATCTTCGCGGACCTGCAGGGCCCCAAGATCCGGTTGGGCACGTTCGCCGACGGCCCGGTCGAGCTGACCGAGGGCCAGGCCTGGACCATCACCACGCGCGACGTGCCGGGCGACGCCCGGGTCGCGGGCACCACCTACGCCGGCCTGCCCGGCGACGTGCACCCCGGCGACCCGGTGCTCATCGACGACGGCAAGGTCCGGCTGGTCGTGACCGCCGTCGACGACACCGACGTGCACCTCGAGGTCGTCGTGGCCGGCCCGGTCAGCAACCACAAGGGCATCAACCTGCCCGGTGTCGCGGTCTCGGTGCCGGCACTGAGCGAGAAGGACGTCGACGACCTGCGCTGGGCGCTGCGGGCCGGGGTGGACCTGGTCGCGCTGAGCTTCGTGCGCAACGCCAGCGACGCCCGCGACGTCCGGGCCGTGATGGCCGAGGAGGGCATCACGGTCCCGGTCATCGCGAAGATCGAGAAGCCCCAGGCGATCGAGAACATCGAGGAGATCATCGACGCCTTCGACGGGCTGATGGTGGCCCGCGGCGACCTGGGCGTGGAGCTGCCCCTGGAGGACGTCCCGGTCCTGCAGAAGGAGCTCGTCGACATCGCCCGCCGGCACGCCAAGCCGGTGATCGTGGCGACCCAGATGCTGGAGTCGATGATCGAGAACCCGGCCCCGACGCGGGCCGAGACCTCCGACGTGGCCAACGCGGTGCTCGACGGCGCCGACGCGGTGATGCTGTCGGGAGAGACCAGCGTGGGGGCGCACCCGATCACCGCGGTCGAGACGATGGCCCGGATCATCGCCTCCACCGAGGACCACGGCCTCGCGCGGATGGCGGCGGTCACCTGGCAGCCCCGCACCCGGGGCGGGATCATCGCCAAGGCCGCGGCCGAGGTGGCCGAGCGGGTGGGCGCCAAGTACCTGGTCGCGTTCACCCAGTCCGGTGACTCCGCGCAGCGCCTGGCCCGCTACCGCAGCGACATCCCGCTGCTCGCGTTCAGCCCGCTGGCCTCGACCCGGCGCCGGCTCTCGCTGACCTGGGGAGTGGAGACGTTCGGCTTCGCCGACGTCGAGCACACCGACGAGATGGTCTACCAGGTCGACACCGAGCTGCTGAAGCTCGGCCGGGTCAACGAGGGGGAGTTCGTGGTGATCATCGCCGGCACCCCGCCCGGCATGCCCGGGTCCACCAACGCGCTGCGGATCCACCGGATGGGTGACGCGATCAAGGGCGTGGCCCCGGCCTACCGGTCCAGCCGCGGCCTGCCCGACCCCGCCGGGCTGCTCCCGCACGCCGTCCCCGGCAGCTGATCCAGCCCCCGGACAGACCGAGGCCCGTCACCTGCAGGTGACGGGCCTCGTGCGTGGTGCCCCGGGTGGGATTCGAACCCACACTGGATGGTGTTTGAGACCACTGCCTCTGCCGTTGGGCTACCGGGGCGCGCGGCACAGGCTACTGCACACCGGTGCGCGGTCCCGGCTTGGGGCGCAGCGGCCCCGGCGCGATAGCCTGCGCCCTGTGACCGAGAGCCCCGCCGCCGCCCCGCGCGTCCTCATCGCCGAGGACGAGGCCCTGATCCGCATGGACCTGGCCGAGATGCTCGCCGAGGAGGGGTACGACGTCGTCGCCCAGGCCGCGGACGGGCAGAGCGCCGTCGAGCAGGCCGAGGCGCTGCTGCCCGACCTGGTCATCCTGGACGTGAAGATGCCGATCCTGGACGGCATCGCCGCCGCCGAGCGGATCGCCGGCCAGCGGATCGCGCCGGTCGTGATGCTCACCGCCTTCAGCCAGCGGGAACTGGTCGAACGTGCCCGTGACGCCGGAGCGATGGCCTACCTGGTCAAGCCGTTCAACCGCTCCGACCTGGTGCCCGCGATCGAGATGGCGGTCAGCCGGTTCGCCGAGCTGCGCCAGCTCGAGGGGGAGGTGGCCGACCTGGCCGACCGGCTCGAGACCCGCAAGGTGATGGACCGTGCCAAGGGCATCCTCCAGCGCGACCTGCAGCTCAGCGAACCCGACGCGTTCCGCTGGATCCAGCGCACCGCGATGGACCTGCGGCTGTCCATGAAGCAGGTCGCCCAGGGCGTCATCGAGCACGGCCCCACCATCGCCGGCTGACCTCCTCCAGCATCGCTGCGGAGTGCACCGGGGAGGTCACAGGTTGGTTACATGCGTGTGACCTACCTCTCGACGGCTCCTGATCGGGCTACCTTGATCCACCTGCGGGCAGCAAATCCGTGCTGCCCGTGTGGGAACAAGGAACCCCGGAGGCTTCATGAAGCGTCACAAGCCCCTTGCGAACCTCAGCGTCCTGGCGCTGGTGGGAGCTCTCGCACTCTCCGCGTGCGGGTCGGAGGACAAGGACAACGAGCCGAGCTCCGACGGCACGAACGCCACCTCGGACGCGCCGGCCAAGCAGGGTGACGGCACCTTCACCGTCGGCTCGCTGCTGCCCAAGACCGGTGACCTCGCCTTCCTCGGGCCCCCGGAGTTCGCGGGCGTCAACGCCGCGGTCGCCGAGATCAACGCCAACGGTGGTGTCCTGGGCAAGGACATCGCTGCCTTCGAGGCCGACTCCGGTGACGGTACTCCCGACATCGCCGGCACCGGCGTGGACCAGCTCGTCCGCGACAAGGCCGACGTCATCATCGGTGCCGCCGCCTCGGGTGTCTCGCTCTCGGTGATCGACAAGATCACCCAGGAGAACAAGCTCGTCCACTTCTCCCCGGCCAACACCTCGCCGGCCTTCGACGACGCCGAGACCGACCCGAACGGTCTGTACTTCCGGACCGCCCCCTCGGACGTCCTGCAGGGCGCCGTGATGGCCAACACCATCATCGAGGACGGCAAGTCCAACGTCGCGATCCTGGCTCGCCAGGACTCCTACGGTGAGCTGCTGGCCAAGCAGATCTCCGACGGCCTGGAGGCCGGCGGTGCGCCGGTCAAGGACAACATGAGCGTCCTGTACTCGGCCGACGCGCAGAACTTCACCGCCGAGGTCAACCAGATCGCCGCCGGCAAGCCGGACGCCGTCGTGGTCGTGGGCTTCAACGAGACCACGAAGATCATCCCGACGATGGTCGGCAAGGGCATCGGCCCCAAGGACGTCCAGGTCTACTTCGTCGACGGCAACACCGCCGACTACTCCAAGGACCTCCCGAAGGGCACCCTGACCGGTGTCCGGGCGACCTACCCGGGTGCTGAGCTGACCGACGACTTCAAGAAGGTCCTGCTCAAGGCCGACCCGAAGCTCACCGACTTCACCTACGGTCCGGAGTCCTTCGACGCGGTCATGCTGTCCGCCCTGGCGGCAGTCGCGGCCAAATCCGACGACCCCGAGACCTTCGCCCCGAAGATCATCGAGGTCTCCGAGGGTGGCGAGAAGTGCACCACCTACAAGGACTGCGTCGCCCTGCTCGACGAGGGCAAGGACATCGACTACGACGGTGTCTCCGGCCCCGTGGACCTCGGTGAGACCGGTAGCCCGACCAAGGCCACCATCGGCATCTTCGAGTACGACGAGACCAACAAGTACCAGAACGTCAAGTACGTCACCGGCGTGATCTGAGCCGACTGACACGCTGACCGACTGGTCCGCAGCACCACCCGCAGAGGGGCCCGGCCGCACGGCCGGGCCCCTCCGTGCGTCTGGCACGCCCCGGGCGCCCTCCCGGTGGTCGAGAGCGCGCTGGTCGAGCCTGTCGAGACCCCTGACTGGATCTCGGCAAGCTCGATCGACGGTGGTGCCCCTCCTGGTGGTTGAGCCTGCCGAGACCCCTGACCGGATCGCGGCAAGCTCGATCGACGGTTGGTGCCCCGCCCGGTGGTCGAGCCTGCCGAGACCGCGCTGGTCGAGCTCGCCGAGACCTCGACGGAGAGGCCCGCCGGGCAGCAGAACGGCCGGCCGCCCCCGAGGGGACGACCGGCCGTTCTGCGGGGCGTGACTACTTCGTCAGCGTGCCCAGGTAGAGCTCGATGACCTTCGGGTCGTGGCGCAGCTCCTCACCGGTGCCGGTGTAGGCGTTGCGACCGTGGTCGAGCACGTAGGCCCGGTCACAGATCTGCAGGCACCGGGCGGCGTTCTGCTCGACCATGATGATCGAGACCCCGGCCTTGTTGATCGAGCGGGTCTGCACGAACACCTCGTCCTGCAGGACGGGGGACAGGCCGGCGGACGGCTCGTCGAGCAGCAGCACCGACGGGTCCATCATCAGGGCCCGGCCCATGGCCACCATCTGCCGTTCACCACCCGACAGCGAGCCGGCGCGCTGCTTGCGGCGGTCGGCCAGCGACGGGAAGATCCCGGCCACGAACTCGAACCGGTCCTTGAACTTCTCGGGCCGCTGGTAGCAGCCCATCTCCAGGTTTTCCTGGATGGTCAGCGTCGGGAACACGTTGTTCGTCTGCGGGACGAAGCTGATGCCCTCGGTGACCAGGACGTCGGCGCGCTTGTTGGTGATGTTCTGGTTGCGCAGGGTGACCGTGCCCGAGCGGATGTTCACCAGCCCGAACAGCGCCTTGAGCAGGGTGGACTTGCCGGCACCGTTGGGACCGATGATCCCGACCAGCTCGCCCTCCTTGCAGTACAGGTCGGCGTTGCTGAGGATGTTGACGCCCGGCAGGTACCCGGCGACCAGGTCGTCGGCGCGCAGCAGCGCACCCTCGGCCTCGGCCAGGTGGGCCGACCGGTCGATCTCCGGCGGGTTCGGGTCGATGGCTGCTGACTGGCTCATGCCTTGTCCTCCTTGGCCTGCTCCGCGGCCTCCGCGGCGGTGTCGACGCCGTCGGCCTCGGCGGCGATCTCCGCACTGGCCTCCGCCTCGATCTGGGCCGCGACGGCGTCGTCGCTGAGGTCCTGGTCGTGGTGGCTGCCCAGGTAGGCGTCGATGACGCGCTGGTCGCTCATCACGCTCTCCGGCGGTCCCTCGGCGATCACCTGGCCCTGGGCCATCACGATGACCCAGTCGGAGATGTCGCGGACCATGTCCATGTCGTGCTCGACGAACAGGACCGTGCGGCCCTCGTCGCGCAGCGACTTCACGTGGCCCAGCAGCGACTGCTTCAGGGCCGGGTTGACGCCGGCCATCGGCTCGTCGAGCATCACCAGCTCCGGGTCGGCCATCAGGGCCCGGGCCATCTCGAGCAGCTTGCGCTGCCCGCCCGACATGGTGCCGGCGAAGTCGTCCTTCTTGGCCAGCAGCAGGAACCGCTCCAGCAGCGCGTCCGCCTTGGCGGTGATCT
Organism: Actinomycetes bacterium; assembly: GCA_023396115.1. GTDB lineage: Bacteria > Actinomycetota > Actinomycetes > Propionibacteriales > Nocardioidaceae > Nocardioides. The sequence continues at coordinate 20,052 of JAEWXC010000088.1, read as the reverse complement.
CCGCCTCGCGGGCCCGCCAGGTGAACGGCAGCAGCGCGGAGAGGAACTTCTCCCCGCTCTGGCCGGTGGCTCCCAGCCGCATGTTCTCCAGGACGGTGAGCTTGCTCAGCACCTTGGTGAGCTGGAAGGTGCGGATCATGCCCATCCGGGCGACCTTGTAGGCGGGCACCTTGTTCAGCGGGGTGCCGTTGAACGACCAAGTGCCCTCCTGGGGCCGGTCGAAGCCGGTCAGCAGGTTGAAGAAGGTCGTCTTGCCGGCACCGTTGGGTCCGATCAGCGCCGTGATGGCGCCGCGCTGGATCTCCACGTGGTCGACGTTCACGGCCTTCAGACCACCGAACTGGCGGACGATGCCGTCGGCGACCACGATCGGGTCGGGCTTCTTGGCGCCCGGCCGGGCCGGGACGTCCGCGAACATCGCGCGGGCCCCGGACGCGGCGGCAGTTGTCTCAGCGGCCATCGATCGCCAGCTCCTTCTTGTCTCCGAAGATGCCCTGCGGCCGGAAGATCATCAACAGCATCAGGGCCAGACCCAGCAGGATGAACCGGACGTTGCTGGCCTCGTTGCTGGTCAGCAGCCAGGTCGGGAGGATCGGGTCCGAGGGGATGGTCAGCGCCTTGAGCACCTGCTCGATCATCACCAGCAGGAACCAGAAGATCACCGATCCGACGACCGGACCCAGGACACGTGCCGCGCCACCGAGCAGGAGCACGGTGTAGGCGAAGAACGTGACGTCCGTGGCGACCCAGGTGGGTGCCATGTTCGACTTCTGCAACGCCACCGCGAAACCGGCCAGCGCACCGAAGGTGCCGCCGATCATCAGCGACTGCAGCTTGTACCAGTAGACGTTCTTGCCCAGGGAGCGGACCGCGTCCTCGTCCTCGCGGATGCCCTTGAGCACCCGGCCGTACGGCGCCTTGGCCAGCAGCCAGACCAGCAGGCAGCTGAGCGCCACCACGATCCAGCCCACGAGCATCAGCCACAGCTCGGCGTTGCTCCACGGGAGCCAGTCGAACGAGAGCCCGGCCTTGTCGAGCAGGTTCCAGCTGCGGAACGTGCCGCGGTAGTTGATCACGCCGTCCTGGCCACCGAAGTACTCCAGCAGCGTGACCGACCCGAGGGTCTGCCGGATGATCTCGGAGGCCGCGATCGTCACGATCGCCAGGTAGTCGGCACGCAGCCGCAGCGTCGGGATACCGAGCAGCACCGCCAGGACCAGGGTGAAGAAGAGGCCGGCGAGCAGGGCCAACCAGAACGGCTGGTCCCAGGTGGAGACGAACGCGGCCATCGTGTAGCCGCCGATCGCCATGAAGCCCGCCTGACCGAAGTTCAGCAGGCCGGTGTAGCCGAAGGTCACGTTCAGGCCGATGGCCGCGAGCGCGTAGACGACGGCCGTCGGGCCGAGGGCCTCCTGCAGGGAGGCGCTGAGAATTCCGATGATGTCCATCTTGTCTCCCCTTACCCGATCCGCTCGGCGCGACCGAAGATGCCCTGGGGCCTCACCATCAGCACCAGGATGAGGACGACCAGCGCACCGACGAACTTCAGCTCGGCGGGCACGATGAGCGTCGACACGTCGATGAACACTCCGATGATCAGGGCGCCGACCACGGCACCCCAGATGCTGCCCAGACCGCCCAGGACGACCGCGGCGAAGACGAGCAGCAGGATCTTGAAGCCCAGCTGGTAGTCGAAGCCCTGGGTCATGCCCAGCAGGACGCCGGCCAGACCGGCCAGCCCGGCACCGAGGGCCCAGACGATCGAGATCACCTTGTCCACGTCGATGCCCGAGGCCGCGGCCAGGGCCGGGTTGTCGGAGACCGCGCGGGCGGCCTTGCCGATCTTGGTGGTCCGCATCGCGACCAGCACGACCGCCAGCACGACGGCGGCCAGCACGGCGACGCCGACGTCCTTGGGCGTCACCGAGACCGGGCCGAGCACCCACGGTGCGGGGTTGGTCCACTGGCTGTAGTTGTGCGCGTCCGCGCCGGCGAAGTACTGGTAGACGTTCCGCAGGAAGATCGACAGACCGATGCTGACGATCATCGCGGCGATCAGTCCGGTGCCGCGGCGACGCAGCGGCTTCCACAGGACCTTGTCGTTGAGCCAGCCGAAGAGCACCGAGGCGATCGTGGCGAACACGATCGCGATCACCATCGTCATGTTCTTCCCGGCGATCACGATGTCGCCGGAGAGCTGGTCGATGAACATCGCGCTCACCGCACCGAAGGTGATCAGCTCACCGTGGGCGAAGTTGGTCAGCCCGGTGGTGCCGAAGATCAGCGAGAGGCCCAGCGCGGCCAGGGCCAGCAGCAGGGCGAAGACCAGACCGCCGACGGCCAGCTGCAGGGCCTGGGCGAACTTGCCCGACCCGACGGTGGCGTCACCGATCGGGAAGGTGACGTTCACGTCGGCCTGGAGCTTGACGTAGACCTTCAGCTCCTTCTGGTCCGGGTTGCGCAGGTCGGCGCCGTCGGGGAGAGAGTCCTCGTCGAGCAGCACCGTGTAGGTGTTGCCCAGGGCGTCGATGGCCGGGCCGATCTCGATGTCGAAGACACCGGTGTCGTCGGAGGTGGCGGTGCCGATCTCGTTGCCCGACTCGTCCTCGACGGAGATCTCGACGCCGGGGACGGGGGTCGGTGGCTTCTCACGGGTGTCCACCAGGCAGCCGACGACATGGATGGTGTCGTCCTCCCGCGGCGGTGGTTTGACACAGCTGCTCGCTGTGTCTGCGGTGGGCAGGGCGCTGGCCTGGGCGGCCGGCAGTCCCAGCAGGGCGGTGCCCAGCAGGACGGCCAGCAGCAGGACACCCTGCAGCGGACGGAACACGTGCATGTGGCCCCCGGGGTCGTGGGTGGATGACGCTGCGAACTATAGGTGGATTCGGCCTGGCAGTGTGACGTGGGTCACATAACTGCTCCCGGGGCGACCGATCCGCCGGGTATGAACAATAAGGGCCGCACGTCCAGCAGAACGTCACAAGTTGGACACAACAGTGCTGCCCGGCGGGACCCGGTCAGCGCCGGATCGTGCCGCATGTCGCGGGGTCCGGGGTTTTCGGTGGTCGTGCTCGCCGACAGGGCCCCGATGGGCGTAGGGTCTGGGCACCGGCGCTCGGGGGAGTCGTTGCCGGCCCCCCGGATCCACTGGAGTCAACGATGACGAGAAGTGTCATCTCCGTCCGTCCCGCCATCGGTGAGGACGCACCCGTGCTGGCCGACCTGTGGGTCGACTCGCTGCGCCCCCGCGACCTGGCCGGCCGGGTCCAGGACTGTCGTGAGCTCGTGGTGGCCGCGGCAGCCGACGCGGGGCGACGGATCCTGGTCGCCGAGCACGACGGGGTCGTGGTCGGGGCGGTGCACCTGGTGCTCAGCACCCTCTCGCCGGTCAACCTGGACCGGACCGTGGTCGTCTCCGCGCTGCAGGTGGCCGACGGGTTCCGCCGGCACGGGGTCGGCACGGCCCTGATGGACGCGTGCGTCACGGTGGCCGAGCAGGCGGGCGTGGCCCAGCTGGCCGTCGGCGTGCAGGCCACCTCCCGCGACGCCAACCGGTTCATGGCCCGGCTCGCGCTCACCCCGCGCGCCACGCTCCGGGTCGCCGAGACCTCCGCGGTGCGGGCGCGCCTGGGGGCGCTGCGCCCCCAGCCGGTGCGTGCCGGTGCGGGGGCGAGCTCGCGCGTGGAGATGGTGCTGGCGGCCCGGCGGTTGCGCCGGCGCGCCCAGGAGGTCTGAGCCCCACCGGCTCCGCGGACACCCGTGCCCGGTGTTCCGCGGCAGAGAGGGGTCTCAGCGGTCGGCGGGCACCAGCGCGCAGGTGATCCGGGAGGTGCACACGCGCTTGCCGGCCTCGTTGGTGATGACCACCTCGAACGCCGCCGAGGTGCGGCCCAGGTGGATCGGGGTGGCGACCCCGGTGACGGTGCCGGACGTGGCCGAGCGGTGGTGGGTGGCGTTGATGTCCACGCCCACGGCGATCCGGTCGGGGAAGGCGTGGATCGCCGACCCGATCGACCCCAGCGTCTCGGCCAGCACCACCGACGCGCCGCCGTGCAGCAGGCCGTAGGGCTGGGTGTTGCCCTCCACCGGCATGGTGGCCACGACCCGCTCGTGGGAGAACTCGACCAGCTCGACACCCATCTTCTCGTTCAGCCGCCCCATCCCCTCGGGCATGAACGAGAGGAACTCCTCGACGGAGAGTTCGGCCAGGTCGGGCAGGGCGGGGGTGTCGGTCATGGGCTCATGGTGGCACGTGACCCGGTGCCTCCCGACGGGGGGAGCCGCACGGCCCCGGGTGGGGCTCGGCGCCCGTCGGTGGCCGTCGATATCCTCACCACGTGCCTGCCCAGACCCCCGCCGCCACCCGCCCGCGCCTGCTGCTCCTGGACGGCCACTCCCTGGCCTACCGGGCGTTCTTCGCCCTGCCCGTGGACAACTTCTCCACCACCGACGGTCAGCACACCAACGCCGTGTACGGGTTCACCTCGATGCTGGTCAACGTGCTGCGCGACGAGCGGCCCACCCACGTCGGCGTCGCCTTCGACCGGTCCCGGCAGACCTTCCGGCTCGAGGAGTACCCCGAGTACAAGGCCGGGCGGAACAAGACGCCCGACGAGTTCCGCAGCCAGCTGCCGATCATCCGGCAGGTCCTGGACACCTGGTCGGTGCCGCACCTGGACCTGGAGGGGTACGAGGCCGACGACATCATCGCCACCCTCACCACCCGGGCCGTGGCCGAGGGCATGGAGGTGCTGATCCTCACCGGCGACCGGGACTCGCTGCAGCTGGTCACCGAGGACTCCACGGTCCTGTACCCGATGCGCGGGGTCTCCGACCTGGCCCGGATGACGCCGGCCGCGGTGGAGGAGAAGTACGGCGTCCCGCCGCACCGCTACCCCGAGCTGGCCGCGCTGGTCGGGGAGGCCTCCGACAACCTGCCGGGCGTGCCCGGTGTCGGGCAGGGCTTCGCGGCCAAGTGGCTCAACCAGTTCGACGGCCTGGACAACCTGATCGCCCGCGCCGACGAGGTCGGCGGCAAGAAGGGCGACTCGTTGCGCGAGCACCTGGGCGAGGTGATGCGCAACCGGCACCTGAACCGGCTGCTCACCGACCTGACCCTGCCGCTGGCCCCGGCCGACCTGGTCCGGCGCGAGTGGGACCGGCAGCCCGCCCTGGAGCTGCTGGACCGGCTGGAGTTCCGTGGTGAGCTGCGCACCCGGGTGCTGGCCGAGCTGGCGCCCGACACCGAGCCCGAGCCGCAGCCCGGCCTCGAGGTCGACGGGGTCAAGCTGGCGGCCGGTGAGGTGGCGGCCTGGCTGGAGCAGCACGCCACCGGCCGGACCGGACTGGCCGTGCAGGGCACCTGGCGGGCCGGCACCGGCGAGGTGCACTCGGTGGCGCTGGCCAGTGCCGACGGGGCAGCTGCGTGGCTCGACCCGGCCGCCCTGGACGCCGCCGACGACGCCGTGCTGGCCGACTGGCTGGCCGACCCGGAGCGCCCCAAGGTGGTGCACGACGCCAAGGGGCCGATGCTCGCCCTGGCCGCCCGCGGCTGGGCCCTGGCCGGGCTGGAGGTCGACACCGCCCTGGCGGCCTACCTGGTCCGGCCCGACCAGCGCTCCTACGACCTGGCCGACCTGACCCTGCGCTACCTCAAGCGGGAGTTGCGGGCCAGCGACGCCGACACCGAGCAGCTGACCCTGGACGCCGTCGACGACGGCTCGGAGACGGCGATGCTGTCGGCCCGCGCCGTGCTGGACCTGGCCGCGGTGCTGGAGCAGGAGGTCGAGGAGCACGGCGGCAGTGCGCTGCTGGCCGACGTCGAGCTGCCGCTGGTGGCGGTGCTCGCGCAGCTGGAGCAGCGCGGGATCGCGGTGGACGTCGACCAGCTGGCCGCCCTGGAGGACGAGTTCGCCGGCCAGGTGAAGCAGGCCGCCCAGGAAGCCTTCGACGTGATCGGCAAGGAGATCAACCTCGGCTCACCCAAGCAGCTGCAGGTGGTGCTCTTCGACGAGCTCGACATGCCGCGGACCAAGCGCACCAAGACCGGGTGGACCACCGACGCCGAGGCGCTGGCCCAGCTCTACGAGAAGACCGAGCACCCCTTCCTCACCGCGCTGCTGCGGCACCGCGACGTCACCCGGCTGCGCCAGACGGTCGAGGGACTCCTCAAGACCGTCCAGCCCGACGGCCGGGTGCACACCACCTTCAACCAGATCATCGCGGCCACCGGCCGGCTCTCCAGCACCGACCCGAACCTGCAGAACATCCCGGTCCGGACCGAGGCCGGCCGACGCATCCGGCAGGGCTTCGTCTCCACCGCGGAGTCGTTGATGACGGCCGACTACAGCCAGATCGAGATGCGGATCATGGCGCACCTGTCCGAGGACACGTTGCTGATCGAGGCGTTCCGTTCCGGTCAGGACTTCCACTCGATGACCGCCGCCCGGGTCTTCTCCACCGACGCCGACGCGGTCACCCCCGAGCAGCGCGCCAAGATCAAGGCGATGAACTACGGGCTGGCCTACGGACTCAGCGCCTACGGCCTGAGCCAGCAGCTGCGGATCGAGCCGAACGAGGCCCGGGCACTGATGGAGGAGTACTTCGAGACCTTCGGCGGGGTGCGCGACTACCTGGCCGGGGTCGTGGATGAGGCCCGGCGCTCGGGCTTCACCGAGACGATCATGGGCCGGCGTCGCTACCTGCCCGATCTGACCAGCGACAACCGCCAGCGGCGTGAGATGGCCGAGCGGATGGCGCTCAACGCCCCCATCCAGGGCTCGGCCGCCGACCTGATCAAGGTCGCGATGCTCGGGGTGGAGCGGGCGATCACCGAGCAGGGCATGGAGTCGCGGATGCTGCTGCAGGTGCACGACGAACTGGTGCTCGACGTGGCGCCCGGCGAGCGGGAGGCACTGGAGGCGTTGGTGCGCGAGCAGATGGGCTCGGCCGCCCAGCTGACCGTCCCGCTGGACGTCTCGGTCGGCACCGGACGCAACTGGCACGAGGCCGCCCACTGAGGCGGGAGTCGGTCAGGCAGGGGGCTCGGACGACAGCTCCGCGCCCACGGCCAGCTGCTGCTGCTCGCGCCGCAGGAGCAGCAGCGCCCCCACCAGCAGGGCCGCGAACAGCAGCAGGTCGACGGCGATCACGACGCCGAGCAGCTGGTTGGTCGACCCGGCCTCGAGCCCGGTGACCACGAGCAGCACCAGGGCGATCCAGACCGCGGCCACCGTGCGACGGCCCTGCCGGGCCAGCACCGAGTAGACCAGCAGCTGGATCCACGACAGCAGCGTGCCGAGCACCGCGAAGAGCCACAGCGACGAGGTGATCTCGGCGAACTCCGAGCCACCCACGAAGAACAGCGCCACGTCGGCCAGCGCCCACGAGGCGATGGTCCCGGCCACCCCCAGCGCCCCGACCAGCCCCAGACTGCCGAGCAGCGCACGCCGCCGGCCCGCCGGGGTGGACATCGCCGGGAAGGCGATGACCACCACGAACTGGGGGAGGAACAGCATCGTCTTGGTGAGGATCAACCCCGCCGCGTAGAGCCCCGAGTCGTGCTGGTCGAGGACCTGCCGGGCCACCAGGATGTCGACGCTGGACAGCGCGAAGTAGGCGAACAGCGTCTGGGAGTTGTGCAGCGACTCCCGCAGCACCGACCAGGCGGAGTGGTCGGCCTCGGACTCCTCGGCCGCGCTGCGCGCGCGGGACGCACCGATCCGACGCAGGGCGACCAGGCCGAACGCCACCGGGAACAGGTAACCGAACGAGACCCCGAGCAGGGCCGACATCGCGTCCGGGCGCCACCACAGCAGCGCCGCACCGATCGCCAGACGCGGGATGCCGGCCATCAGGTAGGCCACCGCCAGGGCCCGCCAGCGACGTTCCCCCTGCAGCACCCCCATCTGGGCGCCGGTGTAGGTCAGCGGCACCGCAGCCAGCGCGATCACCACCGCCATCGCCGGTTCGTCGAGTCCCAGCGCCTTCTCGGTCAGCGGCACCGCGAGCAGCAGCAGCACCCCCAGCCCCAGGGACAGGCGCAGGGTGAGCCGCATGATGGCCCGCTCCACCGGCACCGCGTCGTGCGGGGCAGCAGCGATCCGGCGGGCCGCGGAGGCCTGCACCCCCAGGGCCGCGACCTGCAGCACGGTGAGCAGGTTGAGGGCCGCCACGAACGCGCCGTAGTCGCCGGGTCCGGTGAGCCGGGCCGCGATCATCGTGAACACGTAGGTGGCGACGTTCATCACCGTCATCGCGACCGCCACCATCGAGGCCCGGTCGGTGGGGTCGCCCACCGTGCTGTCGTCAGGGCCGTCGTCCACACGGTCGGTGCTGTGGGTCGTGGCGGTCGTGGCGTCGTGGTCCGCGGGGCCGGAGTCCCGGGTGCGGTCGGTCCCGGGAGTGGTGTCGGGGGAGTCGCCCATCAGAACGGGTCCGCCTCACCGTGGTGGCCCAGCAGCGCCGCCACCCGTCGCAGGCGCAGCCGGAGCAGCACCTTGACCACGAGGTTGCGGGCGAACCAGCCCAGCTGGGCGAGCATCCTGGCCCGGTCGGCGGCCGTGGGGCGGGCGACCACGAACCGTGCCAGCGACCCGGTGCGGTCCACGTAGCGCAACCGCCGCGAGCCGAGCACCCGCAGCAGCAGGCCGGTGGTCACGCCCAGGCTGGAGAACGCGTCGTGGACCAGCAGCACCCCACCCTCGGGCAGGTGCCGGGCCCAGCGCACGTCGAGCACCAGACTCAGGGCGTCGTGCTTGCCGTCGACGTAGACGAGGTCGACCTGCTCACCGCGGGGATGCGCGGTGAACGCCTCACGGCTGGTGGCGACGACCAGGTCGACCCGGTCCCGCACCCCGGCCGCCCGGAGGTTCTGCTCGCACCGAACGCGGGTGTCGGGCAGCCCGTAGCGCCAGTCGGCCCCGAACGGGTCCACCGCGCTGAGCCGGGCCCCGGTCGGCAGGGCGGAGGCCAGCACGCAGGCCGAGCGGCCCAGGTGCGAGCCGATCTCCACCACGCGGCCACCCGCGGGGACCGCGGCCGCCTCGTCCCACAGCACCCCTGCCTGGGCGTCGCTCATCCAGCCCGGCACGTCGGCGACCCGGGCCAGGACCGCCTCGAGCCCGGCGCGACCCGGCTCCGGCCGGTGGAGTCCCTGATCGCCTCCGGACGACCGCGGCTGCGGTGGGCGGGTCATGGGTCTCCTCGGAGGGACGGCCTCGTCCCTGTGTCGTGTGCTCGGGCGGCAGCGGCCAGGCTGCGGTGCCCTGCGGCTCCTCCCAGCCGCGTCGCGCGCGGCCGGGCCTGACCGGTCCCACGTGGGGAGGGTCACGCCCTAGGCTGTGCGCGGAGTTCAGCATAGGCAAAGGGAGTGGGGTCCGTGGTGCGGGCGGTCGGTGCGGTCCCGGAGCGTGGACAACGGCAGGTGCCGGGGACGTCCACGGTGCTGGTGACGGTCCTGGTCGCTCTGTGGCCGCTGCTGCTGACCCTGCTGCTGACCTGGCCGCTGGTGTCGGGCACCGGGTACCCGCTGGCCCGAGACCTGGTCTTCGTCCCCGACCAACCGCTGACCCGCGCCTCCCTGGGCCTGGGCGACGTGGCGCCGCGGGCGGTTCCGCTGGACGCGGTGGTCTCGTTGCTGTCCTTGGTCGCCGACGGCGCCGTCTGGGCGCGGGTGCTGGTGCCCGGCGCACTGGTCGCGGCCGGGTGGGGGATGCAGCGGTGTCTGGCCGGGGCGCACCCGCTGGCACAGCTCGCCGCGTCCGGGGTGGCGGTGTGGAACCCGTGGACCGTGGAGCGGCTCGCGCTGGGGCAGTGGGCGCTGCTGGCGGGCTTCGCGGGGAGCATCTGGCTGGTGGCCGGGCTGCTGCGCTGGCGGGACCGACGCTCCCGCAGTGACGTCGTGGTCGTGCTCGTCGCCGCCGCCGTCGCCTCGCTGACCCCCACCGGCGGTCTCTTCGCGCTCGCGGTGGCGCTGGTGCTGCTCGTCGGCCGGCCGCTGCGGGACCAGTGGCCGCTGGCCGTGGTCGCCGTCCTGCAGGCCCCGTGGGTGCTGGCCGGGTTCCTGGGCCCCGCAGCCCGCACCTCCGACCCGGACGGGGTCGCGGCGTTCGCCGCCCGTGCCGACGGCACCGGTTCCGCGGTGCTCTCGCTGCTCGGGCTCGGCGGGATCTGGGACTCCACCGCCACCCCGGGGTCACGCGAGACCCCGTGGGTCTGGCTCGCCGTGCTGTGGGTGCTGGGCACCCTCGCCGCGACCTGGTGGTGGCAGCGCCGGGACCGACGAGCGGGAGGCGAGAACTCGCGTCCGGCCACGGAGTTCCTGCCCCCGGTCGGCGTGGTCGTCCTGGCCGTGGCCGGCACCGTGCTCGCGGCGCTCTCGGTGCTGCCGGGCGGGGAGGCGCTGCTGCGTGCTGTGGTCACCCACGTGCCCGGCGGTGGTCTGCTGCGGGACGCCCAGAAGTTCCTGGCGCCGCTGGTGCTGCTCGTGGCCTGGTCGACCGGGTGGCTGCTCGAGCGGGTCCGGCACAGCCGCCTGTGGGACCCGGTGCTGTGGTCCCCGGTCCTGCTGGTGCCGCTGCTGGTGCTGCCCGACGCCACCGGTTCCGCGTGGCCCACGGTGCGTCCGGTCACCTACCCGAGCGCGTTCGACGAGGTCGGCGAGCAGGTGGCCGGCGACCCCGACTGCCGGATGCTGACCCTGCCGCTGCGTTCCTACCGGGGGTTCTCGTGGGGCTCGGGGCGGTCCTCCTCGGACCCGGCGAGCCGCTGGTTCGACTGCGAGGTGGTGGTCGACGACCGTCTGGTGGTGGGGGAGAGCGTGATCGCGGGGGAGAGCGCCCTGGTCGCCCAGCTGGTCGCCGACCGCGACGCCGGTCGGTCGTGGGCCCGGGTGGCCGCGGACGCCGGGATCGGGTGGGTGCTGGTCTACGAGGACGACCCCGAGGCGGCCGACCTGGACCTCACCGGACTGACCCCGGTGCTCCGGGCAAAAGAAATGTCGCTGTATCGCGTCAGAACCTGACCGTTGCTCAGTCCTCCTGATAGTGTGGCCGACGTCCTATCAATGAGGGAGACATTGACGTGCCGATTCTGATCAAGTCCGTGATCGCACTGGTGGCCGGTGGGGTCGTCGGTTCCGCAGCCATGGGCGGGCTCATCTTCTCGCAGACCCAGGCGCCGGAGAAGAACCCGGCCTCGCAGGAGCTGTTCAGCTACGGCGACCGCTGACCCACGGGTCAGCCCCAGACGATCCACAGGGGTCGGGCCGATGGCCCGGCCCCTGTTGGTGTGCCCGCCCACCGGCCACGGCCGGGTGAGGGGCCACCACTTTGCCAGCGCCCGATCGGGGCCGGGGTCAGGGCCGGTTCAGGTCCGGCTCAGTCCCGGGCCGCGTCCAGCAGGGTCCGCTCCACCGCGTCGGTGGTGCGCTCCCAGTCGAACTGCCGGCTCCGCTCCCGCGCCGCCACGCCCAGCGCCACGCACCGCACCGGGTCGCCGAGCAGGGAGCCCAGGGTCGCGACGAGTTCGTCGAGGTCCTCGACCAGCACCCCGGTGAGCCCGTCGGCGACCGCCTCCCGCACCCCTCCGGCCGAGCGGTAGGCGACGGTGGGGGTGGCCTGGACGGCGGCCTCCATGACCGCCAGCCCCCAGCCCTCCTTGACCGAGGGCAGCACGTGCACCCACGCCCGGGCCAGCAGCTCGTCGCGACGCCGGGCCGGGACGTGCCCATGGAAGGTGACCAGGTCGTCGACGCCGAGGTCACGGGCATGGGCGACCAGTTCGGAGTGCCACCACCCCTCGCCCACGACGTCAACCTGCAGGTCCCCGACCGTGTCGCGCAGCGCCGCCGCGGCCGCGAAGACGTGCTCGATCTGCTTGTGCGGCACCAGTCGGCTCAGCACCACCAGCCGCGGTGTGGTCGAGACCGGCGCCGCCACGTCGACCACGTCGACACCGTTGCGGGCCAGGGCGATCGACCCGACCGGGATGCCGAGGTTGGCCAGGTCGCTGCGCGAGGCCTCCGAGACGGTCAGGTGCGGCTGGCGCCGGTAGAGCCACGGGGTCACCCGCGACTCCAGGAACCAGCCGACCCGGCCCCGCCAGTCGGGGTAGATGATGTGCCACTGCTCGCGGTGCACGTGGTGGACCAGGGCCACCACGCCGCGCCGTCGGGCCAGCACCGAACCGAACGGCAGCCCGTTGATCACGTCGACCACCACGTCGGTCCGCCGGCCGGGACCGAGCAGCCAGGCCCACGAGCGCACGTACACCGAGAGCCGGCCCCCGCGCCGCACCAGCTCCACCCCGTCCAAGGACTCCCGGGCCGGCTGCCCGGCGACCGCCGCGCAGCGGATCCGGACCCGGTGCCCGCGGGCCACCAGCCGGCGGGCGACCTGCTCGACGAACACCTCCGAGCCACCCCCGTCGGGATGGGTGGAGTCACGCCAGGTGAGGAAGGTGATGTCGCGGGTCACGAGGTCAGGCTGATCGCGTTGTGCTCCACGAGCCGGCGGCACAGGACCGGGTCCACGCCGCGCCCCGGGGCCACCCGGACCCCGGAGGGCTGGTCCACCCGCGGCTCGGTGATCGGAGAGGTCAGGGTGCTGGGGTGCTGCACCGACTTCTCGTCGAACCAGGTGGCCGGCAGGGTGCCGGCGAACCCACCGGGCGTGGAGGAGATCTCGTAGTAGCCGAGTGCGGTGTTGGCGCGCACCCCGACGTAGACCTTCTCGAGCGGGGCCGGGGTGAACCACTGGCCGCCGAACGAGCCCTCCTCCTTGTCGACGCGGATCCGCATCGCACCGCTCGCCCGGGTCTCCAGGACCACCCGGCTGACCGTGGCGCCGCTGACCGTGAACAGCTCGGTGGTGCCGGCCTGCGGGTCCTTCGGCAGCGAGGCGGTCACCACCTGGGCGGCCTCCTCGACCGCCACCCACGGCGTGTTGGCGTCGCCGGTGGACAGGTACAACCCCTGGCAGGCGCCCACGACCAGCAGGGAGTCGGTCGGCAGCGGTTCCTCGGGGATCTTGTCCCCGGTGTGGATCAGTTCCGAGAAGGGGCTCCCGGCGCCGCCGCCGAGCTTGTCCTGCAGCGCGATGTAGCGGCTCAGCTCGGCACCGCGCCCCTGGACGGCCATGGTGGCGAACCCGACCGAGGCGTTCGCGATCATCGAGAACACCGTGGCCATCGCGACCAGGGTCAGCACCGGCCAGGTCAGCTGCGGGCTCCGGTCCACCAGCTTGGCGACCACGCCCCACCCGCCGACCAGTGAGCCCAGCATCAGCGCCGGCACGAAGTCGCCGGTGTAGCGGTAGGCCAGGTAGCCGTAGGCCATCACACCGCCGGTCATCAGGAACGCCCCCAGCACGGGGGCTCGCAGGGCACGGATCCCGGCCAGGTCGGGGCGACCGCGGGTCGGTCCGAGCAGCGGCACCAGAGCGATCACCGACAGTCCCAGCGAGAGCGGCATGAACGCGGTGATCGAGCCGGTCCGGTACGCCTGGTCGACGTGGGCCCCGGCCACCGCCTGGGCCTCGTGGGCGGGGAAGGTGATCCAGGGGAAGTAGTCCACGAACCGGATCGAGCCGGGGTTGAAGTAGGTGTTCAGCGAGGTCAGGAAGAACTGGGGCCCGGTCAGGGAGCCACCGTTGGCGGCCAGCGCATCGCGTCGCTGCTGGCTCATCCCGGTCCAGACCTGCGCCTCCAGCGGGAACATGAACGGGTGCGAGAACTTCGCCCAGTTCACGATGATCCCGGCCAGCAGCGCCAACCCGGCCGCGACCAGCACCGGCCGCGCGAAGTCCCGCCGGTCCTCGGTGGTGCGCCCGAACCGGAACCACAACCCGAGCGCCAGGGCGCCGAGGATCATGCCCCAGCCGCCGGTGGTCCGGGTCAGGGTCAGGGAAGCCAGCACCACGCCCAGCCAGATCACCAGCCGGGTGTTCGGGCCGGTGGCGATCCGGATCATCAGCCACGCCGCGACCAGCGACAGGGCGGTCTGCCAGGCGTAGATCTCGTGGTAGGCCCAGGGCTGCGAGGCGTTGTAGGTCAGCGACGTGCCGCCGGTCAGCAGCGCCACCAGGATCCCGCCGAGGACGGCATGGGTGCGGGTCAGCGGCCGGTCGCCGTACAGGCAGGCCCGCACCAGCCACACCAGCCGGATCGCGAAGACCGCCAGAACCGTCCACGCCACCAGCATCGAGGCGACCGTCAGCTGGCCGTAGAAGTCGTCGCCGGTCAACCACTGCACCGGGACCCTCAGCAGGGAGGGGAACGGCCCGAAGTACATGTAGGTCTTGTCGCCGACGACGAAGCCCTCCAGGCCCAGCGAGCCCTCGGGCACCGAGAGGCTGCCCTCGCGCAGCGCCTTGGCCTGGATGTCGAAGAAGCCGGAGGCGAACCCGATGCCCAGCGTCTGGCGACCGAACTGGGTGCTGAAGTTCAGCAGCACCAGCAGGTGCACCAGCCCGCCGACGCACACGCCGACCAGGCTCGCCACCAGGGAGGCACGGGTGCCTCCGGTGGCGGGGGTCAGTCCTTCGTCAGCCGGTAGAGGAACTGGTACCCGAACATCGTCGGCCACGCCCGGGTCGCCGCCCGGTCCACCGACGCCGCCGCCCGCAGCACCTTCGGCGTCTGACCCTGGCTGCCCCGGCTCACCACGTCCACCGGGGAGCCCACGGTCCTGCGCTCGTCCACTGTCAGGTCGCACGCGCGGATCAACCTCTCGAAGCTCTTGCGGGTGAAGAACCGGACGTGCCCCTCGTCGAGCGGGCCACGCTGGTCGTAGTCGAAGCGGCCCAGGGCCACCCGACCCCGGGGGTACCAGTGGCCGAAGTTCGGCACCGACACGAGGATCTCGCCGCCCGGGTTCAGGTGGTCCCGCAGGTCGGAGAGCAGACGCTTCGGGTCGGTGACGTGCTCGAGGATATCGCCCGCGACGATCACGTCGTAGCGTTCCGTCCCGTCCGGGAGACCCTGGCCCAGATCGGCCCGGACGAAGCCGTCGAGTCGGTCCGCGACCCCGTCGAACTCGACGATGTCCATGCCGGTGACGGTGTGGCCGTACTGGCGGGCCAGGGCGGCGAAGCGCCCGTCGGAGCAGCCCACGTCCAGGACGGTGCCCGGGGTGCGGGCGGCCAGCCAGGCCAGCAGCTGCCCGTGCGAGGAGTGCTCGGAGGGCTTGAGCTCGTAGGCGGCGTCGGCGTCGATCCCGTCGCGGCGAGAGTCGTCGGAACCGAAGCCCATCCGGCGGGCCTTGAACTTGACCACGTCGACGGTCACGTCGCGGGCGTACTTGAGCCCGTTGACGTAGCAGATCTCGTCGCCGTAGTAGGTGGGGATCGGCACCTCGCCGATCCGGGCGCCGGAGTCGATGAGACCCAGGATGATCTCGGTGTCGAAGTCGAAGTCGTCGGAGTAGGAGGGCAGGTCCATCGCGGCCAGGGTCGAGGTCCGGTAGGCGCGGTAGCCGCTGTGCCACTCGGTCAGGTCGGCGCCGGCGAGCTTGTTCTGCATCGTGGTGAGGATCCGGTTGCCCACGTACTTGTAGACCGGCATCCCGCCCTGCAGGGCCAGGCCGCGCTCCATCATCCGCGAGCCGAAGACCGCGTCGGCCTCGCCGGCCACGATCGGGGCGACGATCTCCTCGATCACCTCGGGCGCGTACTGGCCGTCACCGTGCAGCAGCACGACGACGTCGAGGCCGTGCTCGATCGCCCACGCGTAGCCGGCCTTCTGGTTCCCGCCGTACCCGAGGTTCTTCGGGTGCTTGACCACGGTCAGCGGCAGCGTGCTGCGCTTCTTGTAGGCCAGCCCGATCTCGTAGGTGTTGTCCGAGCTCGCGTCGTCGCAGACCATGATGTGGTCGAGCTTGTCGGTGAAGCTCTCCGGCAGCCGGTCCAACGTCTGCACCAGCGTGGTGGCGGCGTTGTAGGCGACGACCAGGACACCGACGCGCAACTCCTGCGCGGGATCGGTGGCGGTCGGGTTCTGTGCGGGCAAAGCGGGCACTGCGTCCTCCCAGACTTGATCTTCGTCTCGCTGCTCCCGAGGCGTGACGTAGATCATGGATCTTACCTACTGTCCGGTACGAGCGCACGCCTTCGTCCGGTACGTGAGGTCCGGAGGGGCACGCGGCCGGCGTGTGACCTCTGGCACGATGGACCGCGACACTTGGGAGAGAAGGAGTCACATGAGCACCGACGCACCGCACGGCGCAGTCACCCAGAACCTGGTCGACTACGACCGGCTCACCGCCGACCTGCCGGCCAAGCGGGAGGCCTACCTGGCTGCCCAGCCGTTCGCGCACGCCGTCTACGACGACGTCCTCCACCCGGAGGTCTTCGAGCGCGCGGCGGCCGAGTTCCCGGGCATGGAGGACGAGTTCTGGAAGGGGTACCTGCACGTCAACGAGACCAAGTACTCCAACACCGAGCCCGACACCTGGAGCCCCACGCTGGAGGCGGTGGCCCGGGAGTTCTGCTCCGAGCGGTTCGTGAAGTACCTCGAGGACCTCACCGGCATCGAGAACCTGATGCCCGACTGGTCGATGGACGGCGGTGGCCTGCACCAGACCAAGCGCGGCGGGCACCTCAACATCCACGCCGACTTCTCCACCCACCACGACCACCCGACGTGGGCGCGGCGGGTCAACATCCTGCTCTACCTGAACACCGAGTGGGACGACGCCTGGGGCGGCAAGCTCGAGCTGTGGGACGAGAAGATGACCGGCAAGCAGGGCAGCGTCACGCCGGCCGGCAACCGGATGCTCGTGTTCACGACCACCGACACCAGCTTCCACGGCCACCCCGACGCCCTGGCCTGCCCGCCGGACGTGGCGCGACGGTCGATGGCGCTCTACTACTTCACCGAGGAGAACGCCCCGGTGCGCCGGGCCACCAACTACCGGGCGCGTCCCGAGGACGGTGCCCGCAAGTACGTCATCGCGGCGGACCGCCTGGCCGTCGACCTCTACGACCGCGCCAAGCGCCGGCTCAACATCGACGACGCCAAGGTGAACCGCGTGCTGGCCAAGCTGCACAAGCTGCGCAAGCCCAAGGGGCACTGACCCCACCGGGCAGCACCTGGAAGCGCCGCGCAGGCGTACTCGGCACGAGGGCCGGGCCACGTCCCCACGGACGTCGCCCGGCCCTCGTCGTCGGTGCCGGTGGTGGTTGCCCGGCGTCAGGTCGTGGGCGGCTCCGGGGCGACCGGCAGCGTGTCGTCGGCCGGCTCGTCGGGGGAGTCGGCCTCCGGGTCGACGCGTGCGGCGACCGGGGCCTCCTCTCGGGCCGGGTCGCCGGGCTCCTGGTGGGCCTCCTCGGCCCGGGGAGCGGGGGCGGGCTTGTTACGGGCCTGGGCGGTGGCCGCGCCGACCCGGTCGGAGACCCGGCCGGCGATCTGGCGGGAGCGGTCACCGAGCAGCACCACCAGGCCGTGGTCCAGGTTGCGCCACCACGGCGAGGTCATCTTCACCTGGAGCGGACGCTCCACCAGGCGGACGCTGAGCATGGCCAGGGCTGCGGTGACGGCGAGGCCGAGCGCCAGCTGCGCGCTCCACGGCCAGCCGAAGCGGTCCTCGAACGGCCACTCCCAGTCGAGGTGGTTGCGGGCGATGTAGAACCACACCGGGTAGTGCCACAGGTAGACCGCCAACGACATCGTGCCCAGCCAGGCCAGCACCGGGTGGCCCAGCACCTGGCCGAGCATCCCGGTCGCCCCACCCAGGGCGGTGGTCAGCACCAGGGCGGTGAAGAGCAGGTTGAAGGTGAGCCCGCCCATCTGGAGGTAGTTCACCGGTCCGTTGCCGAACCACATGACGGCCACCAGTCCCACGAGCAGCAGCGGGGCCACTCCGGTCAGCTTGCCGCGCAGGGACTCCAGCCAGGGGACCGCGACGGCGGCCAGCGCACCCCAGAAGAGGCCGTCGACCCGGGCCGGGAGGCTGAGCAGCGCGTCCCACTCCTGGCCCGAGGAGACCATGTGGAAGCGGTAGATGGTGCACAGCGCGATGGCCCCGACCAGGGCGAGACCGAGCACGGCCCGGCGGCGGGCGAAGAAGAACGCCAGCAGGGCCATCGCCGCGACGCCCCACAGGTCGGCGCTCACGTACCAGAGGTGGCCCAGGTCGCTGCGCGCCTCCATCGGGTGGTCGATCACGTAGGAGGGCCAGGTGAAGGTCAGGATGCGCCACAGCGACATGCCGGTGTTCTGTGCGTCCATGCCCTGGGGGTCGTTCGGTGCGCTGCCCGGCGCCATGCCGGGGAGCACCGCGGTGGTGATCGCGACGGCCGCGAGGAGCACGTAGACCTGTCCGGCGAGCCGGGCCCAGCGACGCAGCGTGATCACGCCGAAGTGCACCGCGCCGGTGCGGGCCTCGGTGTTGAGCACCGCCCGCATGGCCAGGAACCCCGAGACGACCAGGAACGCAGTCACCGCGTAGTCACCCGAGGTCACCAGGACGCGCAGCGGCCGGGCGGTGATGTCGGAGGTCGGCGTCAGGATCCAGGCGTGGTGCAGCAGCACCAGGACCAGGGCGATGCCGCGGATGCCGTCGAGGACGTGGACCCGCGAACCGCGCGGTGTCGTCGCGGCCGGGGCAGCGGGGGTGGCACTCATGGGCGTGGAGCCTAGCCCTTCCCGACGTCGGGTGAGGGGGAGCGAGGGCGGCCGGTCGGGGTGTGGCGGATGTGTCCGGTGGGGTGGATGACCGCTGGGCGAAACCATCCGGTAACAACGCCGCGCAACGAATGTGAACTGCGCTACTGTTCGCCGGACGCATCACAACTATGGGAGGTACGCAATGCGCAAGGCTGGTCTCGCTCTGACCTTTGTCGGGGCCTTTCTCGTGATGTTGGGGGTGTTCGCATCATGGGTGGTGCCCGGCGCCTTGCTGAAGGTTCCGTTGACGGTCGACTCGGTGACGAAGCTGGCCGGCACGGCCACGCTGGGTGACGAGACGTTCCCGGTCAAGGTCTTCAACGTGACCCGGATCGACTCGGCCAAGTCCGACGACAAGGTCGCCTCCTGGGTGAGCGCCGCGTGCGTCGTCAAGGATGAGGGCGTCGTGGACGGCTGCGTCTCGACCGACGACCCCCAGAACCGTCTGGTCAACGCCTCCACCGACGTGTTCGCCACCGACCGGGTGACCGCCGAGGCTGTCAACGACCCGAAGTACACCGGCCCCGAGGCCGCGGAGATCAACGGGCTGGTCAACAAGTGGCCCTTCGACGCCCAGAAGAAGGACTACACCTACTGGGAGGGCACTGCGGGGGAGGCAGTGCCCGCCAAGTTCCTGCGCGCGGAGAAGATCGACGGCCTCGAGGTCTACGTCTACGAGATCAAGGTCGAGAACGCCAAGGTCGAGGTTGCTGACGGCGTGCCCGGCACGTACTCCACCACCAAGACCATCACCATCGAGCCGCTGACCGGCGCCCCGGTGAACCAGCAGGAGAAGCAGCTGCGGATCACCGAGGACGGCGAGACCCTGATCGACCTGGACATCGAGTTCACCGACGAGCAGCGCAAGAAGTCGGTCGACGAGTCCAAGGAGCAGGTCGCCGGCCTCAAGCTGATCACCGGCACCCTGCCCAAGGTCGGCTTCGGCCTCGGCATCCCGCTGCTGATCGGTGGCATCGCGCTGCTGGTCGTGAGCAACCGTCGGAAGACTGCGTGACGCAGGACCTTTCGCCCGCACGATCCCCCCGGTCGGTCGACCGGGGGGATCGTCCCGTTCCGGCCGGGGTGACCCCCTCGTCCGGAGGAGCGCGTTTCGCCGCACTGGACGGAATCCGGGGCCTGGCAGTGGTGATGGTCGTGCTCGGCCACGGCTTCCTGATCTGGCCCCGCTCGGGGATCACCCAGGTGCGGTTCGTCGAGGGCGTGTTCCTCGGCGGTTCCGTGGTGGTGCTGCTCGTGCTCGGTGGCTACGTGATCACCCGCAGCCTGCTGGCCGACACCGAGCGGGGCGGCGTGGACCCGTTCATCTTCGTGGTGCGCCGGCTGGTCCGGATCTGGGTGCAACTGCTGCCCTACCTGGCGGTCGTCTGG
>JAEWXC010000042.1 GCA_023396115.1 Actinomycetes bacterium | reverse complement strand
TCAGACGGTATGACGTGACCGCCTCGGGGTGAGGGGGTTGCGGGCCGGGGCCTCGCCACGCATGTTCGTGGGTTACCGAGCAGGGGCCGCCTGCTCGGCCTATCCACAGTCGTAGGAGGCCCCGGTGTTTGTTGAGCGTACGAGCGTCGGTCTGGATGTGCACGCAAGGTCGATCGCAGCAGCAGCGATCGACACGACCACGGGAGAGTTCTTCAAGGACACCCTGGTCCCCAAGTCCGAGGTCGTCATCGACTGGATCCGCCGTCTGCCCAGCCCCGCGGCCGTGACCTACGAAGCTGGTCCGACCGGTTTCGGCCTGGCCCGCGCGCTACGGGACGCCGGACTGCGATGTGAAGTCGCCGCCCCATCACGGCTGGTACGCCCGGCCGGGGACCGGGTCAAAACCGACGCCAAGGACGCACTGCTGCTCGCCCGGCTGCTGCGAATGGACGAGATCGTCTCGGTCACCGTCCCCAGCATCGACCAAGAAGCCGCACGGGACCTGGTCCGGGCCCGCGAGGACGTCCGCGGTGACCTGATGCGGTTACGACACCGGGTGTCGAAGTTGCTGCTGCGCCACGGTCACGTCTACTACGGCGGCCCAGCATGGACGACCAGACACAACGCGTGGCTGCACGCGATCCGGTTCGACTTGGCGGGAACCCGAGCCGCCTACGAGGCTGATCTCGAAGCCGTCGAGTTCACCCTGGCTCGACGCAGCCGCCTGGACGACGCGATCGCAGCCATGGCCGCCGACAGCGAGTTCACCGCGACCGTGCGCAAGCTGTGCTGCATGCGGGGCATCTCCACCTTGACCGGATTCGCGCTCGCGGTCGAGCTCGGTGACTGGGACCGGTTCACCGGCGCCAGCATCGGCGCGTTCCTCGGCCTGGTCCCTGCCGAACACTCCAGCGGCGAGTCCCGTAGCCAGGGCGGGATCACCAAAGCCGGCAACACCCACGTCCGTCGCCTGCTGGTCGAGTCCGCCTGGCACCACAAACCTCGCTACATCGTCGGGAAGACCCTGCAAGCCCGCTGGGATCAAGCCCCACCAGCAGCCCGCGTCCGTGCCCACGCCGGGAACCAGCGGCTCCACCACCGCTGGAACGTCTACAGCCAGCGGAAGAAGAAACACACCGTGGCCACCACCGCCATCGCCCGCGAACTCGCCGGCTGGTGCTGGTCCCTGGCCACCCAGCCCGATGACACCACAGCCACGTAACCACCGGGCCACCTGACTCTGGACCGGGAACCAACGCGACGGCAGCAGCGCGAGGAGCCGAACCCGCGGATCTACTGTGAGCCACCAGCCAGCTGGTGACGCTCGACCTCAGACACCCCACGGAAGCGCTCCAGCCGAAAACCGACCTGCGGTAACCAACCCGCGCATATCAGTCTCGACCGCGTGCGTCGCCAGACACGCTCCGCCCGCCGCGACCCCCGACCCAGAACAGAGACGCCGCCGCGGCAACCAACCGCGGCGGCGTCTCGCCATGCCCCTTGACAGGCGTGGTCCACATATCAGTAGTACCAGGGGTAGGGGCTCCAGTCGGGGTCGCGCTTCTCGACGAACTGGTCGCGGCCCTCCTGGGCCTCGTCGGTCATGTAGGCCAGACGGGTGGTCTCCCCGGCGAAGAGCTGCTGGCCGACCAGGCCGTCGTCGAGCAGGTTGAAGGAGTACTTGAGCATCCGCTGGGCGGTGGGGGACTTGCCGTTGATCTTGCGGCCCCACTCCAGGGCCTCCTTCTCCAGCAGGGCGTGGTCGACGACCTTGTTGACCGCGCCCATCCGGTGCATCGTCTCGGCGTCGTACTCGTCGCCGAGGAAGAAGATCTCCCGGGCGAACTTCTGCCCCACCTGGCGGGCCAGGTAGGCCGAGCCGTAGCCGCCGTCGAAGGAACCCACGTCGGCGTCGGTCTGCTTGAACCGGGCGTGCTCGCGGCTGGCCAGGGTCAGGTCCGCCACCGCGTGCAGCGAGTGACCACCACCGGCCGCCCACCCGGGCACCACGCAGATGACCACCTTCGGCATGAACCGGATCAGCCGCTGGCACTCCAGGATGTGCAGCCGGGCCAGCTTCGCCTTGTCGATCGGCTGCGGCTCCTCGGCCCCGGTCCGCTCCGCGGCCGTCGAACCGTCGGTCTCGTACTGGTAGCCGGCCCGCCCGCGGATCCGCTGGTCGCCGCCGGTGCAGAAGGACCACTTGCCGTTCTTCGCGCTCGGCCCGTTGCCGGTGAGGATCACGCAGCCCACGTCGGCGCTGGTCCGCGCGTGCTCCAGGGTGCGCAGCAGCTCGTCGACCGTGTGCGGCCGGAACGCGTTCAGCACGTCGGGCCGGTCGAAGGCGATCCGGACCGTCCCGTGCTCCCTGGCCCGGTGGTAGGTCAGGTCGGTCAGGTCCTCGAAACCGGGCACCTCGACCCAGTCGGAGGGGTCGAAGATCTCGCTGACACCGTCGATCGCGCTCATGCCGCACAGGCTAGTGGGCGCCCCGCCCGACCGGCGCACGGGGAACACGAGCCCGGCGCCCGGTGTTCTCCCCGCATGGCACTCCAAGGAACCTACGTACCGAGCAGCACCCCCTGGGTGCGCGACAACGTGGCCGAGTTCGAGGCCTCCGACGGCGCCCGGGGCAACACCCTCCCCGGCACCGAGGACCGGATCGTCGTCATCACCTCCGTCGGCGCCCGCACCGGCCACCTGCGCAAGAACCCGGTGATGCGCGTCGAGCACGACGGCAGCTACCTGGCCGTCGCCTCCGCGGGCGGCGCCCCCGAGGACCCCAGCTGGGCGGAGAACTTCCGCGCCCACCCGGTGGTCGACCTCCAGGACCGCGGCGAGAAGCACAGCTACACCTCCCGGCTCCTGGCCGGCGACGAGCGCGCGGCGTGGTGGCAGCGCGCCGTCGACACGTGGAGCACCTACGCCAGCTACCAGGAGCGCACCGAGCGGGAGATCCCGCTCTTCCTGCTCGAACGCACCACCGACTGACCGCGGCGTGGGTCCCGACCTGAACCCGTTTCAGGTCGCACAATGCGCTGCATGACCAGCCCTGTCGCCGAGCCCGTCGACGGGGCCACGCCCCACGCACTGGCCGAGCCCGTCCACAACCCGCCGCACCGGTGGTACCTGTGGATCAGCCTCGCCAGCCTGGGCATGTGGGCCGGTTGGTTCGGGCCGATCCAGGTGCTGCTCGCCCAGCAGGCCGAACTGGTCGACCCCGCCAACAAGGAGTTCGTCTTCTCCCTGGTCACCGGCATCGGTGCCGCGGTCTCGGTGGTCTGCAACCCGGTGTTCGGCGCGTTCAGCGACCGCACCGGCTGGCGCCGCGGCCGCCGGCTGCCGTGGGTCGTGGGCGGCGCCCTCGGGGGCGCGCTCTCCCTGGTCGTGCTCTCCGGAGCCGAGAGCGTGTGGCTGATGGTGCTCGGCTGGTGCGGGGTCCAGGCCGCCCTCAACGGGATGCTCGCCGCGGTCACCGCCACCGTGCCCGACCAGGTGCCGGTGGCCTCCCGCGGCCTGGCCGGTGGACTGCTGGCCATGGCCCAGACCCTGGGCATCGTCGGCGGTGTGGGCATCGCCAGCGCCACCGGGTCGATCGCCACCGGCTACCTGGTGACCGCCGCGGTGCTGGTGCTGCTGACCGTGCCGTACGCGCTGGACTCCCGCGACATCGCGTTGCCCGCGCAGTTGCGTCCCCCGATGCGCTGGAAGGAGTTCGCCGGGTCGTTCTGGATCTCGCCGCGCCAGCACCCCGACTTCGCCTGGGCGTGGGCCACCCGGTTCCTGGCGAACCTGGGCAACTCGCTGGGCACCCTGTACCTCTTCTTCTACCTGCGCGACGTGCTCGGACGCTCCAGCGACGACGCCGAGTCCGGGGTGCTGGTGCTCACCGCCGTCTACGCTCTGGCGCTGGTCGCCACCACCGTCGTCTTCGGCCGGTGGAGCGACCGGGTCGGGCGGCGCAAACCGTTCGTGATCTGGTCCGGCATCGTGGCCGGCTCGGCCGCCGCGCTGCTGGCGTTCGTTCAGACCTGGCCCGCCGCCCTCGTGGCCGCCGTGGTGCTGGGCGTCGGCTACGGCGTCTACACCTCGGTCGACTTCGCGCTGATCACCCAGGTGCTGCCCGGGGCTGAGGGGCGCGGCAAGGACCTGGGCGTCATCAACATCGCCAACGCGCTCCCGCAGGTGCTCGCCCCCGCTGTCGCCGGGCTGGTGCTGCTGGCGGTGCGGGCGTTCGACGGACCCGTCGCCACCGACGGGGACGGGTTCTCGCTCGGGTACGCCGGGGTCTACCTGGTGGCGTTCGTGGCCTCGGTGCTCGGCTCGGTCTTCGTCACCCGGATCCGGTCGGTGGACTGAGCCGCCGGCGCCTCAGTACCGCTGGATCGAGGCCGCCACCGAGGCCATGTGGCCCAACCGGGCCAGCTCGGAGTCGAGGAACTCAGGGCCACCGCGCCGGGCGGCCACCACGACCGAGCCGTCCATCAGGCCGACCGCGCAGAACAGCAGGTCCTCGCCCGCGACCCGGCACGGGGTGTCGAAGAGTTCGGCCGGGAGGTCGTCGAAGGTGGTCGGCGCCGCCTCGGTGCGCTGCTCGACGACCACCTGCTCCCCGTCACGGCGCAGGTGCGCGGCCCAGTCGACGCGGAACGTCACCGGCACCAGCTCGACCAACCGTTCCACCGCGTGCGCCGGCTCACCGCTGATCACCTCCAGCGCCTCCAGGTCGAGGAACACGTTGCCGCCGGCGGCGTACCGGTTGATCCACAGCACCTCGATGCCGTCCAGGGCCAGGCAGGCCGAGACGACCGAGTCGGGCATCGAGCCCGGGGCCATCTCCAGCAGCACGTCGTCGACCGCGGTGCCGTCGGGGGACTTCTCGACGATCTCGATCGCCTCGATGTCGGCACCCACCTCACCGATCGCGCCGGCGAGACGGCCCAGCGAACCGGGGACGTCGGGCAGGCGGACACGCAGCAGGTAGGGCATGGCTCGACACTAACCGGCCCACATGACGACCGTGTTTCGCCGCAGGGACCCGTCCCGGGTGCTGGAACCCCGCGTGCCGGGGCCGGGCTCAGCCCTCGCGGGAGAGCCGCGGAGCCAGCCCGGTCGCCCGGCGCGCGGTGCGGGCCACCGCTGCCCGGACCTCCTCCTCGGTCCCGACCAGCCGCACCCGTGAACGGGCCCGGGTGACGGCCGTGTACAGCAGGTCCCGGGTCAGCAGCCGCGAGTCGGCCGGGGGCAGCAGCACCGTCACCTGGTCGGCCTGACCGCCCTGGCTCTTGTGGATCGTCAACGCGTGCATCGTCTCGGTGGCGTGCAGCCGGGACGGGGCGAACGGACGCGGCCCGTCGCTGGCGTCGATCACCGCGCGCACCCCCTGCGGGGTCTCGACCACCACGCCGGAGTCGCCGTTCCAGATGCCGTGGGCGTGGTCGTTGGCGGTGACCAGCAGCGGGCGCCCCACGTAGAACAGCTCCCGCAGCGGCTCCCCGGTGGCCGCAGCCAGCCACTGTTCGATCCGCTGGTTCCAGATCCGCACCCCGTAGGGCCCGTCGCGGTGGGCACAGAGCAGCCGGTGCTCGGCGAGCACCGCCAACGCGCCGGCCGCGTCGCCGGCCAGGGCGGCACTGCGGGCCCGCAGCGCCACGTCGAGCGCCACGTCGCGGATCCGTTCGACACCGGCCTCGGGGTCGCGGACCCACTCCACCTCGGGCAGCGCCGCGTCGAGGACCTCCAGCACCGCGTCCTGGTCAGCGGCGTCACCGCGCAGGGTCTCGGCCAGACGACCGATGCTGGCGCCGAACCGGTGGGTGGTGCGCAGCGCCGCGACCGGGGAGTCGGCGCGCTCCGCGTACCCCTCCACCAGGTCACCCAGCACCGCACCGGCCTCGATCGAGGAGAGCTGGTCGGGGTCGCCGACCAGCACCAGCCGGGCCTGGGGGCGCACCGCCTCCAGGAGCCGCGCCATCATCGTCAGCGACACCATCGAGGTCTCGTCGACGACCACCACGTCGTGCGGGAGCCGGTTGCCGCGGTGGTGCCGGAACCGGGTGCGGTTGCCGGGGTCGCGCCCCAACAGCCGGTGCAGCGTGGAGGCGGTGACGCCCTCGAGCCGGGCCCGGTCCTCGGCGGAGAACCCGGTCGCCGACTCTGCGACGGCCTCCTGCAGCCGGGCCGCGGCCTTGCCGGTCGGCGCGGCCAGGGCGATCCGCACCGCCCGTCCGTCCCGGGCGAACTGCTCGTGCAGGGCGACCAGGAGGCCGGCCACGGCGGTCGTCTTGCCGGTGCCCGGTCCTCCGGTGAGTACGCAGGTCCACTGCCGGGCGGCCCGCTCGACGGCGGCGCGCTGCTCCTCGTAGCCGGTGGCCGGGAAGACCCGCTCCAGGGTGGCGGCCAGCAGGTCGGGGTCGTGCGGCGGCACCGTCGCGGCGCGGGAGGTCAGGTCGTCCAGGACCTGGGTCTCCTGTTCGTGGTAGCGATCCAGGTACAGCAGCCCGTCCTCCCAGCGCAGCGCGCCCGCGGCCACCAGCGGGCTCGCGGCGACGGCTGCCGCCCACGCCTCGGCGTCGGGCCAGGGCAGGGCGTCGGCGACCTCGCTGGGGGTCTCGGCGCTCTCCTCGGCCCCCGCCGGGGTGGCGGCCTCGCGCACCGGCCCGGACTCCGGCAGCAGGCTCGTGGCCGCCTCGGCGAGCACCAGACAGACCGAGCCGTCCCGGACCGCCCGGCAGGTCAAGGCCGCGGCGAGCAGCACCGACGGGTCGTCCTCCCCGGCGAGTCGCCCGAGCGTGCTGGCGACGTGCACGTCACCGGCGGCCACCATCCCGGCACGGTTGAAGGTCCCGAGCAGGCCGGTCGCGCCGACGGCGACGTCGCGGTCCTCGGCGGTGCGGGGCCGCAGGGCGGCGGGGGTGGTGGTCACCGGCTCACCTCCGGGTCGTGGGGGCGGGCCCCGTCGAGCAGGTCGGACAGCGCGGTGACCAGGCCGAGAGGTGCCTGCCAGGCGAAGACACCGCACGGGGAGCCGTCCACGACGGGCGTCTCCGGGCCGCACATGCCGCGCAGGTACAGGTAGAGCACGCCACCCAGGTGACGGGCCGGGTCGTAGTCGGGCAGCCGCCAGCGCAGGTAGCGGTGCAGGGCGACCGTGTACAGAAGCGCCTGGAGCGGGTAGTCGGAGTGACCCATCGCCTCGTCCAACCGGGCCGGCCGGTAGTCGTGCGCGGTCAGCGGTGCCTGGCCGGTGCCCAGCCAGTTCGTCTTGTAGTCGACGGTCAGGTAGCGGGTGGCGCCGTCGACCTCGACCCGCAGCACCACGTCGATCGACCCGGTGAGGTAGCCCCGCAGGGCCTGGTCGGCCAGGGCGGGGTCGTGCTCGAGGGTGCCGGCGAACGCGAGCAGCGGGTCACCGGCGGCCAGGTGCCGGCGCAGCAGGGGCGCCAGGTCACCGAGCCGCACCTCGTCGGCGGGGTAGCCGGCCACGTCGCCACCGGCCAGCGGGATCTCGAAGTCGAGCTCGGCCAACCGGTCCGCGCGGCCGACCTGCAACAGGGTGCGGTCACCGGTCAGGCGACCCATCGGGGAGCGGCAGACCTGCACCAGGGCGCCGGTCAGCTCGTCGACGTCCAGCGGGACCGGCCACCACTCGAGCTGCTCGAGGACGTGCCGGCGCACCTCGGCGGCGAAGTCGTCGGCCGCCGGGTCGGCGTGCTCCAGGACGGCGTGCACCAGCGAGCCGAACGTGGCGCCGACCGGCAGGTCGGCCATCGGCGAGGCCACCGCCATCAGGTCCAGGTGCTCGGGCGCGGTGTCCTCGGCCAGGTCCAGCAGCTCCGCGTCCCCGGTCTCGGCCGGCTGCTCGGGTTCCGCGGCCACCGTCGGGGTCGCGGCCGCCGAGAGGGCCGAGTAGGAGGTGCGGCGCCACTCGGTATCCACCTCGCGGGTGAACCGGCGCACCGACAGTTCCGGCCGCGACTCGGGCAGCGGGTCGGGGTCGACCGGGACCGGCACGGCCAGCTCGGGGGTCAGTGCCCCGGCGTCGCGCCAGTGCCCGACGATCTCGACGACCCGGTCGTCGTTGACCAGGGGCTGCCGGTCCGGCACGGCGCTCTGCCGGGGCTTGCGCCCCCACAGCATCCGGTGCAGCGGCGAGTCGGGGGCGTTGTGGCCGCCGGCGTACCAGAGCACGACCTGGCTCTGGGCGCGGGTCAGGGCCACGTAGAGCAGCCGCAGCGACTCCCCGGCGTCCTCCCGCCCGGACCGCTGCGCAGCCGCCCGGCGCCACGGGGAGCCGGGGCCGCCGACGTCGCGGCACCGCTGCCCGGTGTCGTCGTGGTGCAGCAGCGTCTCGTCGGAGTCCCCGACGTAGCGGTCCCACAGGGTCGGCAGGTAGACCACCGGGTACTCCAGCCCCTTGCTGCCGTGCACGGTCACCAGCTGCACCGCGGCGGCGTCGGAGTCCAGGCGCCGGGTCCGTTCGCTGCCCACCACCTGGGAGCCCTCGTGCACCTGTTCGCGCAGCCAGCCCAGCAGCCCGACGACGCCCCAGCGTTCCCGGACCGCGGCCCGGTGCAGCAGCTCACCCAGGTGCCGCAGGTCGGTGAGCGTGCGCTCGCCGTCGGTCACCGCCAGCACCCGCTCGGTGAGGCCGTCCAGCACCGCGCACTCCAGGACCGCTGCGACACCCCGGCCGGCCAGCACCCCGGCCAGGTCGCGCACGCGCTCGGAGAGCTCGTCGGTCAGGTCGGCCCCGTCCGCGGTGGTGTCGGCGTCCAGCGCCTCCACCGGTACCCCGAAGAAGGAGGTCAGCGCCGCAGCCCGGACCCGGTCGGCCTGGTGCGGCCGCTCCAGGGCCTCGAGCAGGGTCAGCCACTCGGTCGCCGCGGGGGTGTCGAACACCGACCCGCCGGCACCGAGCACCGACGGCACCCCGACCTCGGCCAGCGCGACCTGGGCAGCGGCCAGGTCCCGTCGACGTGCCGCCAGGACCGCCACGTCCCCGGGGGCCACCGGACGGGGGCCGTCGCCGTCGTCGAACGTGGCTCCGCTGGTGAGCAGCCGCTTGATGTCATGGGCCAGGTCGGTGGTGACGTGCTGGCGCCACACGTCCATCGGCACCTTGGCCTGCGGTGCCCGGCCCAGCTCCTCGCGGCGGGCCACCCGCAGCCGGACCGGGTCGCCGGCGCCCGTCAGGCGGGAACCCTGGTGTCGGGCGCGGACGTCGTGCACCACGATGTCCTCGGAGCCCAGCGCAGCACCGCCGAGCATGACCTGCAACCGGTCCACCAGGTCGCTGTCGGCCCGGTGGTTCACGCCCAGGGTCTGCCGGGTGGTGGAGCTCGCGGCGGCCTGCAGGTAGGTGGTGACGTCGCCGCCACGGAACGCGTAGATCGCCTGCTTGGGGTCCCCGATCAGCACCAGCGTCGAGGTGCCGGCGAAGGCCCGCTCGAAGACCTGCCACTGGACCGGGTCGGTGTCCTGGAACTCGTCGATCAGCGCCACCTTCCAGCGCTGCCGCATCCGGTCCCGGGCCGGGGCGTCGGGCGAGCGCAGCGCGTCGGCGAGCTGGCTGAGCAGGTCG
Organism: Actinomycetes bacterium; assembly: GCA_023396115.1. Lineage (GTDB taxonomy): Bacteria > Actinomycetota > Actinomycetes > Propionibacteriales > Nocardioidaceae > Nocardioides. Next base: position 45,024 of record JAEWXC010000042.1, on the reverse strand, counting down.
TGGTAGCTGAGCACCCCCTGCTGCCGCTTGCGCCGGTCCAGCTCGGCCAGCACCTCGGTGGCGAACCCCACCCGCTCGGCGGTGGCGGAGCCGGGGTCGGTGTCGCAGGCCTCGGTCGGCTCGATCCGGGCGTCGGGGTCCTCCACCACGGCGCGGGCGATGGTGCGGGCGGTGGCGTGGGAGAGCCGCGGGGTCCGCTCGCCGCCGAACCGGGCCAGGTACAGGTCGTCGACGACCTCGTCGGTCAGCTGGTCCAGGTCCTCGACCAGCGTGGCCTCGGCATCGGTGTCACCGGCCACCCCGAGCCCCCGCAGCACCAGGTGGCAGAACTGGTGGATGGTGGCGATGGTCGCCGCGTCGAACGAGGTCAACGCGTCGGTCAGCCGGTCGCGGCGCGTCGCGCGGGTGCTCTCGTCGGTGTCGAGCAGGTGGGTGTGCAGCGGGTTGTCGGGGTCGGCCAGGCCCGGGTCGGCGAGCAGGGCGACGGCCTCGTCGAGCTGACCCCGCACCCGGTCGCGGAGCTCCTGGCTGGCGGCCCGGGTGAAGGTGACCACCAGCAGCTCGTCCAGGGTCGCCATGCCTTCGGCCACGTAGCGGGTGACCAAGGCGGCGATGGTCCAGGTCTTGCCGGTGCCGGCGCTGGCCTCCAGCAGCGTGGTGCCGGTGGGCAGCGGCCCGGTGATGTCGAAGGTGTCCATCAGTAGATCCCCCGGACCTGCTCGTTGCCGTTCAGCAGTGGTCCCCACACCCGCTGGGCGTAGTGCCCCAACCGGTGACCGTGGCCCTCCTCGCCGGCGGCCAGCGGTGTGGCCAGCACGTCGAACGGCGCAGCGGGCCCGAACGCCCGTACGTGCCAGGCGTCGGCGTCCTCGCGGGGGAACCCGTTGCCGCCGAAGCGGGGGGTGACCCACTCGCGGACCGCGGCGGTGTCGGCGTCGGCGTCGGAACCGCGCCGGTACCCCTCGGCCCAGGCCAGCCCGGTGCGTACCGGCAGCGGCAGGGGCTCGGTCAGTCCGCGCGCCCGGACCGCCACCAGGTCGCGGAGCCAGTCCCGGGCCTCGTACTCGGGCAGCGGCGAGATGATCGCGGCCTGGGCGCTGTGCCGGTACCGGCCCAGGGAGTGCACGGTCCAGTTCTCGTCCGGGTACCCGGCCGCCAGGGCCAGCGCGTCGATCCAGCCGGCCAGCCGCTGCTTCGCGCCCAGGCTGGAGTAGCCGACCCGGACGACGTTGTTGCCGAAGATGTCGGCGACGGTGCCGACGACCCGCACGTCACCCAGGTCGATGTCCACGTCCAGGGTCCGCGGCGTCCCGGCGCGCAGCGTGGTCGCGGTGCTCGCCAGCGGCACGACGGCGGACTTCACCTCGTCGATCACCGCCCAGCCGAGCTCGCCCGGCGGCAGGTGGCCCCGCATCAGCTCGGCCTGCATCGCCTCGGGCGGCGCCACCCCGGCCAGCACGTCCTGCACCAGCCGTTCCCCCACGCCCCACTTCGCCAGGCCCTCCAGGCTGATCGGCACGGCGTCGTCGGCCTGCTCGGGGTCCAGCGGCGTCGTGACCCGCAACCGGTGCCGCAGGAAGGCCCGGACCGGGTGCGCGTGGAAGGCGTGCAGGTCGCTCAGGGACACCGTCACCGGACCCGGCTCGGGTGCGGGGGCGGGCAGCGGACTGGTGAGCAGCAGCGGCTCGCGGGGCCGCGGATCCCGGGCCGAGCGGGCCCCGGCCAGTGCGGAGGTGTCGAAGGTGAACGCCTCGCTCCCGGTCAGTGCCCCGGGGACCAGGTTCTGCTCGTCGAAGGGCTGCAGCGGGTGCTCGACCAGCACCTGGTCGCGCACCGGCGCCGCGGCGGTCCGGTCCAGGGCGTCGAGGAGTTCACCCAGCGGCACCGCCGGAGGACGCGGGTCGCCGGTCTCCTCGCTGCGGCCGGTGTAGGTGACGACCAGGGTCTCGGTGGCCGAGCAGACCGCGTCCAGCAGCAGCTGCCGGTCCTCGGAACGCACGTCGCGCTCCCCGGTCAGCGGGGCGCGGGCCAGCACGTCGTCGCCGTCCACGCCCGCGATCCGGGGGAAGGTGCCGTCGTCGAGGCCGACCAGCGCCACCACCCGGTGCGGCACCGAGCGCATCGGCACCATCGTGCAGACCGTCAGCGTGCCGGTCCGGAAGTTCGAGCGGGTGGGGCGCCCGCGCAGCCGGTGCGCGAGCAGGGCACGGACGTCGGCGCGGGTGAGCTGGGTGCCGGCGGCCCCCGCCGCCGTGCGCGCCATCTCCCGGTCGAACTGGGCCAGCTGCCAGGTGTCCTCGACCGCGGTGGCGGTCAGCTGGTGCACCGCGTCGGTCAGCGCGGAGGTCCAGTCGTCGGCCGTGTCGGCCCGTTCGGCCCGCTCGGTGAACCGCAGCAGCCGGTCGACGAACTCGGTGAACCGGCCGAGCAGGTCCAGGTCGCCGTCGCCGACGTCGTCCAGCGGCAGCACCCCGGCCAGCGCGTGGTCCGGGGAGCCCTGGACGGCGGCACCGAGCAGCACCCGGCGCAGGCCGACCCACCACGTGTTCGCGTCCGTGGTCAGCCCGAACCGTCCGCGGTCGGCCAGGTCCCGGCCCCACCGCACGCCCGCCTCACGGACCCAGCCGTCCACCACGGCCAAGTCGTCGTCGGTGAACCCGAACCGGGCGCGGACCGGCGCGGACGCGGCCAGGTCGAGCACGTCGGTGGCCCGCAGCCGGCCCTGGGCAGTCTCCACCAGGGTCGCGGCGGCGCCGAGCAGCGGGTTCGTGGCGCCCAGGGCCCGGTCGGCCAGCCGGACCCGGAGGTCGTGGGCGGGGTGGCCGGCGACCCGGCCGTGCACGTCGGCGAGGCCGAAGCCCGCCTGGACCAGCGGGGCGTACCCCTCGATGTCGGGGCACATCACCAGGATGTCGCGGGGCTCGAGGGTCGGGTCGTCCTCGAGCAGGCCGACCAGGACCTCCCGCAGCACGTCGACCTGTCGCGCCGGTCCGTGGGCGGCGTGCACCTGCACCGACCGGTCCTCCGGCGACAGCACCCGGGCCGGGTCGCCGGTGGGCGCCTGGTTGTGCTGCAGGTCGTGCTGGAGCCAGCCCAGCAGCGTCGACGGCCGCTCCGGTGCGGTGAGCACCTGCTCGACCGCCCGGGTGCCCAGGGTGCGGCGCAGCTCCCGCGCGTCGCGCCCCAGCGAGGCGAGCAGCGGGTGCCGCACGGTCCGGGCGGAGAGGTCGTCGCGTCGGCGCACCGGACCCCGGTCGGCGGTGTCGGCGAGGTCACCCCACAGGGCCGGGGAGGCCTGCTGCATCCACAGGTGCACGTCGCGCTCCGCGGCCAGTGCCTCGAGCAGCTCGACCTCCGTGGCCGGCAACCGGGTGTGCCCGAACAGCGAGAGGCGACCGGGCAGGTCGAGTCCGGTGAGGGTCCCCGCGCGCAGCGCCGCCAGGGTGCTCGCGTGCCGTTCGTCGGGCGGGGTGAGGCCGTGCTCGGAGGCCATCAGCTCCACCAGCCGGCGCCACAGCTCGGCCTGCCAGGCCAGGTCGTCGTCCAGCGGGCCGCCGGCACCGTCGGTCTCCTCACCGGCCCGCCACCCCGTGAGCAGGGCAGGGCGCTGCACCGCGTAGGAGGCGAACAGGCCCGCCAGCCGACGGGCCACCCCGAACCGGCGCTGCCGCCGCGAACCGGGGGAGTCCGACCCGTGCCCGAGGTGGGCGGCGAGCGTGCTGAACCGGGTGTCGTCCAGTGAGGCGTCGATCACCTCCAGCAGCGGCCACACCAGCCGGTCCGGCGACCACGGGTCCTCGGCGTCCCGGGCCAGCAGCATCGAGACCAGCGAGTGCGGCGAGGTGAACCGGACGCCCGCGCAGATGCCGTCGCCGCCCCGTTCCCCGGTGCCCAACCGGTGCGCCAGGCGCTGGGTCAACCACCGCTCCACGCCCCGCGCGGGCAGCACCACGACCTCGGTGGCGAACGGGTCGGCCAGCGGGGCGCCGAGCAGCTCCGCCAGGCCGTCGGCCAGGAGGTCGGTACGGGTCGCGTGGTGCAGGTGGAGAGTCATGTCGGGGCCACCCTAGGGGTGACCCTCGACACGCCCTCCGGGCACGTCGCACCGGGCCAGCGCCCCCGCGGTGCGTCTCACGGGTCCCCCACCATTCGGAGCGTGCGTAACAGCGCGGTAACGTGCCGCTCAAACATGTGCTGTCACCCGGGGTCCGCCCGGGGGAGCGAGGACTGGAGCAGAGATGGTCGACGTGGATGCCGTGCTCGATGCGGCAGGTCTGAAGAACCCGGCTGTGCGTGAGTACGTCAAGCACTGGGCCGCGCACACCGGCGCCGAGAACGTCGAGGTCGTCAGTGCCTCCGACGACGCTCGCCTGGTGGCCGAGGCCCTCGAGGCCGGCGAGCTGCTGCCCGCCGGTGAGGGGCGCTACTACTCGCGCAGCTACCACAAGGACACCGCCCGCTCCGAGGAGCGCACCGTGGTGGCCACCAACGACGCCAAGGACCAGGGCGTCTACAACAACTGGAAGCCGTCCTCGGAGATGAAGCCGGTCCTGCTGGACCGGATGAAGGGCGCCTCCGCCGGCAAGACCATGTACGTGATCCCCTACCTGATGGCTCCGGCGGGCAACGCGCTGGCTCCGTGGGGCGTGGGCGTGGAGCTGACCGACAACCGTCCGGTCGTGCTGCACATGATCCGCATGGCCCGCGTCGGCGTCGAGTACGTCAACGACCTGGCCGACGACAACCAGTTCGTGCGCGCCGTCCACGTCACCGGCGACCTGCCCAACTTGGGCCAGGGCACCGACGAGGACCAGCGCTGGTTCGTGACCGTCGCCGACGAGCGCACGATCCTGCACTACGGCTCCAGCTACGGCGGCAACGCCCTGCTCGGCAAGATCGCCCACGGCCTGCGCCAGGGTGCCTACGACGGCTGGGACTCCAAGAAGTTCCTGGCCGAGCAGTACATGCTCATCGGCATCAAGGACAAGGAGACCGGCAAGACGTACCACGTCACCGGTGGTTTCCCGTCCGCCTCGGGCAAGACCAACCTCGCGATGATGCTCCCGCCGGACGCCCTGGGCGACCGCTACGAGGTCTTCTTCTACGGCGACGACATCGCCTGGCTGTGGGTCGACGAGACCACCGGCAAGCTGATGGCGATGAACCCCGAGAACGGTGTGTTCGGTGTCGCCAAGGACACCAACGAGGTCACCAACCCCACCGCGCTCGGCTCGCTGGCCGAGGGCACCCAGGTGATTTTCACCAACGTGGCCTACAACCCCACCACCCAGGAGGTCTGGTGGGAGGGCCGCACCGAGGAGCCGCCGGCCGACGTCACCGGCTGGGAGGACTGGAAGGGTCAGCTCATCTCCGAGCGCAACCCGGAGCAGGCCAACGAGCCGTGGGCGCACCCCAACAGCCGCTTCACCACCACCCTCACCCAGGTCCCGAACATCGCCGCGGACTTCGACGAGGCGGCCGGTGTCGAGGTCGACGCGATCATCTTCGGTGGTCGTACCCGTGACCGCGAGCCGCTGATCCGTGCGATCACCGACGTGGCCGAGGGCGTCTACGACGGCCTGACCCTGGGCGCCGAGGCCACCTTCGCCGCCGAGGGCAAGGAGGGCGTGCTCCGCTACGACCCGATGTCGAACCGCCCGTTCATGGCCTACGGCGAGGGCGACTACGCGCGCCACTACCTCGACATCATCAACGCTGCCTCCGACAAGCCGATCTTCGCGCACGTCAACTGGTTCCAGCGTGGCGAGGACGGTCGCTTCCTGTGGCCCGGTTACCGCGACAACCTGCGCCCGCTGCTGTGGCTGATCCAGCTCAAGAACGGTGAGGTCACCGGCCGCCAGACCCCCGTCGGCATCCTGCCGACCAAGGAGGAGCTGAACCTCGAGGGCCTCGAGATCGACGCCGCCGACCTGGACACCGTGCTGGACATCGACACCCGTCGCTGGCAGCAGGAGATGGGCTACCGCGCCGAGCACCTCGAGCAGTTCCCGAACATGCCCGAGGAGATCTGGGAGGCGCACCGCCGCGTCGCCCAGGCGCTGGAGGACTGAGTCCCCGCTCCCTGAGCACCCGTCCCGAGGGGCGTCCACCGAGAGGTGGGCGCCCCTCGGGCGTTGCTGCTGCTTGGATGGGGCCATGTCGCGCGTCCCGTTCATCGCCCGCTACGACCTGCGCACCCCCGGCGCCGACCGGGCCACCCGCCAGGAGGTCCACGCCCGGGCGCTGGACCAGGCCGGCTACGTCGACCAGCACCGGTTCAGCGGCCTGGTCGTCTCCGAGCACCACGGGTCGGTCGACGGGTACCTGCCCAGCCCGCTGCTGCTCGCCTCGGCGTTCGTGGCCCGGACCACCCGGATCCCGATCACGGTCTCGGCCCTGCTGGTCAACCTCTACGACCCGGTCCGTCTGGCCGAGGACCTGGCGGTGCTGGACCACCTGTCGGCCGGCCGGGTGAGCCACGTGGTGGGCCTGGGCTACCGCCGTGCTGAGTACGAGCAGCTGGCGAAGCCGTGGGCCACCCGGGGCCGCGACCTGGGGTCCGCGATCGTGCTGCTGCAACAGCTGTGGACCGGGGAGCCGGTGGAGCACGAGGGCCGCACCGTCTGGGTGACCCCGACCCCGTTCAGCCAGCCGCACCCGTTCCTGCTCGTCGGCGGCGGATCAGCGGCAGCCGCGCGCCGTGCCGCCCGGTTGGGGCTCGGGTTCGCCCCGCAGACCCCCGACCGCGACCTGGTGGACCTGTACCGCGCCACCTGCGCCGAGCACGGCCGGGACCCGGGGTTCGTGCTGGCGCCGACCCCCGGCCCGGCCGCGGTCTTCTGTGCCGAGGACCCCGAGGAGTTCTGGGAGCGGTGGGGACACCACCTGCTCGCCGACGCCCGGGGCTACCGGCTCTGGGCGGAGGAGGAGGGCACGGGCGGCCAGCGGGCCGCGTTCGTGGCCGACCCCAGCGACACCGTCGAGGAGATGCGCAGCCGCGGCGTGTACGTGGTGCTGCACCCCGACGACCTCATCGACCGGTGCCGGACCGGGGCGCTCGGCCTGGTCACCACCCACCCGGCCTGCGGCGGGCTGCCCGCGGAGCCGTCGTGGGCGAGCCTGCGGCTGCTCGCCGAGACGGTGCTCCCGGCGCTGCGGGCAGCACCTTCGGCCTGAGCCGGGGTCACCGGCCCGGGGCGCCGCGCACCTCGAGCTCGACGGTGACCACGTCGCCCACCCCGACGCCCTCGCTGCGCCGCACCGCCGCCTTGAGCGGCACCAGCCACCGGCCCTCGCGGGGCCACAACGACGTCTCCCACTCGGTGGCCCCGAGCCGGCAGCGCACCGGCGCCATGCCCCAGCCGTAGGTCACCTGGGGCATCAGCTCGGTCAGGTCGGCGGCGTCGTCGCCCTCCACGGCCACGAAGTGGTGCGGCGCCGGCCCCCGCCAGGTGAGGACGGGGCCGGTCACCACCAGACCAGGGTCCACCGGGCGCCTCAGCTGAACAGGTTGCCGATGCCCCCGGCGCTGCCCGAGGAGGTCTCGTTGGTGGGGATCTGCAGGCCCTCGGAGGGCTGCAGCACCACGAAGCCCGGACCGTGGAACACGTACTGGAACGCCTCGCCGGTGCCGCCGCGCAGCATCGACTTCACGTTCATCGAGTTCTGGATGCCCGGGGTCAGGTTCGCCGACCAGCACACCGCGGCGTTCATGTCGACGTAGGTCGGCTGCTGGGAGCAGTCCAGGATCAGCGGGGTGGCGTCGCAGGTCAGGGCCACCTTCCCCTGGCCGCGCAGCAGGGTGTTGAAGACACCACCGGTGAGCATCCCGGCGCCCTTGACCCGGTGCACGTCGTACTCCAGGGAGGACTGGAACGCCAGCAGGTTGGAGCCGGAGACGCTGAGCGCGTCCTGCGGCCCGTCGAGGTCGATCAGGAAGACGTTCTTGCCCAGGTCGGCGAAGAACACGTCGCCCTGCCCCTGGACGGTCATCAACGGGGTGTCCTCGCTGGTCACCATCCGCTTCATCATCTTGCCGAACGAGCCCGACGACTTGTGCTCGAACGTCACCTGGCCCTGGTAGGCGACCATCGAGCCCTTCGCGGCGACCACCGGTGCCCCGAGGGTGGCCTTGAGCATGTAGTTCGACTGCAGGACGAACGGGTCCTGGCTCTGGCTCTCGTTGTGCGAGGCGTCGAAGAGGGGGCTGCGCATCGGGGTCGTCCTTCCGGTCCACGGGTGGTGGGGGCATCCTGCCGCAGAGCAACGGCCCGGAAACCCGCTTCCGCCCGAACGGTGGTCCCCGGCGCGCCCGGGGTCAGCGCCGCCGGTCGCTGGCCGCCCAGGCGGCACCGGCGGACAGCGCCGCGACGGTCGCGACCGACGGCCAGGTGCCGATCTTCTTGGCCAGCGGGTGCGAGAGGCCCATCGAGCCCCAGTAGAGCGCGCTGAGCCCGGCCGCGGTCGCCGGTCCCCGGGAGGCCCAGGCCGGCAGCGCTGCGGCGTTGGCGGCGGCCATCACGACGCCACCGAGCGGACGGTTGCCGGTGCGGTTGGCCAGCACGAAGCCCCCGACCAGTCCGAGGGTGGTGAGCGGGGCGGTGGGGATCGAGGAGATCTTCATGGTGCCGAGCCTACGGACGTGCACGAGAGGGGGCCGCGCAGTGGCTACGATCGCCGGGTGCCGACACCCCCCTCCTTCCTCCGGCCCGCTGGCGTCGAGCGCGCCACCGTCCGGATGGCTCTCCCGGTCGGGTTCATCGGGCTGGCCGTGCTGGTCTCCGAGCTGGTCCCGCTGGACGAGGTGCGGTGGGTGCAGTGGACCGCGGCCACGTTGTGCCTGGCGGTCGTCGCAGCGCTGTTCGCCTGGAGCATCACCTTCCCCGAGCGGACCTGGCGCGAGCCCGCCGCGGCCTACCTGTTCTTCCTCTTCGCGCTGGTCGCCCGCGACGCCGCCGGTGGTGTGGCCTCCGGGATCTCCGCGATCTACCTGGTCCCGATCCTGTGGTTGGCCCTGACCGGCACCCGGCGTGAGCTGTGGGGCGCGTGCGTGCTGGCGCTGATGTGCCTGCTGCTGCCGATCCTCGCGATCGGGCCGCCGGACTATCCGCTGGGCGACATCCGGCGCGGTCTCATCCTCACCGCCGTCGCCGTCACCATCGGACCGGTCATCCAGCAGCTCGTCCGGCGCCGCTCGCGCGCCCAGGCCCGGGCCGAGGCGGCCACCGACCGGGTCGAGAAGCTGTTCCACTCCAGCCCGCACGGGGTGGCGCTGCTGGACGGCAGCGGCCGGATCATGGCCGTCAACGCGGCCCTGGCCAGCTGGCTGGGCCGGTCCGAGACCGCGGTCGTGGGGGACGACTTCACCCGCTACGCGCCGATGGGCGACGACGGACTCGGGCGCCACCTGGCCCGGTTGGCGGCCTCGGAGGACGAGGAGACCGTGACCGACGACTGCGTGCTGCGCAGCGCCGACGGCTCCGAGCGCACCGTCGCGCTGAGCAGCCGGATCATCCCGGACCGGGCGCTGGGGGAGATCCTCCTGGTCAACCTGGTCGACATCTCCGAGCGTCGCCAGTACCAGGACCGGCTCTCGCACCTGGTCGACCACGACGTGCTGACCGGGGTGGCGAACCGTCGCGGCTTCAGCCGCCAGCTCGAGGCCCACCTGGCCGCCCACCCCGACGGCTGCGCGCCCGGTGGGGTGCTGCTGCTGGACCTGGACCACTTCAAGCAGGTCAACGACACCCTGGGGCACAACGCCGGCGACCGGATGCTGGTCGAGGTCGCGAAGCTGCTGACCGGTGCCGTGCGGGGCTCCGACGTGGTCGGCCGGCTGGGCGGCGACGAGTTCGTCATCCTGCTCACCGAGGGCGACGAGCGCGGCGTCGAGCGGGTCGCCAGCGTGGTGGTCGAGCAGGTGCGCCAGTACACCGCCACGCTCGAGGGCGCCGGACGCCGGGTCACCGCCAGCGTCGGCGGACTGTCGTTCCGCTCGGCCGCCGACCACACTGCCGACGTGCTGGCCCTGGCCGACATGACGATGTACGAGAGCAAGGACGGGGGCCGGGACCAGGCGGTCGTGCTGGCCGAGGGCGACCTGCGCCCGTTGCAGCTCTCGGTCCGGATGGAGTGGGAGGAGCGCATCGAGCAGGCGCTGGCCACCGACGGGTTCGAGCTGCACCTCCAGCCGATCATGGAGGTCGCCACCGGGGAGATCGGCAGCGCCGAGGTGCTGCTGCGGATGCGCACCGAGGACGGCCTGCAGCCGCCGGGCGCGTTCCTGCCGATCGCCGAACGCACCGGTCTGATGACCAAGATCGACGCCTGGGTGGCCCGGCACTCGGTGCCGCTGCTGGCCCGGCTGCAGCAGGTGCACCCCGGGTTCCGGTTGCAGGTGAACCTCTCGGGATACTCGATCGGCAACCCCGAGATCGAGCGCACCATCCGCGAGGCCCTGGCCCGCAACTGCGTGGGCCGCGGGGCGCTGATCTTCGAGGTCACCGAGACCGCGGCCGTGGCCGACGTGGCGGTGGCCCGGGAGTTCGCCGAGCGGCTGGTCGACCTGGGCTGCGCATTCGCGCTCGACGACTACGGCGCAGGGTACGGCTCGCTGCACTACCTCAAGCACCTGCTCTTCGACTACGTGAAGATCGACGGAGAGTTCGTGGCCGACAGCCACCACTCCGAGGTCGACCGCACCATCCTGCGCTCGATCGCGGGGGTGGCCCGGGGGCTCGGCAAGCGCACCATCGCCGAGTTCGTCGAGGACCCCGCGGTGCTCGAGGTGCTGCGTGAGGAAGGTGTCGACCAGGCCCAGGGTTACCTGGTGGGGCGACCCGTCCCGGTCGAGGAGTTCATGGAGATCCACCTGCGCCCCGGCGCAGGTACAGGGGGTGTGACGGAGTGAGGACGTGGTTCCCGCGGCTCGTGGGGATCGGCATCCTGGGGGTGGCGGCGCTGGGTGCGCTGCTGTTGTGGCTGGCCGTGTCGGCCGGCGACCCGGAGCCGGGCGAACGACCGGACGAGGGCGTGGTCCTCGGTCTCTGGAGGGTCTTCTACGACACCGACGCGCCGCCGAGCAGCGTGCTGCTGGCCAGCATGGGGGTGGCGCTGCTGCTGGCCGCCGGGGTGGCGGCGGTGGAGCGGCGGATCGCGACCCGCGCGCGCACCTCCACCGACCCCGAACGGATGCCTCTGGCGCCGCAGCTGGTGATGGCCGAGACCCGCGGCGTGCACGCCGGTCCGGTGACCATCACGGTGCTGATCCCGGCGCACAACGAGGAGGACTGCATCGTCGAGACGCTGGACTCCCTGGCCCGGCAGGACCCTCCGCCGCACCGGGTCGTGGTCGTGGCCGACAACTGCACCGACCGGACCGTCGAGCTCGCGCAGGCAGCCGGGGTCGAGGTCTTCGAGACGGTGCGCAACCGCGGCAAGAAGGCCGGGGGGCTCAACCAGGCGCTGCGCGGCGTGCTGGACGGGATGGGCGACAACGACTGCGTCATGGTGATGGACGCCGACACCCAGCTCGACCCCGGCTTCCTGGCCGGGGCGATCCGCCGGCTCAGCGAGGACCGTGCCCTGATGGCCGTCGGCGGGCTCTTCTACGGCGAGGAGGGCGGCGGACTGATCGGCCAGTTCCAGCGCAACGAGTACGCCCGCTACCAGCGCGAGCTCAAGCGCCGTCGCGGCCGGGTCTTCGTGCTCACCGGCACCGCGTCGGTGTTCCGGGCCCGGGCCCTGCGTGCGGTCGCTGCGGAGCGCGGCGCCCTGCTGCCCGGCATCCCCGGCGACGTCTACGACACGGTCGCGCTGACCGAGGACAACGAGCTGACGATCGCCCTGAAGTCGCTGGGTGCGTTGATGATCTCGCCGCCCGAGTGCACGGTGGTGACCGAGGTGATGCCGTCGTGGCGGACCCTGTGGGCCCAGCGGTTGCGCTGGCAGCGCGGTGCCCTGGAGAACCTGGGCCAGTACGGCATGCGGCCCGCCACGATGCGCTACTGGGCCCAGCAGCTGGGGATCGGCTACGGCGTCATCGCGCTCGGCTCCTACCTCACGCTGATCCTGATGATGGTGGTCGCGACCGACACCTGGGTCTGGTTCCCGTTCTGGCTCGGCGTGGGTGCGGTCTTCGTGCTCGAACGGGTGGTCACGGTGTGGCGCGGCGGCTGGCGGGCCCGGCTGCTCGGGCTGACGCTGTTCCCCGAGCTGTTCTACGCGATGTTCCTCAACGTCGTGTTCGTCAAGGGCATCTGGGACCTGTCCTGGGCCAAGGAGGCGGCGTGGAAGCACGTCGTGGCCGGTGACAAGCGGGCCCACGGGGAGGACGAGTGAACACCGCACTGGTGCCGCAGGGGATCCTGCTGCCCGAGGAGACCCTGCGCTCGGAGTTCATCGCCGTGCTGGCGGCCTTCGTCGCGATCAACACGATCGTCTACGTGACGCTCGCGGTGGCCAAGATCCTGCCCAAGTTCTACCTGCGCGACTGGATCGCCTCGAAGAACCGGCGCCGCGAGACCCGCTCGATCGACCCCGACGCCCCGCTCTGACCTCCCCTCCGCCCGGGGCGGGGGTGAGGAGGCGCGTCGGACCCCTCGGGCATCCTGTCGTGGTGCTGCCCCGCCCGTGCGTGCTCGCCCTGCTGGTCCCGGTGCTCGGCGTGCTCCTGGCCGGCTGCGTGGTGACGGTGGGGGCCGGGCAGGACGCCCGCCCCGAGCCGGCCGTGGGTCTGCCCGGCGCTGCCCGGGCCGCCGACGCCCTGGCGGGGTTGCGCCGCACCGAGCGGCACCCGGACGTGCCCGACTACCGCCGCGACGCGTTCGGCAGCGCCTGGGCCGACACCGACGGCAACGGCTGCAACCAGCGCGACGACGTGCTGCTGCGCGACGCCCTCGACCAGCCACCGGTCCGGGTGGCGCAGCAGGGGCGGTGCGACCACGACGTGCTGGCCGGGGCCTGGCGCGACCCCTACACCGGCCGGGACCTGGTGATGAGCGACCTCAAGGACCCGCGGCAGTCGGTGGAGGTCCAGATCGACCACGTGGTGCCGCTGGCCGAGGCCTGGCTCTCAGGTGCGTGGCGGTGGAGCGCGCAGCGGCGTCGCGACTACGCCAACGACCTGGCGAACCTCCTGGCAGTCGACGGTCCGGCGAACGCGTCCAAGGGGGCCGACGACCCCGCCGCGTGGCGTCCGCGGCAGGCGTTCCAGTGCGACTACGCGCGTCGCTGGATCGCGGTGAAGAGCCGGTGGGACCTGGCCGTGGACGATTCCGAGGCCCGGGCGCTGGGCGAGCTGCTGGGCCGGTGCCCGGGAACGACGAAGGCCCCCGGCTGACCGGGGGCCTTGCGTGTCCTGCGCGCCTGTAGGGATTCGAACCCCAAACCTTCTGATCCGTAGTCAGATGCTCTATCCGTTGAGCTACAGGCGCCCGCTCACACCGTTTCCGGCAGGAACAGGTAGAGAGTAGCCGACACGGTTCAGCGAGTCCAAAGCGGGGACCGGGTGACGCGCCCCACGCGTGTGCAAGGATCGCGGCGTGCTCCGACCTGACCGGGAACTCTTCGAGCGCGAGGCCGTCGCGCTGTACGAACGTGCGGTCGCCCACGGTGGGCTGCTGTCCTCGGATCCGGCACTCGAGCCGGGTGCCGGGGACGAGCACACGGCGTTCCGCCAGCTGGTCGAGCTGGGACTGCTCAGCTCCGACGAGCACGGCGGCTGGGTGCCCGTCGACCCCTCCGCCGTCCAGGCCCAGGTCGTGGCCCCGTTGGGTCAGGAGGGTGCCGAGCTGCTGGCCGAGTCCGCGCAGTGGGCGCAGACGTTCACCGGGCTGGCGCAGAGCTGGCGCCGCTCGCCCGAGGCCTACCGGGGCCCGATCTCGGAGGTGCGGGCCGAGGCGATCGACCCGTTCATCGCCGGGCTGGTGGCCGACGCGGAGACCGAGCTGCTGACCGCGCAGCCGCAGACCGGCCGCAACGCCGCGACCCTGGCTGCGGCGACGGCTCGTGACGTGGCGGCCCTGCAGCGCGGGGTGAAGATGCGGACCCTCTACCAGCACTCGGCACGCCGCCACTCGGTGACGCACAAGTACGTGGCCGCCGTGGGTGAGCACGGTGCCGAGGTGCGGACCCTGGACGAGTTCTTCAACCGGCTGATCGTGGTCGACCGCCGGGTCGCGGTGATCCCCGGCCACGAGGGGTTGGCCGTCGCGCTGGCGATCCGCGAGCCCGCGATGGTCGCCTACCTGGTCGACATGTTCGAACGCTCCTGGGAGCGGGCGCGACCGTTCACCAACCGTGAGACGTCGCTGGTGCAGCAGGTGGCGGCGGAGCAGCGGGCGATGACCATGCGGATGCTCATCGAGGGCCATGCCGACTCGGTCAGTGCCAAGCGGCTGGGTGTCTCGCCCCGGACCTACGCCGGTTACGTGGCGGACCTGAAGGACGAGTTCGAGGTGGAGTCGCGCTTCCAGCTGGGGTACGTGCTGGGCAGCCGGGGGATCTCGGGTCGAGAGGGGTTCGAGGAGTCCTGAGGACTCCGGTGCGGTGCTGGGGGGTGGGGCCCGAGCCCCGTCCGATCAGCGGTTCGCGACCTGGATCACGTAGCCCCAGCTGGTGTCGACCTTGCGGGTGCCGGCGAACCCGGCCACGGCGGTGGCGGCCAACGTACCGGCGGCGACGGCGATGACGACGCGCTGCATGAACTTCATGATGAGTGCCTCCCTGTTCCGGACCCCGTGGGGTCGGGGCCCATCGAGCCATTGTCCCTACGATTTCGGGCTGTGACGGAGTCACCAACTGCAGATCGTTGCAATGCAGCGATCTGCAGTTCATCCTTCGGACGTCGAGCGCCGGGGCGCACCGGATCGGGGCCTCCCCGGGCCGCTACCGTTCACCCCAGTTCCCCGTCCTGACCCGGAGGTCCGATGAGTACCGGTGCACCCCGCCGCCACCCCTTGCGCCGCCTCGTGGCCCGTCTGTTCTGGGCCACCAGCCGGTTCCAGCTGGTCCGCGAGGAGCCGGTACACCACGGCCCGCGCGTGGTCATCGGGGCACCGCACACCTCCAACTGGGACTTCCTGCTGATGCTCGGCATCGCCTGGGACGCCGGGGTGAACCTGCGCTGGCTCGGCAAGAAGGAGCTCTTCCGGGGTCCGGCCGGTCCGGTGATGCGCGCCCTGGGCGGCATCGCCGTGGACCGCAAGGACGCCTCCCGCGTGGTCGGCGAGGTCGTGGCCCTGATGGCACGCGAGCCCGACGCGCTGCTGGTGGTGACCCCGGACGGCACCCGCAGCAACTCCGGCTTCTGGCGGTCGGGCTTCTACCGGATCGCCCGTGACGCGGGGCTGCCGCTCGGGCTCGGCTACGTCGACCGCACCACCCGCACCACCGGGATCGGGCCCACGTTCGAGCTCACCGGTGACGTGGGTGCCGACATGGACCGGATCCGGGCCTTCTACGCCGACAAGTCCGGGGTCCGCCCCGAGAAGCGGGCCGAGCCGCGGCTGCGCGACGAGTCGTCGGCGGGCTGAGACCGGGCTGAGCCGCCCGCCGGAACAACGCCGCAAAAGCACGGAACCCCGTCCATCCCTGGACGGGGTTCCGTCGCTTCCACTGGCGGAGGCGGAGGGATTTGAACCCTCGATGGGATTTTTGCCCCAAACCCGCTTAGCAGGCGGGCGCCATAGACCGGACTAGGCGACGCCTCCAGTGCAGCGGGGCCAGACTACAAGGCCGGGTTCGGCGGGTGCCAATCGGATGCCACCCGTGCTCAGAGGGGGCGGTTGCCCTGACCCGCACGCAGGTGCCGCTGCAGGTCGCGGACGAACTCCTCGCGGTCCCCGGCGAGCACCTCCACGGGGATGGTCGTGGCGGTGCCGTTGCGCAGTCGGAGCACCACGCAGGGGCTGCCGTGGGTGTGCGTGGTGATGGCGTCCTCGACGTCCTTCCACCGCGCCGCCTGGACCCCGGCGCCCCGGATCCCCCGCACCACGTAGCCCTCGTCGCCGAAGGTGACTGCGGGGCCGCGGCGGCTGACCCGCACGGCCATCGCGACCACGACCACCAGGGCGACCACGGCCGGGACCAGCAGCCACGCGCTGTGCAGGTTGAGCACCGCGACCAGGGCCGTGGAGAGCAGGATCAGCACCGCCAGTCCGACCAGGGTCAGACCCAGGATGCGGGCGGTGAAGGCGGGGGCGAAGCGGTACTCGGAAGCCACGGGACCATTCCAGCACGATCGGGCCGAACCGTACGGCCCCGGGTGTCCGGTCGTCGTGGCGGGGGTTGCCGCGCTCACGTGATCCACGTCACACTCGACTCTCCGCCGAACTGCATCGGAGGCCCGTCATGTCCCAGCACTCCCGGCCCAGCTCCCCTGCGAGCCCGTCCACCGCCGAGGTCAGCCAGGTCCTCAAGCAGCTGCGGCAGGCGCTCGCAGCACCCCCCGAACCCGGGGTCGCCCTGGGCACGTGGCGGTGGGGTGTGCGGCAACGGATGGCCCGGGTCCGCGACGTGCTGGTCGGCGAGACCAGCAACCCCGACGGGTGGCTGGCGGCTCGCGGGGCCACGATGATCCGTGAGCGCAACGCACTGCTCGCCCGGCTCAACGACCTGGGCCCGCGGGTGCTCGAGGACGCCGACGTGCCGGCGGTGGTGGCCGACCTGGACCGGTTCCTCACCGACGTCCACCACCACCTGCAACGGCTGCACGACCTGGCCTACGACGAGGTCGAGCTGGAGCTGGGCGGCTCGGAGTGACCTGAACGGCCCCGCCGGTCACCGTCGGCCACGGTCCACCACCGCCTAGACTGCGCTGCGTGCGACCCGCGCGTCGTGCACGGAGGGATGCCGGAGTGGCCGATCGGAACCGCCTTGAAAGCGGTCGTGGGGAGACCCACCGGGGGTTCGAATCCCTCTCCCTCTGCGGCTGACGGCCCCGGACCCCTGTGTTCGGGGCCGTCGTCGTCCCGGGAGTCCGCGGCGTGGCACCGGGACGGTGGGTGAGGATGGACCCATGAGCTGGTTCACCTC
Organism: Actinomycetes bacterium; assembly: GCA_023396115.1. Classification (GTDB taxonomy): domain Bacteria; phylum Actinomycetota; class Actinomycetes; order Propionibacteriales; family Nocardioidaceae; genus Nocardioides. The sequence goes on along the minus strand of JAEWXC010000042.1, from coordinate 27,990 downwards.
GCCCGACGACGCCGCCACCCGGTTGCACGACGTCGGCTACCTGCCCGACCGTGCCACCGCCCTGACCACGTTCCTGGCCGGCAGCCTGGAGAAGCCGCTGCTGCTCGAGGGCCCGGCCGGCGTGGGCAAGACCGAGCTGGCCAAGTCCGTGGCCCGGGCCACCGGCGCGGACCTGGTCCGGTTGCAGTGCTACGAGGGGCTCGACGAGGCCCGGGCGCTGTACGAGTGGAACTACAAGAAGCAGCTGCTGCGCATCCAGGCCGCCGGCGAGCAGGAGTGGAGCGCCACCCACGACGACATCTTCAGCGAGGAGTTCCTGCTCACCCGGCCGCTGCTGACCGCGCTCCGGCGCGAGCAGCCCACGGTGCTGCTCATCGACGAGGTCGACAAGACCGACGTCGAGGTGGAGGGGCTGCTGCTGGAGGTGCTCAGCGACTTCCAGGTCACCATCCCCGAGCTCGGCACCGTCACCGCCGTCCGGCGCCCGTTCGTGGTGCTCACCTCGAACGCCAGCCGGGAGCTCTCGGAGGCGGTCCGCCGACGCTGCCTCTACCTGCACCTGGACTACCCCGACGCGGAGCGCGAACGGCAGATCGTCGAGGGGCAGGTGCCCGGGCTGGAGGCCAAGGTCGCCGGCCAGGTGGTCAGCACCGTGGCCCGGCTGCGTGAGCTGGACCTGCGCAAGGCGCCCTCGATCGCCGAGTCCATCGACTGGGCGCGGACCCTGGTGGCGCTGGAGATCGACGACCTCGACACTGAGACCATCACCGAGACCCTGGGCGTGGTGCTCAAGCACGCCAGCGACGCCGACCGTGCGGTCCGTGAGCTGAAGCTGCGCCGATGAGCCTGCTGGAGCGTCACCTGGGCCTGCTCGAGGCGCTGCGCGGCGCCGGGCTGGGCGTCTCCCTGGCCGAGGGGCTGGACGCGGTGGCGGCAGTCTCGGCGGTGCGCTGGGACGAGCGGGAGACGGTCCGGGAGGCGTATGCCGCGACCTGCGTGAAGCGGCAGGCTCAGCGCGCCACCTTCGACGCGCTCTTCGACCTGTGGTTCCCGGCGCGTGTCGGCGAGGGCGGTGGGCTGCCCGGGGAGGAGGCCCCCGACCCCGGCCGCGCCACCGCGGTGGGCCGGGACTCCGCCGAGGCACTGGGCGCGCTCACCGAGCAGCTGCTGGAGGCGATGCTCGACGCCGCGGCCGCCGAGCGGGGTGAGGGCGAGGGAGCCGGGATGGGGTCGGGCGAGGGCTCCGGGGCCGGTGGTTCCGGCGGCCAGCGGTCCCTGACCGACCTGGCCACCGAGGCGGTGGCCCGGTTCGGTTCCATGCCCGGACGCGGCCCCGGGTTGAGCCAGTGGTCCTCCCACACCGCCCTGCGCCGGGTCGATCTGCGCGCACTGGAGGAGCGGCTGGTGCAGGCGCTGGTCGAGGACGGCTGGCGTGAGGACGAGGCACGCCGGGCGGCCACCCGGATCACCGGCCAGTTCAAGGCCCTGGTCGAGGCCGACGCCCGTCGCCGGCTGGCCGAGGACAAGGGCCCGCGGCACGTCGCCCAGCACACGGTGCGCCCCACCCTGGAACGGCTCGACTTCCTCTCCGCCCGACGCGAGGACCTCGACGCGATGCGCCGCGAGATCGCCCCGCTGGCCCGCCGTCTGGCCACCCGGCTCAGCCAGGAGCACCACGCCGCCGGGCGGGGGCCGCTGGACTTCCGGCGCACCGTGCGGGCCTCGATGGCCACCGGCGGGGTGCCGCTGACCACCCACCACCGGCCTCGGAGGCCGCACCGCTCCGAGCTGGTGGTGCTGTGCGACGTGTCCGGCTCGGTGTCCCACTTCGCCTCGTTCACGCTGCTGCTGGTGCACGCCCTGCGCGACCAGTTCACCAAGGTCCGGGCCTTCACCTTCGTCGACCAGGTGGTGGAGGTCAGCGACGAGTTCGTGCCCGGCGCCGACCCGGCCGAGGTGCTGCAACGCCTCGCCGCGGCCAGCGCGCACGCCGCCCGCTGGGGCCGGACCAACTACGGGCGCGCCTTCGGCAGCTTCACCGACCAGTTCTCCGACGCCCTCACCCCGCGCACCACGCTGCTGGTGCTCGGCGACGCCCGCTCCAACTACGCCGACCTCAACCGGGCCGCGCTGCGTGAGATGGTCGAGCACACCCGGCAGGCGTGGTGGCTCAACCCCGAGCACCGGCGGCACTGGGACACCGGCGACTCGGCGGCCACCGCCTACGGCGAGCTGGTGCCGATGAGCGAGTGCCGCAACCTGGTCCAGCTCGGCGAGTTCGTGCACGACCTGGCCCGCTGAGCCACGCTCACGCCAGGTAGTCGAGCTCCCGGAGCCGGTCCAGCTCGGCCACGAGCCCGGGGTGCCCGGAGGCGTCGGCCTCCGCAGCTCCAGCCAGGTACGCTTCAGGGCCGAAGCCGTCGGTGTGGAAGACCACGGTGACCCGGTTGGTCACGTCGGCGCTCATCAAGGAACCGAGCAGCGCCACCGGGTCGGAGCGGTCCTCCAGGGACAGCACCCGGGTCTCCTCGGGGATGCGGGGTGCCAGCGCGGCCGGCGAACCGGCGGTGACCACCTGGTCGACCGGCGGCCGCCCACCCGGGCTCGCCGCGATCTCGGCCGCCACCGTGCCGCCCTGCCCGGTCCCGACCAGCATCACCCGGGCCTCGGGGTCGGTGCTCACCAGCTCGTCCAGGCTGGCGCGCACCTGGCGCAGGTAGCGGGTCACGTCGCCGCCGACCAGGCGCAGCGGCCCCGAACCGGGTCGCGAGGGCCCGCCCAGCCACACCACGTAGCGGTGCGGGGCGACCTGCGTGGTCGCCACCGGCCCGGCGCCCAGGGCGCCACCGACCAGGTCGGCCAACGACGCGGGACGCTCCGGTCCACGGGCGGCCACCGGGTCGGCGGTCTCCTCGGCCGGCACCAGCGTCCCGGCGGCGTCGCGCAGCGCGCTGCGGGTGTCGGTGCCCAGCGGAACGGCGCCGATGGCGCGCAGCCCGCCGCGGGCGGCCATCGGTCCGGCGTCCGAGGCGAGCACCCCGGCCGTGAGCAGGGAACGCATCTGCAGACCGTCGAGGAGGCCGCCGCCGCTGGAGATGTGCTCGAGGAACTCGGGGTTGTTCTCGGCCAGCTCGTTCAGGTAGGTCGCGACGCCCTCGCGGTCCAGGGTGTCGGTCTCGATCAACCCGGCCTGGACGATCGCGCCACCCAGCGCCACCTCGGGGGCCAGGTAGCCGACCGCGCGGCCGGCGATGGAGCCCAGGGTCCGGTAGGCGGCGTCGGCGAGCTCGTCGATCCACCGGTAGGTGAGCACGGTGGCCCGCACCACCAGGGCGTCCGCGTCGAGCTCCACCGAGCGGGTCAGCAGACCCCGGCGCCCGGTCGTGGCGTGCCGGACCTGGTCCTCGGCCTCGGTCCAGGTCGTGGCCCCGAGCGGGGCGGACTCGGCGACGCCGGGGTCGGTGAGGATCTCGGGTCCCAGCTGGGCACGGGCCCGCAGCTCCTCGCCGCTGCGGTCGAAGAGCTCGGCCAGGGCGAGCATGTCGGCGTACTTGTCGCCGGCGGTGGCCTGCACGCCGGGCTGCTGCGGGGCGTTCACGCGCCCACCCCCGCCAGGACCGGGGCGAGGTCGGCGGCCAGCTCGGCGGGGTCGACCCGCCGGACCCGGACGTCGGGGTCGGTGGTGTCCGGATCGGCCTCCAGCGCGTGCCACCCGTCGGCCAGCAGCACCCACGACAGCACGCCCACCTCCCGGCCGTGCGCCGGATCGTCCTCGACCGTCGCGGCCAGTACCCGCAGCCGGCCGACCGCCTCGGTGTGCAGGCAGCGCAGGGCGCGGGTCGCGGCCACCGAGCCGAGCGGCACCCCGTCGACCCGGACCGTGCCGGGGTGCTGGGCCACCAGCACCTGCACCAGGTCGGTGCGGGACTGCGCCAGCGCCTCCCCGACGGCGTCGACGAGCTCGAAGGGGCAGGTCATCACGGGCGGCACGACGCTGTCGCCGGCGCGGAAGTCCTCGGGGAGCGCCGCGACCCGGGCCAGCTCGCCCGACCACTTCTCCGGCGCGAACCAGGCGATCTCGAAGACCAGGCCGTCCACGGTCGACAGCGTCGCCACCGCGTCCGGGGTGCTGCGGTGCCAGGCCTTGACCTGGGTGCTGCCCACCGCGACGTCGATCTCCAGCGCCACCCGGGGCGTGGCCAGCAGGCCGATCGCGCCGAGCAGCGTCGGGTCCGCAGCACCGGTCTCGTCCACCAGCCCACGCCGGAGCAGCGTCTCGGCGGGGTCGTGCAGCGAGGCCCGGGCAGCCAGGTAGGCGGCGTCGTCGGCGGAGGCGCGGCTCGGCCCGAGCCGGCTGTCCAGCGAGGACGACGGTCCCGGCTGGGTCACGTCGAAGGGCAGCGGCGCGCCACCGGCGGCCTTCGCCAGCCACTGCAGCTCCGGCAGGGTCAGGGCGAGCCGGCGCGGCAGCGGGTCCAGCAGGTGCAGCCCGGCGCTGGGTGCGTCGGGGAGGTCGGTCAGGTCGATCGTGGCCATCGGGGGGGTCCTCAGAGTCCGGGGAGTTCGACGGTGAGCCAGTCGCGGTGACCGGTCGGCGGCGGGGTGAAGGCGAGCAGGGTCCGGTCGACCGGGTCTTCGGCGCCGGCACCCTGACGGGCCCGTGCGGCGGTCACCAGCACCTCGGCACGCCGGGCGCGTTCGGCGATCTCCTCACGCGCGTCCTCGACGGCCTCCGCGTGGCGCATCAGCGCCTCGGCCGCGTCCTCGTGCGCCGCAGCGGTCTCGCGCAGGTGGGTGGCACGTTCGCGGATGCGGGTCCGCATCGACTCCGCCGCCCGGCCGCGCCACACCGCGGCGTCGGAGCGGCCCACCAGCGACTCGGCCATCGCGCGGAGGTCGAGGGCCTGCTCGCGCAGCTGGCCCGCCCGCTTGCGGATCACGCCGCTGTCGCCGTACATGGCACTCCTCCTCGTGTCCGGGGTCCGGCCGCGTCCGAGCGCCGCGGAGCCGACCGCGGACGGTCGGGATGCACCTTCCCGGGCACGGGCCGGTGAAACGTCGTGCCGGGGGTCGGTGTGGTGGGTTTCGGGGTCACGCCAGGTGCTCGCCGAGCCGGTCCAGGCCGGTCCGGATCTCGTCGGGGTTGCCGGCGAAGCTGAACCGGGCGAACCGGTGGCCGGCGCGGGTGTCGAAGTCGATCCCCGGGGCGACGGCGACGCCGGTGGTGGCCAGCAGGTTCCTGGCCCACGCCATCGAGTCGTCGGTGAGGTGGCCGATGTCGGCGTAGGCGTAGAAGGCTCCGTCGGCGGGGGCGAGCCGGTCGATCCCGATCCGGGGGAGGCCCTCGAGCAGCAGGGCCCGGTTCTCGGCGTAGCGCAGCACGTGGCCGTCGAGCTCGGCGTAGGAGGCGTCGGTGAACGCGGCGACGGCGGCGCGCTGGGCGATCACCGGCGGGCAGATCGTGAAGTTACCGGTGAGCACGTCGACCGCGCGGCGCAACCGCGGCGGGACCAGCATCCAGCCGATCCGCCACCCGGTCATCGAGAAGTACTTGGAGAAGGAGTTGAACACCACCGCCTCGCGGCTGGTCTCCCAGGCGGTGCGGGCCAGCGGCGGGTCGGCGTACTCGATGCCGTGGTAGATCTCGTCGGAGATCAGCTGGACGCCCGACTCCTCGCACCAGCGCGCCATCGCGGCCAGCTCGGCCGGCAGCAGCATGGTGCCGGTGGGGTTGGCCGGGCTGAGCAGCACCAGGCCGGCCAGGTCGGGGTGCTCGGCGCGCAGCTCGTCGAGCTGCTCGACGGTGGGCTGGAACCGGTTCTCGGGCCCGCAGTCGATCTCCAGCACCTGGCACCCGAGCGCCTGCAGGACGTTGCGGTAGCAGGGGTAGCCGGGACGGGCCATGGCCACCTTGTCGCCGGCCTCGAACGCGGCCAGGAACGCCAGCAGGAACCCGCCGCTGGACCCGGTGGTCACCACGACGTCCTCGGGGGAGACCTCGATGCCCTGGACCCGGTGGTGGTGGCGGGCGATGGCCTCGCGCAGCTCCAGGATCCCCGAGGCCTCGGTGTAGCCCAGCGGGTCGGTGCCCGAGAGCAGCCGCACCGCCTCGGCCCGGACGGCCTCCGGGGCGCCGGTCATCGGCTGCCCGGCGACGAAGTTCACCAGGTCCCCGTGGGTGCGTTGGCGCTCGTTCGCGGCAGCCAGCAGGTCCATCACGTGGAAGGGCGGGACGTTGGCGCGCTGGGCGACCGTGAGGCGGCGGTCCATGGGTGCTCCTGGTGCAGCGGGGCGGGACGGGGCGAGCCTAGGCGGTGCACCGCTCCTGCGGGGCTGCGGTCCCCGTGCAGGGCAGGTCCACCTCGAGTCGCAGTCCGGCGACGGTGTTGGCCAGACCGGGGTGGTTGCGCCCGGGCCAGGCCGCCAGCGCGGTGGCGAGGTCGAACAGCCACAGCAGCAGGCTGGACCCCTGCTGCCAGGCCAGCAGCGCCAGCACCGCGACGACCCCGGTGGCGAACTTCAGCAACCGGGCGCCGAGCACGGGCACGCCCGGACGCGGGACGGTGCGCAGGTCCACGGTCCACTCCCCGAAGGTGCGTCCGCGGCCCAGCACCGAGACCAGCTGCAGCACCCCGGGCACGGTGAACCCGACCAGGGCGTGGGTGGTGGCGTCGATCGACTCCACGCCACCCCCGCCGTGGATCTGCCAGACCCGGTAGGCCGTCTGGGCGGCGCCGCTGACCGGGTAGAGCATCACCAGGTCGCAGAGCATGCCCATCCAGCGCCGGCCCAGGGCCACCCGGTCGGGCAGGCGCACCTGGCGGCGGCGCCGGTCGACGAACAGCACCGAGAGCAGCGAACCGACCAGCGCGCCGACGGTGTTGGTGAGCAGGTCGTCGACGTCGAAGAGCCGGAACGGACAGGCGTACAGCCCCCACACCCCGGTGCCCTGGGTGGTCTCGATCAGCAGCGACGTGGCGAACCCGACGAGGGTGCCGACCACCACCCCCCCGACGCAGGATCAGCCGGACGAAGAACCCCAGCGGCACGAAGAGCACCACGTTGAGCGCGACCTGGGCGAACGCGGCCTCCCGCAGCAGCGCCGCCGGACCCTGGAAGCCGTTCTCCCACATCGGGCGGAACGAGTCGAACAGCTCCAGCTGCAGCGGCTGGCAGGTGTAGTCGCCCCCGGCCGGCAGCGGCAGCAGCGTGTAGGTCCACAGCGCCAGGCCGTAGACCGCGGCCGCGACCAGGGTGACGATGTCGCGGGCGGTGAACGCGCCGTCACGGCGGTACTACCAGGCCGCCACCGGGATGAGCAGCACCACCGCGGCGAACGCGCCGAGCAGGATGGCGAGGAGTCCGTTGGTGACCTGGTCGCTGAACACGGCGCGAGCCTGGTGGGGGTCAGCCCCGTCGCCCGAATGCCTCCAGTGCTGCGGCTGCCTGCTGGCGCACCGCCCCGGTCCAGCGGCCCAGCTCGGTCACCGATCCGTCCGCACGCCGCCACGTGCCCACCACCCGGCCGCGGTGCACCAGCACGGCCTTGACCATGCCGTTGCGGCCCGGGCCGACCGCGGCGCGCCGGTCGTCGTCGGCCACCGGGGACCGGTCGGCGTAGGAGAGGTAGTACTCGTCGAAGCTGGGCAAGGCGTGCACGGTGTCGGCGTCGGGACCGGTGTCGGGCGCCGTGTCCGGGACGTCCGGGTGCACCCACCGTCCTGGGCTCAGCTCGACCAACCGGTCGTCGGCACCGGCGGCGGCCGCCCGGGCGGCGGTCAGGGTCAGGCCGGTCCACCAGACGAAGTCCTCCACTCCCGCGGGACCGTGACCCCGCACGAACCGGACGAACAGCTCCGCGGCCGGGTCGGTGGGGTCGGTGCGCTCGGTGATCCATCGGTCGGTGAGCACCAGACGCTGCTCGCGTGGTGCTGCCCGGCCGTCGGGGTGGGGGACGACCGGTCCCCAGCAGACCAGCCCGTCGGTGGCCAGTGCCCCGATCAGGTGGACGCCGCGCTGGCCTTCGGTGACGATCCCCGCGTCCTGCCAGCGCTCCATCACCTCGGCGCGGGTCAGGCCCCCGTCGGCCAGGGCCTCGCGGAGCACGTCGCCGGCCCGGGTGAGACCGGCGGCGTCGATCTGGAGCTCGGCGTGCCGCGCCCGGACCTTGGCCCGCATCCGGCCGGCGGTCACGCCCAGCACCCAGTGCAGGTCCTCGGCCGGGACCAGGTGCAGGGTGCCGCGCATCGGCCAGGATCGGACCAGCCGGCCCGCATCGAGGGCGGCATCCACGTCGGCGCCGGTCCCGGTGGCGGTGCGCACGGTCAGTCCCCAGCGGCCGCCCCACAACTCCTGGGCCTGGGTCGCCAGCATCCGTCGGGCGGCGGTGACCACGTCGGGGGCGGGGTCGCCCAGGCCGTGGTGGGCCAGGCGGCGGGCCAGCAGGTCATCCATGCGTCCAGCCTGTCACCGGGCACCGACGCCGTGGGAGCTGAGCGAGGGTTCCTGTCAGTTCGCGACCGAAGCATCCCTCACGCACCTACTGAAACCCCACGTCTGTGGGGTTTCAGTAGGTGCCGGGGGGATGGAACGATCAGGAGGCCCGGGAGGCCGCGTGCCGCCCGGCACGGCGGCCGAAGAAGGAACCCTCCCCGAGCTGGGTGCCCGAGGCGTACGACTTGCCGTCGACGGCGATGTTCGAGGCGCACGAACCGGCTGCGTACAGGCCCTCGACCACCGAGCCGTCGGCCCGCTGGACCCGGCCGTCGACGTCGGTGCGCATCCCGCCCAGCGTGAACCCCGCGTACAGCGCGGTGCCCAGGCTCAGGTCGTAGGCGCCCCAGGGGCCGGTCGCCTGCGGGGCGAGCCACTCGGGGGCCTTGTGGAAGTCGGGGTCCTCGCCGCGCTCGGCGTGGGAGTTGTAGCGCTCCAGGGTGGCGGCCAGCGACCCCGCCGGCACGCCCAGGTCGTTCTCCATCTCCGCGACGGACTCCCACCCGTCGACGAACGGGCACAGCGGCATCGCCGGGTGCTCGATGTGCTCGGAGTCGACGATCAGCCAGGCCTGGGCGTCGGGCTGGTCCATCACGAAGCCCGAGGTCCGCGAGTGGTAGGAGTCCTCGGCCACGAACCGCTCGCCGCGGTTGTTCACCACGATGCCCTTGACCAGCTGCGAGGGCGGGTAGAACGGCGCGGTGATGAACGGCTCGTCCATGTGCTTGAGCTCGGCGCCCACCGAGGCGCCCAGCCGCAGACCCAGCCCGTCGTCGTAGGTCGAGCCGAGGGTGAACAGCTTCGAGCCCAGGGCGGGGGTGTGCTCGGCGACCATGTCCGGGTTCATCACGAACCCGCCGGCGGCCAGCACCACGGCGTCCGCGGCCACCACGCCGGTCTCGGAGAACCGCTTCCAGGCCACGCCGACCACGTTCCCGTCGGCGTCGGCGACCAGGTTCGTGGCGCCGGTCTCGTAGCGCACCTCGACCCCGGCCTCCTCGCAGCGGTCCCGGAGCAGGTCCATCACCATGCCGGCGCCGCCGGTGTCCCCGGGCACCGGCACCTTGTGGCCCCGGGGCGCGGGCACGGCAGCGTCCTTGAACGGCCACACCTTCTCGTTGCCGGTGTACATCAGGCCCTCGGTGCCGGGCTGGATGACGTTCTTCTCCGGGTAGAACGAGCGCTCGAACTCGAAGCCCAGGGCCTCGAGCCAGTCGCAGTGCTCGACCGAGCCGTCGGCGTAGGCGCGGATCTTGTCGTGCTCGGGGTCGGGGGAGACCGCGACCAGGTAGCGGTACATCTCCTCGGCGGAGTCGGCCTGGCCGGTCGCGCGCTGCACCACCGTGCCGCCGCCCAGGTAGAAGTGGCCGCCGGCCATCGAGGTGGTGCCGCCGTGCACCGCGGCCCGCTCCAGCAGCAGCACCCGGGCGCCGCTGCGGGCGGCCTCCAGGGCGGCGCAGCCGCCGCCGATCCCGAAGCCGACCACGACCACGTCGAAGCGTTCCGTCGCCGCGGGGTCCTCGCCGTGGGTGAGGGCGCTGGCGGGCAGGACGGAGGGCAGGGCGGTGCCCGGGGCGGCGTTCATGGACACCAGACTAGAACATGTTTCAGGTTTTTCCACCGGTACGATTCTGACCCGGGCCCGGGTGCACCCGACGCCCACCCCGACCTGCCCGGAAGGACGTGGCGTGACCTTCGACGTGCACCAGCTGGACATGTTCTTGCTGGTGGGCTCCGCGGTCACCCTGCTGGCGGTGCTGGCCGTGCGGCTCTCGGCCGGGCTCGGGCTCCCGTCGCTGCTGCTCTACCTGTTCATCGGGATTCTCATCGGTGAGGCCGGCCTGGGGCTGGGGTTCGAGGACGCCGCGCTCGCGCACGCCCTGGGGTTCGCCGCCCTGGTGGTGATCCTGGCCGAGGGCGGGTTGACCACGAACTGGCGCGAGGTGAAACCGTCGATGCCCCTGGGCGGGGCTTTGGCCACCGTCGGGGTGCTGGTCTCGGTCGGCACCGTCGCGGTCGGGTCCCACTACCTGCTCGGGCTGAGCTGGGAGCTGGCGGTGCTGCTCGGGGCGGTCTGCTCGCCGACGGATGCCGCCGCGGTCTTCTCGGTGCTCCGGGTGGTGCCGCTGCCGACCCGGATCACCGGTGCCCTGGAGGCCGAGTCCGGGCTCAACGACGCCCCCACGGTCGTGCTGGTCACGCTGGTCTCCACCGGCGCCTTCGCCGAGCACGGCCTGCTCGGTGCCGCCGGGATCGTGGTCTTCGAGCTCGTCGTCGGCGTGGTGGCCGGCTTCGCCGCCGGGTTCGGTGGCGCCTGGCTGATGCGTCGGGTGGCGCTGCCCAGCTCGGGTCTGTACCCGGTCGCGGTGCTGTGCCTGACGTTCCTGGGCTACGGCGCGGCCTCGGCCGTGCACGGGTCGGGGTTCGCGGCCGTCTACGTGGCCGCCCTGGTGCTCGGCAACGCCGAACTGCCGCACCGGGTGGCCACCCGCTCGTTCGCCGAGGGGATCGCCTGGATCGCCCAGATCGGGCTCTTCGTGATGCTCGGACTGCTGCTCTCCCCGGGCCGGATCGACGCCCGCACCGTCTTCCTGGCCGTGGCCGCCGGGCTGCTGCTCACCTTCGTGGCGCGCCCGCTCTCGGTGGCGGTCAGCGCCCTGGTCCGCCCGATGGGCTGGCGCGACCTGGCCTTCATCTCCTGGGGCGGTCTGCGCGGGGCGGTGCCGATCGTGCTCACCACCATTCCGCTGGCCGAGGGGGTGGAGGGCGCCGACGACCTGTTCGACCTGGTCTTCGTGATGGTGGTCGTGTTCACCCTGCTCAGCGGTCCGACGCTGCCGTGGGTCTCGCGGGTGCTCGGGGTCGCCGTGCCGGAGGCGCCGCGGGGGCTGGAGGTGGAGGCGGCCCCGTTGGACCGGGTGGACGCCGACCTGCTCCAGGTGCACCTGGTCGCGGGGTCACGGATGCACGGGGTGGAGGTGGGCGAGCTCCGGCTGCCCCGCGGGGCCTCGGTCTCCCTGGTGATCCGCAACGGCGAGATGGTGGTGCCCGAACGGCGCACCACCCTGCGCACCGGTGACGACCTGCTGGTGGTCACCCCGCGCCGGGTGCGCGAGGAGACCGAGGGACGACTGATCGAGGTCTCGCGCCGGGGCCGGTTGGCCCGCTGGCTGCACTGACCCGGTTCAGCTGAGGCCGGCGGGCAGGCAGACCGTGCGCGCCTCGTCGAGCTCCAGGTCGGTGACCGGCTTGCGGGTGCGGACCTTGCCCTTGCCGATGACCACCACGACCCCGGACCGGATCGACTCCTCGGGGGTGACCACGCTGACCCGGCGGAACTGCTGCTTGACCAGGGCGACCGTGGGGTCGTCCTCCTCACCCCAGACCTGGATGCCCTTGATCTCCTCGCCCTCGGGAGCGTTGCCGACCCCGAGCGAGGCGAACCCGCGGCTGGTCAGCGTCTCCATCACCTGCTGGGCGACGCCGCTGCGGCCGGTGGCGTTGAGCACCCGCACCCCCACCTGGTCGCTGCTCAGCGTCTCCCCGGCGCCGAAGGACCGCTCCACGCACGGCGGTCCGGAGGAGCGCTCCGGGGGAGTGGCGGTGAGGGCGAAGAAGCCCCACACCGCGGCCACGAGCAGCAGCGCGGTCAACCCGGCCAGGGTTGCGGCGGAACGCAGACGGGGGGTCACTGCGGGCCCACCTCCAGGATCCGGGCGTGCAGCACGTTGCGCTGCTGCAGCGCGGCGCGCAGGGCACGGTGCAGGCCGTCCTCCAGGTACAGCTCGCCCTCGAACTGCACCACGTGGGCGAACAGGTCGCCGAAGAACGTGGAGTCCTCGTCCAGCAGGTTCACCAGGTCGAGGGTGGCCTTGGTGGTCACGAGCGTGTCGAGGCGCACCTGGGTGGGCGGCAGGCCGGCCCAGTCCCGTGAGGTGTACCCGTGGTCGGGGTAGGGCCGTCCCTGCCCGACGCGCTTGAAGATCACGCCGGTGACCCTAACAAGGTGGCGGAGGGGCCCGCAGGACGAGACAGCCGGCTCCGGGCCCGGGCGGGCCGCGGCGCAGCGCCGCGCGGATCGTGCCGAAGTCTCCTAGGCTGCCCCCCATGAGCCAGACGCCCGCCGAGGACGCGCCCACCCCCGACACCCCGGCCGAGGACCCTGCCGCTCCTGCCGACACCCTCGCGGACACCCCCGCGGACACCCCCGCGGGCACCGCCACGGACACCGCCACGGAGGCGCTGGACCCGGTCGTCGCCGCGGTCGCGCCCGGCTACGAGTTCGCCTCGAAGGTGCTCGAGCTCGGTGGCCTGATGATCGACGCCGAGACCCCCGGGAACGCGCCGGTCCGGATCCCGTTGTCGATGCTCAACCGGCACGGGCTGGTCGCCGGCGCCACCGGTACCGGCAAGACCAAGACCCTGCAGCTGCTGGCCGAGCAGCTCAGCACCGCCGGGGTGCCCGTCTTCGCCGCCGACATCAAGGGCGACCTGTCGGGCCTGGCCGTCCCCGGCGAGGGGGGCGAGAAGATCACCGCCCGCGCCGCGACCGTCGGGCAGACCTGGACCGCCACCGGGTTCCCGGTCGAGTTCTACGCCCTGGGTGGGGAGGGCACCGGCATCCCGCTGCGGGTCACGATGAGCGCGTTCGGCCCGATGCTGCTCAGCAAGGTGCTCGACCTCAACGACACCCAGACCTCCAGCCTCGGGCTGATCTTCCACTACGCCGACACCCACGGCCTGCCGCTGCTCGACCTGGCTGACCTGCGGGCCGTGGTGGCGCACCTGACCAGCCCCGAGGGCAAGGTCGACCTGAAGAACCTCGGCGGACTGTCCACCGCCACCGCCGGGGTGATCCTGCGCGAGCTGGTCTCCTTCGAGGCCCAGGGTGCGGCGGCCTTCTTCGGCGAGCCCGAGTTCAACTCCGCCGACCTGCTCCAGCTCGACCCGGACGGCCGCGGCCTGATCAGCCTGCTGGAGCTGCCGAACCTGCAGGACCGCCCGGCCCTGTTCTCCACCTTCCTGATGTGGCTGCTCGCCGACCTGTTCCACGACCTGCCCGAGGTCGGCGACGTTGACCAGCCCAAGCTGGTCTTCTTCTTCGACGAAGCGCACCTGCTGTTCAAGGACGCCTCGAAGGCGTTCCTGGAGCAGATCGCCCAGACCGTGCGGCTGATCCGCTCCAAGGGGGTCGGGGTCTTCTTCGTCACCCAGTCGCCCACCGACGTTCCCGACGACGTGCTCGCCCAGCTCGGCTCCCGGGTCCAGCACCAGCTCCGCGCGCACACCCCCAACGACGCCAAGGCGCTCAAGGCCACCGTCAACACCTACCCGGTCTCGGCCTACGACGACCTGGGCCGGGTGATCACCTCGCTGGGCATCGGGGAGGCCGTGGTGACCGTGATGAACGAGCGCGGCGCCCCCACCCCGGTGGCCTGGACCCGGCTGCGGGCCCCGGAGTCGCTGATGGGTGCCGCCGACCCGGCGCTGATGGAGCAGGTCGTCACCGCCAGCCCCCGGAACGCCACCTACGCCACCGCGGTGGACCGGGAGTCGGCCCGCGAGATGCTCGCGGCGCGGCTCGAGGAGGGCGCGCGCAAGGCCGAGGAGGACGCCCGGATCAAGGAGCTCGAGCGCGAGCAGCGCCACGAGCGGGTTGCCGAGAAGGCGCGGACCAAGGCCCCGGCGCCCTCGCGCAGCCGGTCGAGCCGGGAACCGGACGGCATCGTGGAGCAGGTCGTGAAGTCGGGGGCGTTCAAGGACTTCATGCGCACCGCGGCCCGCGAGATCGCCCGGGGCATGTTCAAGTCGGGTCGGCGCTGACCGGGAGGAGCACGCCCCCGGCGGTGTTGCCTGCGGCACACTCGGGGCCATGAGCCTTGAGGACGTCTACGAGATCGAGAAGCTGAAGTACCGCTACATGCGGTTCCTGGACACCCGTGCCTGGGACGACTTCACCGACTGCTTCGTGCCGGAGGCGACCGGCGACTACGCCGGCCTGGTGTTCCCGAACCGGGACAAGCTGGTCTCCTACATGGTCAAGCACATGACCGAGGAGATGGTCTCGATGCACCACGCGCACCACCCCGAGATCGAGGTCGACGGGGACACCGCGACCGGCACCTGGTACCTCGAGGACAAGGTGATCTTCGAGAAGTACTCGCTCTACATCGAGGGCGCCTCGCTCTACTCCGACCGCTACGTGCGCACGCCCGAGGGCTGGAAGATCGCGCACACCGGCTACGTGCGCACCTACGAGATGACCCGGTCGATGAAGAACTGGGACAACCTCGAGATGGACACCCGCCCGCGCAAGTACGCCCGGGACTGACCCGCCCCTCCCGGCGCCCGGACCTGGGCGCCGGGATCAGGGCGCCGGGCTCAGGGCGCCGGGATCAGAGCGCGGGCTCGGTCCAGCTCAGCTGCACCACCTCGGCACCCGAGCGGGTGACCAGCTGGGCACGACCCGGCGGCGCCGGCACCGGGCGGGTGCTGCCCAGCAGCGCGCCCTCCTCCCGCGGGCCGGAGAGCAGCAGCCCCGGCGAGGACAGGTCCCGCAGCGTCTGGATCACCGGCTCATACAGCGCACGCGAGGCCCCGCCCGCCCGCCTCGCCAGGACCAGGTGCAGCCCCACGTCGGTGGCCTGGGCCAGCAGCGGCGCCAGCACCGCCAGCGGTGACCCCTGGGCGGTGCTGACCAGGTCGTAGTCGTCGACCACCACGAAGACGTCCGCACCGGTCCACCAGCTGCGGGTGCGCAGCTGCTCGGGCGTCACGTCCGGCCCCGGCAGCCGGTTGGTGAGGTACTCGGCCAGTTCGGCCAGTGCCGGCGTCGACTGCGCCGAGTTGGTCAGGTAGTTGAGCAGGTGCCCCTCGGGAACCTCGCCGAGCAGCGAGCGGCGGTGGTCGACCACCATCACCTGGGCCTCGTCGGCCGAGCGGGTCCGGACCACCTCGCGCAGGTAGCTGCGCAGGAACGTGCTCTTGCCCGACTGGCCGTCGCCGAAGACCAGCAGGTGCGGGTGGGCGTCCACGTCGAGCGCGACCGGGGCCAGCGCCTTCTCGTCCACGCCCACCACCAGGCTGCGCTCCTCGACCCCGCCCGCTTGCGCCAGCAGCTCCTCGTGGGGCAGCCGGGTCGGCAGCATCCGCAGCTTCGGCCCCTGCGGCCCCGACCAGGCCTCGCGGACCCGGGCGGTGAGGTCGTCCAAGCCGTCGCCGAGGGTCGAGCCGTCGGCCACCCCGTCGATCCGTGGCAACGCCCCCAGGGCGTGCCAGCGGCCCGGCACGAGCCCCCGCCCCGGACGGTCCTGCGGCACCAGGTCGGCGGCCCGGCGGTCGATCTCGGAGTCCAGCGGGTCGCCCAGCCGCAGCTCCACGCGCGAGCCGAACAGGTCGCGTGCCGAGGCCCGGAAGTCAGACCAGCGGGTGGCCGAGACCAGCAGGTGCACGCCGTAGCCGAGCCCCCGCCCGGCCAGCTCGGTCAGCTGCTGCTCCAGCTCCTCGAACTCCCGGCGCAGCGTCGACCACCCGTCGATCACCACGAACAGGTCCCCGTACCCGTCGTCGGCGGTGCCGGCGGCCCGGCGCTGCCGGTAGCTGTCGACCGAGTCGATGCCGTGCTCGCGGAAGTAGGTCTCCCGGGCAGCCAGCACCCCCGTGACCTCGGCGACGATCCGGCGCACCGCCTCGGCCTCGTTGCGGGTGGCGTGGCCGGCCACGTGCGGCAGGTCGACCAGCGGGGCGAACGCGCCGCCACCGAAGTCCAGGACGTAGACCTGCGACTCCAACGGGGTGGTGGTCAGCGCCAGCGACGCCACCACGGTGCGCAGCACCGTCGAGCGGCCCGACCGGGCGCGGCCCACGACGGCCAGGTGCCCGGCGGCTCCGCCCAGGTCCAGGATCAGCCGTTCGCGGCGCTGCTCACGTGGCTGGTCGACCGTGCCGACCGGCAGCACCAGCGGCCCGGCGGCGCGCCAGCCGATCGAGACCAGGCCCAGCGCCGGGTCGACGGTGAGGTCGCCGAGCAGCTCGTCGAGCGTCTCGGGCACGTCCAGCGGCGGCAGCCACACCCGGTGCGCCATCGGGCCGACCGGCGCCAGCCGGCCGACGGCCAGGTCGAGCACCGACTCGCCTCCGGAGGCCACCACCGGCGTCGGGGTCGGCTCCTCGCCGGCCAGCCCGGTCAGCGACTGCACCTCCGAGATCGTGAACGGCAGGATGCCGCGGACCTGTCCGCCGGGGCCGCGGGCCACGTCGGGCTGCTGCATCGGGGGCCCGGAGACGTAGGAGGCCTTGAACCGGACCAGGGTGGTGTGGTCGGGGCGCAGGTAGCCCAGTCCGGGCACCGGCGGCAGCTCGTAGGCGTCGGGGACGCCCAGCACGGTGCGGGACTCGGCGGCGGAGAACGTGCGCAGGCCGACCCGGTAGGACAGGTGCGACTCCAACCCCCGCAGCCGGCCCTCCTCGAGCCGCTGCGAGGCCAGCAGCAGGTGCAGCCCCAGGGACCGGCCGAGCCGGCCGATCGCGACGAACAGGTCGATGAACTCGGGCTTGGCGCTCAGCAGCTCGGAGAACTCGTCGACGACGATGAGCACCGACGGCAGCGGTGGCAGGTCCTCGCCGGCCGCGCGGGCCCGCTCGTAGTCACGCACCGAGGCGTGGTTGCCGCTGGCCCGCAGGATCTCCTGGCGGCGCACCATCTCGCCGGTCAGGGCGTCCTGCATCCGGTCCACCAGGGTCAGGTCGTCGGCCAGGTTGGTGATCACCGCCGAGACGTGCGGCAGCTCCGCCATCCCGGCGAACGTGGCACCGCCCTTGAAGTCGACCAGCACCAGGTTGAGCTGCTCGGGCGAGTGGGTCAGCGCCAGCCCGAGCACCAGGGTGCGCAGGAACTCGGACTTGCCCGACCCGGTGGCCCCGACGACCAGCCCGTGCGGGCCCATCCCCTGCTGGGCGGACTCCTTGAGGTCCAGGTGCACCGGGGCACCGCCCTCGCCGACCCCGATCGGGACCCGCAGCAGGTCCCGGGCCTCCCGCGGGGCCCAGGCCTGGCTGGGGCTGAGCTGGTCCAGGTCGCCGACGCCGAGCAGGTCGGAGTAGTCCACCGGGGTGCTGATGTCGCCCCCGGCGCGGCCGGCGTGGTGCAGCGGCGCCAGGCGCCGGGCGAACGCCTCGGCGGTGGTGAGGTCGGTCAGGTCGGCCAGCGCCCGGAACGGCTCGTGCTGCCACCGGCTGACCAGGGCCGGGGCCCGGCCGGCCTCGGCGGGTCCGAGGAGTTCGATCCGCACCCCGGGACCGTCGCCCAGGTCGTCCCACCGGCTGGCGATGTCGAGCACGGTCACCCCGGCCAGGCCCTCGTCGCCCAGCAGCGGGTGGGTCAGCGGCACCTGGCCACCGTCGACGACCACCAGCAGGTGGCCCCCGACGACCGGGTCGGTGCTGCCGAACGCGGGCCGCTCGGCCAGGTCGGACGGGAGCAGCCGGGTCAGCTCGTTCAGGTCGGTGGAGACCGCCCGACGGGGCCCGACCGCGTCGGACTCGGCGCTGCTGGCCGCGTGCGGCAGCCACTTGACCCAGTCCCAGTGCGCGAGCGCGTGCTCGTCGGCCAGCACCGCCAGGGTCAGGTGCTCGGGGTCGTGGAACGCGGTGGCGGAGGTGATCAGCGCCCGGGCCGCGGCCCGAGTCAGCTCCGGCGGACCGCACAGCTCGACCCGACCGAAGGCCCGCAGGTCCAGGACCGCCGGCAGGTCCGGCTGCACCTGGTGCACCGCGACCAGACGGTGCACCGCGGAGTCCGCGGCGGGGTCGACCGGTTCGGCCGAGTTCGACTCCGGCGCCACCAGCTCCAGGTCGGAGGGCCAGGTGGTGGTGCCGTACCGGACCCGGGCGAACTGCTCGTCGTCGGGGTGCCGCTCCCAGAGCCGGGACCGTTCCTCGGCCAGGGCGGGCAGCGCGTCGGGGGCCGGGAAGTGCCAGGTCAGCCGGGAACGCTGCTGCTCGGCCGCGGAGCGGGCCAGCGCCCGGACGTCGTCGAGGTAGGCGAAGTAGGCGCTGCGGGAGCTGCCGGTGCGCTGCGCGCGCTGGCGGCGCTGCCGGTCGACCTGGACGGCCAGGAAGCCCAGGGTGGCGAAGACCAGCAGCCCCGCGGCGAGCAGGCCACGGGTGCGGTTCTCGCCGCTGCTCATGGTCGCGACCAGCGCGATCGAGCCGAGGCTGCCCATCAGCGGCAGCACGTTGACCAGGACGCTGCCCCCGGCGTCGGTCTGCTGCAGCGGCGGGGGCGGCTCGAGCACCACCCGGTGGCCGAGCGTGGACGTGGGCCCGGTTCCGGCGCGGGCAGGTGCCCGGTCGGTGTGTGGGCGCTGGTTCACGTGTCCCCCCGAGTGTTCGATCCCGACCGGGCTCCTCGGGGCGGCCCGGGAACGGTCGGCTGATGAGCAGCAGGATAGTCCTCACCGCGGCGCCCGGGCGGTTCTCGCGCGGCAGCCCGCTCGTCCGCGGGTTCTTCCCCGGCTCCGCCCACTACGCTGCTCGCACCGCTCGGCAACACCGTCGAGCGGGCACGACGACGGACCGGGGGTGCGCTGGTGAGCCAGTCCGTGCCACCCGGATCGGGGACCCGCGCCTTCACCGTGCACGGCGCGGCGGGCGTGGTCGACCTCGTGGTGCCCGACCGGGCCACCGTCCTGGACGTGGCCCGCAGCTACGCGGAGATGACCGGTTCGTCCTCGATCCCGGTGCTGCACACCCGGTTGGGTGAGCCGGTCCCGGCGGGGGCGTCGCTGCGGTCGGTGGGCCTGCACAGCGGCGACCTGCTGGTCGCGTCGGCGGGGGTGCTGCGGCCGCGGGCCGGGCGTCCGGCACCGGCCCCGGAGCCGGCCCGGCGTCGCTCCTGGGTCTCCACCGCACTGGTCACCGCCGTCTCGGCCGGTCAGGTGGCGGCCTGGGCTGCCTCGGCGGGGCCGGAGTGGTTGCGCTGGGTCGTCGCGACGCTGATGGTCCTGGCCGCGGTCGGGTGCCTGCTGCCCGGCCGGGCCGCACACGGGCGGCTGCTGTGCACCCCCGCCTTCTCCGTCGCCGCCCTGACCGTGTGGCAGGCGCCCGGGAGCGGTGCCGAGGTGCCGGTGTTCCTGGCGCTGGCCGGTCTCACCGTGCTGGCCACCTCCGGGGTGGTGTGGTTGCTGCGCGGCCCCGAGGTCGGGTTGCAGGTGTGGGCCGGTGCCGGGGCGTGCCACCTGCTGTTCGGCTTCGTCGTGCACGTGCTGCAGTGGCCGGTCGCGGTGCTCTGGTCGGTGCTGGTCGCCGGGGTGGTGCTGGCGGCCCGCGGGATGCCGCGCTGGGCCGTGGAGGTGACCGACGAGGAGCTGCTCGACCCGCGCGCCGGCGAGTTGCCCACCCGACGACCGGTCCGGGTGGACCGGGCCCGGGAGCTGGTGCGGACCGCCCACGTGGTGCTGGTCGCGTCCTGCCTGGCGCTGCTGGTCACCGTCGCGGTGGCCGTGCCGGCGCTGCTGGTGACCACCCCGGACGTGGTGGACCGGACCGGCGCCCGGGTGCTGATCGGCACCGCCGGGGTGGCGCTGCTGCTCGCTGCCCGCGGGCACCGGGTGCGGGCCGCCCGGAACCTCGTCCGGATCACCGGGGCACTGGCCCTGGTGGTGCTGGTGGTGGACCTGGTGATCGGCGGCTGGGGGCTGGGCGACGACGCCCGGCTGGTCGCGGTGGTCGCCCTGGCCGTGCTCGGGCTGGTCTGCACCGCCTTCGGTGTCGCGCTGGGTCGCGGCTGGAGCACCTCGGCGTGGGCCGTCGCGGGCGACCGGAGCGAGGTGCTGCTCGGGGCGCTGGCGGTCGCGGCGGCGGTGGTCTCCTCCGGGCTCTTCCGGTGGGTCTGGGAACGCCCCGGCTGAGCGACGCTGCCACCCGTCCTCCACAACGGCCCGCGGCACCGGGCTCCTCCACCGCACGGCTGTCCCCCCTGTCCCGACCCGTCGTCGGGGTGTCGGGTGGACCCACGGCGGTGCAGTACCGCCTGTGAGTCAGGAGGAGTGCCATGAGCAGCACCTTGATGGGCCAGCAGGAACAGGCGTTGTCGCGTGCGGCGGAGACCGTGCGGACCGCCCGGGGCGACGTGACCGGCCTGTGCCGGACCCTGTCGGAGCAGATCGTCGGCCTGGGCGTGCGGTGGAGCGGTGCCGGGGGGACCTCGTTCCAGCACCTCAACACCGCGTGGCAGGAGAAGCAGGAGCTGCTGCACCGGGCCCTGGACCGGCTGGCCGAGTCGTTGGGCGAGACCGAGCGGGACAACGCCGCCGCGGACGCCTGCCAGCAGGAGTCGATGCACCGGCTCGCCGGGCGGCTGGGCTGAGGGGGCGGTGACGATGAGCGGATTCGACCTGCAGGTCGACCACGGCGCCCTGGACCTGGCCGGCTCGGACGTGCTGGGCACCGCCCGGCGGATCGAGGCCCGCTTCGCCACCCTCGAGTCCGAGCTCGGAGGACTGCGCGGCGGGTGGACCGGCCAGGCCCGGCTCGCCTACGACGAGGCCAAGGCGGTGTGGGACCGGGCGCTCACCGAGATGGTGTCGCTGCTGACCGAGGCCGGCACCGCGGTGCACCGCGCCAACGACGAGTACCGGGCCGCCGACCTGCGCGGCGCCCGGCGGTTCTGAGTCCGTGCCCACCGGGGAGCGCACCACCCTGGCGCGGGAACCCGCCTGGGCACTGGTCAACGCACTCGACCGGGTCGCACACCGGTGCCGGCCCGTTCCTGCCACGGATCCCGCCGTCACGGGCCTGGGCACGCTGCCCGCGGCGCAGGCACTGACCGAGCGGCTGCGGGAGCTCACCGGTGAGGCGGACCGGGCCGAGGCGGAGCTGGGCGAGGGGGTCGCCGGGACGGCCACCCGGCTGCGCCGGGCCACCGCCGACCTGCTGACCGTGGACCGGGAGGTCGCCGGGTCGGACGGCGCCCGGTGAGCGGCCCGCACGAGCAGCGGCTCCTCGCCGCCGTGGCCGGGGCCGACGCCGCCGCGCCGGGTCGCCTGGTCGAGGAGTGGAAGGTGGCGGCGCGACGGCAGGACCGGGCTGCGGAGCGGCTCGACGAGCTGTCGCCGCAGCTGGCCGACCAGTGGGGCACCCGGGTCCGGGAGGCCGCACGCACCCGGGTCGGGAACCTGGCCGGGCAGGCACGCGAGCGGGCCGGGCAACGGCGTGAGGTCGCGGCCGTCGTGGCCGCGCTGGCCGAACCGCTGGGTCGGGCGGTGGCCGTGGCCGAGCGGTTGGCGGCCACACCGATGGCCGCGCGCCCCGAGGACGCCGACCCCACCGATCCCGGCAACGAGCACCGGCGACGGGTCCGCGCCCAGGCCGGATGGGACCGGGCCCTGGCCGACCGGGAGCAGAGGGCCGCCCAGGTCACCGCGGAGTACGAGGAGGCACTGCGTCAGGCCCTGGCCACCCTCGGTGGCTCGGAACCCGGCGCACCCTCCGACCACCCCGGACCGGGCAGCCGCGGTACGTCGCTCTCCGGCACGCTCCCGGGGCCGCCGGGTCCGACCGGCCCCGGACCGACCGCGCCACTCCCGACCGGCTGGACCACCCAGTCGCTGCAGACCGACCTGCCGCAGCCGGTCCTCGACCTGCCCCCCAGTTGCGGCCCGGTGGCGGGGGTGGCCGGCGGGGACCACGACCCGATCCCGGGGCCCGGGACACCGAGCCCGTCGGACCCGGGAGCTCCACCCGACCGGTGCCGCCCCGAGGAGGACCGCACGTCCCTGGGGCCCGCGACGTCCACCAACCTCCCGGACCGCACCGCGACCGCTGCCGCCCTGGGGCTGGGTGGGCTGCTGCCGTTGGCGGCCGCCGGACTGCGCCGGTGGCGGGGAGTCCCCACCACCACGACCAGCACCGGGCAGCCCCGGGGATCGGCCCCGGGTCGTCCCGGGGCACCCGGCACCCCACCCGCTCCGGTCCGGGCCGGCGCACGGGGGACCGGCGGGTTCGTCGCCGCGCCCGGGGCGATGGCCGGGGGCATGTCCGGAGCCGTGTCCGGCGGTGGGTCGGCCGGGTCCGGTCGCCGCGGCCGCGGGCTGAGGCGTCGGGGCAGCACCGGCCGTGACCCGACACCCCACACCCCCGACCGCCACCACGGCCAGGGGGAGGGGGCTGAGGAGCGCCTCACGCGCTGGCTGGAGGGCGGTGGGACCGGCCCGGGCGTGCTCGACGCCGACCCGTGAGCGGCCCGGACGGTCTCCTGCGGCGGCGCGGGGGCGAGCGGGGTCCACCGACCGCTAGGCTCTGCCGGGCCGGAGCCGGGACGGCCCGGCCGTCCGAGAGGGGGAACTCGTGGTCCAGACGTCCGGGACAGCCTCGGGGCTGCTGCGCGTCACCGTGAGCTCCGGAAACCGTCGCGTCGACCTGGTGCTGCCGGGGATCGTGCCCGTGGCCGAGCTGGTGCCCGAGCTGGCCCGCAGCGTGGGACTGCTCGACGCCACCTCGGTGCACGGCGGCTACCGGCTGCTGCGCGGCGACGGCCACCGGCTCTCCCCGGAGACCGGCCTGCTGGTCCAGGGCGTCGAGGACGGCGGGCTGCTCACCATCGCGGCCGGCGCCGACGACCC
This sequence comes from Actinomycetes bacterium, assembly GCA_023396115.1. Taxonomy (GTDB): domain Bacteria; phylum Actinomycetota; class Actinomycetes; order Propionibacteriales; family Nocardioidaceae; genus Nocardioides. The sequence goes on along the minus strand of JAEWXC010000042.1, from coordinate 4,876 downwards.
CACGCCGCTGGTCTACGACGACCTGGCCGACGCGATGGCCGACGTGGTGGCCGACGAACTGTCCCCCTGGACTCCCGAACGTGCCCGCCGGACCGCCCTGGTGGGCGGGGCGATCATGCTCGGTCTCAGTGCCGTGGGCTGCTGGACCCTGGTCGGCAACGACGTCGTCGGGGTCGCCGCCGCGTTGGCGGCCGCGGTCCTGGTCGTCGTCGCGGCCGTGCTGGACCGGGTGGAGGGAGTCCCGGCGGCCGGTTCGGTCGTGGCGCTCGCCGCCACCGGGTTCGGTCTCGTGTCCGGGTCGATGCTTGCCGCCGACCCGCCGTTCGCCCCCGGCAACCTGCTGTGGGCCTCGGTGGGCGCCGGGCTGACTGGTCTGGCCTGCACCGTCGTGCTGCGGGACGGACGGGGGATGGTGCTGCCCGCGGTCCTCGTGGCCGGGGTCGGTGTGGCCTGCGGGATCCTGGTCGGTCCGCTCGACCTGGACCCGCTGGTGGTGCTGCCCTGCGTCCTGGTCCTCGTGGTCTTCCTGGGTAGCGCGCTGCCCACGGTGGCGCTGGCGCTGACCCCCAGCCGGGTCGACCCGCAGGCGATGGGGGAGCCCGGCGCCGGGGTGGACACCGAGCTGCTGCGCGAGGACGCCCGCACCGCCCACGAACTGATGATCGCGATGTCCGCCGCGGTCGGTGCCCTGGTGGTGCTGGTCGCCCCGGTCGCGGTGGCCTCCGGCGGGGCCGGGGCCGCGCTCGCGGTGCTCTGCTGCCTGGTCCTGGTGCTGCGCTCACGGCGGCACACCGCGGCCTCCGGTGTCCTGGTGGGCCTGGTCTCGGCGCTGGTCGGGGTCGCGGTCACCACCCTCGCCGTGCTCGTGATGCACCCGGATTGGCGCGAGGCGACCGCAGTCGCGCTCGCGGCGGCCGCGGTGCTGCTGCTCTCCGGCCTCCTGGTCGAGTGGGCACCGTCGGTGCGCCGGGCCCGGACCGCGGACCTGACCGAGTCGGCCGCGCTGGTGGCGCTGCTGCCGGTGCTCGCGTTCAGCACCGGCCTGGTCGAGCGGATCGCCGGCTGAGATGACCACGCGCAAGGAGCTCGCCGAGGCGCACGGCTTCGCCCGCCGACGCCTGGTGCAGGCCTTCGTCGGCGGCGAACGCGGCACCCGCGAGGGGGACTCCACCACCGTGGGCCGCACCGTCGTGGGCGGCGCCGCGCTCACGGTGCTGCTGCTCGCCGGCGCCGCGGTGGCCGGGTTCACCGGCGGTCGGCCCCCCAGCGGCTGGTTGGACAGCGGCAGCTTCGTGGTGGCCGAGACCGGCGACCAGTACGTGGTGGTCCGCGGCGGCGACGAGAAGACCGCGGTGCTCAACCGGGTGCCCAACTACGTCTCCGCCCAGCTGGTGCTGGGCCGGACCGACCTGGACCCGCACCGGGTCGACACCGACGACATCCGCCGGATCCGGCTCGGTGCCGACCTCGGCATCGAGGGCGCGCCCACCGGCCTGCCCGGACCCGACGGCCTGGTCGGCTCGACCTGGACCGCCTGCACCGCCGACGGGCGCGGGGTGCGGCTCCAGATCGGCGACGACCCCGTGGTCACCGAGGTGCCTGCCGGGGCGCTGCTGGTCAGCACCGGCGGCGACCAGCGGTGGCTGGTGGCCCAGGACCGGCAGGGCACGACCCGGTCGTACCGGTTGCCCGACGGGCGCCGCGGCCGAACCCTCGCCGACCGGTTGGGGTTCGCCCCCGAGGCGGTGCAGCGGGTCCCGGCCGAGTGGTTGGCGCTGGCCGAGCCCGGCGACCCGCTGGACGAGAAGGCGTTCGCGGTCGAGCAGCCCGGGGCGGTCGTGCAGCTGCCCGGCGCCGGCCAGGTGCGGCAGGGAGACCTGTTGCGCACCCCGGAAGGCCTCTTCCTGGTCGACGGCCAGGGGCCGCGCAAGCTCAGTGAGTTCGCCGGCCGGGTGCACCTCCTGCTGAGCGGGGACCGGGTCGTGGAGAGCAGCTCGCTGCAGGTGCCCGCCCAGCCCGCCGGAACCCCCGAGAACTGGCCGGAGGTCACCCCCGAGCCGCTGGTCGCCCCCAGCGGCCCGCCCGTGGCCTGCCTGGTCCTGCACGCCGGGACCCGCGGGTCGGGCCGGGTCTCGCTGGCCACCACGCCGATGAGCACCCCGGCCGCGCTGGGCGTGGAGGCCGGGGAGACCGAGGTCAGCCTGGCGCCGAGCAGCGCCGCGCTGGTGCGTGCTGCCGGTGGGGCCGCCCCGGACGTGCTGGTCGGTCCGCGGGGGCGCGGGTTCCGGCTGCTCGACGACGACACCGTGCGGGCCCTGGGCTACGCCGACGTGCGGCCGTTCGAGGTCCCGGCTGCCTGGCTGGGTTTCCTGCCGCCCGGCGTGGACCTGTCCGTCGAGGCCGCCCGCTCCGGTCGCAGCTGACACCCGTCCGTACCGACGACGAAGGCCCGGACCGTCAAGGGTCCGGGCCTTCGGTGTGGCGGAGGTAGGGGGATTCGAACCCCCGAGGGCGTTAACCCAACCCGCTTTCCAAGCGAGCGCCATAGGCCACTAGGCGATACCTCCGCGGAGAACCCTACCGGCCGGGACCCGGCGCGTCGAAACGGGCCCACCCCTGTCGTGCGGAGCGGCGGGGGAGGCTGTCGCCGTGGCCACTTTGGAGTCGTGAGCACGGCTCCCCTAGACTCCTCACCAACCCCCCGTGCGGCGGTATCTTGCCGAACTCCCCCAGGGCCGGAAGGCAGCAAGGGTAGGCGAGCTCTACCGGGTGCACGGGGGGCCTTTGCGTCCCCACGCGTGCTGCTGGCCGTGGGCCGGTGACCGGGGACCGGACGAGGTCGTGGGTGCAGGAGGCTCCTGTCGGTCCCACTCGTTAGGGTTCAGGGGTGGAGTCACCCCTCGCGCTGTACCGCCGCTACCGGCCCGAGACGTTTGCCGAGGTCATCGGGCAGGACCACGTCACCGAGCCGTTGCGCAACGCGCTGGCCAACGACCGGGTGAACCACGCCTACCTCTTCTCCGGCCCGCGCGGGTGCGGCAAGACCACCAGCGCCCGGATCCTGGCGAGGGCGTTGAACTGTGCCCGCGCACCGATCGCCGACCCGTGCGGTGAGTGCGACTCGTGCCGGGACCTGGCCCGCGGCGGCAGCGGCTCGATCGACGTCATCGAGATCGACGCGGCCAGCCACGGTGGCGTCGACGACGCTCGCGACCTGCGGGAGAAGGCGTTCTTCGCCCCGGTCCGGGACCGCTACAAGATCTACATCATCGACGAGGCCCACATGGTCTCCACGCAGGGGTTCAACGCCCTGCTCAAGCTGGTCGAGGAGCCGCCGCCGCACCTGCGGTTCATCTTCGCCACCACCGAGCCGGAGAAGGTCATCGCGACCATCCGCTCCCGCACCCACCACTACCCGTTCCGGCTGATCCCGCCGCGGCTGCTCACCGACTACCTGGGGCAGCTGTGCCGGGCCGAGGGCGTGGAGATCGACTCCGCCGCCCTGCCGCTGGTGGTCCGGGCCGGCGCCGGCTCCGCGCGGGACACTCTCTCGGTGCTGGACCAGCTGCTCGGCGGTGCCGGTCCCGAGGGCATCACCCACCACCTGGCCTCCTCACTGCTGGGGTACACGCCCGACTCGCTGCTCGACGAGGCCGTCGACGCGTTCGCGGCCCGCGACGGCGCCTCGGTCTTCGGGGTCGTGGACAAGGTCGTCGAGACCGGCCAGGACCCCCGCCGGTTCACCGAGGACCTGCTGCGCCGGCTGCGCGACCTGGTCGTGGTCAGTGCGGTCCCCGACGCCCCCGCCACCGGACTGATCGACGTGTCGGTCGACGCGGGGGAGCGTCTGGTCGCCCAGGCCAACCGGTTCGGGCCGGTGGAGCTGAGCCGGGCCGCGGACCTGGTGGCTGCCGGGCTCACCGAGATGCGTGGCGCCACCGCTCCGCGGCTGCTGCTGGAGCTGATCTGTGCCCGGATCCTGCTGCCCGGTGCCGACCACACCTCCGACGGTGTGATGGCCCGCCTGGACCGGCTGGAGAAGCGGTTCGAGATCGCCGGCAGCCACGGCGCCCTGCCGCCCCAGCACACGCAGCACCACCAGCCCAGCCAGCTCAGTCAGCCTGCGCCGCCGGCCGGCGCCCCGGTGGCCCCGGTGGCACGGCCCGTGCAGCCGACACCTCCGGCTCCGCAGCAGACCCCGGAGCCCGCCCAGCAGGCCCAGCCCGCTGCGCGCGGGTGGGACGAGGTCGCTGCCGTTCCGGGTGGTCGCGCCGACGGGCCGTCCGGGCTGTCCGAGCCGGTCGAGCCCGTCGCGTCCGAGCCGGTGGACTCCCCGTCGGCCGCATCTCCCGTGCAGGAGGCGCAGCAGTCGGCTGCTCCCGTCACCCCGCCGGCTGCCCCGGTGGACCAGGAGCCCGCTCCGCCGGCCCCCACCCCGGGCGCCCCGGCAGCCGCCGGTGGCCTCAACCTCGTCGACGTGCGCCGGTTGTGGCCCGAGGTCGTCGAGCGGGCCAAGGACCGGCGCCGGCTCGCCTGGATGCACCTGACCCAGAACTGCCAGGTCGTCGCGGTCGACGCCACGGCGCTGACCCTCGGCTTCGCCAACGTCGGTGCCCGTGACTCGTTCGTGGCGTCGGGCTGCGACGAGATCGTCCGGGACGTGGTGATCGACGTGATCGGCACCGCCTGGCGGATCGAGACGATCATCGACCCCGGCGCCCAGCCCGACGCGGGCTACCGGGTCACCACGCCGCCGCCCCGCCCGGCCGAGCCCCCGCAGCAGGCCCCGCAACAAGCGCAGCAGCAGGCCCAGCAGGCGCAGCCGGGTCCGTCCGCGCAGCCCGGCGAGGCCGGCCCCACGGGCGGGGGCCCCGGG
>JAEWXC010000026.1 GCA_023396115.1 Actinomycetes bacterium | reverse complement strand
GTCGTGAACTGGGTGCCGAAGCCGGCCGGAGCAGCGCTGGCGCAGGGGCCGGCGATCGAGGCGGGTGAGTCGAGCGTGACGCCGATCCCGCCGCGGGTGTACTGCGAGCACAGCCCGTCGGGACGCTTGACGGTCAGGTCGCCCTCGCCCTCGTCCTCACGGTTGTTCACCAGGTCCAGGGTCTCGCCCCAGACGTCGGAGTAGGACTCGTTCAGCGCGCCGGACTGCCACTGGTAGATCAGGCCCGAGGTGTACTCGGTGTAGGCGTGGCCCCACTCGTGGCTCACCACGTCGTCGGCGTAGACGCCGTCACAGTAGGAGGTGTAGGCGCCGTTCCACGAGGCGTTGGGGCAGGAGTCGGGACGGTTGTGCAGCGTCACCATCGTGCTGCCCTCGCCGTCGTAGGAGTCCCGGCCGAACATGTTCGCGAACAGGTTGTACGACTCACCCGTGGACTGCACCAGGTTCTGCTGGTCCTGGTCCAGGCTGCCGGGGAAGGCGTCCCCTTCCTCCCACACGAGCTGGGCTCCGGTGCCATTGAAGGTGAACAGCGCCCGGTCCAGGGCGTCGTGCACGTTGGACCACCGGTTGACCGGCTTCAACGTGTTCGCGTCGAGGATGACGGTGTCACGGATGTTCTTCTCGTTGGTGACCTCGACCGCGTAGGCCATGATCGCCTTGCCCGGGACCCCGCGGGTCGAGCCGAGCCGGTAGACGACCTTGTCGGTGCGCTTGGCCTTCAGGCCGGCGGTGCTGCCCGCCTTGCCCGACTCCGACGTGGGCGGCTTCATCCTGACCACGCCGACCGCGCGCTTTCCGGCGGCGGCCTCGTCGAACCGGGTGTCGGTCGACAGGGTCAGGTCGGGGGCCGCGTACCCGTTGACGGCGCGCAGACGTCCGGCGTCGTCGAGGTTGGCCCGGACCTCGGCGCCGAAGACCGGCACACCGCGGTAGGTCTGGTGGTACTTGACGGTCCAGCCGTGCGTGTTCTTCTCCGCCGCGGTGCGGGTCAGCTCGCTGGGCCGGGCGCCGAACGACTCGGCGTACTTGGCGATGTAGGCGTCCGCCTTGGACCGGGCCTCGCCGGTGGTGTCGGCATCGCGCCCGGGCAGCAGGTCGCCCTTGGTGCGGATGAAGCCGATGGCGCCGTTCGCCGACTCCTTGGAGACCTTGACCGACCCGGAGGCCTGGTTGGTCATCTGCTGGACCAGTGACGGTCCGGAGTTGGGCTGTGCCAACGCCTGGGTGAAGGGGACGGCGGCCAGGCCGGCGCCCACGACGGCCAGGGCGATGCCCTGCCTGAGGTGTCTCACTTGTTGCCTCCCGAGATGGGGCACGCCACGTCCGTGTGGCGTGATCGCAGTCACCCTAGGAAGAATTCACGCCGCTGGTCCAGACCTGCCAGACGTTTTCCGCACATCTCCCCGAAATCGGGGGAGGTGTTCCGTCCGACCCCGGCACGACACGCTCGGTGTGGTGCATGGGGCTGGTGGTGCGGATGTTCTAGGGTCGGTGACTATGGCGACCCGTACGTCTTCCCCGCCGCGGTCGCGTAGTTCGAACTCGTCCTCCAAGGGCGGTGGCCGCACCCGGTCGACCGCCACGAAGGGCGGGTCGGGTTCGCGTTCCCGGAGTACCAGTGCCACCAGGACCACGTCCGGTGGCAAGAAGTCGACCCCGCGCAAGACCGCGCCCCGCTCGGCCGGGCGTCCGGCCCCGCGGGCGGTCCGCAACGGCCCGGGTCCCGTCTTCCGCTTCTTCAGCCTGCTCGCCCGCGGTGTCGCCGCGGCGTGGCTCGGTGCTGCCCACGCGCTGGGCGCCGGAGCCCGGAGGGTCGGGCACGGAGCCCGCGACCTCGACCCGGCTCACCGGCGCGACGGCTTCGGCCTGTTCCTGCTCGGGCTGGGCGTCGTGGTCGCCGCCGCCGTGTGGTGGCAGCCGCCCGGCGGGGCGATGGAGTTCGTCCGCTCGGTGGTCCAGGGCTCGGTCGGCAAGGTCGGGTGGCTGGTGCCGCTGGTGCTGGCGCTGGCCGCGTGGCGGGTGCTGCGCGACCCCGAGCAGAACGGTCCGGCCGGACGCCAGGTGATCGGCTGGTCCAGCCTGACCCTGGGGATCCTGGGCCTGGTGCACCTGTCCAACGGCAACCCGCAGCCCGTGGCGGGGGACTCCTCCTCGCTGCGCGAGGCCGGCGGTGCGGTCGGCTACGTGGTGGCCAGCCTGCTGATGGACCTGCTGCAGACCTCCTACGCCGTGGTGCCGCTGCTGGTGCTGCTCTCCCTCTTCGGCGTGCTGGTCATCACCGGCACCCCGCTCAACCAGGTGCCCGCCCGGCTTGCCGACCTGCGCGACCAGCTGATGGGGCGCGGCTGGGAGGACGACGAGGCGCGTCGCGCCGCCGAGGACGAGATCGACCCCGACATGGGCGACCCGGCCTACGACACCCCGCTGGTGGAGGAGAAGCCGCGTCGGCTGCTCGGCCGCAAGCGCGACGCGGTCGACGTCGCGATGGAGGAGGGCGAGGAACCCGGCACCCCGGACGCCGAGGAGGAGAGCGCCGTCGAGCGGACCGCCGAGCGCCCGAAGCTGCCGCGCACCCCGGTCGCCCCGGACACGGCGGAGCCCGAGCTGGCCCCGCCGCCGCTCTCCCCGCTGCCGCCGCGCGTGGAGCAGCTCGCGCTCTCCGGCGACATCACCTACACCCTGCCCAGTGCGGACGTGCTCAAGGCGGGGTCCCCGCACAAGGCCAAGTCCGCGGCCAGCGACGACATCGTCAACCGGTTGACCCAGGTGCTCGACGAGTTCGGCATCGACGCCCAGGTCACCGGGTACACCCGGGGCCCGACGGTGACCCGCTACGAGGTCGAGCTCGGGCCGGGCGTCAAGGTCGAGAAGATCACCAACATCCAGAAGAACATCGCCTACGCGGTGGCCTCGGCCGACGTGCGGATCCTCAGCCCGATCCCGGGCAAGTCCGCGGTCGGTGTCGAGATCCCCAACCTGGACAAGGAGATCGTCTCCCTGGGTGACGTGCTGCGCTCGCGCAACGCCACCAACGACCACCACCCGATGATCTCGGGCCTGGGCAAGGACGTGGAGGGCGGCTTCGTGGTCGCCAACCTGGCCAAGATGCCGCACCTGCTGGTCGCCGGCGCCACCGGCTCGGGCAAGTCGTCGTTCATCAACTCGATGATCACCTCGATCCTGATGCGGGCCACGCCCGACGAGGTCCGGATGATCATGGTCGACCCCAAGCGGGTCGAGCTGAACGCCTACGAGGGCGTCCCGCACCTGATCACCCCGATCATCACCAACCCCAAGAAGGCCGCCGAGGCGCTGGCCTGGGTGGTGCGCGAGATGGACCTGCGCTACGACGACCTGGCGAACTTCGGGTTCCGCCACGTCGACGACTTCAACAAGGCCGTCCGGGCCGGCAAGGTCGAGCTGCCGCCGGGCAGCGAGCGCGAGCTGGCGCCGTACCCGTACCTGCTCGTGATCGTCGACGAGCTGGCCGACCTGATGATGGTCGCCCCGCGCGACGTCGAGGACGCGGTCGTGCGGATCACCCAGCTGGCGCGTGCCGCCGGCATCCACCTGGTGCTGGCTACCCAGCGCCCCTCGGTGGACGTGGTGACCGGTCTGATCAAGGCCAACGTGCCGTCCCGGCTGGCGTTCGCGACCAGCTCGCTGGCCGACAGCCGCGTCATCCTCGACCAGCCCGGTGCGGAGAAGCTGGTCGGTCAGGGTGACGGTCTGTTCCTGCCGATGGGTGCCTCCAAGCCGATCCGGGTCCAGGGCTCCTGGGTCAGCGAGGCCGAGATCGCCCAGGTCGTCCAGGCCTGCAAGACGCAGCTGGAGCCGACCTACCGCGAGGACGTGACCGCCGCGGCGTCGTCGAAGCGTGAGCTGGACGACGACATCGGCGACGACATGGACCTGGTGATCCAGGCCGTCGAGCTGGTCGTCTCCACCCAGTTCGGCTCGACCTCGATGCTGCAGCGCAAGCTCCGCGTCGGGTTCGCCAAGGCCGGCCGCCTGATGGACATCATGGAGAGCCGTGGCGTGGTCGGGCCCAGTGAGGGCTCGAAGGCGCGCGACGTGCTGGTGAAGCCGGACGAGATCGATGCCGTGATTGCCACGTTGGAGGGGGAGCGATGAGCGCTGAGCGCGTGCAGGAACACCAGCCGGAACACCACGGCGACGAGCGGGCCGACGAGGCCGCCCCGACGCCGCTGAGCGTGGCACCCGACGTCGTCGAGGTGCGCCGCAACGGTGCCCTCGCCGGGGTGCTGGGCGTGGTCGCGGCCGGCGTCGCGATCGCCTACCTGTCCCGTGCCTCGGCCACCGGCGCGACCCTGGACATGCTGCTGACCCTCGTCATGGCGCTGATCGCCGGGTACTGGCTGACGATGTTCGCCGACGCCCGGACCCCGCTGCTGGTCGCCGACGCCCAGGGCGTGCGGATCCGGTTGGGTCGCTCGTGGCGCGGACTGCCGTGGAGCGCGGTGCACCACGTCGAGCACACCCCGCGCCCGGCGTGGTGGCGTGACGGACGCGTGGTCGTCGTCCCGCACAACACCGAGAAGTTGCTCGCCGAGCTCGACGCGGGCGCCGCCCGCCAGGCCCGGATCGCGACCCGGCTGCACGGGGGGCCGTTCGCCCTCCCGCTGGGTCTCTCGACCCGCGTGGTGGGGGAGACCGACGACCTGGGCGCCAGCCTGGCCACCTTCGCCGCCGCCTCACCCGTCGTGGTGGTGCAGCCGGAGCCGGCCTCGGCCGCCACGGTCGAGGCCACCGCCGACGAGGTTGCCGACGTCCCGGCCGCCGACGAGGCCCACGACACCCCGCAGCCGCGACTGCGCGACCCGCGTCCGCTGCTGGCCAGCGGCATCACCCGGATCGCCGCGGTGATCGGTCGCCGTGACGAGCAGGTGACCGACGAGGCCGCGGAGGTCGAGCCCAGCGAGGCCGCCGAGGCTCCCGAGACCGCCGAGGAGCTGCCCGGGGAGCCCACGCGTCCCTGGAGTGCCGCCGAGCTGCGCGACGCCGTCGCCGCCCCGGTGGCGCCGGGCCGCGACGTGCGGCACGGGGTGCGCAGCGAGCAGCTGCTGGACAGCGTCGCCCGCAGCAGTGAGGGCGCCGACGAGCCGCAGGGAAGGGAGCTGCGCGAGCCGGGCCGGGTCACCCTGGTCGCGGAGTCGCGACACCACGCCGAGCTCGACCAGACCGCGGTCCGCGGTGTCACGCCGATCTCGCGCGCCGGGGACCCGGTCGAGCCGCTGGTGGTGGCCCCGGAAGCCGCCGAGCCCGCCGAGGACCCGGTGATCGGTCCCGAGATCGCCGCTGCCCGGACCCGCCTGGGTCTCAGTGTCGACTCGGTGGCCGAGCGCACCCGGATCCGCCCGCACGTGATCGAGGCGATCGAGGTCGACGACTTCACCGCCTGCGGTGGTGACTTCTACGCCCGGGGACACCTGCGGACCCTGGCCCGGATCCTGGGCATCGCCGCCGAGCCGCTGGTGGCGACGTTCGACGAGCGCTACGCCGGTGCTCCGATCAACCCGCGCCGGGTCTTCGAGGCCGAGCTGGCCACCACCACCGGTGGCTCGATCCGCGGCACCCGCGGCGGCCCCAACTGGTCGGTCCTGGTGGCCGTGGTGATGGCGGTCGTGCTGGCCTGGTCGGTCGCGAGCCTGGTGATGGACAGCCGGCAGGACGGTCCGGTCGAGCAGGTCACCGGATCGGGCGGCCCGCACGCCAACACCCAGGTCGCCGGCGACCCGGTCCCGGTCACCGTGACCGCGGCCAAGGGCGGCGCGCGGGTCGTGGTCCGCGACGGCAACGGTGACGTGGTCTGGCAGGGCAACCTGGCGATCGGGGAGACCCACAGCGTCAAGGCAGTGCCGCCGGTGCGGGTGCAGTCCACCGACGGCGCCACCACGGTGAAGGTTGCCGGCAAGGACCGCGGCGCGATCGGCGAGGCCGGCGTGGCCGCGCAGGGCACCTACGTGGCCCGCTGACCCACCCCACGACCCGCGGGGCCGTCGACCACTCCGGTCGGCGGCCCCGCGGTCGTTGCGTCCCGGCCCCGCGCCCGTCCCGGCGGTGAGTCGGGTCACGCCGGGGTCGGCGCGGGCTCGGGGAATCGGACGGCTGGGGCCGCGACCGGCATAATCGGGGGCGATGACTGCTGACGACCTGACCCGCTCCGCCGAGCCGATGAGCGTGGCCGTGCTGACCCTGGGCTGCGCCCGCAACGAGGTGGACTCCGAGGAGCTCGCCGGACGGCTCGAGGCCGACGGGTTCCGTCTGGTCACCGACTCCGAGGACGCCGACACCGTGGTGGTCAACACCTGCGGGTTCGTGGAGTCGGCCAAGAAGGACTCGGTCGACACCCTGCTGGCCGCGGCCGACCTCAAGGAGACCGGTCGCACCCAGGCCGTCGTCGCCGTCGGGTGCCTGGCCGAGCGCTACGGCAAGGACCTGGCCGAGTCGCTGCCCGAGGCCGACGCCGTGCTGGGCTTCGACGACTACCCCGACATCGCCGCCCGGCTGCGCTCGATCGTCTCCGGGGAGACCCACCACCCGCACACCCCCTCGGACCGGCGCAAGCTGCTCCCGATCACCCCGACCGCCCGCGACGCCAGCACCATCTCGGTGCCCGGCCACGCCCCGGTCGAGGCCGACCCCGGCACCGAGATCGGCCAGGGCGCCCCGGCCACCGGCCCCCGGGCGGTCCGCCGCCGGCTGGACTCGGGTCCGATGGCCCCGCTCAAGCTGGCCAGCGGGTGCGACCGGCGCTGCTCGTTCTGCGCGATCCCGAGCTTCCGGGGGTCCTTCGTCAGCCGCCGTCCCTCCGACGTCCTCGCCGAGGCCCAGTGGCTGGGCAGCCAGGGCGTCAAGGAGCTGTTCCTGGTCTCGGAGAACTCCACCTCCTACGGCAAGGACCTGGGCGACCTGCGGCTGCTCGAGACGCTGCTGCCCGAGCTGGTCGCCGTCGACGGCGTCGAGCGGGTCCGGGTCTCCTACCTGCAGCCCGCCGAGACCCGACCGGGTCTGATCGAGGCGATCGCCTCCACCCCCGGCGTGGTGCCCTACTTCGACCTGTCCTTCCAGCACGCCAGCGCCACCGTGCTGCGCCGGATGCGCCGCTTCGGCGACCCCGAGTCGTTCCTGGACCTGCTGGCCCGGATCCGCGACGTCGCCCCCACCGCGGGCATCCGCTCCAACGTGATCGTCGGGTTCCCCGGCGAGACCGTGGAGGAGTTCGAGACCCTGGTCGACTTCCTCACCGAGGCACGCCTGGACGTCACCGGCGTCTTCGGCTACTCCGACGAGGACGGCACCGAGGCCGAGGGCTTCGCGGACAAGATCGACGAGGACCTGGTCCGCGAGCGCACCGAGCAGGTGACCGCCCTGGTCGAGGAGCTCAACGCCCAGCGGGCCGAGGAGCGGATCGGGGAGACCGTCGAGGTGCTGGTGGAGTCGCTGGAGGACGGCGTCGAGGGGCGCGGTGCGCACCAGGGGCCGGAGGTCGACGGCACCACGCTGGTGCTCGACGCTCCCGCGGGCACCCGGATCGGGGACCTGCTCACCGCCACCGTGGTCGGCACCGAGGGTGTCGACCTCGTGGCCCGGATCGGAGGCCACGCGTGAGCACCGAGCAGAACGCCCAGCACGAGGCCGGGCAGAAGCAGTCCAACCTCAACGTGCCCAACGCGCTGACCACGCTGCGCATCCTGCTGGTGCCGGTGTTCGGCTGGATGCTGCTGCACGACGGCGGCGACTCCTCGGCCTGGCGGTGGGCGGCGTTCGCGGTGTTCGTGTTCGCGATGATCACCGACAAGATCGACGGCGACCTGGCCCGCAAGCACAACCTGGTCACCGACTTCGGCAAGATCGCCGACCCGATCGCCGACAAGGCGATCACCGGCATGGCCTTCATCGGGCTCTCGGTCGTGGGCGACATCTGGTGGTGGGTCACCGCCGTGGTGCTGCTGCGCGAGTGGAGCGTGACGCTGCTGCGGCTCTCGGTGCTCAAGCACGTCGTGATCGCGGCCAGCCAGTCGGGCAAGATCAAGACGACCCTCCAGGCCGTGGCTCTCTCGGGCCTGGTGCTCCCGCTGCCGCACGGTGACGCCCACGGTGGCGCCTTCGACTGGTTCGGCACCTTCGGCGAGATCCTGTTCTGGGTCAGCCAGGTCGCCCTGGCCGGTGCCGTGGCGATGACCCTGTGGTCGGGCTACGAGTTCTTCCGCGACGTGTGGCGCCAGCGCCACCAGCTGCGCGGCTGACCCTTCCCACCCCGACACCTGCCCGACCGTCTGCCGGCCCCGGTCGGTAGCGGACGCTTGGTGTCACACGGAGTTCACCGAACGGTGAGACCCGACGGGTCGGCCGGACGCCGTCGATCCACCTCTGATTCACCTCCATGGGGCTTGATGAAGTCACGTGAAACCGGGTTAGTGTGCTCGGACTCACAAACCCTCGGAAGGTGGAACCCTTGTCAGCACCCAACTCCCGATCGCGGCAGCGTCGCCGCGGTCTGACCCTGGCGGCCGTCGGTGGCCTCACGGCCGCCTCGCTCTCCGTCGTCATCGCCTCGCCCGCCCAGGCGGCCAACGAGGTCGACTTCCAGATCATCGCGACCAACGACTTCCACGGCCGTCTGGCCCAGGAGGCCCCGGCCAACGGCAACGACGGTGTCGGTGGCGCCGCGGTCCTCTCGCAGTACGTCAAGGACCAGCGTGCCCTGCAGCCCAACACCCACTTCGTGGCGGCCGGTGACCTGATCGGCGCCTCGACCTTCGACTCGTTCATCCAGAAGGACAAGCCGACGATCGACGCCCTCAACGAGGCCGGTCTCGACGTCTCGGCGGCGGGCAACCACGAGTTCGACGCCGGCTACGACGACCTGGTCAACCGGGTCATGGCTCCCTACGACGCCACCACCAACCCGCTGGGTGGGGCCAACTGGGAGTACATCGCGGCCAACGTCAAGAAGAAGTCCGACGGCTCCAACGCGCTCGCGCCCTCGTGGAGCGAGACGTTCAACGCCGGCACACCCGACGAGGTCGAGATCGGCTACGTCGGTGCGGTCACCGAGCACCTGCCCGAGCTGGTCTCGCCGGCCGGCATCGCCGACATCGAGGTCACCGACGTGGTCGCGGCGGTCAACGCCGAGGCCAACGCGCTCAAGACCGCCGGTGCCGACGTCGTCGTGATGCTGGTGCACGAGGGTGCCCCTTCGACCGACTGCGCCGCCATGGACGACGACGCCGACTCCGACTTCGGGTCGATCGTCACCGGGGTCAACGACAACATCGACGCCATCGTCTCGGGTCACACCCACCTGGCCTACGACTGCAAGTTCCCGGTCGCCGGGTGGGCCGGACGTGCGGTCACCGAACGGCCCGTGGTCTCGGCCGGTCAGTACGGCACCTACGTCAACAACCTGAACTTCACCGTCGACACCGAGGCAACCGGTGCCAGCAAGGTGACCGGCGTGGACACGGCGATCACCGCGATGTTCCCGAAGGCCCCGACCCCGGTCACGCCCGTCAACGCCGGTGACCCGGTGGTGAAGGCGATCGTGGACGCCGCCATCGCCGAGGGCAACGTGCTCGGTGCCGAGGTGCTCGGCAAGATCGGTGGCGAGTTCAACCGCGCCCAGCGCCCCAAGGCCAGCGACCCGGCCGTCAACGAGGAGAACCGTGGTGGCGAGTCCACCCTGGGCAACCTCGTGGCCGAGGCACAGCGCCAGGCCACCGAGAGCGCCGAGTTCGGGTCGGCCCAGATCGCGTTCATGAACCCGGGCGGTCTGCGCGCGAACATGACCGGACTGGCCGGTGCCTTCCCGCGGGACCTGACCTACAAGCAGGCCGCCACGGTGCAGCCCTTCGCCAACACCCTGAACAACATGAAGCTCACCGGGACCCAGATCGCCGCGGTCCTCGAGCAGCAGTGGCAGCCGGCCGGCTCCTCGCGTCCGTTCCTGCGCCTGGGTGTCTCCGAGGGCTTCGAGTACACCTACGACCCGGCGACCAAGAAGGTCACCGGCATGTGGCTCAACGGCACCGCGATCAAGGCCGACCAGAGCTACTCGGTGACGGCCAACTCGTTCCTGGCCTCCGGTGGTGACAACTTCACCGCCTTCCGTGAGGGCAGCAACAGCCGCGACACCGGGCAGATCGACCTCCAGGGCATGGTCGACTACATGGAGGCGTACGCCACCACCCCGCTGGAGGTCGACTCCTCCCAGCGTGCCGTGGGCGTGACCACGCCGAGTGGGGCTCCGGCCAGCTACGGCCCGGGCGACACGGTGGCCTTCGACCTGTCGTCCCTGGCCATGACCGGCACCGGTGACGCCCAGGACAGCAGCGTCGACGTCTACCTGGGCGAGCAGAAGATCGGTTCCGCCGCGGTGGACAACACCGTCGCCGTCGGCGCCACCGACGACGAGGCCGGCCAGGCCAGCGTCTCGGTCGTGCTACCCGCCTACGAAGGCTCGCCGGCCCTCACCGTCCGCGGCGCGACGACGGGCACCTCGGTGCGGGTTCCGCTGTCCGTGGAGAACGTGACCCCGCCCCAGCCGGAGAAGGTCTCCGCCAAGGTCAAGGCGACCGTCAAGCCGAAGAAGATCAAGGCCAAGAAGACCAAGGCCAAGGTCAAGATCGTGGTGAAGGCCTCGGGCACCGTGCCGACCGGCAAGGTCAAGGTGGTCCTCAAGGTCAAGGGCAAGAAGATCGTCAAGACGGTCAAGCTCGTCAAGGGCAAGGCCACGGTCAAGCTCGGCAAGATCAAGAAGGCGGGCAAGTACACCGGCAAGGTCACCTACCTGGGGAGCGACCTGGTGAAGAAGGCCAGCACGAAGTTCAAGGTCCGCGTCCGCAAGTGACGTGACCGGTGGGGCGGGCGTCACGGCGCCCGCCCCACCACCCCTCCGGGTCCGGGACCGGCCGGGCGTTCACGCCCCACGCCCACGGCACAGCCGTCGGTGGTGTCCTCCGACCCTCCACCTCCTCCGGGCGTCCCCGCCCGGACCTGTCGAAGGACCATCCATGGCACATCAGCGACCCGGCCTGCGCCGGATCCTGGCCGGTACCGCGACGTTCGCCGTCGCCGCCACCGGCCTCACCCTCCTGGGGGGACCCCAGGCCTCGGCGGCCCCCGCCGGTGACGAGCTCGTGATCAGCGAGATCTACGTCAACGGGGGCAGTTCCGGTGCGACCTACACGAACAAGTTCATCGAGATCTACAACCCGACCGACGCCGCTGTTCCGCTCGCCGGCCTGAGCATCCAGTACAGGTCCGCCACGGGAACCTCCAACGCGAACAACGTGGCTGCGCTCACCGGCTCCGTCCCTGCCGAAGGCCACTTCTTGATCCAGGGCGGCAGCAACGGCAGCAACGGCTCAGCGCTCCCGGCGCCGGACCAGACCGCCGGTGGAATCAACCCGGCTGGCGCGGGGGGCACCGCGTACCTGGTCGACGGAACCACCGCGGTCCAACCCGGGGACGCGAGCGTGATCGACAGGGTTGGCTACGGCAGCAGCAACGCGCCCGAGGGCACCGCGGCGAGCGGTCAGAGTCTGACGATGAGTCTCGCCCGCAACGCGACCGGTGCAGACACCGACAACAACGTCGCCGACTTCACCGCCGGGACCCCGACCCCGACCAACTCCGGTGGCACCGGTCCGGTCGACCCGGTCGAGGAGACCCTCACGATCGCGGAGATCCAGGGCACCGGAGCGACCTCGCCCAAGGTCGGCGTCATCGCCACCACCACCGGTGTGGTCACCGCCCAGTACCCGACCGGTGGCTTCAACGGCTTCTACCTGCAGACCGGCGGCCCGGACACCACGCCGGACGCCTCCGACGGCCTCTTCGTCTACGCCCCCGGCAACGACCAGTCCACCTTCGCCGTCGGGGACACGGTCACCGTGACCGGCGCGGTCTCGGAGTTCGGCAGCCAGACGCAGGTCACCGCCACGACGATCACCGCGGCGGCCACCGCCCAGCCGGCCGTGGTGGCCAAGACCACCATCCCCGGCACCGACTGTGCGCTGCCCGGCGCCGACTGCCTGGACCAGAGTGGCCTGGACGCCGCCAAGGAGAAGTCGGAGGGCGAGCTGTTCGACCTCTCCGACGGACACACCGTCACCGACGTCTACGACGGGTCCGCCTACAACCCGCCGAACTCCTCCAGCAGCAACTTCTTCGGCGAGATCGGCATCGCCGCCAACTCGGCGACCCCGCTGGTCACCCCGACCGAGGTCATCGACGCGCAGGACACTGCCGCGATCGCTGAGCGGGTGAAGTACAACAACGCCCACCGGGTGGTGCTCGACGACGGTTCCTCCACCACGTACTGGAACACCGCCAACACCGCGGCCGGCATGAACACGCCCGTGCCGTGGCTGGGCAAGACCCGCACGCCGCGTGTCGGCGCCGGGGTGGAGTTCACCAAGCCGGTGATCCTGGACTACCGGTTCGGCTGGAAGGTGCAGCCGACCTCGCCGGTCACCGACGACGGGGCCGACCAGGTCACCTTCGAGGACACCCGCGCGCAGAACCTGGCGCCGGCCGACGTCGGTGGCGACTTCAAGCTCGCCACCTTCAACGTGCTGAACTACTTCACCACCCTCGGCACGGACCTGCCGGCGGGCACCTGCACCTCGTACAACGACCGTGCCGGCAACCCGATCGCGGTCAACCGCTGCGACTCGATCCCCAACGGTCCGCGCGGTGCGTGGGACCAGGCCAGCTTCGAGCGTCAGCAGGCCAAGATCGTCAAGGCGATCAACACCATGGACGCCGACATCGTCTCCCTGGAAGAGATCGAGAACTCGGCCAAGGTCGACGGGCACGACCGTGACGAGGCCCTCCAGGCCCTGGTCACCGCGCTGAACACCGCGGCCGGCACCACCCGGTGGGCCTTCGTGCCCTCGCCGACCGGCGCGGACCTGCCGCCGGTGGAGGACGAGGACGTGATCCGCACCGCGTTCATCTACGACCCCAGCACCACCTCCCTGGTCGGCGCCTCCAAGATGCTGGTCGGCGACCCCGCCTTCGAGAACGCCCGTGAGCCGCTGGCCCAGGTGTTCCGCAAGACGGACGCGCCCGCCGGCAAGGAGTTCGCGGTCATCGTCAACCACTTCAAGTCCAAGGGATCGGGAACCAACGACGGCACCGGGCAGGGCAACGCCAACCCCGACCGGATCGCCCAGGCCGAGGCGCTGGGCACGTTCGCCCAGACGTTCAGCACCGAGCGGGACGTCGCGGCGGTCTTCCTGAGCGGTGACTTCAACGCCTACTCGATGGAGGACCCGATCCAGTCGCTCGAGGCCGACGGGTTCACCAACCTCGCCTCCGACGACGCGGCCGAGTGGTCGTACAACTTCGACGGCCAGGTCGGCTCGCTGGACCACGTCCTGGCCAACGAGGCGGCCGAGGCACTCGTCACCGGTGTGGACCTGTGGGAGACCAACGCCAACGAGTCGGTGTTCCACCAGTACAGCCGGTTCAACTACAACGCCGCCGAACTGTTCGACGCGACCTCGGTCTTCTCCGCCTCCGACCACAACCCCGAGGTCGTGGGGATGCAGCTGGGCACCGAGGCGGGCAAGGACGCCACCACCACCACGGGCACGGCCGCGACGATGACCTACGGCACACCCGGGACCGTGTCCGTCCAGGTCACCGGTGGCGCGACCACGCCGACCGGGACCGTCACCGCCACGGTCAACGGGGCGCCCGTCGAGCTGACGCTGGTCGACGGCAGGGCCACCCTTCCGCTGGGTGGCACGGTGCTCGAGCCGGGCAGCCACGACATCGCGCTGGCCTACTCCGGTGACGCCAGCCACGAGGCCTCCACCGGTTCGGTGAGCGTCGTGGTGGCCAAGGCGAGGGCGAGCGTCAAGGCCAAGGTCAAGCCGAAGAAGATCAAGGCCAAGAAGACCAGGGCCAAGGTCAAGGTCGTCGTGTCGGCGAAGGGCTTCGTGCCCACCGGCAAGGTCACCGTCAAGGTGAAGGGCCAGAAGGCCAAGACCGTCTCGCTGAAGAACGGCAAGGCCACCGTCAAGCTGGCCAAGTTCAAGAAGAAGGGCACCTACAAGGTGAAGGTGACCTACCGGGGCAGCGACCTGGCCCGTCCGGTGACCAAGGTCGTGAAGGTGAAGGTCCGGCGCTGAGGACCTGAGCTCCACACCGCACCTGCGGGGCCCGTCGACCACCCGGTCGGCGGGCCCCGCGTGCGTAGGATCGGTGCCGTGAACACCGGCCCGCACGCTCCCCGCACCGACCCCGCGGCGGACCTGGTCGGGACGCTCCGGCAACGCGGCCTCACCCTCGCCACCGCCGAGTCCCTGACCGCCGGGATGTTGTCCAGCCGGGTCGCCGACGTCCCGGGCGCCTCGCAGGTGCTGCTGGGGGGAGTGGTCAGCTACGCGACCGCGGTGAAGATCCAGGTGCTCGGCGTTCCGCGGAGCCTGGTCGAGGAGCACGGCGTGGTCTCCGCTGCCTGCGCGCAGGCGATGGCCGCCGGGGTGGTGCGGCTGACCGGCGCCGGCCTGGGCATCGCGACGACCGGGGTCGCCGGACCGGACCCCCAGGACGGCCACCCGGTCGGCACGGTCCACCTCGGTCTGGCCGCCGGGCCACGCGTCTGGTCCCGGGAGCTGAGCCTGACCGGCGACCGGGCGCAGATCCGCGCCGGCACGGTCCGGGCCGCCCTCGAGTGGGTGCTGGAGCACCTCGACACCTGACCCGCGACACCGGTGGTGGCGCCACGGGAACAGACGGGGCACGTGTAGCGTTGCCCACACGGTGCCGGATCCGGCGCCGTACCTGACGGTCCTCGACCACCCCGAGGTGGACGAGAGGTGAGGAGAGGAGAGCCCGCATGATCCTGTTCCGTCGATCTCTCGGCGACGTGCTCCGACGCGAGCGCATGGAGCGCGGCCTCACGCTGCGCGAACTCTCCGGCCAGGCACGGGTGAGCCTGGGCTACATCTCCGAGATCGAGCGCGGCCAGAAGGAAGCCTCCTCGGAGCTCCTGGCCTCGCTCTGCGCCGCCCTGGACCTGCCGCTCTCCGACGTGCTGCGTGAGGTCAGCGAGGTGGTCGCCCTGGAGGAGGCCGCCCTGGCGCCCACCCCGATCCGGCCCACGGGCACGGTCGTCGCCTCCGCCGCCTGAGAATCCCTGCCCGGTCCCGCCGACCTCCCCCCTTCCTCGCCGACCGGGCAGTTCTTCGTCGACCGGGCACTTGCTGGACGCTGCCCGTGACAGGCTGCGGTCGCCTCCCAACGAGCGTGGGCGTCGAGGGTGTCAGCCGAGCGGCTGGCAGGACGGACAGAAAAAGATGCCCCGCTCCTGACCCGCGGGCCCCACGTGCACCCGCTGCACCGGCGTCCCGCAGCGACGGCAGGCCCGGCCGTCCCGGCCGTAGACCCAGTACTGCTGACCCGCCCGGGTGTTGCCGGTGGTCACCCGGGTGCCGGTGACCACCGACGCAGTGATCACCTTGCGGGCCACGGCCAGCAGCCGGGTGGCGTCGACGTCGTCGGAGGGGGTCAGCGGGTGCACGCCGCGCAGGAAACAGACCTCGCTGACCAGCACCGTGCCCAGTCCGGCGACGACCGTCTGGTCCAGCAGCGCCGCGGCCACCGGCCGGTCGGTGCCCCCCAGGGCGTCCGCCGCGGGGGAGAGGCCTGCCCCGGCGTCCAGCAGGTCCGGACCGAGCCGCTCGCGCAGCTCCTGCTCGCCCGCTGGGTCGAGGAGTTCGAACGTCTTCATCGCGAAGGCCGCCGCTCCCACCCGGCCGGCCTCCAGGACCGCACGGCACTGGTGCGCGGGCCGGGCCCACCGGCGACCGGGTGGGAGGTACTGCCAGACCCCGTCCATGCCCAAGTGCGAGTGCAGCGTCACGGTTCGGTCGTCCCGGTTGAACCGGCCCAGCAGGTGCTTGCCGACGGTGTCAGTGCCCCGGTAGGTCCAGCCGGCCAGGTCCAGCGTCGCCAGGGCCGGGACCCGGAAGTCGGTGCGGGTCAGCACCCGTCCGGCGAGCCCGGCGTCGAGCCGGCGGGCGGTCCGGGCCACTGAGTCGCCCTCAGGCACCGGAACCCCGCAGACGCAGCCCCCGCGGTGTGGTGAGGAAACCGGCCCGGGCCAGCGCCTCGCGCAGCGGGGTCGTGCCCGAGCCGAGCACCGGCTCCCCGTCCACCCTCGCCACGGTGATCTCGCTGAGCCGTCCGGTCCGGGCCAGTGCGGCCAGCGCGTCGGCGGCCGGGTCCAGCAGCACCGGGTCCTCGCTCCAGGTCAGCAGCGTCTTGCCGCCGCGCTCCAGGTAGAGCACCAGGGCGCCGTCGACCAGGACCACCACCCCGCCGGCCTTGCGTCCGGGGCGGTGGCCGCCGGGCGGTTCGGGCCACGGCAGTGCGGCGCCGTAGGGGTTGGCCGGGTCGGTGGCGGCCAGTGCGACGGAGTGCGGGGATTCCGGCGGCGTGGTGTGCGTGCGCAGCCGGTCCACCGCCCCGGCGGTGCCGAACTGGGCGGCGCCGAGCCCGGCCACGAAGTAGCCGCGCCGGCAGCGGCCCGACTCCTCGAACGCGGCCAGCACCTTGTACGCGGCAGCGAACCCGCCCTCGGTGCGCTCGGCGACCACCGCGCCCCGGGTGACCACCCCGTGCCGGTCCAGCAGCGCGGTGGCAGCGGCGTGCGCCCGCAGCGTGGCGTCGGTCTCCAGGTCGGGCAGCAGCGACCAACGTCCGGCGGTGTCCGGAGGACCGGTGCGTGCCGGCATCCGGGCCCGGCCGGGCCGGGCCCCGCGGACCCGGGGCGCCGGTGCCCGGACCCGGTGGCTTCCGGCGCCGCGCACCAGCGCCCGGACCGGCGCCAAGGTGTCGTTGGCGACCCGTCCGGACCAGACCAGCTCCCACAGCGCCGCCTGCAGGCCGGCGTCGTCGGTGCTGCCCAGCGCCTCGCCCAGCTGCCGGAAGAACCATGCTCCGCCGGGCTCCAGGGCCGCGAGCAGCCGCGCGGTCAGGGAGTCGGGCTCCGGCTCGGCGCCCGGCACCGGCAGTGTCAGGTCGGCGGTGTCGGTCGGGTGCAGGCTGATCCAGCCGTCGTTGCCGGGCAGGGGTCCGTGTCCGGCCCACAGCACCTCCCCGGCGGTGGTCAGCTCGTCCAGCATCGCCGGGGCGTAGTCACGCACCCGCGAGGGCAGCACCAGCGACTCCAGGGCACTGGCCGGCACCGGCACCCCGGCCAGCTGCTCGACCGCGGCCAGCACCCCGTCCACCCCACGCAGACCGCGCTTCACGCCGACCTGCTGCCAGGCGGGCAGGAACCGGGCGAGCACCTCGGGATCGACCGGCTCGACCTCGTGGCGCAACCGCGCCAGGGAGCGGCGACGCAGCCGGCGCAGCACCTCCGCGTCACACCACTCCGCCCCCGACCCGTCGGGGCGGAACTCACCCTCCAGCACCTTGCCGGTGGCCGCCATCCGGCCGAGCACCTGCCGCACCACCGCCACCCCCAGACCGAGCCGGTCGGCCACGTCGCTGGGGGTGAAGGGGCCGTGGGTCCGGGCGAACCGGCCGACCAGGTCCCCGAGCGGGTCCTCGACGGTCTCGGTGAAGACCTCCGGCGTACCGGGCGGGACCGGCACCCCGAGCCCGTCGCGCAGCCGGGCCACGTCCTCGACCACCGCCCAGCGTTCGGTGCCGGCGATCCGCACCTCGACCACCCGGCGGGCCGCGGCCAGCTCGGCCAACCAGTCGGCCGACGGGGCCCCGTCCGTGCTGCGGGCCGCGACCTCGTCGGTGGACAGCGGACCGAGCAGCCGCACCAGGTCCGCGACACCCTCGACGCCCCGGGCGCGGCGGTCCTCGGCGGTGCGCTGCAGCTCCGCTTCGACCTCGGCCAGCACCTCGGGGTCGAGCAGCTCGCGCAGGTCGGCGCGGCCCAGCAACTCGGCCAGCAGCCCCTGGTCCAAGGAGAGCGCGGCGGCGCGGCGCTCGGCGATGGGGGAGTCGCCCTCGTAGACGAACTGGGCCACGTACCCGAACAGCAGGGTCCGGGCGAACGGCGAGGGCTGGGTGGTCTCCACGTCGGAGACACCCACCTCGCGGGAGGCGACCCGGCGCATCAGGGTGACCAGGCCGGGCACGTCGTAGACGTCCTGGAGGCACTCGCGCACCGCCTCCAGCACGATCGGGAACGACGGGTACCCGCTGGCCACCTCCAGCAGCTGGGCGCTGCGCTGGCGCTGCTGCCACAGCGGGGAGCGCCGCCCCGGGTCTCGGCGCGGCAGCAGCAGCGCCCGGGCGGCGCACTCGCGGAACCGGGAGGCGAAGAGGGCGCTGCCGCCCACCTCGCGGGTGACCAGGTCGGTGATCTCGTCGGGGTCGAAGACGACCAGGTCCCCGGTGGGCGGCTCGGCGTCGCTGTCGGGGATCCGGACCACGATGCCGTCGTCGGAGGCCACCGCCTGGCCGTCGACCTCGTACCGCTCCCGCAACCGGGCGTTGATCGCGAGCGCCCACGGCGCGTGCAACGGGGTGCCGTAGGGGGAGTGGACGACCAGCCGCCAGTCGCCCAGCTCGTCGCGGAACCGTTCGACCAGGATGCCGGTGTCGCTGGGCACCACCGCGGTCGCCTCGACCTGCTCGGCCACGTAGGTGACCAGGTTGGCCGCGGCGTAGGCGTCCAGGCCGGCTGCCGCGGCCCGGGCCACGGCCCGTTCGGTGGGCAGCGCGGCGAGCTCGCGGTGCAGCGCCCCGACCGCCTCGCCCAGCTCGGCGGGCCGGCCCAGCGAGTCGCCCTTCCAGAACGGCAGCCGCCCCGGGATACCGGGTGCCGGGGTGACCAGCACCCGGTCGTGGGTGATGTCCTCGATCCGCCAACTCGTCGCGCCGAGCGCGAACACGTCCCCGACGCGTGACTCGTAGACCATCTCCTCGTCCAGCTCACCGACTCGCTTGGCGCCGCGCTCGTCGCCGACCAGGAACACCCCGAACAGGCCCCGGTCGGGGATGGTGCCGCCGCTGGTGACCGCCAGCCGCTGGGCGCCGGGGCGTCCGGTGAGGGTGCCGGCGACCCGGTCCCACACCACCCGCGGCCGCAGCTCGGCGAACTCGTCGCTGGGGTAGCGCCCGGCCAGCAGGTCCAGGGTGGCCTCGAAGGCGCTGCGCGGCAGCTGGGCGAAGGAGGCGCTGCGCCGCACCAGCGCGAACAGCTCGTCCACGTCGACGGTGTCCAGCGCGGTCATCGCGACCACCTGCTGGGCCAGCACGTCCAGCGGGTTGGCCGGCACCCGCATCGACTCGATCGCCCCGGCCCGCATCCGCTCCACCGAGACGGCCGTCTGGGCCAGGTCGCCGCGGTGCTTGGGGAAGAGCACCCCGCGGCTGACCTCGCCGACCTGGTGCCCGGCCCGGCCGACCCGCTGCAGCGCGCTGGCCACGCTCGGCGGTGACTCGATCTGGATGACCTGGTCGACCGCGCCCATGTCGATGCCCAGCTCGAGACTGCTGGTGGCGACCACCGCCGGCAGCCGGCCGCGTTTGAGGTCGTCCTCGATCAGCGCGCGCTGCTCCTTGGAGACCGAACCGTGGTGGGCCTTCGCGAGCACGGCGGCCGCCCCCACACTCGCCCCGGACTGGGCCATCACCGCGGCGGGTGAACCCGGGGTCGCCGGGGCGAGACCGGCCCGCTCCTGGGCGATCTCGTTGAGCCGGGCGGTCAGCCGCTCGGCCAGCCGGCGGGAGTTGGCGAAGACGATCGTGGACCGGGCCGCGCCGATCCGGTCGACCACCGCCTCCTCGACGTGCGGCCACAGGCTCGCGGCTCCGCGGGGGTCGGCGTCCTCCTCCGCCGCGCCGGTGTCGCCGGGGGTGCTGCCGGGTGCGGTCATGTCGGCCACCGGCACGACCACCTCCAGGTCCCACTCCTTGTGGCTGGGCGGCGCGACCACGGTGACCGGGGCGCTGCCGCCCAGGAACCTAGCGACCTCCTCGAGCGGCCGGACCGTGGCCGAGAGCCCGATCCGCTGGACCGGGGTGTCCAGCAGCGCGTCGAGCCGCTCCAGACTGAGCGCCAGGTGGGCGCCGCGCTTGGTGCCGGCCACCGCGTGGACCTCGTCGAGGATGACCGTCTCCACCCCGCGCAGCGTCTCCCGGGCCGCGCTGGTGAGCATCAGGAACAGCGACTCCGGTGTCGTGATGAGCACGTCCGGCGGGGTGCTGGCGAGCCGGCGGCGCTCCGCGGCCGTGGTGTCACCGGAGCGGATGCCGACGGTGACGTCACGGACCTCGGCACCGATCCGGGCCGCGGTGTGGGTGATCCCGGCGAGCGGGGCCCGCAGGTTGCGCTCGACGTCCACGGCCAGCGCCTTGAGCGGGCTCACGTAGAGGACTCGGGTCCGGGTCGCCCGCTCGGGTGCCCGGGGGGCGTGCAGCAGTCCGTCCAGGGCGGCCAGGAAGGCGCTGAGCGTCTTGCCCGATCCGGTCGGGGCCACCACCAGGGCGTGCCCGCCGTCGGCGATCGTGCTCCACGCCTGCCCCTGGACCGGCGTCGGGGCGGCGAACGCGGCTGAGAACCAGGTCCGGGTCGCGTCGTGGAAGGGCAGCACGGGTCCATCCTTGCCGACACCGGGGACAGTGCGGGGCCCCGGCACCGGGAATCCCCGGTGCGTGGTGTCGGTCCCGGCTCGTAGGGTGCTCGACGTGAGTGAGGCGATGATCTCGGCCAAGGGCCTGCGCAAGAGTTTCGGGGACTTCGAGGCGGTACGCGGCATCGACGTCGAGGTGCTGCGGGGGGAGGCGTTCGGCTTCCTGGGACCCAACGGGGCCGGCAAGTCCTCGACGATGCGGATGGTTGCGGCGGTCAGCCCGGTCAGCGGGGGCGACCTGCGCATCTTCGGCCTCGACCCGGCCACCGACGGCCCGGCGATCCGCGGCCGTCTGGGGGTCTGCCCCCAGGAGGACACCCTGGACACCGAGCTCAACGTCTTCGACAACCTCTACGTCTACGGCCGCTACTTCGGCCTGCCCAAAGCCGTGGTCCGCGACCGCGCCGAGGAGCTGCTCGAGTTCGCGATGCTGACCGAGAAGCGCAAGGCCCGGGTCGAGGACCTCTCCGGCGGCATGAAGCGCCGGCTCACCATCGCCCGCAGCCTGATCAACTCACCCGACCTGCTGCTGCTCGACGAGCCCACCACCGGCTTGGACCCGCAGGCCCGGCACGTGCTCTGGGACCAGCTGTACCGGCTCAAGCACGCCGGCGTCACGCTGGTCATCACCACGCACTACATGGACGAGGCCGAGCAGCTGTGCGACCGGCTGGTGGTGATGGACCACGGGGTGATCGCCGCCGAGGGTTCGCCGCGCGACCTGATCGAGACCCACTCCAGCCGGGAGGTGGCCGAGCTGCGCTTCGGGATCGGGGAGAACGAGGCGCACGTGGAGGCGCTCAGCGACCTGGGGGACCGGGTCGAGGTGCTCCCGGACCGGCTGCTGGTCTACACCGCCGACGGCGAGGAGGTCATCGCCAAGGCGCTGGAGCGGGGCCTGCACCCGGCCGCGACGCTGGTGCGCCGCTCCTCGCTGGAGGACGTCTTCCTGGCGCTGACCGGTCGGACGCTGGTCGACTGATGGCGAGCACCACGACCACCCCGGGGACCGGCACCGCCGCCCCGATGACCGCCTGGACCGGCGTGGTCCGGCAGTTCGACTACTGGGCCGCGGTGGTGCGGCGCACCTGGCGCGGCACCTTCATCTCCTCGTTCCTCGCCCCGCTGCTCTACGTGGTGGCGATGGGCGTCCTGCTCGGCGGCTTCATCGACGCCGACCCCGCGACGATGGAGGGCGCCACCAGTTACCTGGCCTTCATCGTCCCCGGGCTGGTGGCCACCCACGCGATGCAGATCGCGGTGGAGGAGACCACCTACCCGGTGATGGGGGCACTGAAGTGGCAGAAGGTCTACTACGCCCAGCAGGCCACGCCGCTGCGGATCGTCGACCTGGTCAACGGCCACCTCGCGTTCGTGCTGTACCGGGTGGCCAGCGCCAGTGCGGTGTTCATGCTGGTGCTCGCCCCCTTCGGCGTCTTCGAGTCCTGGTGGGGCCCGTTCGTGGCCGGGGTCAGCCAGGTGCTGGTCGGGATGGCGTTCGGGACCGTGGTCTACGCCATCGCCACCCGGGCCACCAGCGACCAGGTGTTCGCGGTGATCTTCCGGCTCGGGGTGATCCCGCTGACGCTGTTCTCCGGAGCGTTCTTCCCGATCAGCAACCTCGGCCCGGTGCTGGAGTGGGTGGCCCGGCTGACCCCGCTGTGGCACGGGGTCAACCTGTCGCGGATGTTCAGCCTCGACCACGTCGACTGGGCGGTGGCCGGGGTGAACCTGGCGGTGCTGCTGGTCGTCATCGCCCTGGGCTGGCGCTTCGCCGTCACCGGTCTGACCAAGCGGATGGAGGTCTGATGTCCCTGATCGCCTCCGAGGGGGTCGTCGTCACCCCGCCCACACCCGCGCAGGCCACCGGCCTGCTGGTGCTGCGCAACTACATCACCTACAAGGCCGCCTGGAAGCTCTTCCTCACCGGCTTCCTGGAGCCGGTGTTCTACCTGTTCTCGATCGGCATCGGTGTCGGCAAGTTGGTGGAGTCGTTCACCTTCCACGGCGAACCGATCCCGTACGCCGAGTTCGTCGCCCCGGGCATGCTGGCCGCCTCGGCGTTCAACGGGGCGTTGATGGACTCCACCTTCAACGTCTTCTTCAAGCTCAAGTACGACAAGCTGTACGACCAGATCCTGGCCACCCCGATGACCACCGCCGACATCGCCCGCGGCGAGATCGCCTGGGGGCTGATGCGCGGCTCGATCTACTCCGCGGCGTTCCTGCTGGTGATGGCCGCGATGGGGCTGGTCTCGTCGTGGTGGGCGCTGCTGGCGCTGCCGGCGGCGGTGCTGATCGCGTTCGCGTTCTCGGCCGTCTGCATGGCACTGACCACGTGGATGCGCTCCTTCCAGGACTTCGACAAGATCACCCTGGCCCAGCTGCCGATGTTCCTGTTCTCGGCCACGTTCTTCCCGATCACCACCCTCGAGCCGTGGGTGCAGTGGATCGTGCACGCCACCCCGCTGTACCGAGGCGTGGTGCTGTGTCGCGAGCTCACCACCGGCCTGATCACCTGGGAGTCGGCGGTCAGCGTCGTCTACCTGGTGGTGATGGGGCTGATCGGGCTGGCCGTCGTGCGCCGCCGCCTCGACAAGCTGCTGCTGACCTGAGACCTGGCCGGAGGACCCGTGGACGCGATCGTGCCCGACGACAAGGACTGGACCTGGGTCTTGGACCGGTCCTGCCCCGACTGCGCTCTCGACGCCCGCCGGTTGACGGTCGCCGACCTGCCCGGACTCCTCGAGGACTCCACACCACGCTGGTTGGCCGCGCTCGCCTCCGCCGGGGTGCGGCAGCGGCCGGCGCCGGGGGTGTGGTCGGTGCTGGAGTACGCCTGCCACGTCCGTGACGTGCACCGGATCTTCGCCGAACGGTTGGCACTCGTGCGGGACCACTCCGACCCCACCTTCGCCAACTGGGACCAGGACGCCACCGCGGTGCAGGAACGCTACGCCGAGCAGGACCCGGACACGGTCGCCGGTGAACTCGCCTCGGCAGCGGCGGACGTGGCCGAGGCCTACCGGACGGTGCGACCCGAGGAACTGCAGCGCACCGCTCGGCGTTCCAACGGCTCGGTGTTCACGCTGGAGACCCTGGGCCGCTACCACCTGCACGACGTCGTCCACCACGCCCACGACATCGGGTGGGCCGGTGACGACGGGCCGCAGTCGTCCTGACCGAGCACTGCCTGAGGGTCAGCGGTCCAACCACGGCACCGGCGTGCGGGTGGTGAACCCCTCGCGGAACCGCTCCATCTCCCCGCTGCCCAGACACATCGCCTGGGTGCGGTTCTCCACGTCGAGGGCCTGGCGCAACGAGCCCGCGTGGGCGTTGTTCCACAGCGTCTCCTTGGTCATCCAGACCCCGACCGGCGGGTTCTCGCCGATCAGCCGCGCCGTCTCCAGGGCCCGGTCCACCACGGTGCCGTCCTCGACCACGTCCAGGACCAGTCCGTACTCCCGGGCCTGGGCGGCGTCGAAGATCCGGCCGGTCAGCATCAGTTCCGCCGCCCGGGTGACCCCCACGATGCGGGGCAGGAAGTAGCTGGTCCCCATGTCGGCGGCCGAGACACCAACCTTGATGAAGACCGCGCCGAACCGGGCGCTGGCGGCGGCGAAGCGCAGGTCGCAGGCCAGGGCCAGGGAGAAGCCGCCGCCCACGGCGACACCGTTGACGGCCGCGATCACCGGAACCGGGAGCCGGTTGATCCGTTCGTGCAGCGAGGCGATCCGCTCCTGCACGCCGAGGATGTGCGAGACCGGGTTCTGGCCCTCGGCCGGGACGACGTCCGCCTCCTCGGGGGTGGGCGCCATGTTCGCGCCGCTGCTGAACCCGCGCCCCGCACCGGTCAGCACCACCGTGCGCACCGACCGGGACCCGGCCGCCTCGTCCAGCGCGGCGTGCAGGTCGGTGACCAGCGGCATGGACAGCGGGTTGAGCCGGTCGGGGTCGTCGAGGGTGAGGACCAGGTGGCCGGGCTCGGCCTCCTCCAGCAGGACGCGTGCCATGTCGGGTTCCTCTCGGGTGGGGTGGTTCAGCGGGGCAGTTGGCCGTCGTCGACCTTGACCACGGTGCCGGTGACGCACTCCGAGGCGGGGCCGACCAGGTGCAGCAGGGTGCTGTCCAGGTGGGCGGGCTCGCCCCACCGGGCGCGGGGGAAGGTCGCGGAGTAGTCGCCCACCCGCTCGACCAGACCCTCGGTCATCTCCGAGCGGAAGGAGCCCGGCGCGATCGCGTTGACGTTGATCCGCGCGGCAGCCCACTCGACGGCCAGCACCTCGGTCATCCGGTTGATCGCGGCCTTGGTCACCGAGTAGAGGGAACTCCCGGCGGAGGCGGTGTGGAAGGCGCCCATCGAGGACAGGTTGACGATCCGACCGGGACGCTCCGCGGCGATCAGCCGCCCGGCGACCTCGGTGGCCAGCAGCCACGGGCCGCGCAGGTTGGTGGCCAGCACGGTGTCGACCAGCTCGACGTCCATCCGGTGGGCCCGCCTGGCGTCGGGGATGCCGGCGTTGTTGACCAGGATCGTGACCAGGCCGAACGTGTCCTCGACCGTCTGGACCGCGGCCCGGATCGCGTCCGCGTCGGCGACGTCCAGCTCCACCGCGACGGCCTGCCCACCGAGCGCCTCGATCTCGGCGACCAGGTCGGTCAACCGCTCGACCCGTCGGGCACAGACGCCGACGCGGGCTCCGGCAGCAGCCAGGACCAGGGCGAAGCGTCGGCCCAGTCCGGCCGAGGCGCCGGTGACCAGGGCGACCTGGCCGGTGAGGTCGTGGGAGACGTGGGGGAGGGGGAACGAGGCGGTCTCTTCCATGGCGTCCCTTCCTGGGGGTGAACTGGCGTCAGGTTGGCACGTGTCGGTGCCGCGGCAGCGCTCGGGGTCCCGCTCACCCGAACGCCGGCCGCGTGAGGTGGTGGTCGGTGGGTCGTGGTGGACTGTCCCGGACCGAGCAGCACCCCGACCGGCTCAGCACCCGACCAGCAGGAGGACCCGTGCGGCACACCGAGTACTGGGCCCGCCTCGACGACGCGCTGGGCCGGGAGTGGTCACGGTCCTGGGCCGGACTGTTCGTGATGGGCGACCTGGGTGGCCGCACCGCCGAGGAGGCGCTGGCTGCCGGGGTCCCGCCCAAGGAGGTCTGGGCCGCCACGTGGCGTGCCCTGGAACTTCCCGACCGGGAACGCTGAGCCCCGGTCCGGAACACGCTTTTGGGGAACGGCCCGCGGCGGAGGACGATGCTCGCGTGTCCCACGCCCTGAGCCCCGCCGACCCGACCGACCTGAGCGACGAGAAGGTCGCCGCCGTCCAGGCCCGCACCGTGCGGGTGCTGGTGGGCGCCCAGGCCATCGGCGCCGTCGGGGTCACCATCGGGGTCGCGACCAGCTCGCTGCTGGCCCGCGAGATCTCCGGGTCCGACACCCAGGCCGGCTTCGCCCAGACCGCCCAGGTCCTCGGGTCGGCCGCCGCGGCCTACCTGCTGGCCCGGCTGATGGCCAGCCGGGGCCGCCGCATCGGTCAGGTCACCGGGATGCTGGTGGGCGCCGCCGGGGCACTGGGCTCGGTGCTGGCCGGCGTGTGGGGGTCCATGCCGCTGCTGCTGGTCGCCTCGGCCCTGCTCGGGGCGATGACCGCCGCGAACAGTGCCGCCCGCTACGCCGCGACCGACCTGGCCGTGCCCGAGCACCGGGCCCGGGCCCTGTCCCTGGTCGTGTGGGCCACCACCATCGGTGCCGTCGCCGGGCCCAACCTCACCGGTCCGTCGGGTCACCTGGCCGACGCCCTGGGCCTGCCCACCCTGACGGGCACCTTCCTGGTCGGGGCGCTGGCCATGGTCATCGCCGCCGTCGTGGTGTGGACCCTGCTGCGACCGGACCCGCTGCTGCTGGCCCAGCAGCGCCACGCCGCCACCGTCGGGACCCCGACCACCTCGGCGAGCCTGGGCGAGACCCTCGCGGCGATCGCCTCCCGGCCGGCGCTGGCGGCCGCGGTGGTCGCCCTGGCCAGCGCGCACGCGGTGATGGTGAGCGTCATGATCATGACCCCGCTGCACATGGAGCACGGGGGAGCGGGCCTGGAGGTCATCGGTCTGGTGATCTCCGGCCACGTGCTCGGCATGTTCGCCTTCTCCCCGCTGGTCGGGATGGCGGTGGACCGGTTCGGACGGGCGCCGGTGCTGATCGCCGGGGCCGGCGTCCTGCTCGTCTCGCTGCTGCTGTGCGCCCAGTCGCCCCAGGGCAGCAGCTGGCTGATCAGCACCGGCCTCTTCCTGCTCGGCCTGGGCTGGTCGTTCGCCACCGTCTCGGCGGCCACCATGGTCGCCGACCTGGCCCCCGCGCACGTGCGCACCCAGGTGCAGGGAGCCGCCGACGTGGCGATGTGGCTGTGCGCGGCCGCGGGCGGCGCCCTGGCCGGGCTGGTGGTCGACCACTCCGGCTACCCGGCGCTCGCGGCGATGGCGGCGGTGCTCACCTGCGGTGTGCTGGCGGCCGGGGTGGTCGTCGCACGCTCCTCTCGCGTCCCCGGCTGACCCCGTCCCGCGACACGCCCACCCGGGTGTCGTGATCGAACACCTGTTCGGTATACCTTCTGTCCACAGGCATGACGAGGGGCGACAGCGTCCACAGACTGCGACCGGCTGATCAGGCTGTGTCGGTGGGTCGTCCTAACGTCGCAGATGTGTCTGGCTCACGACGACGGAAGAAGGAAGCACCCATGGCTGGTGGAGATCGCGACAAGGCGCTGGACGTTGCTCTGGCGAACATCGAGAAGCAGTTCGGCAAGGGCTCGGTCATGCGCCTGGGCGAGGAGACCCGGGCGCCGCTCGAGATCATCCCGACCGGGTCCATCGCGCTGGACGTGGCGCTGGGCATCGGAGGCCTCCCGCGTGGCCGCGTCGTGGAGATCTACGGCCCCGAGTCCTCCGGTAAGACGACCGTCGCGCTGCACGCGGTGGCCAACGCCCAGGCCCGTGGCGGCATCGTCGCGTTCGTCGACGCCGAGCACGCCCTGGACCCCGAGTACGCCAAGTCGCTGGGTGTCGACACCGACGCCCTGCTGGTCTCCCAGCCCGACTCCGGTGAGCAGGCCCTGGAGATCGCGGACATGCTGATCCGCTCCGGCGCCCTGGACCTGATCGTCATCGACTCGGTGGCCGCCCTGGTGCCCCGCGCCGAGATCGAGGGCGAGATGGGCGACAGCCACGTCGGCCTCCAGGCCCGACTGATGAGCCAGGCGCTGCGGAAGATGACCGGTGCCCTGAACAACTCCGGCACCACCGCCATCTTCATCAACCAGCTGCGCGAGAAGATCGGCGTCATGTTCGGCTCGCCGGAGACCACGACCGGTGGTCGGGCGCTGAAGTTCTACTCCTCGGTGCGTCTGGACGTGCGCCGCATCGAGACCCTCAAGGACGGCACCGACATGGTCGGCAACCGGACCCGGGTCAAGGTCGTCAAGAACAAGGTCGCGCCGCCGTTCAAGCAGGCCGAGTTCGACATCATGTACGGCAAGGGGATCTCCCGCGAGGGTGGCCTGATCGACGTCGGCGTCGAGGCGGGCCTGGTCCGCAAGGCCGGTGCCTGGTACACGTACGAGGGCGACCAGCTCGGCCAGGGCAAGGAGAACGCCCGCAACTTCCTGCGGGACAACCCCGACCTGGCCAACGAGCTGGAGAAGAAGATCCTCGAGAAGCTGGGTGTCACCCCGAGCCTGGAGGACGACCTGTCCGACGAGCCGATCGGTGTCAACGATTTCTGAGTCCTCGCGGCGCCCCGCCACCCCGTCCGAACGGTTCGAGGACCGTTCGGACGGGGTGCTGGACAGCTGGCCCACCGAACCGCCCGCGTGGCTGGGGGACGTGGCCGCCGGGGTCGAGGCATGGACGCACGGCACGAGCCCGGGTCACGACGACCCGGGCTCTGCCCGTTCCGGGGAGTCGACCCAGCCCGCGGCCCGGCGACGTCGCAGCACCCGGCAGACCCGCGACGACGACACCGGCGACACCGCGCCGCCGGGCAGGACCCGACGTGGCCGCACCCGGACCCGCCGCACCGGGGACGAGGTCCCCGCCGACCTGGACACCGGCCCGGCCGCCGACCCGGAGTCGGTGGCCCGGACCATCCTGCTGGACCAGCTCACCGGGCGGGCCCGCAGCCGGGCCGAGCTCCGCGCCAAGCTGGACGCCAAGGAGGTGCCGGCCGAGATCTCCGAGCAGTTGCTGGACCGGTTCACCGAGGTGGGCCTGGTCGACGACGCCGCCTTCGCCCGGGCCTGGGTGGAGGGCCGGCACCGGGCCAAGGGACTCGCACCGCGGGCGATCGCCATGGAGCTGCGCCGCAAGGGCGTGGAGGACGAGGTGGCCCGCGAGGCCCTCG
Source organism: Actinomycetes bacterium (assembly GCA_023396115.1). Taxonomy (GTDB): domain Bacteria; phylum Actinomycetota; class Actinomycetes; order Propionibacteriales; family Nocardioidaceae; genus Nocardioides. The sequence continues at coordinate 64,561 of JAEWXC010000026.1, read as the reverse complement.
AGCAGGTCGACGAGGACTCGCAGCGGGAGGCCGCGACCGCGTTGGTGCGCAAGAAGCTGCGTTCGTTGAGCCGCGTCGACCGGGCCACCGCCACCCGGCGCCTGGTCGGCATGCTGGCCCGCAAGGGCTACTCCTCGGGGTTGTGCTGGTCGGTGGTCAAGGACGAGCTCGACGCGGCCGGGGTCGAGGACCCGGAGGAGTTCGCGGACTGAGCCACCGGGCGGGACGGGTGGAGATGCGTTGATGCCCCCGCCCACCCCCGCTAGGTTGTGCGCCATGTCCGCCACCGTGGTCGAGGTCCGCTCAGGCGGCGCCATGCGCCGGGGACCGGTCGAGCCGGGGGAGTCCTGGGCCGGTGCGGCGCACCGGCTCGGGGTCGGCCTCGGCGGCGACCCGGTGCCCCTGGACCTGTCCGGTGAGGTGAAGGTCTTCCTCATCGACTTCACCCGCACGGTCGGGCTGCGTCCGATGACCCGGGGCGACCTGCGCGACATCGCCCGGTGGCGGGCCGCCCCGCACGTGGAGAAGTGGTGGCACAGCGACGGGTCCCCGGACCTGGAGACGGTGACAGCCCGCTACGGCCGCGACATCGACGGCGCGACCCCCACCACCATGTGGGCGATCGAGGTCAACGGCCGCTCGGTCGGCTTCCTCCAGGAGTACCGGCTCTCCGACTACCCCGAGTACGCCCAGCTCACCCCGGACCCCGACGCCATCGGCTGCGACTTCGCGATCGGTGAGCCCGCCTGGGTCGGCCGGGGGCTGGGCACCCGGGCCCTGGGGGCGTGGGCCGCGGGGGTCCGGGACCGCTTCACCGACGCCCAGCACTGCTTCGCCGCACCCGACCACCGCAACGGCGCCAGCCTGCGTGCCCTGGCCAAGGCCGGGTTCACCCCGGGCACCTGGTTCGACGAACCGGAGGCCGACGGCACCACGACGACCGTCGTGGGCTGCACGCTCGACCTGGACCGGGTGCTGGGCCCCCACGCGCCGACGCGCTGACCGGAGCCCACTGGTCGCCGGCCCGAGCACGGCGTCGGCCATGATGGGCCCATGACGCAGCCACCGGTGGACCCCTCGGCCCTTCGCCTGCCGGCCGCACCGCTCGACCTGCTGGCCCTGCCGACCGACGCCACGCCGGGCTTCACCGGCGACAAGGACGCCGGCGAGCAGGCCCTGGCCGCCCTGGCCGAGGAGCTCGGTGAGCTGCAGGAGAAGCTCTGGGCCCAGCGCTCCGGCGCGGGCACCGCACCCCGGGTGCTGCTGGTGCTGCAGGGCATGGACACCTCCGGCAAGGGCGGCGTGCTGCGGCACTGCGTCGGCCTGGTCGACCCGCAGGGCGTCCGGATCAAGGCGTTCAAGGCGCCCACCGAGGAGGAGAAGCAGCACGACTTCCTCTGGCGGATTGCCAACGCCCTGCCCGAGCCCGGTCACCTGGGCGTCTTCGACCGCTCCCACTACGAGGACGTGCTGATCCACCGGGTGCACGGGTGGGCCGACGCCGCGGAGCTGGAGCGTCGCTACGACGCGATCAACGCGTTCGAGGCCGACCTGGTCGAGGACGGCGTCGTGGTGGTGAAGGTGATGCTGCACATCAGCGCCGACGAGCAGCGCGAACGGCTGCGCGAGCGACTCACCAACCCGGCCAAGCACTGGAAGTACAACCCCGGCGACGTCGACGAGCGGGCCCGGTGGGCCGCCTACCGGGAGGCCTACCAGGTGGCGCTGACCCGGACCGACACCGCGCACGCGCCCTGGCACGTCGTCCCGGCGGACCGCAAGTGGTACCGGAACCTGGCGGTGACCTCGCTGCTGTTGCGCGCCCTGCAGGGGCTCGACCTCGACTGGCCGGCCGCGGACTTCGACCCCGAGGCCGAGCTGGCCCGACTCGCCGGGCTGGAGGTCCAGTGATCCCCACCGTCGCCGTCACCCGCTACACGACGCCGCTGCGCGAGGGCGGCAGCCTGCCCGGGATCGTCGAGGCCGACGACCTGGGGCTGTACGTCTGCAAGTTCCACCGCGCCGGGCAGGGGCCCAAGGTGCTGGTCGCCGAGGTGATCGTCTCGGCGCTCGCGACCCGGCTGGGCCTGCGCACCCCGCGGCTGGTGGCGCTCGAGCTGGACCCCGAGATCGCCCGGTACGAGGCGGACGAGGAGGTACAGGACCTGCTCCAGGCCTCCGTGGGACTCAACCTCGGGGTCGACTTCCTGCCGGGCTCGTTCGGCTACGACCCGGGCTCCCCGGTCCCGGCGCAGGAGGCGGCAGCGGTGCTGTGGCTGGACGCGTTCACGGCCAACGTCGACCGGTCCTGGCGCAACCCCAACCTGCTGGTGTGGAACGGCGACCTGTGGGTGATCGACCACGGGGCGTCGCTCTACTTCCACCACGCCTGGTCCGGCGGCCTCACCGACCCGGCCCGGTTCGCCGCCCAGCGCTGGGACGCTGGAGACCACGTGCTGCGCAGCCACCTCCCGGGGCTGGCGGCAGCCGACGAACGGCTGCGTCCCCTGCTGGACGCGGAGGTGTTCACCGAGATCCTCGCCCAGGTGCCGGACGTGTGGTTCGAGCCGGTCCCGGGAGCCGAGAGCGCCCAGGAGCAGCGGGCCGCCTACGTGGAGTTCCTCACCGCCCGGCTCGGCTCACGCGGATGGCTCCCGGAGGTGCAGGCATGAGCCGGATGGCCTTCCAGTACGCCGTGCTGCGTTGCGTGCCCCGGCCCGAGCGTGAGGAGTTCGTCAACGTCGGGGTGGTGCTGCACTGCCAGCGGGCCGACGTGCTGGCGCTGCGCTGGCGGGTCGACGTCGACCGGTTGCGGGCCTTCGCGCCCGACCTGGACTGTGCCCGGCTGGACGCGGCGATGGCCTTCGCCGAGGCGGTCGCGGCGGGCGACCCGGCCGCCGGGTCGGTGGCCGAGCAGCCGCTGGGGCAGCGGTTCGGATTCCTCAAGGCCCCCCGCTCCACCGTGGTGCAGCCCGGCGGGGTGCACGGGGGACTCACCGACGACCCGCTGGCCGAGGTCGACCGGCTGCTGGACCGCTACGTCGGCTGAGGTCCGGGTCAGGTGCCGACGAGTCCGTGCTCGTGGGCGAAGACCACGACCTGGACCCGGTCTCGCAGACCGAGCTTGCGCAGGATCGCGCCGACGTGGGTCTTCACCGTCGACTCCCCGGAGAACGTCGTGGCAGCGATCTCGGCGTTGGACAGGCCCCGGGCCACCGCGTCGAAGACCTCCCGCTCCCGCTCGGTGAGCTCGGCGAACACCGCCGGCACGCCGGCGCGGGGGCGCAGCTGTCCGTCCATCAGGGTGGCCAGGTCATCGGGGGAGAGCACCGCGTGGCCCGAGTGGACGGTCCGGATCGCGTCGGCCAGCAGCGCCGGGGTGGTGCCCTTCAGCAGGAAACCCGAGGCGCCGTGCCGGATCGCGGTGGCGGCCCGGTCGTCCAGGTTGAACGTGGTCAGCACCACCACCCGGACCGGGTGCTCCCGGGCAGCGACCCGGTCCGGGGAGAAGATCTGCCGGGTCGCCTCGACCCCGTCCATCTCGGGCATCCGGATGTCCATCAGCACCACGTCGGGGGACAGGTCGGCGACCGCCCGGACCGCGTCGAGGCCGTTGTCGACCGAGCCGACGACCGTCATCCCCGGTTGGGCGTCGACGATCACCTTCACGCCCTCGCGGAACAGGTCCTGGTCGTCGACCAGCAGCACCCGGATCGGGGCCGGGTCGCTCGGCTGGCTCATCGGTGGTCCTCCTCGGTCGCGCCGTCCCAGGGCTCGTCCCAGTGCCCCTCCAGGGGCACCCAGGCCGACGCCGCGTACATCGTGTCGTTGCGGGTGACCTGGAGCCGGCCGCCCACCGCCTCCAGACGACGGCGCATCCCGTCGATCCCGCGCCCGGAGACTACCCGGGCCGGCTCGGCCCCGGTGCCCGGGGCGGCCGGCACCGCAACGGCCACCGGCTGGGTCAGGTCACTGTCGGTGTTCCCCGTGGCCACGGGGTGTGGCGCGGGGGCGACCCGGCCGACGGGCCCGGCCAGCGAGTTGCTCACCGTGATCCGCAGCCGGTTGCCCCACTCGCGCTCCACCCGGATCGGCGCACTGCGGTGCCCGTGGCGCACCGCGTTGGTGAGCATCTCCTGCACCACCCGGTGCACCGGGGTGGCCCGGTCCGGGGGCAGCGGGCGGGCCTGGCCCAGGTCGACCAGCACCACTTCGCGGCCGCTGGCCCGCACCCCGTCCAGCAGCACCGCCAGGTCGCCCTCTCCGGCCACCACGGGGTGACCACCGGTGGCGTGCAGCACCTGCCGCACGTCGGTCAACGAGGCCCGGGCACTGTCGACGATGGTGCCCAGCGTGCGGTGCAGCGCCTCGGGGTCGCGGGTGAACTGGCCGGCCTCGGCCTGGGCCAGGATCACGGTCAGGGAGTGCCCGACGACGTCGTGCACGTCGCGGGCCAGCTGGGCCTGGTCCTCCCGCAGCCGGGCGACCTCCTCAGCCTCGGCCCGGGCCACGACGGCCTGGGCGCGGTCGGCCTCGGCCAGCCGCTGCGACTGCTCGGAGGCGACCGACCGGCGTGAGAACCGCACCGCCAGCCCCAGCAGCCAGGGGGCTGCCAGCGCCAGCACCGCGATCGCCCCGAGCACGGCGCGCCACCCCAGGCTCGAGTCGTAGGCGCTGCGGGCCAGGTCGCGCAGCGTGCCCAGAGCCAGCCGGTCGGCCATCTGCCACGGGTCCAGGGTCACCGTCACGGCCAGGACGGCCAGCGGGATCGACACGCCACTGAGCCACAGCGTCACCTTGCGACCCCAGGCGGCACAGGCGAACGCCACGAACGCCGCGCCGATCTGGGCCAGCAGCAGGTGCGTGTCGTTGACGACCTGGACCCCGAGCACCAGCCACAGCATCGCCAGCGACACGCCCGGCCAGCGGCCGGCCAACGCCACCGCCAGGCCGGTGGCCAGTGCCACGCCGGTGCCGACCAGGTAGGTCCACGAGCCGTCGCCGGGCAGCATCCACGCGTCACCGTTGACCTGCAGCAGGGCCAGGAGCGTGGTCAGGAGCCCCAGCACACAGGCAGCGACGATCCGGTTCAGCACGCCGTCACCTTCTCACGCGGGTTCCGCCGCTCCGCGCTCCACGCAGCGCTCCACCGGGCCACCGGCGCCTCCACCCACCGCTGGCTGGCCAGGGCGGCGAGCACGGTCAGCACCGCGGCCACCGGTCCGGCCGCGTCGCCCCACCACGACACCTCCCGGGCCCACAGGGTCAGCGGGTAGTTCCACAGGTAGGCGGCGTACGAGACCCGGCCCAGTGCCACCAGCGGCTGCAGCGTCCCGGACACCTCGCGGTGCGCCGACCAGGCCAGCACCAGCACGGCCGTGGCCACCGCGACACCGGGAGCCAGCAGCAGGTACGTCCAGGTGTGTCCACGCACCGGCAGCAGCGCCGCCACCAGCAGTCCCGCCAGCAGGACCGGTACGCCCAGCCGCAGCTGCCGTGCCGCGACGGACTCCACGCGGCCCCGGACCCCGCGGCGGTGCAGCACCTGGCCGGTCGCCCCCATCAGGAAGCAGCCCGCCCAGCTGGTCGGCAGCACGTAGGCGTTGTCGGGGGCCTCCCACGCCCACAGCACGGTCAGCACGGTCAGCAGCGCGGCCACCGCACCGGTCAGCGCCACCGCCCGGCCGGGGCGGCCGCGGCGCACGCCGAGGAGCAGCAACGCCGGCCACAGCAGGTAGAACTGCTCCTCCCCGGCCAGCGTCCACAGGTGGAACAGGTCGGGGCTGGTCGCCCACCACGGCTGGTTGGCGGTCCAGGTGAGCGCCAGCAGCCACGAGCGGCCCAGGTCCTCGCGGCCACCGACCGGGTCCCACAGCCAGGTCACCACCGACCACACCACCAGCAGCACCACCAGCGCCGGCGCCAACCGGGCGGCACGGCGCACGTAGAAGCCGAGCAGGTCCACGCGGCCGCGGCCCTGCCCGCTGCTGCGCCCGGCCTCGTCGAGCAGCACCCCGGTGATCAGGTGACCCGAGAGCGCGAAGAACATCACCACCCCCACCACGCCGGCCCCGGGGAACAGGTCCGGCCAGGCGTGCCGGGCCATCACCAGTGCCACCGCGATCCCGCGGAGCAGGTCGATCCCCTCGATGCGGCCCCTCACGCGGCGGCCCGGCGCCGCGGGCGCGCCGCCTCGACGAGCTCGGCCAGCAGGTCGGGGTACCCGAGGCCGGCGGCCTCGAACATCAGCGGCACCTGCGAGGTCGCCGTCATGCCGGGCACGGTGTTGACCTCGTTGAGCACCCAGCCGTCGGCGGTGAGGAAGAAGTCCACCCGGGCGACGCCGGCACAGCCCAGGGCGGTGAACACCGTCCGGGCCAGACGCTCCAGCTCCGCGCTCGCGGCGGCCTCCAGGGGCGCGGGCACCTGGAACTGCGCACCGCCGGAGTACTTGGCCTCGTAGTCGAAGAACCCCTCGACCCGCACCTCCAGGGCGGGGGAGACCAGCAGGGAGCCGTCAGCTCGACGCAGCACCGCGACGTCGATCTCGCGGCCCACCAGCACCTCTTCGGCCAGGACTCGCGGGTCCTCGGCCCGGGCCGCGGCCAGCGCCGGCTCCCACCCGGCGGCGTCGTCGACCAGGCGCACCCCGTTGCTCGACCCCGCCGCGACCGGCTTCACCACGCACGGGCCCGGCCAGGTGTCGCCGGCGGCGACCAGGTCGCCCCGGGCCACCCGGACCCCGTGCTCGGCGGCGACGAGCTTGGTCAGCCACTTGTCCATCCCGACCGCCCCGGCCAGCAGTCCCGATCCCACGCAGGGCAGACCGATCGCCGTGGCCAGGGCGGCCAGGGTGCCGTCCTCGCCGCCGGGGCCGTGCACCAGCGGGAACAGCACGTCGCAGCCGGCCAGCACGGCGACCGCCTCGGCCGGCTGCAGCGGCCTGCCGGTGGCATCGAGCCACCCGCCGGTCCGGGCCACGTCGATCCGCACCACCTCGAACCGCTGCGGGTCCAGGGCCGTGGCCACCGAGTCCGCGCTGGCCCGGGACACCTCGTGCTCGGAGTTCGCACCGCCTCCGACGACCGCCACCCGGGTGCTCATGCCGCACTCCTGGGTCCGCGCCCGTCGAGCACCGGGGACGCCGGCGCGGGCAGGTGCCGGCGTGGCAGTCGGGTACCGGTGCCGGTCACCAGCTCGTGCTCGATGGTGCCGGACCAGCCCGCCCACTGCGCGACCGTGGGTTCGCCCCGGTCCCCGGGCCCGAACAGCACCACCTCGTCGCCGGGTTCGGCGTGGTCGTCGCCCAGGTCGACGACCAGCTGGTCCATCGAGACCGCGCCGATCAACGGGTACCGCCGCCCGCGCAGCAGCACCTGCCCGGAGGTGGAGGCGGCGCGCGGGATGCCGTCGGCGTAGCCGACACCGACCAGTGCCAGCGTGCTGCGCGCACCCGTGCGGTGGTCGTGGCCGTAACCCACGGACCGTCCGGCACGGACCCGACGCACCTGCACCACCGGCGCGGTCAGGGTCAGGGCGGGGGTCAGCCGCCCGGCCCCGGTGGGGTCGATCCCGACCAGCCCGGCGCCGACCCGGACCAGGTCGTGGTGGGTGCCGGGGGCGGAGAGCGTCGCGGCGGTCGCGGCCAGGTGCAGCACCGACGGTCGCAGCCCGGTCCGGCGCGCCACCGCGGCGGCGCGGGCGAACTCGCGGGCGGCGGCGGTGTTGCAGGGGTCGGCCGGCTCGGCGGCGCAGCCCAGGTGGGACATCACCCCGACCACCTCGACCGGGCCCAGCTGCTCGGCCCGTCGGGCGGCCCGGCACAGCGTGGCCCACTCCTCGGCGGGGCAGCCGTCCCGGGACATGCCGGTGTCCACGTGCAGGTGCACCCGGCGTCGTCGTCCGGTCGCAGCGGCGCCGGAGCAGACCGCGGTGAGGTGGTGCAGGCTCGGCACGGCCACCTCGACGGCGGCCGTGGCCGGGTCGTCCCAGCCGGCGCCGGGGGCGTTGAGCCAGCTCAGCACCGGCACGCCCAGGTCCAGCACCGCGGCCGCCTCGGCCAGGCTGGTGACACCGAGCCGGGTCGCACCGTGCGCCAGGGCGGTGGCAGCGACCTCGCGGGCGCCGTGCCCGAAGCCGTCGGCCTTCACCACCGCCATCAGCTCGTGGGTCCCGGTGGCGAGCAGGGTCCGGGTGTTGGCGGCCACCGCCGCCAGGTCGACGGTGAGCTGCGGCCCGTTCACGCGGCACCCCGGGCGGTGTGCAGCGGCCGGCCGGTGGCGTCCAGGGGCCCGTACGGGGCCACGCCAGCACCGGTGGTCAACGCCCAGTAGCGGTCACCCCAGCTCCAGTGCCACCACTCGGTGGGGTAGTTGACCAGCCCGGCCCCGCCCAGGGCCACCCCGAGCAGCTCGCGGTGCTGCCGGGCCACGGGGTCGATGTCGGTGGAGGCGGTGAAGCACCGGCCGCCGCTCTGCTCGGGGGTGGCGTCGATCTCGGTGCCCAGGTCCAGCGGTCCGTCGGGACCGACCAGGGTCAGGTCGACGGCCGCGCCGGCGACGTGCGGGGCGACGGCGAGCGGGGAGACGAACCGGCTGACCAGTGCCTCCAGCTCGGCGCCACGGGCGTGCGGGTGGTGGGCACGCACCTGGGCGGTGTACCGGTCGATGATGGCCTGCTGCTCGGCGGCCGGGCGGTGGCCCTCGACCACGCGCAGCTCGATCCCGGCCGGCAGGCTCGCGGCGGCCCGGACCAACCGTCCGGCCAGGCCACGGCGGACCCGGCAGCGTGCGGGGGAGAGGCGGACCGGGAGGGCGATCAGGGGGTCGTGGTTCTCGACCACGGGGACCGCCCCGACGGCGGGGTCGCTGAGCAGGATCGTCATGCGGACGACGCTAGGCAGCGGTGACCCCCGGGCACCTCCACCGGAAGTACCGGGGCGCCGACCTCCAGGTGGAGATCGGCGCCCCGGTAGGCGGAGGGGTGGTGCTCAGACCGGCACGAGCTCCACGGCGCCCACGGCGTAGCGGGCCAGGATCACCCGGGCCAGCACCGGGTGGGCACCCAGCGGGTCGGAGACCGCGACGGCGCCGGCCTCCAGGGCCAGCTCCGCAGCCCGGTCCGGCAGGGTGCCGGGGGCCAGGAACATCGAGGCGACCGCGATGTGACGGCGACCCTCGGCCCGGAACGCCCGGACGGCCTCGCCGGTGGCCGGCGGGGCGGCCGAGGCGAACGCGGCGGTCACCGGCAGCTTGTGCCGGGTGCCCCAGACGCGGGCCAGCCGGGCGACGGCCTGGTTGGCCAGCGGGTCCGAGGACCCGGCGGCCGCCAGAACCAGAGCGTCGAGCTCGCGGACCCGGGCCGCCTTGAGGGCCTCACGCAGGCGCAGGTCGAGCACCTCCAGGAAGGCCTGCTCCAGGCCGAGCACCTTGGTGGCGCGGATCGCGACGCCCTCGTGGCGGGCCATCGCCCCGGCCACGGCGGCGGGCACGTCGACGCGGGCGTGGTGCGCCTCGGTCAGCAGCAGCGGCACCACGACGATCTCGTCGTGGCCCGAGCGGACGAGACGGTCGACGACCGTGTCGAAGGACGGCTTGGAGAGCTCGAGGAACGCGGCCTCGATCTTCAGGTCGGGGCGCATCGCCTTGACCTCGGCGACGAGCTGCTTCACGGTGGCCGCGGAACGCGGGTCACGGCTGCCGTGGGCGAGGGCGATCAGTGCAGGGGCTGCCATCAGGGGGTTCTCCCGTCCGGAGTGGTGGGGTGAGGTCCGACGCCGTTGTCGTTCCGCGGGGTGTGGTGCGGGTGGTGCAGGTTCAGGGCGGTCATCACGTGTGGATCCCGCACTCGGTCTTGTTCATCCCGGCCCAGCGACCCGAGCGCGGGTCGTCACCGGGGGCGACCCGTCGGGTGCACGGCCAGCAGCCGATCGAGGGGTACCCGTCGTGGACGAGCGGGTTGACCAGGACGCCGTTCTCGGCGATGTAGCGCTCCACCTGCTCGTCGCTCCAGCGGGCGAGCGGGGAGACCTTCACCTTGCCCTTGCGGGCGTCCCAGCCGACCACCGGCGCGATCACCCGGTTGTGGGTCTCGGCCCGGCGCAGGCCAGTGGCCCAGGCGTCGTAGCCGGCCAGGGAGTCGGCCAGCGGCTGCACCTTGCGGAGCTTGCAGCACAGGTCCGGGTCGGTCTTGTAGAGGTGCTTGCCGTACTGCTCGTCCTGCTCGGCGACGCTCAGCTCGGGGCGGATCGTGACCAGGTTGACGTCGAGCACCGCACCGACCGCGTCGGCGGTGCCGATGGTCTCGACGAAGTGGTAGCCGGTGTCGAGGAAGACCACGTCCACCCCGGGGGCGACCTTGGCGGCCAGGTGGGCCAGGACCGCGTCCCCCATCGAGGAGGTGACGCAGAAGCGCTCACCGAACGTGGCCACGGCCCACTCGACGATGTGCTCGGCCGGGGCGAGCTCGAGCTCGGCGCCGACGTGGCTGACCAGCTCGCGCAGCTCCTCGGAGGTGCGGCCCTCGGTGTGGGTGCCCCGGAACTCGCGGGCGGCCCGGGTGGTGGCGGCGGTCATGCGGGACCTCCTTCACGGGCGGACAGGGGACGGACCATGCCGATCATCGACAGGCGGAACGCACGCAGGCACGACCGGCACTCCCAGGTGCCGTGCGGCGAGGTGATCTCCCCGTCGGGACCGGTCTGCTCGAACGGGCGCAGGTCCACGTCCCCGCAGTAGGGGCAGTGCTGGGCCGTGGCGCGTGCGGACATGGCTCAGACCACCTCCAGCGCCTTCTCGCCGCGCAGCAGGTCGTCGTCGGCGCGGGCCGCCCACAGCGCGAAGGACTCACCCTCGGTGCGGTCGGCCAGGTAGGCGTGGACCACGTTGGTGACGTAGTCGTCCAGCCCGGCGCTGGTCACCTTGTGCGCGCGGAGCTTGCGGCCGAACGTGGCGTGCAGGCCCAGGGCGCCACCGAGGTGCACCTGGAAGCCCTCCACCTGCTGGCCGTTCTCGTCCATCACCAGCTGACCCTTGAGGCCGATGTCGGCGACCTGGGTGCGGGCGCAGGAGTTGGGGCAGCCGTTGACGTTGATGCTGATCGGGGTGTCCAGCTCGGGGAAGCGCTGCTCGAGCTCGGCGACCAGGGCGCGGGCACGCTCCTTGGTGTCGACGATCGCGAGCTTGCAGTACTCGATGCCGGTGCACGCCATCGTGGCGCGCCGCCAGTTGCTGGGGTTGGCCTGCAGCCCGATCGCGGCCAGGTCGGCGACGACCTGCTCGGTGCGCTCGGGGGCGACGCCGAGGACGACCAGCTTCTGGTAGGCGGTGAGCCGGGCGCCGGCGGCACCGTGCTTCTCCACCACGTCGGCCAGGGCCAGCAGGGTCTTCCCGTCGATGCGACCCACCACGGGGGCGACGCCGACGTAGAAGTTGCCGTCCTTCTGCTCGTGCACGCCGATGTGGTCGCCCTGGGAGACCGGGGCCTCGGGCGAGGGGCAGTCGACCAGGGTGCGCTCGAGGTACTCGGTCTCGAGCACCTCGCGGAACTTCTCAGTGCCCCAGTCGGCGACCAGGAACTTCAGGCGGGCACGGCTGCGCAGGCGGCGGTAGCCGTAGTCGCGGAAGATGCCGCAGACGGCCTCCCAGGCGTCGGGGACCTCCTCCAGCGGGATCCAGACGCCGAGCTTGGCGGCCAGGTGCGGGTTCGTGGAGAGCCCGCCGCCGACCCACAGGTCGAACCCGGGACCGTGCTCAGGGTGGACGGTGCCGACGAAGGAGACGTCGTTGGCCTCGGGGGCCACGTCGTGGCTGGGGTGACCGGTCAGGGCGGTCTTGAACTTGCGCGGCAGGTTCGAGTACTCGGGGTTGCCCAGCACCCGGCGCTTGATCTCGGTGAGCGCGCTGGACCCGTCGATGATCTCGTCCTTGGCGACGCCGGCCACCGGCGAACCCAGGAACGGTCGCGGGGAGTCGCCGCAGGCCTCCATGGTGGTCAGGCCGGCCTCGGCCAGGCGGTCCCAGATCGCCGGGACGTCGGTGACCTCGATCCAGTGGTACTGGATGTTGCAGCGGTCGGTGACGTCGGCGGTGTTGCGCGCGTAGCGCACCGAGACGTCGCCCAGGGCGCGCAGGGCGTTCGTGTCGAGCAGGACGCCGTCGCTGCGCACCCGCATCATGAAGTAGCGGGCGTCGAGCTCCTCCTCCGACAGGGTGGCGGTCTTGCCGCCGTCGAAGCCCTCGGCGCGCTGGGTGTAGAGCCCCAGCCAGCGGAACCGGCCGCGCAGGTCGGCGGGGTCGATGGAGTCGAAGCCGCGTCGCGAGTAGATGTTCCGGATCCGGGCCTCGACGTTGAGCGGGTTGTCGTCCTTCTTGGTCTGCTCGTTCTTGTTGAGGGGCTCGGTGTAGCCCAGGGCCCACTGGCCCTCGCCGCGCTTGGGACGCGGGCGGGGCGTGCGGGGGGCGGGGGAGTCGCTCATCGGGGTTCCTTCGGCGCAGGGTTGACGCACGAATCGAGGCCAGCGACGTTGCGACATTGAAACGTCGGTGTGGACCTGCGACCGGCGCCCGGGACGGTGGGTGTCAGGGGCGCCGCCACTCGGCGGAGCGGCGGAGTCAGCAGGGCCAACACATCATGCTGCGGGTACGCCCGAAGTCCACGTGGCGACGAACCACGAGGTAGGCGTGTGTTGCAGCACTGATCATGGACGGGAGTCTCACTCCCCGGACGGGGCTGGCACAACTCGAAATCTCATGATGTGGATTCGTATCTCAAATACTGGGCAGTACGGGCTGGTGGCTGAGCGCAACCCGGGGGCAGCGGGTGAGCGGCGTCACAAACAGGCGCTCCGTGGCATTCCGGCCCCTCGGAGGTCACTACGCTGGTGCCCATGACTGATGCCAACCTGGTCTCCAGCGCGTACTCGCAAGCCCTCGAGGTCATCGCCTCGGTCGAACCCCGCATCGCCGAGGCGACGCGCGCCGAGCTGGCCGACCAGCGGGCCTCGCTGAAGCTGATCGCCTCGGAGAACTACGCCTCGCCCGCCACGCTCATGACGATGGGCACCTGGTTCTCCGACAAGTACGCCGAGGGCACCGTCGGCCACCGCTTCTACGCCGGGTGCCAGAACGTCGACACCGTCGAGTCGCTGGCCGCTGAGCACGCCAAGGAGCTGTTCGGTGCCGAGTACGCCTACGTGCAGCCGCACTCGGGCATCGACGCCAACCTCACCGCGTACTGGGCGATCCTGGCCCACCGGGTCGAGGGCCCCTGGCTCAGCGACGCCGGCGTCAAGAACATGAACGAGCTCACCGAGGCCGACTGGGAGAAGCTGCGCGCCGAGCTCGGCAACCAGCGCCTGCTCGGCATGAGCCTGGACGCCGGTGGCCACCTCACCCACGGCTTCCGCCCGAACATCTCCGGCAAGATGTTCCACCAGAACCAGTACGGCACCGACCCCGAGACCGGCCTGCTCGACTACGACGCGCTGCGTGCGAAGGCCCGCGAGTTCAAGCCGCTGATCCTGGTCGCCGGCTACTCCGCCTACCCGCGCCGGGTGAACTTCGCCAAGATGCGCGAGATCGCCGACGAGGTCGGCGCCACCCTGATGGTCGACATGGCGCACTTCGCCGGTCTGGTCGCCGGCAAGGTGTTCACCGGCGAGGAGAACCCGGTTCCCTACGCCCACGTGGTCACCTCCACCTCGCACAAGTCCCTGCGCGGCCCCCGCGGCGGCTTCATCCTGGCCACCGAGGAGTACGCCCCCAGCGTCGACCGCGGGTGCCCGATGGTCCTGGGCGGTCCGCTCTCGCACGTGATGGCCGCCAAGGCCGTCGCGTTCGCCGAGGCGCGCACCGAGTCCTTCCAGACCTACGCCCAGCAGGTGGCCGACAACGCCCAGACCCTGGCCGAGGGCTTCCTCAAGCGCGGCGCCAACCTGGTCACCGGCGGCACCGACAACCACCTGGTGCTGCTCGACGTCACCTCCTTCGGCCTCACCGGTCGCCAGGCCGAGTCGGCCCTGCTCGACGCCGGCGTGGTCACCAACCGCAACTCGGTTCCCTCGGACCCGAACGGTGCCTGGTACACCTCCGGCATCCGCCTGGGCACCCCGGCGCTGACCACCCGCGGCTTCGGCGCCGAGGAGTTCGACAACGTGGCTGCCCAGATCGTCGAGGTGCTCTCCAACACCACGCCGGGCACCACCAAGGCGGGCGCCCCGTCGAAGGCCTCCTACACGCTGGCCGACGGTGTCGCGGACCGCGTCAAGGCCGCCTCGGCCGAGATGCTCGACAAGCACCCGCTCTACCCGGGCCTCGAGCTGTCCTGATCGACCGCTCCTGAGCCGGCCGACGGCCCCGCCACCTGCTGGTGGCGGGGCCGTCGGCGTCACCGGCGGACGGCGTCGATCTCCAGTCGCACGTAGTCGATCACCGGCTCGTGCATCGCCTCGCGCACCGAGGTGACGAACGCGGCATGTTCGGCCCCGGGCAGGTCGGCGAGGTAGGAGCTGAGGTTGACCGTGGCCAGGTACCGGTCCATCAGGACCGGGTCCTCCAGACGCAGCGGGTCGGGTCGCAGCCGCACGTCGACGACCTCGAACCCGGCGCCCTCCAGCGACCGCCGCGTCTCGTCGACGCCCTTGAACGATGTGCCGAACTTGCCGCTGCCGGTCACCTCCACCAGGGCGGCGGTCATCACCGCGAGCTGCCCCTGACCCCCACAGTCGGTGACCAGGCGGGCACCGGGACGCATCACAGCAGCCAGCCGGGAGAAGAGCAGGTCGTGGTCGGTGATCCAGTGGAATGCCGCCACGCTCATCACGGCGTCCACGGTCCCGTCGACGGGCAGTGGCTCGGTCAGGTCACCGACCGCCACGGCAGCCCGTTCCCCGAACGGTGCCAGACGCTCCCGGGCCTGCTCCACCATGCGACGTGAGGCATCCACCCCGAGCAGGCTCACGTCGTCGCGGCGCCCCAGGAGTTCCGCGGCATCACGCCCCGTCCCGCAGCCCGCGTCCAGGACCCTGGCTCCCGGGGGCGGGGCGAGCCGCTCGATGACCCGCCGGCCCCACGCGACGTGCGGCAGCGGCAGGGCGTCGTAGGCCGGGGCGTCCCACTCGTGCGGAGCCATCACGCCACCACCGGGGTGGTGCGCCGCACGATCGCCTCCAGGTCGACGCCGAGCGGCAGGGTGCCCAGGGTGCCGTTGTAGTCGCCCCCGAGCCGGGTTGCGCAGAACGCGTCGGCCACCGCCGGGGGAGCGAACCGCACCAGCAGCGCCCCCTGCAGGCAGGCGGCCATCTGGCCGGCCAGTCGCCGCGCGGAGACCTCCAGGCTGGCGGTGTCGGCCAGCAGTTCCAGGACCCCCTCGATCGCCCGGTCCAGTCGCGGGTCCTCGCCTCGGGCCGCACCGACCTCGGTGAGCCAGGCGTTGAGCACCTCGGGCTCACGCCCCAGCGCCCGCAGCACGTCGAGCGCGTTGACGTTGCCCGAGCCCTCCCAGACCGAGTTCAGCGGCGACTCGCGGAACAGCAGCGGCAGCCCGGACTCCTCGACGTACCCGTTGCCGCCCAGGCACTCCAACGCCTCGGCGACCATCATCGGGGTGCGCTTGCAGACCCAGAACTTGGCCAGCGGCAGCGCGATCCGGCGCAGCGCCGCCTCGTGCGGGTCGTCGGCACGGTCCACCGCCGTGGCCAGCCGCATGGCCAGCGCGGTGGCGGCCTCCGACTCCACCGCCAGGTCGGCGATGACGTTGCGCATCAGGGGCTTGTCGGCCAGCAGGCCGCCGAACGCGGACCGGTGCGCGACGTGCCAGGACGCCTCGGAGAGGGCCTTGCGCATCAGGGCCGAGGAACCGATCACGCAGTCCAACCGGGTGGCGGCCACCATCTCGATGATGGTCCGCACACCGCGGCCCTCCTCGCCGAGCCGTTGCCCCAGGGTGCCGTCGAACTCCAGCTCGGAGGAGGCGTTGGAGCGGTTGCCCAGCTTGTCCTTGAGCCGGACCACGTCGAGCGGGTTCCGCTCACCGCCGGGCAGGACTCGCGGCACCACGAAACAGGTCAGCCCGTCGTCGGCCTGGCCGAGCACCAGGAACAGGTCGTTCTGGGGCGCCGAGGTGAACCACTTGTGCCCCTCCAGGCGGTACCAGCCGTCCTCGCCGGTGCCGGTGGCCCGGGTGACGTTGCTGCGCACGTCGGAGCCGCCCTGCTTCTCGGTCATCCCCATCCCGGCCAGCACCCCGGTCTTGGTGGCCGGGTCCCGCAGCCCCGGCTCGTAGCTGCGCGCCGCCAACCCGGGCACCCACTGCTCGGCCAGGGCCGGATCGGTGCGCAGCGCGGGGACCGCGGCGTAGGTCATCGAGATGGGGCACCCGTGGCCGGGGTCGGTCTGCGACCAGGCCAGGAAGCCGGCCGCGCGGCGCAGGTGCGCGTGCTCGTCGCCGTCGGCCTGCGCCTGCCACGGCGCACCCTGCAGCCCGTGCCCCACGGCCCGGTCCATCAGCCAGTGCCAGGACGGGTGGAACTCGACGTCGTCGACCCGGTGGCCCCACCGGTCGTAGTTGACCAGCCGCGGGTGCTCGGCGTTCGCGGTCATCGCGTGGTGCCGGGCCTCCTCGGTGCCGGCCTCGGCCCCCAGGTCCACCAGCGAGTCCAGCACCTGCGGCGAGCCGTGTCGCAGCACGGCGTCGCTCAGCGCGGCGTCGGAGGTGACCACGTTGTGGCCGGCCAGGAGCGGGGCCTGGTTGGTGCTGGTGCGGAGCTCGGTGCGGCGGGTGCTGGGGCTCATGGCGTCACGGTAGGGGGTGCCCGGCCGCGACGGTGCCGGTGCCCCGGAGGTGTCCCAGCGCGTGGTCACCGGCGCCGGGCGGCGACCTTCGCGGCCAGCTCGGCGTGCCGGTGGGCGGACAGGGCGCCGGAGGCCAGGACCCGGTCCGCGGCCGCCAGGTCACCCATCTGCGCCCGGAAGGCGGAGGTGGTGTCGACACCGTGGTCGGGGGAGTGCTCCAGGTGCACCGGGTCTCCGGGCCGGATCGTCCCCGGCTCCAGGACCGCGCAGTAGACCCCGCTGCGGCCGTGCTCGGCGAAGCGTCGCGTCCAGCCGGTCTCGGCCAGGTGCCCGGCGAAGGTGCCGCACGGGATCCGGGGGCCGCAGGTCAGCAGCACCGCCCCGCCGATCCGCAGCCGGGTGCCCAGGGGCAGGGCGTCGACGTCGAGGCCGGCGGTGGTGACGTTCTCCCCGAAGCTCCCCGGTGCCAGGTCCCGCCCGAGTTCGCGCTCCCAGTGGGCCAGTTCCTCGGCGGCGAACAGGTAGACCGCCTGGTCGCTGCCGCCGTGGTGGCGTCCGTCGCCGATGAAGTCGCCGGCCACGCCGCTGCCGCCACCGGACTCGCGCGGTCCGGGGTCGTGCACGTCCACCTGGTCGACGGGCTGCTTGTCGATCCCGGTGGAGCGTCGCGGAGAGGTCGGGTGCGGTGCGGCCCGGCCGACGTTGACGCTGACGACGCGGGGTCCGTCGGTGGGTGTGCTGGTGGTCACCGGCACAGGCTAGGGCGCCCGGCGCGGCCACGCGGTGCCCGGCCCGGGCGTCGCTAGGTTGGTGCCCATGCCGCAGCCCACCGTCGACCTCGCGCCGGTGCGCCGGGTGCTGGCGTGGTGCTGGGCACGGCTGCGCGGTCCGTGGGGGCTGTGGTGGCGCCTGGTGGTGACGACGGTGAACTCGTGCCTGCGGTACCGGGTGACCGGGCTGGCGGCCGAGGCGGCGTTCTTCGCGGTGATCTCGGTGCCGCCGCTGGTGTTCGCCTCGGCGGGGGCGATCGGGTACGTCGCCGAGAAGCTGCCGGCCACCACGATCGTGGAGATCGAGGAGGCCGTGGTGCGGTTGGCGTCGCGAGCGCTGACCGACGGCGCGGTGGACAAGATCATCGCGCCGACGATCCACGAGGTGCTCCAGGGCGGGCGCTACGACGTGATCTCGGTCGGCTTCGTGCTGGCGCTGTGGTCGGGGTCGCGGGCGCTCAACGTCTTCGTCGACACCATCAAGATCATGCACGGGCTGGGCGGGCACCGCGGGATCGTCGCGACCCGGGCGCTGTCCTTCGTGCTGTACCTGTTCGCGCTGCTGTGCGGTGCGGTGGCGCTGCCGCTGGTGGTGGCCGGGCCGAGTCTGGTGCGCCAGTGGCTGCCCAACCGGTTCGAGACGGTGATGCACTTCTACTGGCCGTTGATCATCGTCGTGTGCATCTGCTTCCTGGCCACGCTGTACCACGTGTCGGTGCCGGTGCGGACCAACTGGAGCTTCAACCTGCCGGGGGCGGTCTTCTCCCTGGCGGCGTGGGTGCTGGGGTCGTGGGCGTTGCGCTGGGTGCTGACCGCCACGGCCGCCGACTCCCGCTCCATCTACGGGCCGTTGGCCGCCCCGATCGCGGTGTTGTTCTGGCTGTACCTGCTGGCCATCGCGGTGCTGATCGGTGCGGCGGTGAACGCGGCCTTCGACGAGGTCTTCCCGCAGGCGTCGACGACGCGTGCGCGACGCGAGCTCGTGGCGCGGGTGCGGCAGCGGATCGGCATGGGAGACTCCTCGGGTGCTCCACAGAACTCCTGAGACCGGGGACGACGCGGCCTTCAGCCACGTCTCGCTCCCGGACCCGCCCCGGTCCCCGTGGTGGGAGCTGGGACGCCGGATCCTGGCGGCGCTGCTGATCCTGGTCGGGACGGTGCTGCTGGTCTGGTTGGACCGCAAGGGTTACGTCGACAACAACGACCCGACCGGGGCCGTCGACCTGCTCGACGCCGTCTACTACACGACCGTCACGCTGAGCACGACCGGCTACGGCGACATCACGCCGGCCTCGGACACGGCACGACTGGTCAACGCGCTGGTGGTCACACCGGCCCGCATCGCGTTCCTGGTGCTGCTGATCGGTACCACGCTGGAGGTCCTGGCCACCCAGGGCCGTGAGATGTTCCGGGTCGCCCGGTGGAGGAAGCACATGCACGAGCACGTCGTCGTGATCGGCTACGGCCGCAAGGGGCGCAGCGCCGTGCGGACGCTGGTCCGCAACGGCCAGGACCGTGAGGCGATCGTCGTGGTCGACACCGACGACGTGGCCCGTCAGGACGCCCACGCCGACGGCCTGGCGGTGGTCTCGGGCGACGCCACCCGGCGCCAGACGTTGCGCAACGCCGGTGTCGCGACCGCCACGCACGTCATCATCACCTCCGACCGTGACGACACCAACGTGCTCGCCACGCTGACGGTGCGCCAGCTCAACCCGGAGGCCTACATCGTCACCGCCGTGCGGGAGCAGGACAACGTCCCGCTGGTGCGCCAGTCCGGCGCGAACTCGGTGATCACCTCCTCCGACGCGGTGGGCCGGCTGCTGGGCCTCTCGTCGCTGTCGCCGAGCCTCGGCCAGGTGATGGAGGACCTGCTCACCTACGGTGACGGCCTCGAGGTCGCCGAGCGGGAGCTGCTGCTCAGCGAGGTGGGTCGCCAGCCGCAGACCCTGCCCGACCAGGTGATCGCCGTGGTGCGGGACGAGAAGGTCTACCGCTACTTCGACCCGGTGGTCACCCAGCTGGCCCGGGGCGACCGCCTGGTCGTCGTGCGGCCGGCCGAGGAGCGCCCGTGGGCGCCGCGTCCGGGCACCCACGACGAGATGAGTGCGATGGGGGACTCGGACGACTGAGCGCGGTGCCCTCTCCCGGGGCGCTGCCCGGTCCGTGACCGGCTCCGGCACGGTCTGTCGTGCCCGACCCGGAGGCGTCGCTACTTGGCGTGCTTCCGCTCGAACTTCTCCGCACCCGCGTAGTCGGTCTCGAACGTCTTGCCGTTGGGCCGCTTGCAGAGCATGTCGTTGTCCCAGTTGCCGTCGCGGCTGGTCTGGTCCGTGCACTGCCCGGCAGACGGACCCACGCAGCTGGTGAGCGCTGGGGTGAGGGCCAGCCCGAGACAGACGAGAGCCACACGCATGGTCCGGACGCCAGCCGCGCGGTTGCGGGCGCGACGGTGGTTTCCGGGAACTGAGCCCACTGGCGCACGCCCGGAACCGGAGGCGCTGGTGGGGAATGGCAAGAGGCCGGCTCCCTGTCGGGAAACCGGCCTCTGACCTGCGGTTCTGCTGGTGGGCGATACTGGGTTCGAACCAGTGACCTCTTCGGTGTGAACGAAGCGCGCTACCACTGCGCCAATCGCCCGCTGTGGTGCGTGCGAAACAGTAGCGCATGCCCCCGGCGGGGTCACATCGTGGGGTGCCCCGGTGGTCGGTGGGGGTCAGGATCCGGGGAGATCGGGCAGGAACCCGGCCACGCTCTGCATCCGGTCCCAGCCCGACAGGGCGAAGCCGGGCCAGTCGTAGACCCAGACATAGGCGGTCAGGGCGCCGACCACGAGCACCACCGCGCCCGCGGTGAGCAGCACCCGCCGGCGACGCACTCGCGGGTCCATCTCCCGGGCGGTCTCGGCCGCCTCGTGGGCCTTGTGGCGGGCGTACTTCACGGCCCGCTCGGCCCAAGTCCACTCGGTGGCCAGGATGGCCAGTCCGAGGATGATTCCGACGATGCCGGGACCCGGTGTGACCATCATCACCAGCCCCCCGCAGAACACGATCCCGCCGAGCACCGTGACCACGGCCTTGGTGATCAGTGACGTGACCGGATGACGGTGCATTCGCGCGTGGAAACGGGCCAACGGGCCCTGGTGGTGCTCCGGCTCACCAGTGGCGGAGGGGTCGCCCGCAACGCCGCCGTCGGCGGTCTGGACGGGGTCCGGCGGGGTTGTCTGGGCCACGGGTCGAGGGTACCGATGTGCCGAAAGTGCTGAGCGTGCGTCAGGCTGTCTGATCGAATGGCAAAGAAATCGTTCCGGGTTGCGTCACGGAACGCGGGGGAGTGCGTCACACAGGGGAGGCTGCGGCCTCCGTTGGGTGACGAGCAGGACACGGGGAGCGGGTAGGACATGCCGAGTCGTAGGCCGGTGCAGGCAGATGTCAGGCGGAGCGTGACGATGCGCTGCCGAGACCTGGACGGCACCGTCCAGCACCTCGACACCGAGTACACCTACCTCCGCGACGAGCCCTACGCGGTGACGGTGATCTTCCGGACCCGCGGCCTGGAGCTCCCGTGGACCTTCGGCCGCGACCTGCTGGCGCACGGCCTCGAGATCGGCACCGGCGAGGGCGACGTCCGGGTCTGGCCCGGCACCGACCCGCACGGCCGTCGTGTCGTCTCGCTCGAACTCACCTCACCCGACGGCCACCTCGTCGTCGAGGCCGACCTGGCCGAGGTCAGCGACTTCGTCGCCGACACGATGGTGCTGGTGCCCGTCGGCACCGAGGGTGACCACCTCGACCTCGACTCGCTGGTCGAGGACTTCTTCCGCACGACTCCCTGACCAGGGCCTGCCCTCAGGGGTCGAGGTTCTCCCGGCTCCGCGTCGACCACACGGCCGCCACCTCTGCGGTGACCGGACCGGGAGCGGGCAGTTCGCGCCCGTCCAGACGACTGACCGCCTGCACGTCCCGGGTGGTGGAGACCAGGAAGACCTCCGAGGCCCCGGCCAGCACCTCGACCGGCTCGTCCACCTCGCGCACGTCGTTCCACTCGATCACCAGGGCGCGGGTGACACCGGCCAGGCAACCACTGGCCAGGGTCGGGGTGCGCAGCTCGCCGTCGACGACGTAGAAGACGTTCGACCCGGTGCCCTCGCAGACGTGGTCCCGGGTGTTGGGAAGCAGCGCCTCGGTGGCGCCCTCCTCGGTGGCGCGGGCCAGCGCGATCACGTTCTCGGCGTACGAGGTGGTCTTCAGGCCGGCCGTGGCGCCCCGCTCGTTGCGCGGCCACGGCACGGTGACCACCTCGGTGCTGCTCGGCAAGGGGGCCATCGGCCCCGCGGCGACCACCACGGTCGGCGGAGCCTCGCCGCGACCGCTACCCATCGGGGCCGGGCCGCCGGTCACGGTGATCCGCAGTCGTCCCTGGTCGAGGTGTTCGGCAGCCAGCACCTGGTCCACGCCGTCACGCACGCTGGCGAGCAGTTCGCGACTCCACGGCAACCCCAACCCGCTGGCCGAGACGCCGAGCCGGTCCAGGTGCCGGGTCAGCGCGAACGGGACGCCGTCGAGGACCTTGAGGGTCTCGAAGACCCCGTCGCCGACGGTGAAGCCGTGGTCGGCCACGGTCAGCGCGGGCGCGTCCGGGCGGGGGAGCAGGGAACCGTTCAGCCACACGTGCATGGGGCCACTGTAGGCGCCCCGCCCGGCCCCCGGCAGGGCTCACGATCACCCGCCCGCGTGAGCCTGGAACGGGGCCGGAACCCCCGTGGAACCGGGGGTCCCGTCCACCTCCCGGGGCCAGATTTGGTGACGTGTGGGGCGTGGGTTACTGTTCTTCTCGCACTCAGCGGCCCGGGAAACCGGCCGCAGATCGTGCAGGCGGACGTAGCTCAGTTGGTAGAGCGCAACCTTGCCAAGGTTGAGGTCGCGAGTTCGAGCCTCGTCGTCCGCTCGGAGAGGTCATGGGATTGGTCTCGTCCATGGTGGGTTGGCCGAGAGGCGAGGCAACGGACTGCAAATCCGTGTACACGGGTTCAAATCCCGTACCCACCTCGAAGCACCACCAGCAGGACAACTGCACAGCACCACCCACGGGCGATTGGCGCAGCGGTAGCGCGCTTCCTTGACACGGAAGAGGTCACTGGTTCAAACCCAGTATCGCCCACAGGACAGGGCCCCGACTCACACGAGTCGGGGCCCTTGGTGCATCCCGGGGCCACCGACGGCGGAGAGGTCCTGATCGCCCTGCTCGCGGTGCCCGACCCGGAGCCGACGCCCCCGGATCTCGGTCCCGGGAGAGTCCGATCCAGCCCCGATCCC
This sequence comes from Actinomycetes bacterium, assembly GCA_023396115.1. Classification (GTDB taxonomy): domain Bacteria; phylum Actinomycetota; class Actinomycetes; order Propionibacteriales; family Nocardioidaceae; genus Nocardioides. The sequence continues at coordinate 41,686 of JAEWXC010000026.1, read as the reverse complement.
GCCCTGAAACCGGCCTGATCCCGGCCCGATGCGACAACCCCGAGCGCCATGGGCTACTGTTCCGATCGCACCGAGCAACGGGGAGACCCGGAGCGAAGCGCATGCGGACGTAGCTCAGTTGGTAGAGCGCAACCTTGCCAAGGTTGAGGTCGCGAGTTCGAGCCTCGTCGTCCGCTCCAGCAGGACCCGCCCAGGGCACCGCCCCAGGCGGGCACAGCTGAACAGCACCACCCCGGGCGATTGGCGCAGCGGTAGCGCGCTTCCTTGACACGGAAGAGGTCACTGGTTCAAACCCAGTATCGCCCACCAGACAACGCGCGGCCCCCGGGTCGCGCGTTCGTTGTTTCCGCGGCCCCGGCGCGGACCGAGCGGTCCCACCCACCCGGCGCGTGACGTGCCACACTGACCCATCGGGTGCGGGCACGAGAGCCGGGAGGTGGGGTGGAGACCGACCTCTCCGGTGAGTTCGGAGCCAGCGGCGACACCACCACGACCGTGGTCTTCGCGGCGGTGGTCCTGGCCCGGTTCGTGCTGCCGCTGTTCATCCTCAAGTACCCGCTGCCGGCGATCCTGGCCTGCCTGGTCCTGGACGGCGTCGACCAGTCCATTTTCCAGTGGTTCGGCCACGACCCGCCCGGCTACCAGTCCTACGACAAGGCGATGGACGTCTTCTACCTCGCCGTCGCCTACCTGTCGATGCTGCGCAACTGGACCTCCCGGCCGGCGTTCGCGGTCGGCTGGTTCCTGTTCTTCTACCGGCTGGTCGGGGTGGTGGCGTTCGAGGCGACCCACGTGCGGTTGCTGCTGCTGGTCTTCCCCAACACGTTCGAGTACTACTTCATCGCCTACGAGGTGATCCGCACCCGCTGGTCGGTGGTCAGTCGCGCCCAGAAGTTCTGGACCGTGCTCGCGGCGGGGATCTGGATCGTGGTGAAGCTGCCGCAGGAGTACTGGATCCACGTCGCCGGGATGGACCTCACCGACACCCTGTCCGACCACCCATGGACGTGGGGCGTGCTGCTCGCCCTGATCGCCGGATCCCTGGCCGGCGTCACTTGGCTGGTGCGCACGCACCTGGGGCCACCCGGGCCACGGTGGCACGTCTCCGCCGCCCCGATCCCACCCCAGATCGACACCGGTGCCACCCGCGCCTACTGGATCGCCAAGTACGCGGCCATCCGTTCCTGGGGGACCGTGGAGAAGGTCGTGCTGGTCGGGTTGATGGCGGTGATCTACGGTTCCGTGCTGCCCGGCTACAGCGGCGACCCGGTCGACCTGTTCGTCGGCGTCGGGACCGTGGTCCTGGCCAACGCCGTGTTCACGCTGGTGATGGCCCGCAAGGTCTGGACCGTCGAGACCGCCACCGCGGCGATCATCGTCCGGCTCGGCTTCAACATCGTCTTCGTGCACGTCGCCGACTTCGTGCTCAACGGGGGCCGCGACGACCTCAACTCGATCGACACCCTGTTCTTCCTCAGCCTGATCAGCCTCGTCACGACGCTGCACGACCGCTACCGGCCGGTGCACTCGACCCGGCTGCGTGAGGCCGAGGAGACCCCGGCCGCCCACGACGGCGAAACCGCCGTGCCGGGTGCCCCTGCCGCCCGATAGGCTCGGCCCTGCGGAGCAGTCCTCCGCACCCCACCCGCACCACCACCGACAGAGGAGCACCCGTGTCCGAGATCAAGGTCGTCCGCGTCCACGCCGACAAGCGCGAGGACAGGACCACCACGACCGGGACCAAGGCCTGGGAGCTCTTCGCCGACGACGCCGACGTCGTCGCGGTGCGGATCGAGGGTGTCCTCAAGGACCTCTCCCACGAGCTGGCCGACGGCGACGTCGTGGAGGCGGTGGCCATCGACTCGCCCGACGGCCTCGACATCCTGCGCCACTCCACCGCCCACGTGATGGCCCAGGCCGTGCAGGACCTGTTCGCCGACGCCAAGCTCGGCATCGGCCCGCCGATCACCGACGGCTTCTACTACGACTTCGACGTCGAGACCCCGTTCGTGCCCGAGGACCTCGCCAAGATCGAGACCCGGATGCGCAAGATCATCAAGGAGAACCAGCGCTTCGAGCGCCGGGTCACCACCGATGCCGACGCCCTGGTCGAGCTGGCCGACGAGCCGTACAAGGTCGAGCTGATCGGGCTCAAGGGCTCCTCGGCCGAGGCCGCCGAGGGTGCCTCGGTGGAGGTCGGCGCCGGTGAGCTGACGATCTACGACAACATCAACCGCAAGGGCGAGGCCGCCTGGTCGGACCTGTGCCGCGGCCCCCACCTGCCGACCACCAAGCGGATCCCGGCGTTCAAGCTGATGCGCTCCGCGGCCGCCTACTGGCGCGGGGACGAGAAGAACAAGCAGCTGCAGCGGATCTACGGCACCGCCTGGCCCTCGAAGGAGGACCAGGACGCCTACCTGCACCGCCTCGAGGAGGCCGAGCGCCGCGACCACCGCAAGCTCGGCCGGGAGCTGGACCTGTTCAGCTTCCCCGACGAGATCGGCTCCGGCCTGCCGGTCTTCCACCCCCGTGGCGGCGTGATCAAGCGCGCCATGGAGGACTACGTCCGTGAGCGCCACATCGCCGAGGGCTTCGAGTACGTCGGCACCCCGCACATCGCCAAGGAGGGGCTGTTCCACACCTCCGGCCACCTCCCCTACTACGGCGAGGGCATGTTCCCGGCGCTGGACGTGGACGGCATGGACTACCGCCTCAAGGCGATGAACTGCCCGATGCACAACCTGATCTTCCGCTCCCGGCAGCGCTCCTACCGCGAGCTGCCGCTGCGGCTGTTCGAGTTCGGCTCGGTCTACCGCCACGAGAAGTCCGGCGTGATCCACGGGCTCACACGGGTCCGCGGGTTCGCCCAGGACGACTCACACTCCTACGTCACCCCCGAGCAGGCACCCGACGAGGTCGCCCACCTGCTCAACTTCATGCTCAGCCTGCTGCGCGACTTCGGCATCGACGACTTCTACCTGGAGCTGTCCACCCGCGACGCCAGCAAGGACAAGTTCATCGGGTCCGACGAGGACTGGGAGACCGCGACGAAGGTGCTCGAGGACGTGGCCACCGCCACCGGGCTGGAGCTCGTGCCCGACCCGGGTGGTGCGGCCTACTACGGCCCCAAGATCTCCGTCCAGGCCCGCGACGCCATCGGCCGCACCTGGCAGATGGGCACGGTCCAGTACGACTTCAACCAGCCCTCGCCCGAGCGGTTCAACCTCGAGTACGTCGCCGCCGACGGCACCCGCCAGCAGCCGGTGATGATCCACTCGGCCAAGTTCGGTTCCATCGAGCGGTTCCTGGGCGTCCTGGTGGAGCACTACGCCGGCGCCTTCCCGCCCTGGCTCGCGCCGGTCCAGGCGGTCGGCATCCCGATCGCCGAGCGCCACGACGCGTACCTGCGCGACATCGTGGCCCGGATGAAGGCCCAGGGGCTGCGGGCCGAGGTCGACCTGTCGGACGACCGGATGCAGAAGAAGATCCGCAACGCGCAGCTGCAGAAGGTGCCGTTCATGCTGATCGCCGGGGACGACGACGTCGCCAACGGTGCCGTCTCCTTCCGCTACCGCGACGGTCGCCAGGACAACGGGGTGCCGGTCGAGGAGGCGATCGCCCGGATCGCCGAGGCCGTGGCCAGCCGCGAGCAGGTCTGAGCCCCGGCGTGGGTGGGACCGGCGACGGACCGGTGCAGGACGGGGTCGGCGAGGCCGACGGCCTGCAGCGGCTCTGGACGCCCTACCGGATGGCCTACATCCGGCGGGAGGACGAGCCGCAGGAGAGGGCCGACGACGGGCCGTCGTGCCCGTTCTGCCGGATCCCCACGCTGACCGACAGCGACGGCCTGGTCGTGGCGCGGGGGGAGAGCTGCTACGCGGTGCTCAACCTGCACCCCTACAACCCCGGCCACCTCATGGTCATCCCGTACCGGCACGTCTCCGAGCTGGAGGACCTCACCACCCCGGAGGCGGTCGAGCTGATGGAGATGACCCGCACGGCGGTCGCCACCATCAAGCGGGTCAGCAGCCCGAACGCGCTCAACGTCGGCCTCAACCTGGGGTCGGCGGCCGGTGGTTCGTTGGCGATGCACCTGCACCAGCACGTCGTGCCGCGCTGGGTGGGCGACGCCAACTTCATCACCGTCACCGGCTCCACCAAGGTGCTGCCGCAGCTGCTCGGGGAGACCCGCGACCTGCTGGCCGGAGCATGGGGGTGACCCCCACCCCGGTCGCCGGTGCCGACTGGACCGACGCGCAGGTCGCGGCCGAGCTGGTGCGGACCGGGCTCGCGACGGCGTTCGGGCAGTGGGCCGAGGCGCTCACCGGCCCGGTCCGGGAGAAGAACAACCTCACCGACGTGGTGACCGCCGCCGACGAGGCGGCCGAGGCCGCGATGCTGGCCGTGCTGGAGACCCACCGCCCCGAGGACGGGGTGCTGGGCGAGGAGGGCACCAGCCGGCCGGGCACCTCGGGCCGGACCTGGGTCCTGGACCCGCTCGACGGCACCTACAACTTCACCCGGGCCGGGGAACGCTGGTGCTGCGCGGCCGCCCTGGTCGACGGCTCCACCCCGCTGCTCGGCGCCGTCGCCGGCGGGGGAGCCGCCCGGGTCTGGGTGGGTGGACCCGGGTCGGTGGCCACCGAGGACGGTGCCGCACTGGCACCGCTGGTGGACCACGCCCTGGCCAGGGCCAACCTGCTCACCTACCTGCACCCGCCGCACCACGACACCGCGGTCGGCCGGGCCTGGCGTCGCGTCGCCGGCGCGGCCGCCACCCTGCGGATGACCGGGTCGAGCAGCCTGGACGCCACCGATGTCGCGGCCGGCCGCGCCGAGCTGCTGGTGCAGCACTCGCTGCCGGCGTGGGACCGGCTCCCCGGCGATGCCCTGATCGCGTCGGTCGGGGGCGTGAGCAGCACCGTGCACGCCGCCGGGGTGGACTGGCACCTGGCCGGTGTGCCGACGGCGGTCGCGGAGGCCGCGGCGCTGCTGCGCGACTGATCGACGGTCCCCGACTCGGCGGCCGGGGGCGGCGGCGGGTAGCCTCACGCCCGAGATGTTGGACCGGTTCAAGAACTTCTGGCAGGGCGTCCTCCTGGCGCCGATCGTGAAGCTGTTCCTCCGCCTGGGGATCAGCCCGGACACGGTCACCTTCGTGGGGACCCTGGGTGTCGTCGTCGGCGCACTGGCGTTCTTCCCGCGCGGCGAGCTGCTGTACGGCGTCCTGTTCATCACCGCCTTCGTCTTCTCCGACCTCGTTGACGGCCAGATGGCGCGGCTGTCGGGCCGCAGCTCCAAGTTCGGGGCCTTCTGGGACTCCACGCTGGACCGGATCGGCGACGGCGCGATCTTCGGCGGGCTGGCGCTCTACTTCGCCGGGCCGGGGGACTCCTACCTGTACTTGTGCGTGTCGCTGTGGTGCCTGGTGATGGGGTCGGTGACCTCGTACGCCCGGGCGCGCGCCGAGTCGCTGGGCATGGACGCCAAGGGCGGCATCGCCGAGCGCGCGGACCGGCTGGTGTCGATCCTGGTGATGACCGGCCTGGGCGCGATCTTCGACCTGCCGGTGCTGATGTACGTCACCCTCTGGGCGCTGGCCCTGGCCTCGGCCTACACGGTGGTGTTCCGGGTGCGGAAGGTGTACCGGCAGGCCCTCGAGCACGACGCCGCCCAGGGTCCGGACGCCGGCTGACTCCGGCTCAGCTGCCGCGCGCCTCGGCGGCGGCCGCGACCACGTCGGCCGCGAGCGCTCCCTGCTCGGCGTCGTCGAGGTGGTGCACGGTGAGCCGGACGTGGCGTGAGGGCAGGTCGGGGTCGGCCCACAGCGCGAACTCGTCCCCAGCACGGGCCAACCAGCCGCGTCGCATCAACTGGGCCACGGTCCGCTCCGCGGGTGACCCGGTGTCGACCCACAGGCTCAACCCCTCACCGGCCCGGGTGGGCAACCCCGCCGTGCTGAGCAGTGCCGCGAAAGCGGCGTTGCGTTCGGCGTAGTGCCGCCCGGTGCTGCGGATCTGCTCCAGCACGCCGGCGTCAGCGAGCTGGGCGTGGGCCAGGCGCTGCAGCAGGTGGCTGACCCAGGTGGTGCCGGGCCGCAGCCGCAGCGCCAGCCGGTCGGCGGTGTGGGTGTCGGAGGCCACGAGCGCCACGCACGAGTCCGGTCCGAGGAACTTCGAGACCGAGCGGACCAGCGCCCACCGGCGGTGCCCGGGGCCCACGATGCTGCGGAACGGCTGCTGGGAGAGCAGCGAGAAGTGGTCGTCCTCGATCACCAGCACGTAGGGGTGCTCGGCCAGCACGGCGCGCAACTCGTCGGCCCGTCGGGCGCTCAGCCCGGTGCCGGTCGGGTTCTGCGCCCGGGGGGTGGTCACCACCGCCCGGATGCCCTGGTCCAGGGCGTGGCGCAGGCCGTCGGGGGTCATCCCCTCGTCGTCGACCGGCACGCCCACGGCCCGGTAGCCGCCCAGGCGGACGGTCTGGAGGCTGGCCAGGAAGCAGGGCACCTCCAGGGCGACCGCGTCGTCGCGGGTCAGCGACTGCGACAGCAACCGCTCCACGGCGTCCACGGCCCCGGAGGTGATCGAGAGCCGGAACTCCTCGGGGCCGTCCGCGCCGGCCAGGTCGGCGGCGATCCAGTCGGTGGCCCAGGCGCCGAGCCCGGCGTCGACGACCGGCTCGCCGTAGAGCACCGGACGGCGGGGGAGTGCCGCCAGGACCGGGGTGGCGTCGGGGATCCGGGTGGGGTCGGGGTTGTTGCTGGCCACGTCACGCAGCGGGCTGTCCCCGGCGTATCCCTCGTCGGGCGTGGGGGTGAGGGTGGCGATCCGGGTGCCGGCCCGGCCCTGGGTGACCACCAGCCCGGCCTGGGCGAGCTGCCGGTAGCCCGCGACCACCGTGTTGCGGTTGACGCCCAGGTGGTCGGCCAGCGCGCGGACCGGGGGCAGGGGGTCGCCGGCGCCGAGCTGTCCGGTGTCGATCAGGTCGCGCACGCTCTCGGTCAGCTCCGCTGCGGTCGAGCCCGTGATGGCGGTGTCGCTGACTCTGTCCATCGTGTCCTTCCGGTTCCCGGTGCCCGTGCGGCCCGAGGCGTGATCGTACGCGGATGCTTTGGCCCGGACCATGCTACTTTTTGGCCTAGGTCAAAAGTCTGACGCGAGAGCTGGAGGAACCACCCGATGAGCACCACCCCGCAGAGCCCGTCCGCCACCAGCACCGTGGGAACCACCCCGGTCAAGCGCGGCATGGCCGACATGATGAAGGGCGGCGTCATCATGGACGTCGTCACCGCCGAGCAGGCCAGGATCGCCGAGGACGCCGGCGCCGTCGCGGTGATGGCGCTGGAGCGGGTGCCGGCCGACATCCGCGCCCAGGGCGGCGTGAGCCGGATGAGCGACCCCGACATGATCGACTCGATCATCGAGGCGGTCTCGATCCCGGTGATGGCCAAGGCCCGGATCGGTCACTTCGCCGAGGCGCAGGTGCTGCAGAGCCTGGGCGTGGACTACATCGACGAGTCCGAGGTGCTCACCCCCGCCGACTACAGCCACCACATCGACAAGTGGGCCTTCACCGTCCCGTTCGTCTGCGGCGCCACCCACCTGGGTGAGGCGCTGCGCCGGATCACCGAGGGCGCGGCCATGATTCGGTCCAAGGGCGAGGCCGGCACCGGCGACGTCTCCAACGCAGTCACCCACATGCGCACCATCCGCGGCGAGATCAACCGCCTGGCCTCGCTGGCACCCGACGAGCTCTACGTGGCGGCCAAGGAGCTCCAGGCCCCCTACGAGCTGGTCAAGGAGGTCGCCGAGCAGGGCAAGCTCCCCGTGGTGCTGTTCACCGCCGGCGGCATCGCCACCCCGGCGGACGCGGCGATGATGATGCAGCTCGGTGCGGAGGGCGTCTTCGTGGGCTCGGGCATCTTCAAGTCCGGCAACCCCGCCCAGCGGGCCGAGGCCATCGTCCGGGCCACCACCTTCTTCGACGACCCCGACGTGGTCGCCAAGGTCAGCCGCGGGCTGGGTGAGGCCATGGTGGGCATCAACGTCGAGGACATCCCCCAGCCGCACCGGCTCGCCGAACGGGGCTGGTGACCCCGCCGACCGGGACGGACGCCGGCTCAGCCCCCGGCGAGCTGGCGGGTGAGCTCGGCCGGGTCGGTCGCGACGACCGGCTCGGCCTGCGGCCACAGGGCGCGGTGTCCCGATCCCGACCACAGTGCGATGCCCTCGGGGTCCCCGGCCGCCGCGGAGGCGGCCCGGATCGGGCGGCTCTGGTGGTGCACGTCGGGGTAGGCGGCCGGGGCGTGCCCGTCGTGCTCGCGGACGAAGTCGTTGACCAGGCTGCGCGCGGGGCGGCCGGTGAACGCCCGGGTCACCCGCGCCTCGACCCGCGCCGGGTCGCGCAGGGCCGCGACGTGCGCGGCGGAGGCCCGCGAACCGGCGCTCGGGACGAACAGGGTGCCGACCGCGACCGCGACCGCCCCGGCCCCGAGCAGTGCCCGGACCCCGTCCGGGCCGTCCACGCCGCCGGTGGCGACCACCGGCAACCCGGTGGGCAGCACCTGCGCCAGGACCTCGGCGGTGTCCAGCTCGTTGGGGACGTCGGAGAGGTGCCAGGTGCCCCGGTGGCCCCCGGCGCCCGCGCCCTGGGCGACCAGGAAGTCCGCCCCCAGGGCCACGGCCAGGTCGGCCTCGTGCCGCGAGGTCACGGTGAATCCGACCGCGGTCCCCACGTCCTGCAGCCGGCCCACGACGTCGGGCTCGACCGGCCCGAAGGTGAAGGTCACGGCCTCGACCGGGGCGTCCAGCAGGTGGGCGAGCTTCTCCTCGAACTGGTCGTGGTCGTGCCGGGCGGTCCCGACCTCGGTGCCGTGGCGAGCCGCGGTCGGGCCGAGCTCGGCGGCGTACCGGGCGAACTCGGGTCCGAGCTCGGCGCTGCGGTCGGTCTGCGGGGTGAACAGGTTGACCAGCACCGGCGCCCGGGTGGCGCTGCGGTAGGCGTCGACCTCCTCGGCCAAGGCGCCCGCGCCGAGCAGTCCGCCGGCCAGACAGCCCAGACCGCCTGCCTCGCTGACCGCGGCCGCCAGGGCGGGGGAGGAGACCCCGGCCATCGGGGCGGCCCAGACCGGCAACGGACGGTCCAGGACGGCCTGGAGGTGGTCGGCACGTGTCGCGCTCATGCCCCGAGCCTACGACCGGTCCGCCGGTCCCCGGACGCAGCAGGGCCCCGCGACCGGTCCAGGCTGGTGGGCGGTCGCGGGGCCCTGCACGCTCCGTCCCGGGGGGGGTGGTGGACGGGAGCGGACACCGGCCGGATGGGCCGGTGCGTCGGGGAGCCGGCTCAGTTCTGGACGGAACCGGCCAGGGCGGTGACGAAGCCGCGGGCCTGCTCGCGCAGCGCGACGTCGGCGAAGTTGCCGTCGGCGTCGAAGGTGTCCTCGCCGACCGCGACCGAGAGGCGCCCGTCGCTGACGCGGGCCTCACCGAAGGCCAGTACCTGGGCCAGCAGGTCGGCGGCCTTGGCGCCACCGTGCGGGGCGACCGAGGCGGACGCGACGGCAACCGGCTTGCCGTTGAACGAGTGCTGGCCCCACGGGCGCGAGGACCAGTCGACGGCGTTCTTCACGACACCGGAGAACGAGTCGTTGAACTGCGGGGTGGCCACGACGACGGCGTCGGAGGCGTCGATGGCGGCCTTGAAGTCGCGGGCCACGGGCGGGAAGTCGGCGTCGTGGTCCTGCGAGTACAGCGGCAGGTCCTTGATCGGGATCTCGCGCAGCTGCACGCCCTCGGGGGCGTTGAGACCGATCGCGTCGATCACCTTGCGGTTGATCGAGGTGGACGAGAGGGAACCGACGACGTAGCCGATGGTGGTCATGGGAACTCCTGGGTTCGAGAGAGAGGTGGCGGGATGGCCGCCGACGTGAAGTTGAACGCGGAACCACTTGGAGGGATTCCCGGACTCGGCGACCTCTCGGGTGAGCGTCGTCACGGCCCCCACAGGCCGTCGACGTTGGACGTGACGATGCCGCGTCCGGGTGTTCTCGGCGGCGAACCGACCGCCGGGTGGGCCGCGGGGCGACCGCTGATCGGGGTCCTGGCCCTGCAGGGAGGCGTGGCCGACCACCTGGCAGCCCTCGAGGCCGCCGGCGCCCGGGCCTGCACCGTGCGGCGGGTCGAGGAGCTGGCGGAGGTCGAGGGACTCGTGCTGCCCGGCGGGGAGTCCACCACCATCGCCAAGCTGGCCCGCACCTTCGAGCTCCTGGAGCCGCTGCGGGCCGCGGTCGCGGGCGGACTCCCGGTGCTGGGCACCTGCGCCGGGATGATCCTGCTCGCCGACCGGGTGCTCGACGCGGCCGCAGGGCAGGAGACCATCGGCGGGCTCGACGTCACCGTGCGCCGCAACGCCTTCGGCCGCCAGGTCGACTCCTTCGAGGAGGACCTGACCTTCGCCGGACTCGACGCACCGGTCCGGGCCACCTTCATCCGGGCCCCCGCCGTCGAGGCCGTCGGTGCGGGTGTCGAGGTGCTGGCCCGGGCTGACGGTAGGATTGTCGCGGTCCGGCAGGGCCAGCTGCTGGCCACGGCGTTCCACCCCGAGGTGGGTGCTGACGCCCGGATCCACCGACTGTTCCTCGAGGGGGTCCGGCGTGGCCGGCCCGCGGGGGACCGCGACACTGCCGGGTCCGCCGACTGACACGCGGCCCCCGGGTCGCCCGAGACGAAGGAGCGCCGATGTCCGGCCATTCCAAGTGGGCCACCACGAAGCACAAGAAGGCGGCCATCGACGCCAAGCGCGGCAAGCTCTTCGCCAAGCTGATCAAGAACATCGAGATCGCCGCGAAGACCGGCGGCCCCGACCTGGCCGGCAATCCGACCCTCTTCGACGCCGTGCAGAAGGCCAAGAAGCAGTCGGTGCCCAACAAGAACATCGACTCCGCGGTCAAGCGCGGCGGTGGCCTGGAGGGTGGCGGCGTCGACTACGAGCCGATCACCTACGAGGTCTACGGCCCGCAGGGCGTCGCGCTCCTGGTCGAGTGCCTCACCGACAACCGCAACCGCGCCGCGATGGAGGTCCGGACCGCGGTCAGCCGCAACGGCGGCACCCTGGCCGACCCCGGCTCGGTCTCGCGGCTGTTCAACCGCAAGGGCGTGGTCGTGGTGGCCAAGTCCCAGGAGAACGGCGAGGGCAAGGACACGACCGTCCAGCAGGTCAGCGAGGACGACGTCCTGGAGGCGACCCTGGAGGCCGGCGCCGAGGAGGTCAACGACCTGGGCGAGTCCTGGCAGGTGATCTCGGAGACCAACGACATGGTCGCGGTCCGCAGCGCCCTGCAGGAGGCCGGTGTCGACTACGACTCCGCCGACGTGGCCTTCGTGGCGACCATGGACATCCCGGTCGACGCCGCGGCCGCCGAGAAGGTCTTCCAGCTGATCGACGCGCTCGAGGACCTCGACGACGTGCAGGACGTCTACTCCAACGTGGACGTGCCCGACGACGTGATGGCCGAGCTGGAGGGCTGAGGCCCGCTCCGCGGCCGCGTGTCGGGCCCCGGCGCCGCCCCGGCGAGCCGCTAGGGTGTCGAACACGTGTTCGTAGAGTCGCGGCCGTCCGGGCCGCGGTGGAGTCGTGGGAGGTCGTCGTGCGGGTGCTCGGCATCGACCCCGGCCTCACCCGCTGCGGCATCGGGGTCGTCGAGGGGCAGGTCGGCCGGCCGCTGCGGATGGTCGACGTCAACGTGGTGCGCACCAGTGCCCACGAGCCGGTGGCGGCCCGGCTGGTGACCATCGAGAAGGGCATCGACTCCTGGCTCGACGAGTACCGGCCCGACGCGGTGGCGGTCGAGCGGGTGTTCGCGCGCTCGGACGTCTCCACGATCATGGGCACCGCCCAGGCCAGCGGCATCGCGCTGGTGGCCGCCGCCCGCCGGGGGCTGCCGGTGGCGATGCACACCCCGTCCGAGGTGAAGGCCGCGGTCTCCGGGTCCGGTCGGGCCGACAAGGCGCAGGTCGGGTTCATGGTGGCCAGGATCCTGGGTCTCGACGCCCCGCCCAGCCCCGCCGACGCCGCCGACGCCCTGGCCTTGGCGATCACGCACATCTGGCGTGGGGGAGCGGCCGACCGGCTGGCCCGTGCCGCCGAGCAGCAGACCGACCGCCTCGACCGTGCCCGGGCCGCAGCGGCCGCCCAGTCCCAGGTCCAGCAACAGCGGTGGAAGGCCGCGGCCCGAGCCGCCGGCAGCACCGCCCCGAGGAGCAGCAGATGATCGCGCACGTCCGTGGCCGGGTGGCCGGGGTCTCCCTGAACGGTGCCGTGGTGGAGGTCGGCGGCGTCGGGCTGCAGGTGCACTGCACCCCCGGCACCCTGGCCGGCCTGCGGGTGGGTGAGGAGGCGATGCTGCCCACGTCCCTGGTCGTGCGTGAGGAGTCGCTGACCCTCTTCGGGTTCGCCGACCCGGGGGAGAAGGAGATCTTCGAGCTCGTCCAGACCGCCTCCGGCGTGGGTCCCAAGGTCGCCCAGGCGATCGTCGCGGTGATGGCCCCCGACGACGTCCGCCGCGCCATCGCCGGTGAGGACGTCAAGGCGCTGACCAAGGTCCCGGGGATCGGACCAAAGGGCGCCCAGCGGATCATCCTCGAGCTCAAGGACAAGGTCGGCATCGTCGCCGGCTCCGCCGCCGGAGCCCCGGTGGCCGCCGTCGCCTGGCGCGTCCAGGTCGTCGACGGGCTGGTCGGACTGGGCTGGTCGGCCAAGGAGTCGGAGAAGGCCGTCGACGCGGTCGTCGACACCGTCGGGACCCCGGCCGGCGCCACCCCCGACGTCGCGGTGGTGCTGCGGGCCGCGCTGCGCGCGCTGAGCAAGGCCTGAGGGGGTCCACGTGCACGACGAGGAGTTGAACGCCGCCGAGGAGGAGCACCTGGCCCGGTTGGCCTCGGTGCAGCTGACCGTGGCCGAGGCCGACGGCGACGAGCGGGCCGTCGAGGCCGCGCTGAGACCCCGGTCCCTGGACGAGGTCGTGGGCCAGGCCCGGGTGCGTGAGCAGCTGGGGCTGGTGCTGCAGGCGGCCCGCCAGCGCGGCCGGACCCCCGACCACGTGCTGCTCTCCGGGCCGCCCGGACTGGGCAAGACGACCCTGGCGATGATCGTCGCGGCCGAGATGTCCGCGCCGCTGCGGCTCACCTCGGGGCCGGCCATCACCCACGCCGGCGACCTGGCCGCGATCCTGTCGGGCCTCAACGAGGGCGACGTGCTCTTCGTCGACGAGATCCACCGGATGAGCCGCCCCGCCGAGGAGATGCTCTACCTGGCGATGGAGGACTTCCGGGTCGACGTCGTCATCGGCAAGGGCCCCGGGGCCACCGCGATCCCGCTGGAGCTGCCGCCGTTCACGCTGGTCGGCGCCACCACCCGCGCCGGGCTGCTGCCCGGGCCGTTGCGGGACCGGTTCGGCTTCACCGCCCACCTGGAGTACTACGAGCCCTCCGAGCTGGACCGGATCGTGCGCCGCTCCGCCGGGCTGCTCGGGGTGGAGGTGGACGCCGAGGGCTCCGCCGAGATCGCCGGCCGCTCCCGAGGAACCCCCCGGATCGCCAACCGGCTGCTGCGCCGGGTCCGTGACTACGCCCAGGTGCGCGGCGACGGCACCGTGGCGCTGCCCACCGCCCGCGCCGCCCTGGAGATGTTCGAGGTCGACCCGCTGGGGCTGGACCGGCTGGACCGGGCCGTCCTGGAAGCGCTGTGCACCAGCTTCGGCGGCGGACCGGTGGGCATCACCACGCTCGCCGTCGCCGTCGGCGAGGAGCGGGAGACCGTCGAGGAGGTCGCCGAACCCTTCCTGGTCCGCAACGGCTTCCTGGCCCGCACCCCGCGCGGCCGGATCGCCACGGCAGCCGCCTGGCGCCACCTGGGCCTCGCCGCACCGGCCTCCGCGGAGCAGCTGCTGTTCGAGGAGTGAGGCCGGCACCGCCTCCGCACGCTGCCGGAGTGGCCCAGCCGCCCCGCCGGTAGACTGGGGGCGTCCGCTCCACTGCTCCCGAAGGTTCCCCGTGCTCGAGCTCCTGCCCCTGTTGGCCATCGCCCTCATCTTCTGGCTGCTGCTGGTCCGTCCCGCAGCCCGCCAGCGCAAGCAGGTGGCCGAGCTCCAGGCCTCCCTCAAGGTCGGGGACCGCGTGATGCTCGCCTCGGGCATCTTCGGCACCCTGACCAGCACCACCGACGAGCGGGTCCGGGTCGAGGTCGCCCCGGGCGTGGAGCTCGAGGTCGTCCGCGGCGCCATCGGTGCCGTCGAGGCCGAGGACCTGCTGAGCTCCGTCGACGGCCCCGACGCCGACGCGGCGGCCGACGCCGACGAGGGCACCGAGGCCCCCGAGCTGCCCACCCACACCGACGGCAAGGGACGCGACGCCTGATGGCGCTCGACGCTGCGCGGGAGGCCATGTCCCGCCTGGTCATCGACGTGCCCGACTACCCGACGCCGGGAGTCGTGTTCAAGGACATCACCCCGGTCCTGGCCGACCACGACGCGTTCACCGTGGTCGTCGAGGCGCTCGCCTCGGCCGGGCGTGGACCCGAGGGCACCGTCGTGGACAAGGTCGTGGGCATGGAGGCCCGCGGCTTCATCCTGGCCGCGCCCGTCGCGCTGAGCCTGGGGGCCGGGTTCGTCCCCGTGCGCAAGGCCGGCAAGCTGCCCCGCGAGTGCCACTCGGTCGACTACGACCTCGAGTACGGCCAGGCCACCCTGGAACTGCACACCGACGCCATCGCCCCCGGTGAGCGGGTGCTGCTGGTCGACGACGTGCTCGCCACCGGCGGCACCGTGGCCGCCACCCAGGACCTCGTCGAACGCTGTGGTGGCGTCGTGGTCGGGGCCGCGTTCCTGGTCGAGCTGGGCTTCCTCGACGGACGCAGCCGGCTCGGTGACGTGCCCTGCACGTCGCTGGTCACCGTCTGAGACCACGGCCGACCCCAGGGCCGACCCCACGGCAGATCACCGACTGGTCACGAACCGGGACACCGGGCTGCCCGGGCGTGGGTGGCGACGCATAGACTCCCGCCATGGGTGACGACTCCTCGGTGCAGGCCGCCAACGCCGGCCGGGAGCGCGCCTCGGACCTGCCGAACACCGCGCGCTCGATGCGGGCGCGGCTGGCCCGGATCGGGACCAGGTCCCAGCCCGGCAACCCGGTCCTCGAGCCGCTGTTCCGCGCCGTGCGCGCCAACCACCCCAAGGCCGACCTGGCCCTGCTGGAGCGTGCCTACCGCACGGCCGAGCGGCTGCACGCCAGCCAACGGCGCAAGAGCGGCGACCCGTACATCACCCACCCGCTCGCGGTGACCACGATCCTGGCCGGCATCGGGATGACCGAGCCGACCCTGGTGGCAGCCCTGCTGCACGACACCGTCGAGGACACCCCCTACACGCTCGAGGAGCTGCGCTCCGACTTCGGTGACGAGGTCGCGCTGCTCGTCGACGGCGTCACCAAGCTCGACAAGGTCAAGTACGGCGACTCCGCCCAGGCCGAGACGATCCGCAAGATGATCGTGGCGATGTCCAAGGACATCCGGGTGCTGGTCATCAAGCTCGCCGACCGGCTGCACAACATGCGCACCCTGCGCTACGTGAAGGCCGAGACCCAGGAGCGCAAGGCCCGCGAGACGCTCGACATCTACGCGCCGCTGGCCCACCGGCTGGGCATGAACACCCTCAAGTGGGAGCTCGAGGACCTGGCGTTCGCGACCCTGCACCCCAAGATCTACGACGAGATCGTGCGGATGGTCGCCGAACGGGCCCCGTCGCGCGACCAGTTCCTGGCCGAGGTCATCGACCAGGTCTCCGCGGACCTCAAGGACGCCCGGATCAAGGCCACCGTCACCGGCCGCCCCAAGCACTACTACTCGATCTACCAGAAGATGATCGTCGGCGGCCGCGAGTTCTCCGACATCTACGACCTGGTCGGCATCCGGATCCTGGTCGAGGAGGACAAGCAGTGCTACGCCGTCCTCGGCGTCCTGCACAGCCGGTGGAACCCCGTGCTGGGCCGGTTCAAGGACTACGTCGCGATGCCGAAGTTCAACCTCTACCAGTCGCTGCACACCACCGTGATCGGCCCGCAGGGCAAGGCGGTGGAGATGCAGGTCCGCACCTACGCCATGCACCGCCGCGCCGAGTACGGCGTCGCGGCGCACTGGAAGTACAAGGAGGACGGCCGCGCCGGGCTGGACACCGACAAGCGTGCCGAGAACGACGAGATGGTGTGGCTGCGCCAGCTCATGGACTGGCAGAGCGAGGTCGAGGACCCGGGCGAGTTCCTGGACTCGCTGCGCTTCGAGATGCACCGCGCCGAGGTCTACGTCTTCACCCCGCGCGGTGACGTGATCGCGCTGCCGACCGGGGCCACCCCGGTGGACTTCGCCTACGCGGTGCACACCGAGGTCGGCCACCACACCATCGGCGCCCGGGTCAACGGCCGGCTCGTGCCGCTGGAGTCGACCCTGGAGAACAGCGACGTCGTCGAGGTCTTCACCTCCAAGTCCGCCAACTCCGGCCCGTCGCGGGACTGGCTGAACTTCGTCAAGTCGCCCCGGGCCCGCTCCAAGATCCGCCAGTGGTTCACCAAGGAGCGGCGCGAGGAGGCGATCGAGCGCGGCAAGGAGCAGATCGCCAAGCTCATGCGCAAGGAGGGGCTGCCCCTCAAGCGACTCATGTCGCACGAGTCGCTCACCCAGGCCGCCAACGGCTTCAAGATCCCCGACGTGACCGCCCTGTACGCGGCCGTGGGGGAGGGCAATCTCTCCGCCCAGGCGGTGGTCCGCCGGGTGATCGACCTGCACGGCGGCGACCAGGGGGCGGCCGAGGACCTGGCCGAGGGCGTCACCATCACCGGGCGCCGCCGCGGCGGTCCGAAGAGCACCACCGTCGGGGACTCCGGCGTCGTGGTCAAGGGCGCCG
Source organism: Actinomycetes bacterium (assembly GCA_023396115.1). Classification (GTDB taxonomy): domain Bacteria; phylum Actinomycetota; class Actinomycetes; order Propionibacteriales; family Nocardioidaceae; genus Nocardioides. The sequence goes on along the minus strand of JAEWXC010000026.1, from coordinate 24,735 downwards.
AGGACGTCTGGGTGAAGCTCGCCAAGTGCTGCACCCCCGTCCCGGGGGACCCGATCCTCGGGTTCGTCACCAAGGGCGGCGGGGTCTCGGTGCACCGGCAGGACTGCACCAACGCCGCGGCCCTGGAGTCCCAGCCCGAACGCCTGGTCGAGGTCGAGTGGGGCTCCACCTCCGAGACGACCTACCTGGTCAACATCCAGGTCGAGGCGCTCGACCGGGCCCGCCTGCTCACCGACATCACCCTGGTGCTCTCCGACCAGCACGTGAACATCCTCTCGGCCTCGCTGACCACCAGCCGGGACCGGGTCGCCAAGAGCCGCTTCACCTTCGAGATGGCCGACGCCAAGCACCTGGACACGGTGCTGAAGGCGGTCCGGGGTGTGGCGGGGGTGTTCGACGTCTACCGCGTCACTGCCTGACTGGGCGTCCTCCCACGGAGCGTCTGCTGCGTTGTCGGCCCTCGACGCCCCGCTTCGCTCCTAGGGCGCCTTCGGCCCTCCGCCTTGCAGCCGCACGCGCGGGCGAACGCCGAGCGACGCCGACCGGGCACTTCCGTGGCGCTGACCGGGCACTTGTGCGCCGACCGGGCAGATACGTGGCGCCGACCGGGCGCTTGTGCGGCGCCGACCATGCGTTTGCGGGGCGTGGAGAATGCTCGACGGCCCGGCACCCAAACGGGGTGCCGGGCCGTCGTGGCGTGGGTGTCAGCCGAGGTCGACCGAGCGGGCCATGTCCAGCAGGGCCTGCTTGGAGGCGATCTCCTTCTCCAGCTTCGCGGCCTTGCGCTCGTCGCCAGCGGCACGGGCCTTCTCGGCATCGGCGGTCAGCTTGGCGATCGCGGCCTCACCCTGGGTGACCAGGTCGTTGGCACGACCGACCTTCGAGGGGTCGGTGCGCTTCCACTCGGCGTCCTCGTGGCCGCGGATGGCCTGCTCGACCTTCCGCATCCGGCCCTCGAGCTCCTTGATCCGGTCGCGGGGCACCTTGCCGGCCTCGTCCCACCGGTCGGCCAGGGTGCGGAAGGACTTCTTCACCGCGTCCAGGTCGGTGATCGGGAGGAGCGCCTCGGCCTCCACCAGGATCTCCTCCTTCACCACAGCGTTCGCGGCGAACTCCTGGTCCAGCTCGGCGTTGGCCGCGTCACGGTTCTGGAAGAACGTGTCCTGGGCGCCGCGGAAACGCTTCCACAGCTTGTCGTCGACGTCGCGGGGCGCCGGGCCGGCGGCCTTCCAGTCGCGCATCAGGTCACGGAAACGGCCGGCCGTGGGACCCCACTCGGTGGAGTCGGCCAGCTTCTCGGCCTCGGTCGCCAGACGCTCCTTGACCACCTTGGCCGCGTCACGCTTCTCGTGCTGCTCGGCGAAGTGGGACTTGCGGCGACGGGTGTAGGCGGTCCGGGCGGAGGAGAACCGGCGCCACAGGGCGTCGTCATCGGCCTTGTCCAGACGCGGCAGCGCCTTCCAGGCCTCCAGCAGGTCACGGAGCCGGTTGGCGCCGTTGCGCCAGTCGTCGGAGGTGGCCAGCTTCTCGGCCTCGCCGACGATCTTCTCCTTCTCGGTGCGCGAGGCCGCGACCTTCTCGGCCCGCTCGGCCTTGCGGGCCTCACGCTGGCTGGCGATCAGCGGGGCCAGGGCATCCAGCTTGGCCAGCAGGGCGTCCAGGTCACCGACCGCCGACGCGCCGTCCACGGTCGCCCGGACCGTCTTGACCGAGCTCGAGGCCTCGTCGGGGCTCAACTTGCCGCCGGCGATCCGCTGGGCCAGCAGTGACACCTCGAACTCGAGGGCCGCGTAGCGGTCGGTGTAGAACTTCAGCGCCTCCTCCGGTGTGACGTCTGGCACCTGGCCGACCTGCCGTTCGCCGTCGGAGGTCTTGACGAATACGGTGCCGTCCTCGGCCGCTCGGCCCCACTCGGACTGCTGCTGCGCGCTCATGGTCGCCCATCGTAGTCACACCCACGAACGGGCTCGGTAGGCTGGCGGTGTTGTCCGGTGCCCGGACTCCTCCGCCGCGCCGGTGGGGGAGCGGTGCCGGGCCGGACCGACCCACCCGACCTCTCGAGGACACCGCTGTGCTGATTGCTGGCTTCCCCGCCGGACCCTGGGGAACCAACTGCTACGTCGTCTCCACCGGACCCGGCAACGAGTGCGTGGTCATCGACCCCGGCAAGGACTCCGCCGCCGGCGTCGCCGAGGTGGTCCGTGAGCACCGACTCAAGCCGGTCTCGGTGCTGGTCACCCACGGCCACGTCGACCACATGTGGTGCGTGGCCCCGGTCGCCGGCAGTTACGACGCGACCGCCTGGATCCACCCCGAGGACCGGCACCTGCTCACCGACCCGCTGGCCGGGATGAGCCGCGAGACCACGCAGATGCTGCTGGGCGGCAAGTACGAGTGGGCCGAGCCCGACGACGTGCGTGAACTCTCCGACGCCCAGAACCTCGAGCTGGCCGGCCTGGAGTTCGTGGTCGACCACACCCCGGGGCACACCCGCGGCTCGGTCACCTTCCGCACCCCCTACGGTGCCGCGCACGGTCAGCCCGACATCTCCCAGGTGATGTTCTCCGGAGATCTGCTGTTCGCCGGCTCGATCGGGCGCACCGACCTGCCCGGCGGGGACCACCCCACGATCCTGCGCTCCCTGCGGGACAAGGTGCTGACCCTGCCCGACGACGTCGTGGTGCTGCCCGGCCACGGCGAGCAGACCTCGATCGGTCGCGAGCGGGTCACCAACCCGTTCCTGCTCGACCTGTCCGACGACACCGACGGCCCCGCGCCGGTCACGAGAGGGCTGTGATGGCCAAGATCGCGCCGCTCAGCGGCTTCCCCGAGTTCCTGCCCGACCAGCGCGCCGTCGAGCGCGAGGTGGTCGACCTGCTCTCGCGCACCTTCGAACTGCACGGGTTCGGCAACATCGAGACCCGCGCCGTGGAGCCGCTGGACCAGCTGCTCCGCAAGGGCGACACCTCCAAGGAGGTGTACGTGCTGCGCCGGCTGCAGGAGGTCGAGGGCGGCAAGGACGCCGGGCTCGGGCTGCACTTCGACCTGACCGTGCCGTTCGCCCGATACGTGCTGGAGAACGCCGGCAAGCTGGAGTTCCCGTTCCGGCGCTACCAGATCCAGAAGGTCTGGCGGGGCGAGCGCCCCCAGGACGGGCGGTACCGCGAGTTCACCCAGGCCGACATCGACATCGTGGGCCGCGACGAGCTGCCGTTCCACCACGACGTCGAGGTGACCCGGGTGATGCTGGAGGCACTGAGCCGGCTGGAGTTCCTGCCCGGATTCCGCCTCCAGGTCAACAACCGCAAGCTGATCCAGGGCTTCTACACCGGGCTGGGCGTCCCCGACCTCGACGAGGTCATGCGCCTGGTCGACAAGCTCGACAAGATGCCGGAGGAGAAGGTGCGCGAGCTGCTCCTCACCGAGGCCGGCCTGGACGAGCGCCAGGCCGACGCCTGCCTGGCCCTGTCGCGGATCTGCACCCCCGACACCGGCTTCGTGGCCCGGGTCCGGGCCCTGGTCGACGAGCACGGCGTGGGCAACGACCTCCTCGAGGAGGGCCTGAGGGAGCTGGCCGAGCTGGTCGAGGCCTGCCAGTCGCTGGTCACCGCCACCACCAGGATCGAGGCCGACCTCAAGATCGCCCGCGGCCTGGACTACTACACCGGCACCGTCTTCGAGACCCGGCTGGACGGCTACGAGTCGATGGGCTCGATCTGTTCCGGCGGGCGATACGACACCCTGGCCAGCGACGGCCGCACCACCTACCCCGGTGTCGGCATCTCGCTCGGTGTCAGCCGGGTGCTGGTGCCGCTGGTCACCCGCGGACAGCTCGGCGCCAGCCGTTCGGTGCCCTCGGCGGTGCTGGTGGCCCTGGCCGACGAGGAGTCCCGTCCCGCCGCCGACGCCGCAGCCACCGCACTGCGGGCCCACGACGTCCCGTGCGAGGTGGCCGCCACCGCCGCCAAGTTCGGCAAGCAGATCCGTTACGCCGAGCGCCGCGGCATCCCGTTCGTCGTCTTCGCCGGCGCCGACGGGGGCCACGAGGTCAAGGACATCCGGACCGGGGAGCAGGTGGCCGTCGACCTGGCCACCTGGACCCCGCCGGCCGACGACCTGCGTCCCGCTGTGACCTGGCACGCCTGAACCCCTCACCGGGGCAGAACCGGTTTGAGTCCGGTCCGCCCCGCGTAGCACCCTAGGAACGTCGCACCCGCGACACCACCACCCGGTCCGCCCGTCTCGCGGTACCGGCACACCTGAAGGAGTACCCGTGATCCGCACCCATGACGCCGGCGCCCTGCGCGCCGAGCACGTCGGCCAGACCGTCACCCTCGCCGGGTGGGTGGCCAACCGTCGCGATCACGGGGGAGTGGCCTTCATCGACCTGCGCGAGGCCAGCGGCGTGGTCCAGGTCGTGATCCGCGACGAGGCGGTCGCGCACAGCCTGCGCAACGAGTACTGCCTGGCCGTGACCGGTGAGGTGACCGCGCGTCTGGAGGGCAACGAGAACCCCAACCTGCCGACCGGCCAGATCGAGGTCGTGGCCAGCGACGTCGAGGTGCTCAACGCCTCCGCCCCGCTGCCGTTCCCGATCAGCGACCACGTCGAGGTCGGCGAGGAGGTGCGCCTGCGCCACCGCTACCTGGACCTGCGCCGCTCCGGCCCCGCCGCCGCGATCCGGCTGCGCTCGCGGATCAACTCGGCCGCCCGCCGGGTGCTCGACGCGCACCAGTTCCACGAGGTCGAGACCCCCACGCTGACCCGCTCCACCCCCGAAGGTGCCCGCGACTTCGTGGTGCCGGCCCGGCTCTCGCCCGGCTCCTGGTACGCGCTGCCGCAGAGCCCCCAGCTGTTCAAGCAGCTGCTGATGGTCGGCGGCATCGAGCGCTACTACCAGATCGCGCGCTGCTACCGCGACGAGGACTTCCGTGCCGACCGCCAGCCCGAGTTCACCCAGCTCGACATCGAGATGAGCTTCGTGGACCAGGAGGACGTCATCGCCCTCATGGAGGAGGTGCTGGTGGCGATGTGGGCCGAGATCGGCGAGACGATCCCGACCCCGATCCCGCGGATGACCTACGCCGAGGCGATGGCCCGGTTCGGTTCGGACAAGCCCGACCTGCGCATGGGCCAGGAGCTGGTCGAGTGCACCGAGTACTTCGCCGAGACCTCCTTCCGGGTCTTCCAGGCCGACTACGTCGGTGCCGTGGTGATGCCCGGTGGCGCCAGCCAGCCGCGTCGCCAGTTCGATGCCTGGCAGGAGTGGGCCAAGCAGCGCGGCGCCAAGGGCCTGGCCTACGTCACCGTGGGCGAGGACGGCGAGCTCGGCGGCCCGGTCGCCAAGAACCTCTCCGACACCGAGAAGGCCGGGCTGGCCGCGCACACCGGCGCCCAGCCGGGTGACTGCATCTTCTTCGCCGCCGGTGCGGTGAAGTCCAGCCGCGCGCTGCTCGGCGCCGCCCGCCTGGAGATCGGTCGCCGCTGCGGCCTGATCGACGAGCAGGCCTTCGCCTTCACCTGGGTGGTCGACGCCCCGATGTTCGAGCCCGCCGCCGACGCGGTCGCCGACGGCGACGTGGCCGTGGGCGCCGGCGCCTGGACCGCGGTGCACCACGCCTTCACCGGCCCCAAGCCGGAGTTCGCCGACACCTTCGACACCGACCCGGGCGCAGCCCTGGCCTACGCCTACGACATCGTCTGCAACGGCATGGAGCTGGGTGGCGGGTCGATCCGTATCCACCGCGAGGACGTGCAGAAGCGGGTCTTCGCGGTGATGGGGATCGGCGAGGAGGAGGCGGCCGAGAAGTTCGGGTTCCTGCTCGACGCGTTCAAGTTCGGCGCCCCGCCGCACGGCGGCATCGCGGTCGGCATGGACCGGATCGCCTCGATCCTGGCCCGGGTCGACTCGATCCGCGAGGTCATCGCGTTCCCCAAGTCCGGCGGCGGCTACGACCCGCTGACCGCCGCGCCGGCGCCGATCACCGCGGCCCAGCGCAAGGAGGCCGGGGTGGACGCCAAGCCGGTGGTCAAGGAGTCCGAGGCCCCCACCGAGGGCTGAGGGGCACGAACCACGGACCGGAGGGGCCGGCGCGCGCGAGCGCCCGGTCCCTCCGTCGCGTCCCGACCCCTCCGGAACCGCCCGGGCGGCAGGTTCCGGACGTCGACCCCTGAGATCAGATCGTTACGTCGGGGTGATCGTTCGTGCATCGTGCGTCACTTAGAGTCGCTGACGGCGCCAGCGGCGTCGACTCGGGAAGATCTCCGGGTGCGTGCGGGCGACTGACGCACGATTTCGAGTGGAACGTTTCCTTCACCGGATGGGGAGCAGATGTCGGCAACGACGACAGGGCCCGAGACTCAGGGCCTGAGTGACGAGACCACGGTTGACCCGAACTCGTCCACCGGCAAGGAGATCGCCGGCAAGTCGCCGATGCGCATCGCCATGCGGCGCTTGTTCCGCGACCCGATCGCCGTGATCTGCATGGTCGTGATCCTCTTCTTCGCGCTGGTCGCGATCCTGGCCGGCCCGATCTGTGCGGCCTTCGGGGTCAGCCCCGAGACCCAGTTCGCCAGCCAGATGCTCGACTTCACCACCGGCTGGCCCGTCACCGGGCCCCCGGTGCACGGCTTCGACCCGAACCACCCGCTGGGCATCGCCCCCAAGACCGGTGACGACAACCTGGCCTACTGGGTCTACGGCGCCCGGACCTCGCTGACCATCGCGTTCGTCTCCACCGTGGTGGCCTCGTTCCTCGGCGTCGTGGTCGGCCTGGTGGCCGGCTTCATGGGCGGCGTGGTCGACAAGATGCTCAGCTTCGTCATCGACCTGTTCCTGACGATCCCGTTCCTGCTGGCCGCCCTGACCGTCCAGCCGATCATCAACCAGCGGTTCTCGCTCAGCGACAACTACAACACCATCCAGTTCGTGGTGCTGATCGGTGTGCTCGCGTTCTTCGGGTGGATGAGCGTGGCCCGTCTGGTGCGTGGCGAGGTGCTCAGCCTGCGTGAGCGCGAGTTCGTCCAGGCCGCGCGGGTGCTCGGCATGCCGACCCGTCGGATCCTGGTCAAGGAGCTGCTGCCCAACCTGGCCGCCCCGCTGATCGTCGCGATCTCGCTGATGCTGCCCGCGTTCGTCACCCTCGAGGCCGGTCTGGCCTACCTGGGTATCGGTGTCAGCGGGTCCCCGTCGTGGGGCCGCACCATCGAGCGCGCCCAGCCCTACTTCGAGTCCTACCCGCTGTACCTGTGGGCCCCGCTGCTCGGGATCGTGCTGCTGGTGGTCGCCCTGAACCTGCTCGGTGACGCGCTGCGCGACGCCCTCGACCCGAAGACCCGCCGCTGACGGCTCCGACCGCGGAGATTCAGCACCCCAAGACGTCGTCCTCGCTCTCGCCGGGACACGAACACAGAGAAGAAAGGCTGGACAGCATGAAGCGCAACAAGCCGCTCGCGCTCGTCGCCGGTGCCGCCCTCCTCACCCTCGCCGCCTGTGGTGGCTCCGGGGACGAGCCGGGCAAGGACTCCGGTAGCGACCGTAAGTTCGGGGAGCAGGAAGGTGGCACGAAGGACGCCACCGCCCAGGGCCCGGCGAAGGATGTCGAAGGCGCGACCGAGGGTGGGACCGTCACGGTCTACCTGCCCGGTGACCCGGGCCCGGACTCGCTGGACCCGACCGACGGCTGGTCCGTCACCGGCAACTCGATCCAGCAGTCGCTGACCCACCGCTCGCTCACGCAGTTCAAGCGTGACGAGACCGGCCAGCCGGTGCTCGTTCCCGACCTCGCCACCGACCTCGGCACCGCGAACGACGACTTCACGGAGTGGACCTTCACCATCCGTGAGGGCGCCAAGTGGGAGGACGGCAAGCCCGTCACCGCCGAGGAGGTCGCCTGGGGCATCCAGCGCTCGCTGGACGCCGAGGCGTTCCCGGCCGGTCCCGGTACCGAGTACTCGGTCCACTACTTCAAGGACGGCGGGGACTACAAGGGTCCCTACACCGACAAGGGCAAGGCCTACGACGGCATCACCGTCGACGGCAACGACATCACCATCAAGATGAAGTCGCCCTTCCCGGACATGGACTACTGGGGCTCCTTCATGGCGATGGGCCCGGCCCCGCTGGGCAAGGCCTCCAACCCGCCGAACTACGGCCAGCAGCCGCTCTCCAACGGTCCCTACAAGATCGAGAACTGGAAGCCGAACGAGGAGCTGACCCTGGTCCGCAACGACCAGTGGGACCCGGCCACCGACGCCTCGCGCCACCAGTACGTGGACAAGTGGATCTTCAAGTTCAACGCCGAGCAGTCGCAGGTCGACCAGATCATGCTCTCGGGCAACACCGACAGCCAGACCTCGCTGTCCGCGGCCCTGGGTTCGGACAAGTACCAGGAGGCCTCCGAGAAGCTCGGCGACCGCCTCGTGCAGCAGACCGCCCAGTGCGTGTCGTTCCTGTCGCCTGACTACACCAAGATCACCGACATCAACGTCCGCAAGGCCCTGGCCTACGCCTACCCGTACCAGGACGCCTGGTTCGCCTCGGGCGAGGTGCCCGGCGTGACCCGTGTCCCGGCCAACTCGATCATGCCTCCCGGCATGGCGGGCAAGAAGGACTACCAGGTCGACGGTGAGCAGATCACCTACAACCCGGAGAAGGCCAAGCAGCTCCTCAAGGACGCCGGCGAGGAGAACTACGAGATCAGCATGATCTACTACGAGGCCGACCCGCTGGCCGTTGCCTCGCAGAAGCAGATCACCAAGGGCTTCGAGGCCGCTGGCTTCAAGGTCAAGGCGACCCCCGTCTCGGACAGCCCGTACAACACCTGGCTGGACCCCGACAACAAGATCAACAAGTCGCTGAACCTGCGTGGCGTCAACTGGTGTGCTGACTGGCCGTCTGGCCTGACGTTCATCACCGCGCTGCTCAAGTCCAAGGCCGTCTACAACACCTCGCTGTTCAGCGAGCCGGCCATCGACGAGAAGATGAACGAGATCCTGACCATGCCGCTCGAGGAGCAGGCTGACGCCTGGGGCGCGCTGGACGAGGAGATCCAGACGGACTACTTCCCGATGATCCCGACGGCGTTCCGCAACGACCTGTTCGTCTTCGGCGAGAAGATCGGCAACCCGACCGGTGACGGTTCCATGGGTGCGCCGAACTACAAGGACCTGTTCGTGATGCAGTGACGTCACGCCGGGTGACCGGCTGACACCTGCTCCCTGTGCCCGCCCCCGGGCGGGCACAGGGGGACACGTCCCCAACCAGCACGGCAACACGTCCGGTGGGGGCCCACGAGGCCCCCACCGGACGTGAGCCAGCACCGACCGGAGAAGCTGATGTTCGCGTACATCGTCAAGCGGGTGTTCTCGGGAGTCCTGGTCCTCTTCCTCGTCTCCCTGGCCATCTTCGTCCTGTTCTGGAAGGGCCCCTCGAGCCCTGCCCAGCCCATCTGCGACCGGGAGACCTCGAACAGGTGCTCCCCGGCGCGACTGGCCGTCTACGAGAAGACCCTCGGCTACGACAACCCGCTGCTCAGCGAGTACGGCAAGTTCGTCAAGGGCGTCTTCGTGGGCCGCGAGATCACCATCGCGGCGTCCACGTACCAGTGCGACGCGCCCTGCCTGAACTACTCGTACCGTTCCAAGACCCCGGTCACCTCCGAGCTGGTGGACCGGCTCCCCGCGACGTTCTCCGTCGCCATCGGGGGAGCGTTCCTCTACCTGCTGCTCGGCATCCCCATCGGCGTCGCCGCAGCCCGGCGGCGCGGCACCCTGGCCGACAAGGCCCTGGTCTCCAGCTTCCTGGTGATCAGCTCGGTGCCCTACTACCTGTTCGCGCTGCTGGCGTGGCTCTTCCTCACCGTGACGTGGGAGATCCCCCTGTTCAGCGACACCGGCTACTTCCCGATCACCGAGAGTCCGTGGAAGTGGTTCTCCGGGATGTTCCTGGCCTGGGTGGCCCTGGGCATCTTCGGCTGCACCCAGTACACGAGGTTCACCCGTGGCGCGATGGTGGAGGCCCTCCAGGAGGACTACATCCGGACCGCCAAGGCCAAGGGTCTGCCGCCGCGCACCGTCGTCTACAAGCACGGTCTGCGCGCCGCCCTGGTCCCGGTGGTCACCATCTTCGGTATCGACTTCGGCACGCTGCTGGCGGGCACCATCTTCACCGAGCGGATCTTCGGGATCCAGGGCATCGGCTGGTGGAGCCTGCAGGCCGTGCGCGGCATGGACCTGCCGGTGGTCATGGCCACCGCCCTGTTCAGCGCCGTCGTCCTGATCATCTGCAACCTGGTCGTCGACGTCATCTACAGCGTCCTCGACCCGAGGGTGAGGCTTTCGTGAGCACCGCACAGCACCCGTCCACCGGCGACCCGATCCTGGCGGTCGAGGACCTCACGGTCTCGTTCCCCACCGAGGACGGGCTCGTCACCGCCGTCAAGGGCCTCAGCTACAGCGTCGAGATGGGCAAGACCCTCGGCATCGTGGGGGAGTCCGGGTCCGGCAAGTCGGTCTCGTCGATGGCCGTGCTGGGTCTGCACGACAAGACCGCACGGATCACCGGGTCGATCCGGGTCGACGGCACCGAGGTGGTGGGTCTCTCGGAGCCGCGGATGCGCAAGATGCGCGGCAACACCATGTCGATGATCTTCCAGGACGCTCTCGCGGCGCTGCACCCCTTCCACAAGGTCGGGGACCAGCTCGCCGAGGCGTACCTGGTGCACCACGACAAGGCCTCCAAGCGTGACGCCCGCAAGCGTGCGATCGAGATGCTCGACCGGGTCGGGATCCCGCAGCCCGACCGTCGCGTCGACGACTACCCGCACCAGTTCTCCGGCGGCATGCGGCAGCGGGCGATGATCGCGATGGGTCTGATCAACGACCCCAAGCTGCTGATCGCCGACGAGCCGACCACCGCGCTGGACGTGACCGTCCAGGCCCAGATCCTGGACCTGCTCCAGGACCTGCAGCGGGAGTTCAACTCCGCGGTCATCATGATCACCCACGACCTGGGCGTGATCGCCGAGATGGCCGACGACGTGCTGGTCATGTACGCCGGTCGGGCCGTCGAGTACGGCACGGTCAAGGAGATCCTCACCGCGCCGGCGATGCCGTACACGTGGGGCCTGCTCTCCTCGATCCCCGACGTCTCCTCCGACACCGACGCCCGGCTGATCCCGATCCCGGGGAACCCGCCGAGCCTGCTCAGCCCGCCGTCGGGTTGTGCCTTCCACCCCCGCTGCACGCACGCGGGCAAGGTCCCCGGTGGGCTCTGCTCGGCCGAGCTGCCCGAGCTCACCCCGGCCGGTGGTGGCACCGAGCACCAGAAGCGCTGCCACCTGCCCGACCCGCGCGCGATCTACGAGAGCGAAGTGCTCCCCGTGATCGCCCCTGAACTGGCGGAGGAGAACCGATGAGCCGCGACCCGCGCGTCCCCGAGACGCCCGACGAGATGGCCGCCGCCGACGCCGCCGAGAACAAGGTGGACCTCGAGGCGACCCAGCTGCACGACGACCTGCCGGTCGACACCGCCCCCGGGGTGACCGCGGCCCACGACGTGGTCGACGACCACGAGATCAGCCACACCGGTGACTTCGCCGCGGCCGTCGAGCACGGGCACCAGGCGTCGGTCCTGGACCCGGACGCCGAGCCGGTCCTCGAGGTCGAGAACCTGCGGATGTACTTCCCGGTCAAGGGCGGCGGCGTGGTCCGCCGCACCGTGGCCCACGTGCAGGCGGTCGACGGGATCTCGTTCCAGGTGCCCAAGGGCGGCTCGCTGGGCCTGGTCGGTGAGTCCGGCTGCGGCAAGTCGACCACCGGTCGGCTGATCACCCGGCTCTACAAGCCCACCTCGGGGTCGATCAAGTTCGAGGGCCGCGACATCGCGAACCTCAGCCAGGGCCAGATGAAGCCGCTGCGCCGTGACGTGCAGATGATCTTCCAGGACCCCTACACCTCGCTGAACCCGCGGCACACGGTCGGCGCGATCATCGGGGCGCCGCTGCAGGTGCACGGCGTGGTGCCGAAGAACAAGGTGCTGAGCCGGGTCCAGGAGCTGCTCGAGGTCGTGGGCCTCAACCCGGAGCACTACAACCGGTACCCCAACGAGTTCTCCGGCGGTCAGCGCCAGCGCATCGGCATCGCCCGGGCGCTGACCCTGAACCCCAAGTTGCTGGTGGCCGACGAGCCGGTCTCGGCGCTGGACGTCTCGATCCAGGCGCAGGTGATCAACCTGCTCCAGGACCTCCAGAAGGAGTTCGGGATCGCGTTCCTGTTCATCGCCCACGACCTCGCGGTGGTCCGGCACTTCTGCCCGGAGATCGCGGTCATGTACCTCGGCAAGATCGTGGAGATCGCGGACCGGGACACCCTCTACGGTCGCCCGCACCACCCCTACACCCAGGCGCTGCTCTCGGCCGTCCCGGACGTCAAGCAGGCCCAGACCGGTGGACGTCGCGAGCGGATCCGGCTCGAGGGCGACGTGCCCAGCCCGATCAACCCGCCGTCGGGGTGCCGGTTCCGGACCCGCTGCCCGATCGCGAAGGACATCTGCGCCAAGGTCGAGCCGCCGCTGCTGCAGATCGGTGCCCGGCACAAGGTGGCCTGCCACTTCCCGGCCGAGCTGGGCCACGCCCCGCAGGAGCCGGTCACCGCGCCGCTGCTGGGCGTCGACAACACCGGCGCTGCGGTACCCGGGCAGTCGCCGAGCACCGGGGCACTGGAGCACGCCGGCTACGCCGACACCTGGTTCGACGTGAACGCGGGTCGGATGGCCGGGGCCTGAGGCCCGGTCCCGCACCGGCCAGCCGGGCCCCCACGGCCTAGGCTGGGGGCGTGGAGGGACTCTTCGACGTACCGGACGAGCCGGCACCCACGGGTGCCGGCTCGTTGGCTGCCACGGGGCACTCGTCGGCACCGCTGGCGGTGCGGATGCGACCGCGCACGCTGGACGAGCTGGTCGGTCAGGCCCAGCTGCGGGCCGAGGGGTCGCCGCTGCGCCGGCTGGTCGAGGGCGACCAGCCGATGTCGCTGCTGCTGTGGGGGCCGCCCGGGACCGGGAAGACCACGATCGCCTCGATCGTCTCGGGCCAGACCAACCGCCGGTTCGTGGAGGTCTCCGCAGTCGCGGCCGGCGTCAAGGAGGTCCGCGCCGCGATCCAGGGCGCCCGGGACGTGCTGGCCCGCACCGGGCGGGAGACGGTGCTCTTCGTCGACGAGGTGCACCGGTTCTCCAAGGCCCAGCAGGACGCGCTGCTGCCCGGGGTGGAGAACCGCTGGGTCACCCTGATCGCCGCCACCACCGAGAACCCCTTCTTCTCGGTGATCTCGCCGCTGCTGTCCCGCTCCCTGCTGCTCACCCTGGAGTCGCTGGACGACGACGACATCGGCGCGGTGATCGACCAGGCCCTGGCCGACGAGCGGGGACTGGCCGGGGAGGTGGAGCTGGAGCCGGAGGCCCGCGAGCACCTGGTCCGGCTGGCCGGGGGAGACGCCCGACGCTCCCTGACCTACCTGGAGGCCGCGGCGGGCGCCGCGACCAGCACCGGGCGCAACGTGATCGACCTGGCCACCGCCGAGACCGCCGTCGATACCGCAGCGGTGCGTTACGACCGGCAGGGCGACCAGCACTACGACGTGGTCAGCGCCTTCATCAAGTCGATCCGCGGCTCCGACGCCGACGCCGCCCTGCACTACCTGGCCCGGATGGTGGAGGCCGGCGAGGACCCACGCTTCATCGCCCGACGACTGGTGATCTCGGCCAGCGAGGACATCGGCCTGGCCGACCCGACCGCCCTGACCACCGCGGTCGCCGCCGCCCAGGCGGTGCAGCTGATCGGGATGCCCGAGGCGCGGCTCAACCTCGCCCAGGCGACCGTGGCCCTGGCCCTGGCGCCGAAGTCCAACGCCGTCTACGTCGCCATCTACGAGGCCCAGGCCGACGTGCGTGCCGGCAAGATCGGGCCGGTGCCGCCGCACCTGCGCGACGCCCACTACCGCGGGGCCAAGGACCTGGGGCACGGCACCAGCTACACCTACCCGCACGACGAGCCGTTCGGGATCGCCGAGCAGGTCTACGCGCCCGAGGCGGTGGCCGAGGCCACCTACTACCGTCCCACCGCGCTGGGCGCCGAGGCCGGGGTCAAGGAGCGGTGGTCCCGGCTGCGTGCGCTGGTCCGCGGGACGGGCCGGACCTGAGTCCCCGACGGTCGCCGCTCGCCGGTCGGGCACCGCGACGTAGGGACAGGTAGGGTTCCGGCTTGTGGACGAGCAGATGTGGACGGCGGTGGCAGGGGCAGCCCTGCTCGTGGCGCTGCTCGCCCTCGCCGGGTGCTGGCTGGTGCTGAGACGTCAACGCCGACGCACTGACGACGCCCTGGCCGACGCCGCCATCGAGCAGCAGGCGCTGCTGGAACGGATCGTCCGGCTCGAGGAGACCAGCCCCGTCACCCCACCGACCGCGCCGGCCGAGCCGACGGAGCCCACCACGGTTCCGGTGCCGGTCAGCGGTGTCGTGGTCACCGGCGGCCCGCGCCCGGCCGAAGTCGACCCTGTCGACGCCGTCGACGCCGTCGACCCGGGGGCGTTCGACCCGGCCCGGGCCCGCATCGACGGCCGCCTCTTCGCCGACCTGGTGGTCCGCGAGAGCGTGGTCAAGGCCGCGTCCCTGGCCCACGGCCTGCGGCACGCGCTGGCCCCGGCCACCCGCAACCGGATCCGCTTCGAGATGAAGCGCGAGGTCAAGCGGTCGCGCCGGGCACGCAAGGACGAGCTCAAGGTCGCGTTGCGCGAGTTCCGCGCCCGCCAACGCGCCCGGATCGACGACGAGGACGCCGCATGAACGGACCCGGACGAGGAGTGACCTGATGCCCCGCAGCCTGTGGTTCATCGCCGGCGCCGGAGCCGGCGTGTACGCGGTCACCAAGGCACGCGCCGCGATGGAGACGTTCACCGCCGAGGGTCTCAAGGACCGGTGGAACGGTCTGACGGTCGGGTTCCGGATGTTCCGCGACGAGGTCGCCACCCACAGCCACGAACGCGAGACCGAGCTGCGCGAGCGGTACGGCCTCACCCCCCACCAGCTTCCCGAGCTCACCACGAGCAGTCACGGGACCCAGCACGAGTTGCACCAGAGCAGGAAGAGAGAGACCACCTGATGGAGACCGCGGAGATCCGCCGACGGTTCGTCGCCCACTTCGAGAAGCACGGGCACACCGTGGTGCCCTCGGCGTCGCTGCTGCTCGACGACCCGACCCTGCTCTTCGTGAACGCCGGCATGGTGCCGTTCAAGCCGTTCTTCCTCGGGCAGGAGACCGCGCCCTACGAGCGCGCCGTCAGCGTGCAGAAGTGCGTGCGCACCCTCGACATCGAGGAGGTCGGCAAGACCACCCGGCACGGCACCTTCTTCCAGATGTGCGGCAACTTCTCCTTCGGTGACTACTTCAAGCCCGGGGCGATCGAGTTCGCCTGGAGCCTGATCACGGGGTCCGTCGAGGACGGCGGCTACGGCTTCGACCCGGAGAAGATCTGGGTCACCGTGCTGCACGGCGACGACGAGACCAAGCAGCTGTGGCGCGACATCGCGGGTCTGCCCGACGAGCGCATCCAGGAGCGCGGCCTGCTCGACAACTACTGGAACATGGGCGTGCCCGGTCCCGGCGGGCCGTGCAGCGAGATCTACTTCGACCGTGGCCCCGAGTTCGGTGCCGAGGGTGGCCCGGAGGCCGACGAGGACCGCTACCTGGAGATCTGGAACCTGGTCTTCATGCAGGAGTCGCTCTCGACCGTCCGCGCCAAGGACGACTTCGACGTCGAGGGCCCGCTGCCGGCCAAGAACATCGACACCGGCATGGGCCTGGAGCGGGTCGCGTTCCTGCTCCAGGGCAAGAACAACATGTACGAGATCGACGAGATGTACCCGGTGATCGCCAAGGCCGCCGAGCTCTCCGGCAAGAACTACGGCGACGACCCGGCCGACGACGTCCGGTTCCGGGTCATCGCCGACCACGTCCGTTCCGGCCTGATGCTGATGGGCGACGGCGTCACCCCCGGCAACGAGGGCCGCGGCTACGTGCTGCGCCGCCTGCTGCGCCGCGCGATCCGCTCGATGCGCCTGCTCGGCCACGAGGGACGGGCGCTGGAGGAGCTGCTGCCGGTCTCGCTGGCCAAGATGGAGCTCGGCTACCCCGACCTGCGCACCGACTGGGAGCGGATCTCCCGCGTCGCCGGTGCCGAGGAGACCGCGTTCCGCAAGACCCTGGCGGCCGGTACCCAGCTCTTCGACCAGGCCGCGGAGGAGACCCGCGCAGCCGGCCGGACCGTGTTCAGCGGTGCCGAGGCGTTCGCCCTGCACGACACCTACGGCTTCCCGATCGACCTGACCCTGGAGATGGCCTCCGAGGCCGGGCTCAGCGTCGACGAGGCCGGCTTCCGGTCGCTGATGACCGAGCAGCGTGAGCGGGCCAAGGCGGACGCGAAGGCCAAGAAGGGCCACCACGCCGACACCGGCGTCTACCGCGACATCCTCGACGCGAACGGCCCCACCGAGTGGCTGGCCTACGAGACGCTCAGCACCGAGTCCCGCCCGGTGGCCCTGCTCTCCGGCGGTGCCCCGGTCGCCTCGCTGGGCAACGGCGAGGTCGGCGAGCTCGTGCTGGACCGGACCCCGTTCTACGCGGAGTCGGGCGGCCAGGTCGCCGACGCCGGCATCATCGAGTTCGACGGCGGCCGGTTCGAGGTCCTCGACGTGCAGCGTCCGGTCCGCGGGCTGGTCGTGCACCAGGTCCGGGTCGTCGACGGTGAGTACGCGCCCGGTGCCGAGGTGCACGCCCAGGTCGACCCGCAGTGGCGCATCGGCGCCCGCCAGGCGCACTCGGGCACCCACGTGGTGCACGCGGCGCTGCGCGAGGTGCTCGGCCCCAGCGCGTTGCAGTCGGGCTCCTACAACCGGCCCGGGTACCTCCGGCTGGACTTTGGCTGGACCCAGGGTCTGACGCCCGAGCAGGTCCACCAGATCGAGACCGTCTCCAACGAGGCGCTCCGCGCCGACCTGCCCGTCGGGTGGCAGTACATGACGCTGCCCGAGGCCAAGGACTGGGGCGCGGTCGCCCTGTTCGGCGAGACCTACGACGAGTCCCAGGTCCGGGTCGTCGAGATCGGCGGCCCCTGGTCGCGCGAGCTGTGCGGCGGCACCCACGTGGACCACTCCAGCCAGATCGGCACCATCGTGGTGACCGGTGAGGCGTCGGTCGGGTCGGGCAACCGCCGGATCGAGGCGTTCACCGGTGTCGAGGGCTTCGCCCACCTGGCCCGCGAGCGGGACCTGGTGCGGGAGCTGACCACCACCCTGAAGACCCAGCCCGACCAGGTCGTCGACCGGGTCACCGACCTGGTCGACCGGCTGCGTGCCGCCGAGAAGGAGCTGGAGAAGATGCGCCTGGCCCAGCTGCTGGCCGGCGGTGCCGCTCTGGCCGCGGCGGCGCAGGACGTCAACGGGGTCGCCGTGGTCGCCCAGCGCGTCGACGGGGCCGGCGGGGGGGACCTGCGCACCCTGGCCACCGACGTCCGCGCCCGGCTCGACTCCGACCGCGCCGGCGTGGTCGTGCTGGTCGGCACCCAGGGCGAGAAGGTCGCGGTCATCGCCGCCACCAACGAGGCGGCCCGCGAGCGCGGCCTGTCGGCCAACGACCTGCTGCGTGCGGTCGGGGAGCACGTGGGCGGCCGGGGCGGCGGCAAGGCCGACATGGCCCAGGGCGGCGGTACCGACGTCACCGGAGTCGACGCCGCGCTGGCCGCGGTCGCGGGCGAGGTCGCCCGGCAGGCAGGCGCCTGAGGTGCGCTCCGGCGTGCGCATCGGGCTCGACCCCGGTGACGCCAGGATCGGGGTCGCCCGCAGCGACTTCACCGGCTTCCTGGCGACACCGGTCGAGACGGTGCGCCGCGGCAAGGGCGACGTGGCCCGGATCCGTCGGGTCGTGCGCGACGCCGAGGCGGTCGAGGTGGTCGTCGGGCTGCCGCGCTCGCTCAAGGGCTCCGAGGGCCCCGCGGCGCTGAAGGTGCGCGAATTCGCGGCGCACGTGGCGCGGCAGGTTGCCCCGGTGCCGGTCAGGTTGTGTGATGAACGTCTGACCACGGTCTCGGCGGAGTCGATGCTGAGAGAACGTGGCAAGAAGGGCACAGCACGGCGTGCGGTGGTGGACATGGCAGCAGCTGTCCTCATCCTCCAGCACGCCCTGGACACCGAGCGCAGTACGGGGAGTGCGCCAGGAGAGATCGTCGAGGTCAGCGATGCATGAGCACGAGGCGCCGGAGCAGTTCGGCGACCCGGCAGTGGAGCCCGAGCTCCCCGAGGCACCCGCCGGTACGACGGCGGACGAGTCCGCCGACGCCGGCAGCTACGTGGAAGGCGGTCGTCGGCGGCGCAAGAAGTCCCGGCTGCCCGGGTGCGTGGCCGTTCTGGTCCTGCTCGGCCTCTTGGTCGGAGGCGGGTACCTGCTGGTCGACCGCGGCATCGACTGGGTCTCCTCGCAGTTCAACGGGGCCGAGGACTACCCCGGCCCGGGCACCGGTTCGGTGGTGTTCGAGGTCGAACCCGGCGACTCGGTCACCCAGATGGGCCGCAACCTCAAGGCCGCCGGGGTGGTGGCCAGCGTCGACGGCTTCATCGACGCCGCCCGTTCCGAGCAGCGCTCCTCCTCCATCCAGGTCGGCTTCTACGAGCTGGCCAAGGAGATGCGCTCCGCCGACGTCGTCGCCGTCCTGGTGGACCCGTCCAACCGGGTGCAGAACAAGGTGACCGTCCCCGAGGGCGTGCCGACGTTCGAGCTGGTCGACCTGCTCGCCGAGAAGACCGAGTTCTCCAAGAAGGCGATCCGCAAGGCGCTGGACGACCCGGCCGCGCTGGGCCTGCCCGACTACGCCGAGGGGAACCCCGAGGGGTACCTGTTCCCGGCCACCTACGAGCTCAGCCCGAAGGAGACTCCGGCCAGCCTGCTCAAGCGGATGGTGGACCGGTGGCGCCAGGCGGCCGAGACGACCGGGCTGACCAAGGCCGCCCAGCGGCTGGGCTACACCGAGCACGAGCTGATGACGATCGCCTCCCTGGTGGAGTCGGAGGGTCGCGGCGGTGACATGGCCAAGATCGCCCGGGTCATCTACAACCGGCTCGAGACCGAGGGTGCGCCCACCTACGGCAAGCTCGAGCTCGACGCGACGGTCAACTTCGCGCTCGGTCGCAACCTGGGGGTCGCCATCTCGCAGGAAGACCTCGAGGTCGACTCGCCCTACAACACCCGCAAGTACCCCGGTCTCCCGCCCGGCCCGATCGAGGCCCCCGGCGAGGAGGCGATGGAGGCAGCCTTCGCCCCGGCCCAGGGCCCCTGGTTCTTCTACGTGACGGTCAACCTGGAGACGGGCGAGACCAAGTTCACCGAGGACTACGACGAGTTCCTGGTCTTCAAGCAGGAGCTGAGCGCGTACTGCGACGGCTCGGACGCGTGCTGACCCCTGGTCACCTGGGCGGTCCGGTCCGGTGCGGAGTGCTCGGGGACCCGATCGGGCACTCGTTGTCGCCGGTGCTGCACGGTGCCGCCTTCACCGCGCTCGGGCTGGACTGGAGCTACACCGCGCACCGGGTCCCCTCCGGGGGGCTGCCGGAGTTCCTGGCCGGGCTGGGGGAGGAGTGGCGCGGTCTGTCGTTGACGATGCCGCTCAAGCGTGAGGCGCTGTCCCTGACGGCCACGCTCTCCTCGCGGGCCCGGACCTCCGGTGCCGCGAACACCCTGGTCCGTCGGGACGGGGGGTGGCACGGCGACAACACCGACATCCCCGGCGCGGTCGCGGCGTTGCGCGGGATCGGGGTCGACCAGGTGCGTCGCGCGACCTTGCTGGGTGGGGGAGCGACCGCCACCTCGGTCGGCCTGGCGCTGGTGGAGCTCGGTGCCCGGGAGCTGCGGCTGCTGGTGCGCGACCCGGCCCGCGCCGGCGAGACCGTCGAGGTGCTCCGTGGGCTGCCCGACCCCCCGCAGGTCGAGGTCGGCGCGTTGGCCGGTGACCCGGTCGTCGGGGACGTGGTGGTCTCCACCATCCCCGCCTCGGCCCAGGACGACTCGCTGGTGCAGCGCTGCGCGGACGTGCCGGCCCTCTTCGAGGTGCTCTATGACCCGTGGCCCACCCCGCTGGCCCACGCCGCGGGCGACCGGCCGCTGGCGACCGGACTGGACCTGCTGGTCCACCAGGCCGCCCTCCAGACGACGTTGTTCACCGGGCTCGAGGGCCCGGTCGAGGTGATGAGGGCGGCCGGCGAGGCCGCCCTCGCAGGACGGAGCCCCGCATGAACGAGACCCTGCTCGCGATGCTGGTCGCGGCCCTGGTGGCCGGGCTGGGTGGGCTGTTCGTCCCGCGGCTCATCGCCTCGGTCCCGGAACCCGAGCCCGATCCCGAGGCTGAGGCTGATCCCGAGGACGAGGCCGAGCCGTCCGTCCCGGTCACCCCTGAGGAACCCAAGGAGCTGTACCGGGACATCGCCGCCCTGCCCCAGCTGGCGGTGCGGACCGGACTGGTGGCCGCGGTCGTGGGCGCCGCCGTCGGTGCCGGCATCGGCTGGCACTGGACGCTGGCGGTGTGGACCGCCCTCGTGCCGGTCGGGGTGGCCCTGGGTCTGATCGACTGGCGCACCAAGCTGCTGCCGACCTGGCTGATCCGGCCCACCTACCTGGTCCTGGTCCCGGTCGTGGTGGCCGGCACCCTGCTGTTCGATTCCCCGGCCGACCTGCTGCCGGTCCTGCTCGGCTGGCTGTTCGCCGGGGGCCTGTACTTCCTGCTCTGGTTCGTGCACCCGCGCGGCCTGGGCTACGGCGACGTGCGGCTCTCCGGGATCCTGGGCATCGCGCTCGGGCTGGTCGGCTGGTCCGAGCTGGTCTTCGGGGTCTGGGTGGGCTTCCTGCTCGGCGGCGTCGGCGGGATCCTGCTGGCCGCGCTGCGACTGGTGCAGAAGCGGGCGCTCCCGTTCGGGCCGTTCATGCTGCTCGGTTCCGTGGTCGGTCTGCTCGCCGGTGAGCAGGCGATGGCGCTGCTGGCCGGCTGAGCCCGTCTCGTGGGTGCGGTACCGGGGACGGGGCGCACCCGGGGCATGACACACTTCGGCCATGCTGCGATGGCTCACTGCTGGCGAGTCCCACGGCCCTTCCCTGGTTGCTGTCCTGGAGGGCCTCCCTGCGCACGTGCAGGTGACGACCGACGAGATCTCTGACTCGTTGGCGCGTCGCCGGCTCGGCTACGGCCGTGGTGCCCGGATGAAGTTCGAGGCCGACGTCGTCCGCGTCATCGGCGGCGTCCGGCACGGCGAGTCCCAGGGTGGCCCGGTGGCCATCGAGGTGGGCAACAGCGAGTGGCCCAAGTGGGAGCAGGTGATGGCCGCCGACCCGGTCGACCCCGAGGTCCTGGCCAGCAGCGCCCGCAACGCGCCGCTGACCCGCCCGCGCCCCGGCCACGCCGATCTGGCCGGCATGCAGAAGTACGACTTCGACGAGGCCCGCCCGGTCCTGGAACGCGCCTCCGCGCGCGAGACCGCGGCCCGGGTCGCGCTCGGCCGGGTGGCCGCCAACTTCCTGGCCCAGGCCCTGGACGTGCAGATCGTCTCCCACGTCATCGAGCTCGGCGGTGAGCGCGCCCCCGCCGGCGTGCTCCCGACCAAGGCCGACGAGGCCGCTTTGGACGCCGACCCGGTGCGCTGCCTGGACGCCGACGCCTCGGCGGCGATGGTGGCCCGCATCGACCAGGCCCACAAGGACGGCGACACCCTCGGTGGTGTGGTCGAGGTCGTGGTGCACGGTCTGCCGCCGGGCCTCGGGTCGCACGTGCACTGGGACCGCCGTCTGGACTCCCGCCTGGCCGGTGCCCTGATGGGCATCCAGGCGATCAAGGGGGTCGAGGTCGGTGACGGCTTCGAGCTCGCCGCCACCCCCGGCTCGCTGGCCCACGACGAGATCGTCCCCACCGAGGAGGGCCTGCGCCGCGTCTCGGGTCGCTCGGGGGGCATCGAGGGCGGCATGACCACCGGCGAGGTGATGCGGGTCCGGGCCGCGATGAAGCCGATCGCCACCGTGCCCCGCGCCCTGCGCACCGTGGACGTCGCCACTGGCGAGGCCGCGGTCGCGCACCACCAGCGCTCCGACGTCTGCGCCGTCCCGGCCGCCGGCATCGTCGCCGAGGCGATGGTCGCCCTGGTCCTGGCCGACGCGGTCCTGGAGAAGTTCGGCGGCGACTCGGTCGCCGAGACCCGCCGCAACGCGACCTGCTACGTCGAGGCCCTGAGGTACTCGTGACCGGCCCGCGGGTGGTCCTGGTCGGCCCGATGGGCGCGGGCAAGACCACCGTCGCCCGACTGCTCGGCCAGGCGTGGGGTGTGTCCGTGCGCGACACCGACCACGACGTCGAGGACAGCACCGGGAAGTCCGTCTCCGACCTGTTCGTCGACGCCGGCGAGGACGCGTTCCGTGAGCTCGAGCGGGCCGCGGTCGCCACCGCTCTGGCCGAGCACGACGGCGTGCTGTCGCTGGGCGGGGGAGCGGTGCTGGACCCGCGCACCCGGGCCCTGCTCACCGAGCACCGGGTCGTCTACCTGCAGGTGGGCCTGAGCGACGCGGTCCGACGGGTCGGCCTGGGCACGGGGAGGCCGCTGCTGTTCGGCAACGTCCGGGCCCGGGTCAAGGCACTGCTGGACGAGCGCGATCCGGTCTACCGCGAGGTCGCCACGCACGTGGTCGGCACCGACGGCCGCAGCCCCGAGGAAGTGGCCCAGTGGGTCCGCGAGACGGTCGAGGAGGCCGAACGATGAGCAGCACCCGTCCCACGACCGTCCTGCACGTCGGCGGGGCATCGCCCTACGACGTGCTGGTGGGCCACGACCTGGCCGGTGAGCTGCCGGGCATCCTGGGCGAGTCCGTCCAGCGGGTGGCCCTGCTGTACGCCGGGGACCTGGGGGCGATCGCGGAGAAGGTCGCCGAGGTCCTGGCGCCCCGCTACGACGTGCTCGCCCTGGGCCTGCCCGACGGGGAGCAGGCCAAGAGCGCCGCCGTGGCCAACGAGTGCTGGGAGGCGCTCGGCGAGGCCGGGTTCACCCGCTCCGACGCGGTGGTCACCTTCGGTGGCGGAGCCACCACCGACCTGGGCGGTTTCGTCGCCGCCTCGTGGCTGCGCGGCGTCCGCGTGGTCCACGTCCCCACCACCCTGCTCGCGATGGTCGACGCCGCGGTCGGCGGCAAGACCGGCATCAACACCGGCGCCGGCAAGAACCTGGTCGGGGCGTTCCACGAGCCCGCCGGGGTGCTCTGCGACCTGTCCACCCTCGCCACCCTGCCCCGCGCCGAGCTGGTCGCCGGGCTCGGCGAGGTCGTCAAGTGTGGCTTCATCGCGGACCCGCGGATCCTCGAGCTGGTCGAGACCACCGACCCCGAGCAGATCACCGCCGACTCCGAGGTGCTGCGCGAACTGGTCGAACGGGCCGTGCAGGTGAAGATCGACGTCGTCGTCCACGACCTCACCGAGACCGGCGGGAGCGACGGCCACCCGGGCCGGGAGGTGCTCAACTACGGCCACACCCTGGCGCACGCGGTCGAGCGGGCCACGGGCTACGGGATCCGGCACGGCGAGGCGGTGGCCATCGGCTGCGTCTTCGTCGCCGAGCTGGCCGCGCGGACCGGTGCCCTGGCACCCGAGCTGGTGGAGCGTCACCGGGCGACCTTCGGCCGGGTCGGCCTGCCCACCGGTCTGGACGCCGACCTGCTGGCCGACGCCCCCGCGGGGTCGCTGGCCTTCGAGCAGCTGCTCGCCGCGATGCGGGTCGACAAGAAGGCCCGGGGCAACCAGCTGCGCTTCCTGGTCCTCGACGACCTCGCCACCCCGACCGTGCTGGCCGGGCCGGACGAGGCGGACCTGCGTGCGGCTTACCTGGCCGTGGGCGGCACCGAGGAGGTCGCGTCGTGAAGGTCCTCGTGCTGAACGGGCCCAACCTGGGCCGTCTGGGGCGGCGCCAGCCCGAGATCTACGGCACGACCACGCACGCCGAGCTGGCACACCTGTGCGTCACCTGGGGCCGTGACCTGGGCCTGGAGGTCGTGGTGCGGCAGACCAACCACGAGGGTGACCTGCTCGACTGGCTCAACACCGCCGCCGACGACGCCACCCCGGTGGTGCTCAACGCCGGCGCCTGGACCCACTACTCGTGGGCGCTGTACGACGCCTGCGCCCAGCTCACCGCACCCCTGGTCGAGGTGCACCTCTCGGACCCGCGCTCGCGGCCCGAGGAGTTCCGGCACACCTCCGTCATCGAGCCGCACGCCGCGCTCACCGTCGCCGGCGAGGGGATCGAGGGCTACCACCGCGCCCTGCGCCACCTGGCCGCCGGCTGAACCGGTCCGGTCACCGCCGTTCGGTACGGTGGAGTGGTTCTGACCGGCAACCGTGAGGAGACAGCGATGTCCGACGAGCTCAAGCACCAGGCCCAGGAAGGTCTCGGCAAGGTCAAGGAGGGCCTCGGGTCCGCCACCGGCAACGATGAGATGAAGAACGAGGGCAAGGTCGACCAGGCCGAGGCCAGCGTCAAGCAGGTGGGCGACAAGCTCAAGGGCGCGGCCGAGAAGGCCAAGGACGCCCTGTCCTGAGGCAGTGACCCCCGGCCCCGCCGGGTGATCTGCGACCGGCCCGGCACCACCGACGGTGGCGCCGGGCCGTCGCCGT
>JAEWXC010000022.1 GCA_023396115.1 Actinomycetes bacterium | reverse complement strand
CCGGCGTGCGAGGTGCGCACCTCCACCGCGTCGGCGCCGGGCTCCACACAGGCACGCCAGTCGACGAACCCGTCCCGGCGCGACCACACGGCGGTGTAGGCGATCGAGGGGTCGAGCGGTGCCCGGCAGTCGTCGAAGGACTGGCGCGCACACTCCCCCGCGACGCAGTCGGCGGCCATCAGGCCCCGCACCCCGATCCGGCTGAGCCCCAGCAGCAGCTGCACGCCAGCAGTCAGGCTGACGTGGTGCGCGGCGGGCGCCAGGACCGGGCTTCCCAGGGTGACCAGACCGCTGACCAGGTCCGGGCGACGGGCGGCGACCCCGCGCGCGAGCATCCCACCCAGGCTGTGCCCGACCAGACGGGCGCGGCGTCCCTCCCGCTCGACCACGTGCTCGAGCCGGACCTCGAGCTCCTCGGCCGCGTCCCGGGTGCAGCCGACGTTGGCGGTGATGTGCGAGCGGTAGGCCCGGTGGCCGCTGCGACGCAGTCCTCGCGCCAGGGGGAGCAGCGAGACGTCGCCGGCCAGGAAGCCCGGCACCAGCAGCACAGGGTCGCCCCGGCGGGGTTCGTCGTCGCGGCCCCGCACGCACGGCAGCGGGAGCCGCTCGGTGAGTGCGCGGGTGGCGCAGCGGCCGAGCTCCCCCACGATCGACGCCTCGTGCAGGACCGCGGCCGGGTGGGGTGGGGCGAAGCCCTCCGGCAGCAGGAACGCGGCGAGTGTGTGCTGGCTCACACCCAAGACGTTACTGCTGCTCAGGTCCTCAGGACAGGCACCGACACCCGACTGTGACCGACTGTGACCTGCCGTGACCTGCGGGCGGGCGGCCGCCGGTGGGCCGGGCCGGGTTGACGGGCCCGGTTCACTGGGACCATGCACGACACCGACGCAGCTGCCCACCACGCCGGCACCCCCACCGCACCTGACACGTCGAGCGTGACCGGTTCCGGGGAGAAGTTCGCCGAGCTGCCCACCGGCGTCACCCTGTGCCACGAGACCTTCGGCGACCCCGCCGACCCGACGGTGCTGCTGGTGATGGGCCTGGGCGGCCCGATGACCTGGTGGGACGCGGCGTTCTGCCGTCAGCTGGCTGCCACCGGTCGCCACGTGGTGCGCTACGACAACCGCGACACCGGTCGCTCCACGAGCATCGCCGCCCGGGTCGGCAAGGTCGACCTGGTCCGGGCGTGGGTGGGCCTGCGCACCGCGGCGCCCTACTCGATCGCCGACCTGGCCGGTGACGCGGTCGCCCTGCTCGACCACCTGGGCGTGGAACGCGCCGACGTGGTGGGGGTGTCGATGGGCGGGATGATCGCCCAGACCATCGCGATCGAGCACCCCGACCGGGTCCGCTCGCTCACCTCGATCATGTCCACCACCGGCCGGCGCACCGTCGGGTGGCAGCACCCCAAGCTGCTGCCGATGCTGCTGGCCGACCGCGCCTCGGGGCAGGAGGCCTACGTGGAGGGCAGCGTCCGGTTGAACCGGGTCATCGGCTCGCCCGGGTTCCCGGCCCCCGACCGGCGGCTGCGAGCGATCGCCACCGAGACCTGGGTGCGGGGCACGGACCGGGCCGGGGTGGTGCGCCAGATGCTCGCGGTGCTCACCCAGCCGGACCGTACCGACGCGCTGGGCCGGGTGCGGGTCCCGACCCTGGTGCTGCACGGCGCCAACGACGTGATGGTCCACCCCTCCGGTGGACGGGCCACCTCGGCGGCGGTCCCGGGCTCCCGCTTCGTGGTGGTCGACGGGATGGGGCACGACCTGCCCGAACCGTTGTGGGGCCTGTTCGTGGACGCCATCGACGAGGTCGCCCGCCAGGCCGGCTGAGCCCGACCCGGCCGAGCGGGTCAGAGTTCGCCGAGCACCCGCTCCAGGACCAGCGCCACCCCGTCGTGCTCGTGGTCGGAGGTCACCTCGTCGGCCACCGCCAACGTCTGCGGTGCGGCGTTGGCGACCGCCACCCCGTGCCCGGCCCAGCTGAGCATCTCCACGTCGTTGGGCGCGTCCCCGAACGCCAGCACCGACTCCCGGGGCACCCCCAGGTGGGCACAGAGCTGCGCCAGACCCACCGACTTGTCGTGGCCGGCGGGCAGCACCTCGGCGAACGGGGCACCGGAGTGGGTGACGCCGAACCCGTCGAGGCCCAGGCCCCGGATCGCCTCGACCAGGGCGGGCACCGCCAGGTCCGGGTGACGGGCGACGAGCTTGAGGCTGGGCGCGGCGACCACCTCGGCCAGCGGAGCGGTGCGCATCGTGGCCGGGTCGCGCTTGTGGTCCTCGAAGTCCGCCAGCGGCGGGTAACCGTCCTGGGCCACGAAGACGTCGCCCCGGTCGCGGACCGAGGCGAACCGGACCCCCGGCAGGGCCGGGACCAGGGCCGCGGTCAGCGCCTGCTGGGCCGCGGCGGTGATGGTGTGCTCGAAGACCACCTCACCGGTCGTCAGGTGCAGCCCGAGGGCCCCGTTGGAGCACAACGCCCACCCGGTCAGGCCCGCCTGCTCCGCGATCGCGCGCAGGCCGAACGGTTGCCGAGCGGTCACCGGGACCACCGGCACGCCGCGGGCAGCGAGTGCGGCGACGGCCGCCCGGGTGCGGGGCGAGACCGTGCGGTCCGCGCGCAGCAGGGTGCCGTCCAGGTCGGTGGCGACGAGCCGGACCGGCCCGCGGGTCACCGCTGGGACCGGGGCAGACGCGGCGGCTTCGGCTCGCCGGGCATCTCCCGCCGCAGGATCGTGACCGCGCCCATCAGGGCGATGCCCTTGACCCGGACCACCGGCGAGTGGTCGTCGAGCTCGGGGAGCACCTTGTTGGTCTCCTCGTAGGCGCCCATGATGCCGATGCCCTCGCAGACCACGCGGGTCCCGGCGTTCACGACGATGTCGATGCCGCCCATCACCGCGTTGGCGTGGATCACGGTCTCCGGCGCGGTGAACTCGGCCTGCCGCAGGTCCAGCAGCACCCCACCCATCAGGCAGAACGCGGTGTGCGAGGCGCCGATCCGCCACACGCCCTTGCGGTCGACGCCGCCCATCACGGTGATCGAGGAGTCGTGGGTGACGGCCGGCACGGCGGTTCCGGGCGTGACGGTCCGGAACCGGGCCGGCGAGGCCTCGGGCCGCAGGGGTGCGGGCAGGTTCCCGGCACCCTCGGGCAGGTCGGCGACGATCGGCACGAGGTCGGCGTAGACCTTGGCGGCGAACGTCGCGTCGAGCCGCTCGTCGAGTTCCTCGAGGTCGAGCCGGCCCTCCCCCGCGGCACCGCGCAGCACCTCCGCGACACGGTGCCGGTCGGCGTCGGAGATCCGCAGCTGCGACGGGTCCGGCTGGTGGGCTTCCATGCCCCGCACCCTAGTCGGTGGTGACCGGCCGGGCCGGGTCGTCACCGACCCCGGCCCAGTTCCGTACCCGGTTGACGAAGCGGGTGCGCGCCCCCGCCCCCGGGTGGGCCCACGAGGCGTCGTGCCCGACGCCGCGGGCCACGTGGACCCGGCAGCCCCGGGACGCGCCGCTCGGGCCGCAGTCGATCGGTTCGGCCGACCACGGGTCGCGGGCGCCGTAGAGGAACTCGATCCGTTCGGCGCTGGTCCGGACGAAGCTGTCGACCTGCGCCGTCGTGTCCGTGCGCCGCCCGGGCCGCAGCCGTCGCGGCACCAGGCTGGCGCCGACGTCGAGTCGGTGCCGCACCAGCCCACCGAGCCGGGCCGTCCACGGCCGGGGGCTGCCCAGTTCGAGCGCCGCCTGGAAGTAGTGGGGGACGAACGCCTCCAAGCGCTCCCCCGCCCTGCCAGAAGGCGAAGTAGCCGTGGACGACCGTCAGCTCGAGCGCCCGACCGACACCGCCGGTCCGACGCCACCCGGTCCTCTGCTTTGCCGCCCAGGCCCGTGACCTGGCGGTGAACCACGCCCGGTCCACCCCCAGCGCCCGGCGCTGCAGGCCGATCACCCGGTTCCGGCAAGCCACCGCTGCACCGCTCGGGCAGCCGCGGCCCCACCCCGGTTGCCGCCGATGGTGCTCGCCGAGGGCCCGTACCCGACCAGCTGCACCCGCGGGTCGGCGGCGGCGGTGGTGGCCGCCTGCGGCCCACCGCGCCCCGGCAGCAGCCGGATCCCGCCGTGCTCACCGCGCAGGTGCAGCGGCGCCAGGTGCGCCACGTCGGGGCGGAACCCGGTGGCCCAGAGGATGTCGTCGACGTGAGCTGACGAGCCGTCGGCCCAGCGCACCCCGTCGGGTTCGATCCGGACGAACATCTCGCGCCGCCGGTAGGCACCGAGCTGTGCTGCCTCGGCCTCGGCGGGCCGCAGCGCCAGCCCGGTCACGCTGACCACGCTCTGCGGCGGGTAGCCGGCGACGACCCGCTCCGCCACGCGGGTGACGGCCTCCAGCCCGGCCTCGGGGTCGAAGTCGGCACTGCGCCACACCGGCTCGCGGCGGGTCACCCACAGCGTCTCGGTGCGCGGCGCCAGCTCCCCCAGGAACTGCACGGCCGAGGCGCCGCCGCCCACCACCAGCACCCGGCGACCGTCGAAGGCCTCCGGTCCCGGGTAGGTGGCGGTGTGCCACTGCCGGCCGCGGAACGAGTCGGCGCCGGGCAGCGTCGGCACGAACGGCCGACGCCAGGTGCCGGTGGCGTTGACCAGGGTGCGGGTCAGCCAGGTCCCGTCCCCGGCCGCCACGTGCAGCAACGCGTCCGGCTCCGGTCCGGTGCTGGTGACCTGCTCGACCCGCACCGGCCGCAGCACCGGCAGGTCGTGGTCGCGTTCGTAGCGGGCGAACCAGGCCGGCACGACCTGGTTGGCGCGGGCCGCGGTCCGGGCCGGGGCCTCGGCGTCGGGCAGGTCCGCCACCCCGTGCACGTCGGTCATGGTCAGGGAGTCCCAGCGGTGCTGCCACGCCCCGCCGGGAGCGTCGTCGGCGTCGAGCACGACGTGCTCGATCCCGCGCCGCGCCAGGTGGAAGGAGGTGGACAGGCCCGCCTGGCCAGCGCCGATCACGACGGCGTCCAGCACCGGCCGCTCGGCGGCGGGCTGCAGGTCGGGGGCGTCCACGCGGAGAGAACACCCCGGAGTGGTCCCTGCTTCCCGCACCCGACGTTTCCGTTCCCGGGCACCGGGCAGGGTGCCCGGCGTGCGTGCTTCTCGGAGTCTCCGTGTCCTGCTGGTGTCCGGCGTGCTGCTGCTGCCGACGCTCGCCGCCTGCACCAGCGACGCCCCGGAGGAGTTGAGCGAGGTCACCCGCCTCGACCCGGTTCCCCGCCCTGCGACCAGCAACCCCGACCGGGACCAGCCCCAGGCCAGCCGGCTCGCGGCGGCCCTGGACCCCTGCGTCCTGGCCAGCACGGGTCGACGCGGCCCGCTCGCCCTGGTGGCCGTCTCCCCGCACGACTGCAGGGTCACCTCGCGCGACGGCTCGGGCCGGGTGAACGTCCGTACCGGGATGGAGCTCACCGAGGACGCCCGCTTCTACCTGCCGCGCACCACCGTGGCGGGTGCGGTCGCCTACACCTCGCACGGGGGCGCCGGGTCCTGCACCTGGTACCTGCCCACCGACCAGTCCAGCGTGATCGAGGTCAGCTCCCCCGGCGGCGAGGACTGCGACGTCGCCGAGCGCACCACCGGCCGGGTGGTCGAACAGCTGACCAGCGACCCGACCGAGGCGTTCGCGCCCGCCTCACCGCGACTGATCGGCGCCTGCGACCTGGTCGGCACCGCCCGCACGCCTGTCGCCGGCGACGTGGTGCAGCGGTCCCTGGGCGGATCGGACGTGCTCGCCGACTCGTGCAGCGTGCGCGCTGCTGACGCCGAGGGCGCCGGTCCGACCCTGGCGGTCCGGCTCGACCACTCCCCGCGCAGCAGCCTGACGCGGCCGGGCGCCGGGGAGAGGGCCACCCGGGTCGCCGGGCGTCCGGCCACCGTCAGCACCGCCGGCGGTGTCTGCGCCGTCAACGCGCTCGGCTGGCCGGCCGTGGGTCGGGGAACCCGTGGGCTGCACGTGGTGGTCCGGGTGGTCACGCCCGAGCCCTGCCGGCAGGCCGTCAGCGCGACCCGCACGATCCTGAGTCACGTGGCCGACACCGACGTCGAGAACCCCACCCCCGGGGACGGCTGGCTGCTCTACCCCGAGGACGAGCCCGACGTGCCCGCGGTGGAGGAGTGCGCCGACATCTTCGCGCAGGCCGCACGCACGTGTGCCCCGCTCGCCGATGCGGACGTGCCGGAGCGCCCCGAGGCGCTGGTCTCCGAGGCCGAGGCCGACCCGGCCGTGCTGTGCCACGCGGTGGCCCCGCTGGTCACCGAACACTTCGGCGCCGAGGTGGCCCCGGCCACCGGCACGGTGACCTCCACCCTGGCCGGGGACGCCGACGCCGCCGAGACCGCGGAGCCGCTGGCGGCGTGCCTGTTCGGGGAGCCCACGCACGCGCTGCACCTGGTCGTCACCGCCTCGACCGCTCCGGCCACCTCCCAGCAGGACTGGGCCGACAC
Source organism: Actinomycetes bacterium (assembly GCA_023396115.1). Taxonomy (GTDB): domain Bacteria; phylum Actinomycetota; class Actinomycetes; order Propionibacteriales; family Nocardioidaceae; genus Nocardioides. The sequence goes on along the minus strand of JAEWXC010000022.1, from coordinate 161,443 downwards.
GACCCGGGTGCAGCTCGGTGGGCACACCGCCACCTGGGCGACCCGCAACGGCCTGGGCGACCCGCACGCCCGGATCGCGGTGATCGCCCTGGGCAAGCCCTCCGAACCCGGCCACCTGCGGATCCAGCTCGACCTCACCCCCACCCGCGGTGACGGGCTGCTCTCCGACCAGCGGGACACCTCCCTGCTGGACCCGGCCCGCGACTTCGCCGACGACGTCGCCGCGACCCTGCTCGGGGGCTGAGCCTGCCCGCCCGGCGCGCGGCGGCCGGGCGTAGCATCGGGTGCCGTGAGCAACACTGCGTCCGGACCCGAGTTCCGCTACTCCGACCTCCTGCCGACCCACGGTTCCAACGGGGAGGAGGAGACGCCGTACCGCCTCGTCACCACCGAGGGGGTCTCGACGTTCACCGCCGAGGGCCGCACCTTCTTGAAGGTCGAGCCGGAGGCGATCCAGCAGCTCACCCGCGAGGCGATGCACGACATCTCCCACTACCTGCGCCCCGGGCACCTGGCCCAGCTGCGCAAGATCATCGACGACCCCGAGGCGTCGGGCAACGACCGGTTCGTGGCCCTGGACCTGCTCAAGAACGTCAACATCTCCGCCGGCGGCGTGCTGCCGATGTGCCAGGACACCGGCACCGCGATCGTCATGGGCAAGAAGTCCGAGGGCGTGCTGACCGGCGCCGACGACGGCGAGGCGATCAGCCGCGGCGTCTACGACGCCTACACCCAGCTCAACCTGCGCTACTCGCAGCTGGCGCCGCTGACGATGTTCGAGGAGAAGAACACCGGCACGAACCTGCCGGCGCAGATCGAGATCTACTCGACCCCCCAGGACTCGGGGAAGCCGGAGTACAAGTTCCTCTTCATGGCCAAGGGCGGCGGCAGCGCCAACAAGTCGTTCCTGTTCCAGGAGACCAAGGCGGTGCTCAACCCGAACCGTCTGCTGGAGTACCTGGACGAGAAGATCCGCAGCCTCGGCACCGCCGCCTGCCCGCCGTACCACCTGGCCGTGGTGGTCGGCGGCACCAGCGCCGAGTTCGCCCTGAAGACCGCCAAGTACGCCTCCGCGCACTACCTCGACGACCTCCCCACCGAGGGGTCGATGAGCGCGCACGGCTTCCGCGACACCGAGCTGGAGCAGGAGGTCTTCAAGCTCACCCAGTCGTTCGGCATCGGGGCTCAGTTCGGGGGCAAGTACTTCTGCCACGACGTCCGGGCGATCCGGCTGCCGCGGCACGGCGCCTCGTGCCCGGTCGCGATCGCCGTTTCCTGCTCGGCCGACCGCCAGGCGCTGGGCAAGATCACCCCCGAGGGGGTCTTCCTCGAGCAGCTGGAGACCGACCCGGCCCAGTACATGCCCGACACCGGCACCGCCGAGGACATCGCGGGCGGCGAGGTCGTGGAGATCGACCTCAACCAGCCGATGGCCGAGATCCTCGCCGAGCTCAGCAAGCACCCGGTCAAGACCCGGCTGTCGCTGACCGGCCCGCTGGTGGTGGCCCGCGACATCGCGCACGCCAAGATCAAGGAGCGCCTCGACGCCGGCGAGGAGATGCCCGACTACCTGAAGAACCACCCGGTCTACTACGCCGGCCCCGCCAAGACCCCTGAGGGGATGGCGTCGGGCTCGTTCGGTCCCACCACGGCCGGTCGGATGGACTCCTACGTGGAGCAGTTCCAGGCCGCCGGTGGCTCGATGGTGATGCTCGCCAAGGGCAACCGGTCCAAGCAGGTCACCGACGCCTGCGGCACCCACGGCGGCTTCTACCTCGGCTCGATCGGTGGCCCCGCGGCCCGGTTGGCGCTGGACTGCATCAAGTCCCAGGAGGTCATCGAGTACCCCGAGCTGGGCATGGAGGCGGTCTGGAAGATCGAGGTCGAGGACTTCCCCGCGTTCATCGTGGTCGACGACAAGGGCAACGACTTCTTCACCGACCCCTCGGGTGCGGTGACCGTGCCGATCACCGGCATCCGGGTGCGCTCCGCGGAGAAGTGACCCGCCCGGCGCGGTCCGGGGACTCCCCGCAGGTGCCTGCACTGCAGGATCCTGCGGGTTCCCCGGGCAGCGAGCGTCGTCCCACGATGGAGGCATGCGCACCCGGTTCCTCCGTCCCCTGACCACCTCCGGCGCCACGGTGCTGGCCGCCGGCTCGCTGCTGGTCGCCACCTCGGGCTCGGCCCACGCCGACTCCACCTGGAGCGGCACCCTGACCAGCGCGATCGCCGCCGTCGACACCGGCACCGAGAACCGCTCGGGCTACACCCGCGAGGCGTTCGAGCACTGGGTCGACGCCGACGGCGACGGCTGCCACACCCGGGCGGAGGTGTTGATCGCGGAGGCCGACGACGCCCCCACGGTCAGTTCGAGCTGCGCGCTGAGCGGTGGCCGCTGGTACTCCTACTACGAGGGCGACTCGCAGACCTCGGCCTCCGACCTGGACATCGACCACATGGTGCCGCTCGCCGAGGCCTGGGACTCCGGTGCCCGGACCTGGCCGGCGTCGCGGCGCGAGGCCTTCGCCAACGACCTCGGGGACCCCCGCAGCCTGGTGGCGGTCACCGCCTCGCTGAACCGCTCCAAGGGCGACCGGGACGTGGCCGAGTGGCTGCCGCCGATCAACGAGTGCCGCTACGTCAAGGAGTGGGTGGCCACGAAGTTGCGCTGGGGGCTGAGCGCCGACACCGCCGAGATCGGGGCCCTGGAGGACGTGGCCGGCGGGTGCACGAACTCCACGATCACCGTCACCGTCGTCTCCTGACCTGCCCGCGGCCCACCGCGGCGCGGGTGACCCGGTTGGTGCACGGTGGGAGGATCGTGGGGTGCCCGTCCCGTACGTCCCCACCGCCCTGACCCCCCGCTCCCTGGGTGGGCGTGTCCCGGCCTACCCGGCCTCCCCGCACTGGTCGGAGGGCCGGTTCCGCAACGCGCTCCCCTCCCGGATGGTGCAGCCGGAGCAGCAGGGCTCGATGGCCCGCGAGTTCCTGTCCAAGGGCAAGGTCGGGCGTCCCTCCTCCCCGGTCCCGCTGGTGGTGCCGGACCTGTCGGCGCAGGCCGCGGACCTGGCCGCCACCTGGCTGGGGCACTCGACGCTGCTGGTGGAGGTCGACGGCGCCCGGGTGCTGGCCGACCCGGTCTTCTCCGAGCGCTGCTCGCCCAGCCAGAGCGTCGGGCCCCGCCGGCTGCACCCGGTCCCGATCGACATGGACGCGCTGCCGGCCATCGACGCCGTGGTCATCTCCCACGACCACTACGACCACCTCGACACGCTCTCGGTCCGCTGGCTGGCCCGGTACCGGGACCCGGTCTTCGTGGTGCCGCTGGGCATCGGAGCGCACCTGCTGCGCTGGGGCGTGGCCCCGCACCGGGTGGTGGAGCTGGACTGGGAGGCCTCGACGGAGGTCGCCGGGGTGCAGCTGACCTGCACCGAGGCACGCCACTTCTCCGGTCGCGGGCTGGTCCGCGATACCACCCTGTGGGCCTCCTGGGTGGTGGCCGGCCCCGAGCACCGGGTCTTCTACGGCGGTGACACCGGGTTCACCCCCGCGTTCGCCGAGATCGGCTCACGGCACGGTCCGTTCGACCTCGTCGCGCTGCCGATCGGCGCCTACGACCACCGCTGGCCCGACATCCACATGGACCCGGCCGAGGCGGTGCGCACCCGTGAGGAGATGGGCGGCGGGCTGCTGCTCCCGGTGCACTGGGCCACCTTCGACCTGGCCTTCCACCCGTGGGCCGAGCCGGTGGAGCGGCTGCTGGAGCTGACCGGCGGCGAGGCCGTCACCACGCCGCGCCCCGGGGAGCGGTGGGAGCTGGGCGGGGCGGTCCCGCTGGCTCCGTGGTGGCGCTGACCGGGCTGACTGGGGCGGCCGGCGCGCCGACGAGTAGCCTCGCTCGCATGAGCGAGACTCGGATCGAACACGACTCGATGGGAGAGGTCCGGGTCCCGGCCCAGGCGCTCTGGCGGGCCCAGACCCAGCGCGCCGTGGAGAACTTCCCGATCTCCGGCACCCGTTTGGAGCCCCGTCTCGTCGAGGCCCTGGCCCGGGTCAAGTCCGCCGCCGCGCAGGTCAACGCCGAGCTGGGGGTGCTGAGCACCGAGCAGGCCGAGGCGATCGTCGCGGCCGCGGCCCAGGTCACCAGCGGCGATCTCGACGAGCACTTCCCCCTCGACGTCTTCCAGACCGGCTCGGGCACCAGCTCGAACATGAACACCAACGAGGTGCTGGCCTCGCTGGCGGCACGGGCCGGGGTCGAGGTGCACCCCAACGACCACGTCAACGCCAGCCAGTCCAGCAACGACACCTTCCCCACCGCGATCCACGTTGCGGCCAGCCTGGCGACCACCCGGGACCTGCTCCCCTCGCTGGAGCACCTGGCCCTGGCCCTGGAGGCGAAGGCCAGCGAGTTCGCGCACCTGGTGAAGTCCGGGCGCACCCACCTGATGGACGCCACCCCGGTGATGCTGGGCCAGGAGTTCGGCGGCTACGGCGCCACGGTGCGCCACGCGATCGAGCGGATCGTCTCGGTGCTGCCCCGGGTCCGGGAGCTGCCGCTGGGCGGCACGGCCGTCGGGACCGGGATCAACACCCCTGCCGGTTTCGCGCCGCGGGTGATCGAGGTGCTCTCCGAGGCCACCGGGGAACCGTTCACCGAGGCCCGCGACCACTTCGAGGCCCAGGGCACCCGGGACTCGCTGGTCGAGCTGTCCGGGGCGCTGCGCACGCTGGCCGTCGGCCTCACCAAGATCTGCAACGACCTGCGCTGGATGTCCTCGGGCCCCACCACCGGACTGGCCGAGATCCACCTGCCCGACCTGCAGCCCGGTTCCTCGATCATGCCCGGGAAGGTGAACCCGGTCCTGCCCGAGGCGACCCTGATGGTCTGCGCCCAGGTCGTCGGCAACGACGCCACCGTGGCCTGGGCCGGCGCCTCGGGCAGCTTCGAGCTGAACGTGCAGATGCCGGTGATGGCCCGCAACCTGCTGGAGTCGGTGCGCATCCTGTCCACCTCGACCCGGCTGCTGGCCGACCGCTGCATCGACGGGATCACCGCCGACGCCGACCGGATGCGTGCCTACGCCGAGTCCTCCCCCTCGGTGGTGACCCCGCTGAACCGGTTCCTGGGCTACGAGGCCTCCGCGAAGATCGCCAAGCAGGCCCTGGCCGACGGCGCGACCATCGCCGACACGGTGCGGGCGCTGGGCCACGTCGAGCGTGGGGAGATCTCCGAGGAGGAGCTGACCACCGCGCTGGACGTGGAGTCCATGACGCATCCGTGACCTGTTTCCGGTCTGCCGGGCGGGGGTAGGAACGCAGTGACCCGCCCACCACCCGGAGGTTCCATGTTCACGCGCACCCTCGTCGCCCTGGCCGCCAGCGGCGCCCTGCTCGTCCCCGCCACCGCCGCCACCGCCACCACCCCGTCGGCCGACGCCAAGGCCGGCGGCAGCATCGCCGGCACCTGGAAGGGCGGCGTCCACGGGGACGAGGGCGGTTCGGCCGGCTACAAGGCCAAGGTCAAGGTCGTCAAGAAGTCGGGCAAGTGGAAGGCGAAGATCGCCTACCCGAAGTACGACTGCAAGGGCACCTGGAAGTTCAAGGGCAAGTCGGGCAAGAAGTTCCGCTTCGTCGAGAAGATCACGACCGGTCCCTGCGTCGACGGCGTCAAGGTCGTGGCGCAGCGCAAGGGCAGCAAGCTGCTGGTGAAGTGGACCGAGCCCGCCACCGGCGACACCGCCACCATGAAGGCGAAGAAGGTCTGAGCAGCACGAACAGGAGGGCCCGTCCGGCGTGGACGGGCCCTCCTGTTGCGTGCGGGCGGAGCGGGTGAGCCGGCTCAGTACCAGCCGTGGGACTGGCTGTGGCCCCAGGCGCTGCACGGGGAGCCGTAGCGACCCTGGATGTAGCCCAGGCCCCACGTGATCTGGGTGACCGGGTTGGTGGCCCAGTCCGCACCGGCCGAGGACATCTTCGAGCCGGGCAGCGCCTGCGGGATGCCGTAGGCGCTCGAGGTCGGGTTGTCGGCGTTGACCCGCCAGTTCGACTCACGGGTCCACAGCGAGTCCAGGCAGCTGAACTGGTCGGAGGAGAAGCCGAACTCGGGCAGCAGCGCCTTGGCGATGTCGCGCGGGTCGGAGTCGTCCAGGCTCTCCTCGCGGCGGGTGGCCGGGCCCTGGGCCAGGGAGAGGTCGGCGGCCTTGGTGGTGTCCACGGTGCGGTCGGTCTCGGACCGGGAGACGGCCGGACGACGGGTGACCTCGGTGATCTCGACGCCGCTGCCGCGCACGGTGCCGGCGGCGGCGGTCAGGTCGGTGGCGGCCTGCGACGTGCTGGGGGCTCCACCGGCGAGGACCCCGGACCCGACACTGACGCCGGTCACACCGACGGCGGCGATCCCGGAGGCCACGACACCGGCGCGCAGCGCCCGGGCAGGGGCGGCACTCGTCGTCCTGGGCGCGCGGTGCTTCGCCTCGTACTTCTTGTGCAGTGACACAGGGGGTATCCAGATCGCTGACGTCGGGGGAACTCGTGCCACCTTGCACGACTTCGACGGGTCGGACAAACCGAACTCCCCAATTCGTGGGGAAACTCTCGTCCCTGCCACACCGTGGGTCACACCGATCCCATGCGTCACGCGAGGGCGCCCGGGCACCGCCGGGAACGCCGCCGGGTGGGGGCCCTGTCAGCCCCCACCCGGCGCACCGGCTCACGTCACCGGCCCACGTCTCACAGCACTGCTCACATCACGGTGTTCTCCAGCATCTCGGTCACCAGCGCCGCGATCGGCGACCGCTCCGAGCGGGTCAGGGTGACGTGCGCGAACAGTGGGTGCCCCTTGAGCCGCTCGACCACCGAGACCACCCCGTCGTGCCGCCCCACCCGCAGGTTGTCGCGCTGCGCCACGTCGTGGGTGAGCACCACCTTGGAGTTGGCCCCGATCCGCGAGAGCACGGTCAGCAGCACGTTGCGTTCCAGCGACTGCGCCTCGTCGACGACCACGAACGCGTCGTGCAGGGACCGGCCCCGGATGTGGGTCAGCGGCAGCACCTCGAGCATCCCGCGGGCCAGCACCTCGTCGACCACGTGCGGGGAGACCAGCGCGCCCAGGGTGTCGAAGACCGCCTGGGCCCAGGGCGCCATCTTCTCGCTCTCCGAGCCGGGCAGATAGCCGAGCTCCTGGCCGCCGACGGCGAACAGCGGTCGGAACACCACGACCTTCTTGTGCTGGTTGCGCTCCAGCACCGCCTCCAGCCCCGCGCACAGGGCCAGGGCCGACTTGCCGGTCCCGGCCCGGCCACCCAGGGAGACGATCCCGACCTCGGGGTCCAGCAGCAGCTCCAGGGCGACCCGCTGCTCGGCCGAACGACCGTGCAGGCCGAACGCCTCCCGGTCGCCGCGGACCAGGTGGACCTGCTTGTCCGGCCCGACCCGGCCGAGCGCCGAGCCGCGCTCGGAGAGCAGCACCACCCCGTGGTGGCAGGGCAGTTCCCGCCCCTCGTCGAGGTCGACCACGTCGTCCTCGTAGAGCTGGTCCACCACGGCCGCCGGGACGTCCAGCTCGACCATGCCCGAGTAGCCGGTGTCGGAGTCGCCCCGGGTCTCGCCGCGGTACTCGGCGGCGTCCAGGCCGACCGCGGAGGCCTTGATCCGCAGCGGCAGGTCCTTGGAGACCAGGGTCACCGCCGCGCCCTCGTCGGCCAGGTTCTTGGCCACCGCCAGGATCCGGGTGTCGTTGTCCCCGAGCCGGAACCCCGAGGGCAGGGCGGTCGGATCGGTGTGGTTGAGCTCGACCCGCAGCGACCCGCCCTCGTCGTTGACCGGGACCGGGGCGTCGAGTCGGCCGTGGGCGACTCGCAGCTCGTCGAGGGTCCGCAGGGCGCTGCGCGCGAACCAGCCGAGCTCGGGATGGTGCCGCTTGCCCTCCAGTTCGGTGATCACCACCACCGGCAGGACCACCTCGTGCTCGGCGAACCGGCGCAGGGCGCTGGGATCGGCGAGCAGGACGCTGGTGTCCAGCACGTAGGTGTGCGGTCCCGGGCGGGGGCTGACTGAGCGGGTGGTGCGGGTGCTGCTCGGCGACGTGGCGGCCACGGTCCACTCCTGACGGACCGGCACGGGCACTCCACGCCCGGTCCTAGATCACTGCGACGGACCGGGAGGTGCCCCTGAGGCCGGAGTGCCGACCTCCTCGCACACGACGTGCGGCAGCGGTTCCGGCTGCCTCAGCCGTTGCACTCGGGTCGTGATCTCTCACGATCAGGCCTCCTGGTGTCGGTGGGCTTCCCCTCCCCCGACACCCACGAATCTAGGAGCCCGGAACGGCCTCCCGGCGGCGACACGCCCGTACCCGGGGTGAAGGTCGTGCGACCGGGCGGTGACGCAGTCGTGACACCGGCGTGGCACCGGGCGCCGCTCCCGGGCCCGGATCGGACCGGACCCGGATCAGTGCCCCAGTCGGATCAGGGCGAGCCGGATCAGGGAGCGGAGAAGGTGACCCGGCTGTTGCGCGGCTGGTAGCCCATCACCATCGTGCGACCGGCCAGGTCGTCGAGCGGGTAGGGCATCGTGCGGGCCAGCGCCGCCATGTCGGCCTTGCTGCACCTCGACGTGGTGGCGTCGACCTGGACCTGCACGGCCGTGCCGGCACCGCTCCACGTGCCGCGGAAGCCCCACCCGCAGCCGGAGTCGCCGGTCAGGGTCCCGTCCTGGGCGGTGGTGACCAGCGGGCTGCCCGCGCGGGCGGTGTGCGTCCAGAAGAGCCCCGGGAGCAGGATCATCGCGCCCGGCTCACCGATCCGGCGTCCGGCCGTGACCTTCGACCCGGCACGCTTGACCACGAGGCGACGCTGGCCCTCGACCGTGCGGACCCGCACCGTCGTCCGACCGCGCCAGGTCTTGACCAGCGGCTGCTGGGCCACCGGGCCCCGGCCCAGGCAGTCGCGCTGGACGGCGCGCCACTTCCGGGTGCGCAGCGTGCGGCCCTTGAGGGTGTAGCGGGCCCGGTACTCCAGGCAGCCGTCGACCGCCCGCACCACGCCGTCGCGGTCGAAGGAGACGTACACGCCGTACTGGCGGGCGTTCGGGCTGTAGCGCTTCGGGCGCGAGAGGCCCCACGAGCCGACGACGTCCACCGAGGGGCGGGGAGCGACCTCGTGGGCCGCCACGGGCACGACCTCGGACCCGGAGGCCTCCGCCGACAGCCCGCGCATGCCCTGGACGACGACGGCACCCACGGCCGTGGCCAGGAGCCCTCCGGTGACGACGGCGACGACCGCGAGGACGACCCCCCTGGTGGATCCACCCATGACGACCTCCCTCGTCACGCCGTCCCTCGGCGCCGCGCCCACGCTAGTGGTTCACGCGAGCCGTGCGGAAGGGCTTCGCGCGTCCGCGCGACGAAGGAGCACCTGGGGCGGGCGGGGATCAGGGCACGGAGAGTCCGAACCGGGACTGCCGCCTCCCGAAGGACCCGCGCAGCGTGCTGCCGGCGAGGTCACGGACCGGCACCGGGAGCAGCCTGTCGATCGCGCGCCCTCCGCTCCAGGGCACCGCCAGCTGGCGGTGCGCACGTGCACGAGGGCGCTGGTCGTCGAGTCCTGCTCCCAGGTCCCGGCGAACCGCAGCCCGCAGCCGGTGTCCACCCGGAAGGTGCCGTCGTCGTCGAGGTCGAAGTGCGGGCTGCCGGGGGTCGGGCCGGTGGTCCAGAAGATCCCGGGCAGCAGGAGCATCGTGCCGGGCGGCCGATCATCATCAGTCGGCGGCGCGGCGCCCCGTCGCGTTCCGCGAAGCCGTCGCGCGCGCCGTCAGCCGCCGAAGCGGCGTTCGCGCTGGGTGTAGGCCCGGATCGCGCGCAGGAAGTCGACCCGACGGAAGTCGGGCCACAGGGCCTCGCAGAAGTAGAACTCCGAGTTGGCCGACTGCCACAGCAGGAAGCCGCCCAGGCGCTGCTCGCCGGAGGTGCGGATCACCAGGTCGGGGTCGGGCTGTCCCTTGGTGTAGAGGTGACGGCCGATGTCCTCCACGTCCAGGGTCGCGGCGAGCTCCTCGAGCGAGGTACCGGCCTCGGAGGCCTCGGCGAGCAGGCTGCGCACGGCCTCGGCGATCTCCAGCCGACCCCCGTAGCCGATGGCCACGTTGACCAGGATCCCGTCGATGTCGCGGGTGGCCTGCTCGGCGGCCTTGAGCTGGGCGGCGGTCTCCGGCGGCAGCAGGTCCAGGGCCCCTACCGGGTGGATCCGCCAGCGTCCCTCGGCGGCCAGCGCCTCGACCGCGCCGGAGATGATGCCCAGCAGCCCGGCGAGCTGGTCGGGCGGACGGTTGGCGATGTTGTCGTTGGACAGCAGCCACAGGGTGACGACCTTGACGCCGACCTCCTCGCACCAGCCGAGCAGCCCGAAGATGTTGTCGGCCCCGGCCCGGTAGCCGTGCGCGGTGTCGGCGCCGACGGCCCGCGCCCAGCGCCGGTTGCCGTCGAGCATCACCCCGATGTGCGCCGGCACCCGGTCGGCGGGCAGTGCCCGCAGCATCCTGGCCTCGTAAGCCGGGTAGACCACCCGACGGACCGCGTCCTTCCACTTCACCACCCGATGATCGTACCGAGGCAGGTGTTTCGTCACGTTCGGTTGGCCCGCAACCTACGGGCGCGTAAGTTGTGGGGCATGAACGACTCCGTACGGCACCGCGTGGACTCGGTCCGCGAGAGCTTCGACGAGGTCAAGGACGCCGTCGAGCACCGGATCGAGGAACTCAAGCCCCGCCTGCGCGGCTGGCTGCACCTCGGCTCGGTCCCGATGGTCCTGGCGGCCGGCATCGTGCTGATCGCGCTCTCGCCCACCACGACCACCCGGATCGGCTCGACGGTCTTCACCGTCTCGGCGCTGGTCCTGTTCGGCGTGTCGGCGATCTACCACCGCGGCACCTGGTCGCCGCGCACCTGGGCGTTCCTGCGGCGCTTCGACCACTCCAACATCTTCCTGCTGATCGCGGGCTCCTACACACCGTTCTCGCTGATCATGCTGGAGGGCGCCGACCGGGTCTGGATGCTCTCCATCGTCTGGGGCGGCGCGGTGGCCGGCGTGGCGTTCCGGATCTTCTGGACCGACGCGCCCCGCTGGCTCTACACCCCGATCTACATCGCCCTGGGCTGGGCCGCGGTGCCGTTCATCGACGACTTCGCCGCCGGGGTCGACAAGGTCGGGCTGGGCATCGGGATCGCGACTCTGGTCCTGGTCGCGGTCGGTGGCGTGCTCTACACGCTCGGCGGGGTCGTCTACGGCCTCAAGCGGCCCAACCCGTGGCCGCGCACCTTCGGCTTCCACGAGGTCTTCCACTCGTTCACGGTGCTCGCCTTCACCGCCCACTACGTGGGCATCTCGCTGGCCACCTACTCGCTGCGGTGAGCCGGGTGCCCGCGGACACCGCCCTGACGTTCGGCCCCGAACGACCCGACGAGGTCGCCCGGGTCCGCGAGGTCGTCCGCGACGCCTTCGGCGGCGAGGCCGTCCCCGAACTGCTGGACGCGATGCGCGCCGACCCGATGTGGCGCGGACTGTCCCACGTCGCCCGCCGCGGGGACCGGGTGGTGGGTCACGTGGCGCACACCCGGGCCTGGCTGGACACCCGGGAGCGGCTGGTGGAGGTGCTGGTGCTGAGCCCGCTGGCGGTGGCACCGGACGAGCAAGGGCGCGGTGTCGGTGACGCCCTGGTGCGCTGGTCGCTGGACCGGTTGCGCGCCGAGGGGACCCACCCGCTGGTCTTCCTGGAGGGATCCCCGGACTACTACGCCCGCTTCGGCTTCACCGCCGGCGAGGAGGCCGGACACCGCCGGCCGTCGCTGCGGGTCCCGGGACCGGCGTTCCAGGTGCTGGCGCTGGGCGAGTCGGCAGCCGGGCTGCACGGCACGCTGGTCTACCCCGAGGTGTTCTGGCGCCACGACAGCGTGGGACTGCGCGACCCGGACCTGGCCGAGATCGAGTCGGCGCTGCAGGGACCGACCCCGGACTGATCCCGGGGTGACCACGGCGTGATCCGGCGGACCCGATGGGTCAGCCCGCCACGGTCCGGGCCGGTGGAACCCGGTCAGGTCAGGACGGGTCGATGGACTGCTCGTCGGTCCCCGGGTGACGCTCCTCGAAGACGCCGGCCTGCTGGGCCGCGCGGGTCTTGCGCATCTGCTTCATGAAGGAGATGCACAGCACCACCACGACAGCGATCAGGCCCAGGAACAGCGCGAAACCGGTCCAGCCGGCCTTCACGTCCTCCGGCTTGGGGGTCGGGTCCTCGGCCAGGATCTGGAGGGCAGAGACCACGAGTACGTCGAGCATGGGTGCATTCTCTCAGGTCGGTGGGCGGACCGGGTCAGCGGTCAGGCACCAGCCCCGCTCAGCCCTGCTCAGTCCGCGACGATCCCGGCGAACAGGTCGTCCTCGGGCAGCGTGGTCTCCACGTGGCTGGTCACCAGCTCGAAGTCCTCGGTCGGCCAGGTCTTCTCCTGGATCTCCCGCGGCACCGCGAACCAGGGGCCGTCCGGGTCGATCTGGGTGGCGTGGGCCAGCAGGGCCTGGTCGCGCACCCCGAAGTACTCCCCGCACGGCACCCTGGTGGTGATCCGGGCGTCCCACTCGGGTTCGGGCTTCCAGTGCTCGAGCCGTTCGGCGTAGGGCGACTCCAGGCCGTGGGCCAGCATCGCGTCGTGGATCGCCTGGGTGCGGGGCCGGTTGAACCCGTGGTGGTAGTAGAGCTTGGCCGCCTGCCACGGTTCGCCCGCCTCGGGGTACCGCTCGGGATCCGCGGCTGCCTCGAACGCCGCGACGCTCACCTCGTGGCACCGGATGTGGTCGGGGTGCGGGTAGCCGCCCCGCTCGTCGTAGGTGGTGACCACGTGCGGGCGGAACGAGCGGATCAGGGCCACCAACCGGGCCGTGGACTCCTCCAGCGGCACCAGCGCGAAGCAGCCCTCGGGCAGCGGCGGCTTCGGGTCGCCGTCGGGCCAACCGGAGTCGACGAAACCCAGCCAGTCCTGGCGCACGCCCAGGATGTCGCGGGCCCGCTCCATCTCCTGGCGGCGGACCTCGGTGATGTTCTCGGCGATGTCGGGGCGGTCCATCTTCGGGTTGAGGATCGAGCCGCGCTCCCCGCCGGTGCAGGTGACCACGTGGACGTCGACGCCCTCGGCCACGTACCGGGCGGTGCTCGCGGCACCCTTCGAGGACTCGTCGTCGGGGTGGGCGTGCACGTGCATCAGCCGGAGTCCGGCGCGGGGGTGCTGCGACATGCTGCGAGTCTAGTTTCTAGGCTGAGGGCATGGAGACACCCCCGAGGCCCGACCACGACGAGATGATGGCGGCCCGGTACGGCGCCCCCTCCCCCGCCCGCCGGCGGGCCCTGGTCGCGGTGATCGGCGTCCTGGCCGTGGGCGCCCTGACCTGGCTGGGCTGGGTCGCGTTCGTGCACTCCACCCCGGACGCCTCCTCCGAACTGGTGGCCTTCGAGGTCGTCGACGACCACACCGCCACCGCCTCGCTGGTGGTGGACATGGAGGCCGGCGCCGACGTGACCTGCGTGGTCCAGGCGGCAGCGGTCGACGGCGCCGGGGTCGGCACGCTGTCGTTCAAGGCGGTGCCCGGTCGCAACGACGTGACCCTGCGCACCGAGCGCCGCGCCACCACCGTCGACAAGGTCGGCTGCACCACGCCCGACCAGGAGCGCCCCCGCTGACCTGCGCAAACTCCTCGACGTGGTCCACGCCACCTGCTGCAAGGTATGGTGGTGGATCACATCGTCCCGCGGGCACGCACGGAACGCCCGGCGGGACTTGTCTTTTGTCCGAGGAGTGACATGACCATGCAGCAGGACACCATCTGGCTCACCCAGGAGGGGTACGACAAGCTCCAGGCCGAGCTGGCCGAGCTGGACGGTCCCAAGCGCGAGGAGATCAAGGCCCAGCTCGCGGAGGCGCGTGAGGAGGGCGACCTCAAGGAGAACGCCGGGTACCACGCCGCCCGCGAGGAGCTCGGCAAGCTCGAGGGCAAGGTCGCCGCGCTCAAGGAGAAGCTGCGTCGCGCCCAGGTGGGCGAGACGCCCGCCGACGACGGCGTCGTCGAGCCCGGCATGCTGGTCACCTACCAGTTCGTGGGTGACGACGAGAAGGAGACCTTCCTGCTCGGCGCCAAGGAGATGGAGACCGACGACCTGGTCGTCTACTCCCCCCAGTCAGCGCTCGGTGCCGCCATCAACGGCCGCAGCAAGGGTGAGACCGTCAGCTACACCGCGCCCAACGGCAAGGAGTTCAGCGTCGTCATCGTCGACGCCGTGCCCTACCAGGGCTGAGGCCCTGCGAGCGGTCAGGCGGTGACCCGGTACCCGGCGTCCCGCAGCCGCTCCAGCACCGACACAGCGTGAGGCTCTCCCCGGGTCTCCAGCTGGAGGAGGACTTCCACCTCGTCCAGCCGGAGGCTCGGGGAGATGCGTTCGTGGGCGACCTCGAGCACGTTCGCTCCGGCGCTGCCGACCTCGGCCAGCAGCCCGGCCAGCCCCCCGGGCGCGTCCCCGACGACCACCCGCAGCGCCAGGTAGCGCCCACCGGCCGCCATGCCGTGCCGGATCACCCGGCTCAGCAGGACCGGGTCGATGTTGCCGCCGGAGAGCACCGCCACCAGGGGCGTCTCCCAGCGGTCGGGGGCGTCCAGGACCGCCGCCACCGCCGCGGCGCCGGCCGGCTCGACCACCACCTTGGCCCGTTCCACCAGCCCCAGCAGGGCCCGGCTCAACGACTCCTCCGAGACGGTGACGATCTCGTCGACGTGCTCGGCGACCTCGGCGAAGGTGACCGCGCCGGGCAGCCCCACCGCGATCCCGTCGGCCATCGTGCTCATCGAGCCCAGGGCCACCGGGTGCCCGGCCGCCAGCGAACCGGGGAACGCCGCGGCTCCCTCAGCCTGGACCCCGACCACCCGGACGTCGGGGCGGGCCGCCTTGACCGCGAGCGCGATCCCGGCCAGCAGACCACCCCCGCCGCAGGGCACCAGCACGGTGGCGGCGTCGGGAACCTGGTCGATGATCTCCAGCCCCGCGGTGCCCTGACCCGCGACCACGTCGACGTGGTCGAACGGGTGGATCAGCACCGCCCCGGTGCGGTCGGCGAACTCACGGGCCGCCGCCAGGCAGTCCTCCAGGTACTGGCCGTGGAAGACCACCTCGGCGCCGTAACCGCGGGTGGCCTTCTCCTTGGGGATCGGCGCCCCCTCCGGCATGAAGACGGTGGCCCGGGTGCCGAGCAGCTGCGCGGCCAGCGCCACCCCCTGGGCGTGGTTGCCGGCCGAGGCCGCCACGACGCCGCGGGCGCGCTGCTCCTCGCTGAGCCCGGCGATCCGCACGTAGGCGCCGCGGGACTTGAACGACCCGGTGCGCTGCAGGTTCTCACACTTGAGGTGCACCGGTCCCCCGGCCAGCGCCGAGAGCCAGCGTGACTCCTCCATCGGGGTGCGCACCAC
This sequence comes from Actinomycetes bacterium, assembly GCA_023396115.1. Taxonomy (GTDB): domain Bacteria; phylum Actinomycetota; class Actinomycetes; order Propionibacteriales; family Nocardioidaceae; genus Nocardioides. Next base: position 145,946 of record JAEWXC010000022.1, on the reverse strand, counting down.
CACCCCGGTGAGCAGTTCGTCGGCCGCCGCGATCCGGCTCGACCACTCCGTCAGGCTGCTCACGCCGGGGTCCCGCCCGGGTGCGGGTCGGCCCCGACGCCCAGCTCGACCGCGGGGTCGTCGGCGGCGTCGTCGGTGTTGGCCAGGTGCAGCACCACCGCGTTGACCACGGCCGCCAGCGGCACCGCGATCAGCGCGCCCGGGACGCCGGCCACCACCACGCCCAGCGCGATCGCCACGATCACGCCCAGCGGGTGCACCGAGACGAAGCGGCCCATCAGGAACGGCTGCAGCACGTGTCCCTCGACCTGCTGGACCAGGATCACGCCGCCGAGCATCAGCAGGGCGGTGATCGGACCCTGGTCGACCAGGGCCACCAGCACCGCGACACCGCCGGCGACCGTGGCACCGACCATCGGCACGAACGCGCCGAGGAAGACCAGCACGCCGATCGCGAGCACGAACGGCACGCCCAGCACCTCGGCCACGATCGCGATCCCGATCGCGTCGACCAGCGCCACGATCACGGTGGCCCGGACGAACTGGGTCAGCGAGTTCCAGGCGACCCGACCCGAGGTGTCGACCCGCTCCCGGGCGCCGCGCGGGGCGATCCGGACGAACCAGGACCAGATCCGGTCACCGTCGGCGAGGAAGAAGTAGGTGGCGAACAGGATGATGAAGAACCCGGCGAAGACGTGCGTGACCGCCGTGCCGACCTCGCTCACCTGGGTGAGCACCGCCCCGTCCTTGGTGTAGTCGGTGATCGTCTCCTGGACGGCCTTGATGTAGGTGTTGATCTGGCTGTCGGAGGCGTTCAGCGGCCCGTCGCGCAGCCACACCCGGATCTCCCCCAGTCCGGCGACGACCTGCTTGGCCAGGTCCTCGGCACCGTCGGCGATCTGCTGACCCACGAAGGTGAGCAGCAGGCCCACCCCGGCCAGGCCGATCAGGATGACCACCAGAGTGGACAACGACCGGGGCAGTCCGATCCGGCGCAGCCCCCGCACCCCGGGTGAGGCGAGCGCGGAGAGCAGCAGGGCGATCGCCAGCGGCAGGGTGACGACCAGGAAGAAGTCGAGCAGCCACAGGATGACGAAGAGCGCGGCACCGATCACCAGGAACCGCCACGCCCACGCCGAGGCCAGGTCGACGCCGTAGGGCACCTGGGCCCGGCGGAAGTCGGTGGCACCTCCCCGGATCGGCTCCGGTTCGGCGTTGCGCTCGGCGCGGATCAGCGCCCACTGGGCGGCGAGCTGCTGGGTGAGCCGGTCGCCCAGGCTCTCCTCGTCCTCGTCGCGGACCCGCTCCTTCTCGCGCCAGGTTCGGCCCAACCGCCAGCGGGACCCCTCGGCCGACTCGGCGTTCTCGTCGGCGTGCTGGTCCGCCTCCCCAGCGGCTTCGGACTCCTCCCGACCGGCGCCGGCCGGGTCCTCGTCGGGACGGGGCGTACCAGGTGCGTCGCTCACGTCCTCAGGCTAACCGGCACGGCCGACCAGCAGCCGTTGGACGAGCCGGTGCGCCGTGACCGGGTCACTCTCACCGATCAGGCCGGCGGCGGCGAGCACGTAGTCGGCGTCCACGACGCGGCGCGGCTGCTCGGGCAGCTGCCAGCCGCCGTCGCCGGCCGCGCACGCGGCGCTCAGCACCCGCTCGGCCACCCCGTCCTCGGCGTGCCGCAGCACCCCGCCGGAGCCGACCAGCAGCTCCACCTCACGCAGGTCCTGGCCGGTACGGACCACGACCCGCCCGTCCGGTCCCAGCACCACCTGGCTGCGCCCGGCGTGACGACGCAGCGCCTCGGTGACGGCCAGGGTGGCGATCTCCTCGTCCACCCGGGCCTGGTGGTCGGGGTCCGGGGCGGTGCCGGGCAGGAACGCCGGGTCCTCGGCCCGGCGGCGGGCCTCCTCGGCGAGGTCGTCGCGACCCGCGGCGGCGACCACGCCGGGGGCCGACCAGCGCATCCCCAGGTCGCCCTCGACGGTGCGGCTCACCGGGGCGGTCGCCACCACCTCGCGGCCCACCTGGTCAGGGTCGGGCTCCACGACGCTGTGCACGTCGGTGGTGGCGCCGCCGACGTCGACGACCACCACGTCCCCCACCCCCGGGTCGTCCTCACCGGTGCCGCGGGCCAGCAGCTCGACGCCGCGGAGCACGACGTCGGGGGTGGCGCCGCGCACCATCGCGGTGAAGTCGGTCGAGGCGCTGAGGTGCTTGCCGCCGATCACGTGCCGCAGGAACACCTCACGGATCGCCACGCGCGCCGGTTCCGGGACGAGCACGCCGATGCGGGGCACCACGTTGTCGGCCACGGTGACCGGGACACCGGCAGCGGTGAGCAGTTCGACGGCCTGCGGCGCGGCGGCGGTGTTGCCGGCCAGCACGACCGGACCCGACCAGTCCCGCAGCGCCTCGGCGCAGGCCAGCAGCGGAGCCGGGTTGCCTCCGTCGGTGCCGCCGACCAGGAGCACCACGTCGGGGCGCAGCGGCTCCAGTGCCGCCGGGGTCGGCGGCCCGTCCGTGGCCCAGGCGTGCACCCCGACCACGGTGCCGCCGCTGGACAGGGCGACCCGTCGGCCGGCCTCGGCGGTGACCAGCTCCTCGTTGCCGACCACCGCGATCCGCAGGCCACCGCCGGCGCTCGAGCAGGCCAGCACGGTCAGGTCCGGCTCCTCGCCCGGGGCCAGGCCGAGCTGCTCGCGGCACGCCCGGAAGCCGTCGAGCACGTCGGTGGCCAGGGTGGTCGGGTGGCTGGTGGTGCCGAGCAGCACCCCGGTCCCGGCCTCGACCAGAGCAGCCTTGGTGAAGGTGGAGCCGAAGTCGACGGCCAGGTACCGGGTCATCGGCGTGCGGCCTCAGCCCAGGGCGCGGTCGAGGTCGGCGATCAGGTCGTCAGCGGTCTCGATGCCGACGCTGAGCCGGACCAGGTCCGCGGGGACCTCCAGGTCGGTGCCGGCGACCGAGGCGTGGGTCATCCGGCCCGGGTGCTCGATCAGCGACTCCACGCCGCCCAGGGACTCCCCGAGGGTGAACACCTCGGCGCGGGCGCAGGTGTCCAGTGCGGCCTGCTCGCCACCGGCGGCCCGGAAGGAGACGATCCCGCCGAAGCGCTTCATCTGGCGCGCGGCGACCGCGTGGCCGGGGTGCTCGGGCAGGCTCGGGTGGATCACCTCGGCGACCCGCGGGTCGTTGCTGAGGAACTCCACCACGGCCTCGGCGTTGTCGCAGTGCCGTTCCATCCGCACCCCCAGGGTCTTGAGGCCTCGGTGGGTGAGGAAGCAGTCGAAGGGTCCGGGCACGGCACCCATCGAGTTCTGGTGGAAGGCGATCTTCTCGGCCAGGTCGAGGTCCCGGACCACCGCGGCGCCGCCGACCACGTCGGAGTGGCCCCCGACGTACTTGGTGGTGGAGTGCACGACCACGTCGGCACCCAGGGTCAGCGGCTGCTGCAGGTAGGGCGAGGCGAAGGTGTTGTCGACGACCAGCAGCGCACCCGCGTCGTGCGCGACGGCGGCCAGCGCCTCGATGTCGGCGATGGTGAGCATCGGGTTGGTCGGCGTCTCGACCCACACCATCCGGGTCCGGCCGGGCACGATCGCCGCGGCGACGGCCTCCGGGTCCGACACCTGCGCCGGGGCGTGCTCGACGCCCCAGACGCCTGCGACCTTGTCGAAGAGGCGGAACGTGCCGCCGTAGGCGTCGTCGGGGATGACCACGTGGTCGCCGGGACGCAGCAGCGAGCGGATCAGGGTGTCCTCGGCGGCCAGACCCGAGGCGAACGCGAACCCGCGCTCCCCCTCCTCACAGGCCGCCAAGGCACCCTCGAGCGCGGTGCGCGTCGGGTTGCCCGAGCGGGAGTACTCGTAGCCGTTGCGCATCCCGCCGACGCCGTCCTGCTTGTACGTCGAGGTGGCGTAGATCGGCGGGATCACGGCGCCGGTGGTGGGGTCCGGCTCGTAGCCGGAGTGGATGGCGCGCGTGTCGAATCCGGACTTGTGGCGGTGTTCGCTGGTCACGTGGGGCAGGCTACCCACCAGCACCGCTGGAGGCCCGTCGTCGGGACCGGTCCTCGGGGGAGGTCGGGTCGCCGGGACAGCGGTGGCGGAGGTCTCGATGGACGAACCGCAGGGTCCGGACCACTCCTCGGTCGGGATGCAGTTCCGTGACGAGCGCCGTCGCGGCATTCTCCGCCTGCTCGCGGCCCTGCTGGTCGCGGGCCTCGTCGCGGTGGTGGTGCTGCAGTGGCGCGGGGACGACTCCCCCGGCCCCGCTGGTGAGGACGCAGCGGCCACCACCCCCTCCGGCCCGGCTCCCACCGAGGTGTCTCCCGCCGAGGTGTACGGCGACGCGGTCGACCCCGGTGACGCGGAGCGGCGCTGCGCGGAGGTGCTGGGCGCGCGACGCGGCGGCACCTGGGTGGCCGGCATCCGGGACGGGGTGGCGGTGCCGTTGGCGCAGGACGCGGCAGCCTTCGACACCCGGATCGGCGCGCCCCTGGCGATGTACCGCCGGGGTGAACCCGTGGACGAGGCAGGCGGGGACGCAGTGACCTGCTCGGTGCCGCAACGGCAGGTGCTCGACGCCACGGAGACCACCACGGACACCACCACCGACCCGGGCGGACGGTCCGTGGTCCCCGCGTGCAGCCAGCTGCTGGGCTACGACCTGACCGGGGCCCGGGTGCTGGCCCGGGCCCGGACCGCGTCCGGTGTGCTGGCCTGGCTGCGCCTCGACGGGCTCCCGCCGGTGCAGTGCCTGACCGCTCCCCCCGGCGAGGCCTGGTTCGACACCACCGAGCGGTTCGACCCGCCCGACCCGGACCCGGCCGTGTGCGAGGACAGCCTCTGCCGGGGAGCGGGGTGGTTCGGTCCCCGGTCGGGGGTGCGCGCGGTGGCGGTGACCCGGCCCGACGGCACCGAGCAGCGGGTGCCGGTCCGACGCGGGTTCCACGCGTTCGCGGTGCGGGTCGCGAACAGCCACCCGGCCACGTTGCCGGTGCGGGTCCTGGCACCCTGACGGGTCCGCGCCTCGACGGGTCTGTGCCGGGCCGCTTGCCCGGCGGAGGAAGATGGAGCCATGTTCTCCCGAGCCCCGAAGTCCGAGATGGTCGCTGCCGACGCCGCTCTGCCCGGACGTCCCACCCAGCCGTGGGTGCTGGGCGACCACGTCGTGCTGGGCACCCCGGTGGTCGCCGACGTCGACTCCCCCGGTGCGCCAGCAGGTCTGGAGGAGGCGGTGCTGGGTCTGGGCTGCTTCTGGGGTGCGGAGGAGATCTACTGGCAGGTGCCGGGGGTGTGGTCGACCTCGGTCGGGTACGCCGGCGGGTTCACCCCGCACCCCACCTACGAGGAGGTGTGCACCGGACGCACCGGCCACACCGAGGCGATCCGGGTCCTCTTCGACCCGACCGTGGTCAGCTACGCCGACCTGGTCAAGGGGTTCTTCGAGATCCACGACCCCACCCAGGGCATGCAGCAGGGCAACGACATCGGCACCCAGTACCGCTCGGCGATCTACCCGACGACCCCCGAGCAGGACACGGTTGCCCGGGAGCTGACCGCCCGGTACGGCCGCGAACTGGTCGAGCGTGGTCTGGGTGAGATCACCACCGAGATCCGTCCCGCGGCCGAGGCGGGCTACTTCTACGCCGAGGACGTGCACCAGCAGTACTTGGCGAAGAACCCGCACGGGTACCGCTGCCACGCCAACACCGGGGTGCCGTTCCCCGCGTGACCCGGGCGCGGGCCCGCGCTCAGAGGCGCTTGACCCAGCGCGACCAGTCGGTCTGGGGCTGGTACCCGGCCCCGCGCCACAGCTGCTGACCCCGGTGGTTGTCGTCGAGCACCATCGCCAGCACCCGGCCGGTCCCGAACCCGGCCACCCGTTCCTCGGCCAGGCCGAGCAGCCGGCGGGCGATCCCGCGCCCACGCTGGTCGGGGTGGACCGCGAGCCGGTAGAGGTTGGCACGCCACCCGTCCCACCCGGCGATCACCGTGCCCACCACCTGCCCGTCGGCCTCGGCGACCAGCACGGCCTCCGGGTCGCGGTCCAGCAGCGCCCGCACGGCTTCGGGACGGTCCGCGGGACGACCCGCGTTCTCCCCCGCGACCGCCCAGAACGCCGGGAGCAGGAGCTCGTCGCCGTCACGGCCGGACCGGATCGTCACCTCACCCATGGGGCAGATCCTGCCGCACCCGTCCGGGCGCACTACCACGCCGACCGGTCGGTGCGGGATGGCTCCTTCGGGCCATGTCCCCCGAGGTCAGCGCGCCGCTAGCGTGCTCGGCCATGGGGAAACGGGTCCAGCAGACGACGTTCCTGCCTGCGCTCGTCTCCTTGGGACTGCTCCTGGCCACGGCCCTCTCGGCCCTCTACGTGGCGGTCACCTCGACGGACTTCCAGTGGCGCGCCGAGGAGCTCATCACCGTCGACGACACCTGGCACCCGGTCAGCGGGGGCGCCGACCTGCTGGTCTGGACCCACGACGCGGAACGGACCCCGGCCTGTCGGCTGCGCAACGCCGAGGGCACCGCGCTGCTGCTCGAGGACCCCGACGGCAAGTACTGGCGCCGGGACCAGCGCGGCGGCATGGTCGGCACCTGGACGGTGCGCAACACCCCGGCCGCGGTCGCCATCCGCTGCAAGGGGAAGGACGCCAGCCCGGTCGCGGTGACCGCCCAACCGGTGCTGCCCCCGGCGCTGGCCAAGTACGGCGACCTGATCTGGCTGCCGGTGGCGCTGGCCGGTTTCAGCATGATCTCGCTGGCCTGGCTCTCGGGACGGATCCGCCGCAACCGCTGAGGTCGGGTTCGGGTCCGGACCCTAGGCTGGTCCCATGCACGAGATCAGCACCCGCCAGCGCGTCGCCCTGTTCGTGGTGGGGGCCCTGCTGTGGGCCGGCGCGGTCAAGCTGACCGGGAACGACCTGTTCCCGTTCCCGTGGCTGGTCTCGGCGGCCCTGCTCGGTGGCGCGGTGTTCTATGCGCTGCGGATGATCGACGAGAGCTGACCGCTCAGGTCGCGGCTCAGCGACTCAGCGTGCGGGGTCGTTGAGCCGCCAGATCGCCAGCCGTTCCGCCTCGCTCAGGTCGGACTCGGCCAGCACCTGCTGCAGCACCTGCGACTTGCCGGCCAGGTAGGTGTCGGTGTCCATGCCCGGCACCGCCGCCAGCCGGCTCTTCACCTCGCCGTACGCCTCACGCAGGTCGGCGCGGCGACGCAGCACCTCGCGCACCGCCAGGTGGTTGCGCACGTGCAGGGTGCCCCGGACGCACACGTAGACGTGGCGGCGCAGCCCGTCGTCGGGGGCGTGGAAGGCCTCCCGGTCGCTGACGCCCAGGTCACCGCGGTGCACGTACCCGACGGACTCCAGCGCCGCCACCGCAGCGGGGACCTGGTCGGCCTCGACCAGCACGTCCACGTCGAGCACGGGTTTGGCGACCAGTCCCGGCACCGAGGTCGACCCGACGTGCTCGACCTGCACCCCCTCGATGCCCGCCAGCGCGTCGGACAGGTCCCGGGCCAGGGTCGCGAACTGCACGGCCCAGGCCGGGTCGTGCCCGACCACCTCGATCGCGGTGCGTGGTTCCCGGCCGGTGTCGTGGTCGATCTTGGACCGCAACGCCTCCTCCACGGTGAACCCGTGGTGGTGCGCGACCACGGCCGCCGCGAGCACCACGTCGGCCACCTCGTGCCGCAGCCGCACCGGGTCGGGTTGGTCGGCCGCGCACACCTCCACCAGCTCGGTGGCCTCCTCGGCCACCTTCCGGGCCGAGGCTCCCGACGGCATCGTCAGGCCCCGGGCAGCCAGGTAGGCGGTCAGGTGGGTGTGGACGTCGCTCACGACACCCAGCCAAGCAGCCGCCCGCCCCACCACCCATCCGACACACTGGGTCCATGACCGAACTGCCACGCAAGGCGGCGAGCCGGGCGTTCCGGTTGGCCGGGTTGCCCCTGGGGTACGCCGGTCGGACCGCGCTCGGGCTGGGCAAGCGGATCGGCGGCGCTCCGGCAGAGGCCGTGACCCGTGAGGTGCAGCAGCGCACCGCCGAGCAGTTGTTCCGCACCCTGGGGCAGCTCAAGGGCGGCGCGATGAAGTTCGGCCAGGCGCTCTCGGTGCTGGAGTCGGCGCTGCCCGAGGACGTCGCGGCCCCCTACCGCGAGCACCTCACCCAGCTGCAGGACCAGGCGCCGCCGATGCCCACCCGGACGGTGCACGAGATCCTCGCCGCCGAGCTGGGCGAGGACTGGCGTGAGCGCCTGCCCGAGCTGGACGGCGCCCCCACCGCGGCCGCCTCGATCGGTCAGGTGCACCGCGGCCGCTGGCACGACGGCCGCGAGGTGGCGGTCAAGGTCCAGTACCCCGGTGCCGAACAGGCCCTGATGGGTGACCTGCGCCAGATCGGGCGCCTGGCCCGCACCGTCGCGCCGGTCTTCCCAGGGATCGATGTGCGCGCCGTCGTCGACGAGCTCGAGGAGCGTGCCGCCGAGGAGCTCGACTACGAGCTCGAGGCCTCCGCCCAGCACGAGTTCGCCGTCGCCTTCGCCGACCACCCCGACCACGTCGTCCCGGACGCGCTGGAGGCCACGCGGAAAGTGCTGGTCAGCGAGTGGCTGGAGAGCCCCGGGTCGTTGGCGCGGGTGATCGCCGAGGGAACCCGCGCCGAACGCGACCACTACGGCCGACTGGTCGCCACGTTCCTGTTCGAGGGCCCCGCCCGGACCGGGATGCTGCACGCCGACCCGCACCCCGGGAACTTCCGGCCGGTCCCGGCCGAGGACGGCTCCCCGGGGCGGCTCGGGGTGCTCGACTTCGGCGCCGTGGCCCGGCTCCCCGAGCGTGCCATGCCCTCGGCGATGGGCCGACTGATCCGGATCGCGATGTCCGGCGACGAGGAGACCCTGGCCGAGGGGTTGCGCGCCGAGGGGTTCATCAAGCCCGGTATCCGGGTCGACCCCGCCCTGGTGCTGGACTACCTCTCCCCGTTCGTCGAACCCGCCCGGACCGAGACCTTCCAGTTCAGCCGGGCCTGGATGCGCGCCCAGTTCGAGCGGATCAACGACGTCTCCGACCCGGGGTTCAGCGTCGCCACCAAGCTCAACCTGCCGCCCAGCTACGTGCTGATCCACCGCACCTGGCTCGGCGGGATCGGTCTGCTCTCCCAGCTCGAGGCCGAGGCGCCGTTCCGGCAGATCCTCACCGACCACCTGCCCGGGTTCGCCGAACCGGTGGACTGACCCGGCCGGCAACCCCGCCGCTCCCACGGCGGCGCGCGCTCCCCCGGGCCACAGCCGAGGCGCCGGGGGCGTAACCCGGCCGGCGTCGTGCCGTTCAACGGGTGGTACCTCGACATCCTCTCGCGGGCCGGGCCTCCCACCCGGCGGATGTCGTGACCGGCCACGGCCGGCACCACTCCCTCCCAGACCCCGAGGACACCTCCATGACGAAGCTCCCCCTGCAGACGCTGGCGCTCTGCCTCACCGCCCTGCTGCTCGTGCTGCCCCACCCCGCCGCCTCCGCGGCGCCGCGCACCATCGGCGCCGACGACCTCCCCACCGTGGCCGAGGCCGGCCGGGCCGTGCCGACGCTGCTGCGCGGCACCCGCAAGATCAACCCCTCCGCCCGTGCCTACCGGGCGCCCGCCAGCTGCCGCGACCGAGTCCGCAAGGTCCGCGCGGCCAGCGGCCGTGAGGCCACCTACGTGGGCCGCGACCCGATCGACTCGCACAAGGTGCTGGTCAACACCGCCCGGATGCAGACCAAGCGGCAGGCCAGGGCGATCGTGCGGGGCTGGCAGCGGCTGCTGGTGGTCTGCCCGAAGGTCGCCACCCCGCAGGTCCGTGCCCGGTTCAAGTCCTACCGGATGCCCCGGATGGGCCAGCAGCAGGCGACCATCGCGATGCGGCTGCGCAGCGGCCGGATCAACCTCAACGTGGTGCGCAGCGGCAAGGTCGTCACCACCGTTCTCATCTTCCCGTCGATGCGCTACACCCGGCGCCCGCAGGTCGTGGCGATGACCCGGACCGCCGTGCGGGCCTGGCGGGACTGACCCCGGCCGACCCGGGCCGGGGCCGGGGGGCCCGGTCCGGGTCAGCACCGCAGGGTCACGCCGTCCGGCGGACCTGCGCCATCCGGGCCACCGCCTCGTTGAGCACCTCCGTCGAGGTCGCGTGGTTCAACCGGACCCAGCCGTCGGCCCGCGTGTCGTAACGGGTCCCGGCGACCAGGGCGACCCCTGCCTCCAGGAACGCCGCGGCCGGGTCGTCGAGCCCCAGGGCACGGCAGTCCAGCCAGGACAGGAACGTCGCCTGGGCCGGGGCCACCCGGACCTCGGGCAGCTGGTCGTCCAGCAGGTCGGTCAGGAGCCGGCGCCGGTCGGCCAGTTCGGTGTGCAGCTGGGCCAACCACGGCTCCCCCTCGTTCCAGGCCGTGGTCTGGGCGATCACGGCCAGGTGCTGGGCACCGTGGGTGACCACCTCGTGCAACCCCAGCTCGGCCCCGGGGCCCGGCACGGCCAGCGCGGTCTTCAGGCCGGCCAGGTTCCAGGCCTTGGAGCCGCTGACCAGGGCGATCCCCCGCTCCGCACCCGGCACGCCCAGGTAGGGCGTGAACGTGGCGCCCGCGTGCACCAGTGGGGCGTGGATCTCGTCGGAGACCACGAGCACCCCGTGCGCTTCGGCGAGCCCGGCCAGGGCGGCCAGCTCCGCGGCCGTGTGCACCGTGCCGGTCGGGTTCTGCGGGTTGCACAGCAGGTACACCGAGCCGGCCCCGGCCTGCGCGAAGGCCCGCTCCAGCGCCTCGGGGTCCAGCCGCAGGTCGTCGCCGAGCGGCGCGGTGAGCAGGCGCCGTCCGGACGCCTCGATGAAGCCGTAGAAAGAGTCGTAGACCGGCGGGCTGACCACCACCGTGCCGGTGTGCGAGGTGTGGGCGTGCACCAGCTCGGAGATCCCGATCATCACGTCGGGGGTCTGCAGCACCCGGGCCCCCTCGACCTCCCAGCCCCAGCGCCGCCGGGCGAACCCGGTGAACGCCTCCACCAGCGGCTCGCCCCACGAGTAGCCGGTGTCACCGCGCCGCAGGGCGTCGGAGACCGCGTGCACCACCTCGGCACAGGGCTCGGCATCCATCTCCGCCACCCACAGGGGCAGCACGTGCTCGGGGTGGGCCCGCCACTTGACGCTGGTGCGGGAGGCCCGCAACCGCGCCTGGTCGGCGGTGAGGATCTGACCGGTCATGCCCCGACCCTAGCCAGCCGTCGCGCACCGGAATCAGCTCACAGCCCGAGCACAGGTTTCACCCAGTCCGGTGACACCCGCGCCGAGCAGGCTCGTCCGCATGATCACTTTCAGCGACCTCCTCCTCCCCGCCGCCGACCTCGTCGCGGTCCTCCTGCTCACCCTGGCCGTCTACTTCCCCCGGCACCGGCGCCGCGACCTGGTGATCGCCTTCGTGGCGGTCAACGTCGGGGTGCTGGGGGTGGCCACCGCGCTGGCCTCCACGACCGTCACCGTCGGCCTCGGCATGGGGCTGTTCGGGGTGCTGTCCATCATCCGGCTCCGCTCCACCGAGCTGGGCCAGCCCGAGGTCGCCTACTACTTCGTCTCCCTGGCCCTGGGTCTGATCGGCGGTCTGGGCGTGGACCGGCCCGTCGCGCTGGGCCTGATGGTGCTGCTGGTCGGGGCGATGGCGCTGATCGACTCCCCCCGACTGCTGTCGGGCTACCGCCAGCAGGTCGTGGTGCTGGACCGGGCAATCACCCGGGAGCCCGAGCTGACCGCCCACCTGGAGACCCTGCTGGGTGCCCGGGTCCGCCAGGCGAACGTGCTCCGGCTCGACCTGGTCGACGACTCCACCGAGGTCGACGTGCGCTACGTGGTGCCGAGCACCCGTGTCGCCGCGACGGACGCCGAGCTGGCCCGCGCCCGCGACGAGCACGAGGCGATCCGGTGAACCCCCGGGTCCTGGACACCCTCGCCCCGGTCGGGCTCGAGGAGCTCAACGACTCCGCCGCGCTGCTGACCCGCACCGACCGCAAGTACCTGCTCGTCCCGGGCCGCCACGACCAGCTCACCACCCAGTTGCACGACCAGGTGCTGGCCGTGGCCGGGGCCCGCAGCCTGCAGATCGCCGGCACCCGGGACTTCGGCTACCGGTCCACCTACTTCGACACCGCCGAGCACACCGGGTTCACCGGGGCGGCCCACCGTCGCCGGCGCCGGTTCAAGGTGCGGCTGCGCCACTACGTCGACACCGGCGAGTGCCACCTGGAGGTGAAAACCCGTGGGATGCGCGGCTCGACGGTCAAGGAGCGGCTCGAACTGCCCGCGGGCACCGACAGGCTCGGTGCCGCCGCTCGTGAGCACGTCGCCGAGCGGCTGGCCGAGTCACGGATCGAGGGCGTCGACGTCAACGACCTGCGACCGGTGCTGACCACCCACTACCGGCGCCGCACCGTGCTGCTGCCGGGGAGCGGCGCCCGGCTCACCCTCGACTCGGCGCTGGCCTGGGAGCTGCCCGACGGGCGTCGCCAACCTGCACCCGAGCTGCTGGTGCTGGAGACCAAGACGCCGGTGGGCAGCCGGGCTGCGGTGGACCGCTTCCTGTGGGCCCACGGCTGCCGGCCGGCCCGGTTCTCCAAGTACGCCACCGGCCGCGCCCTGCTCGACCCCGACCTGCCGCGCAACCGCTGGCACCGGGTGATCACCCGCGACCTCGACCCGCACACCCACCAGGAGGACCGATGAGCCCCCCCACCACCCGCACCGCACGATTCCGGCTCCACCTCGGCACCGCGGTGCTCGCCACGTCCGTCGCCCTGAGCGGGTGCTCGGTGCTCGGGGGCACCTCCACGGGCAGCACCAGCGCGGTGGCCGCCCGGGCCGCGGCCGCCGACGGGGTCTACGACGCCTCGGTGCTGCACGAGTTCTCCGTGGAGGTCGACACCGACGCCCTCAGCGACATGCTGGCGACCTACACCGAGACCGACGAGAAGGAGTGGATCACCGCCGACGTCACCATCGACGGCACCACCTTCCGCAACGTCGGTCTGCGACTGAAGGGGAACTCCTCGCTGCGCCAGGTCAGCGAGGACAGTGAACCCACCGACCTGCCCTGGTTGATCCGGCTCGACAAGTTCGTCGACGGGCAGAACCTGGACGGCTGGACCGAGTTCGTCGTCCGGTCCAACAACAGCGCCACCGCACTCAACGAGGCCGTCGCCCTGGACCTGCTGGCCGAGGCCGGGCTGGCCAGCGAGGAGGCCGTCGCGACGTCGTTCAGCGTCAACGGCGCCGCGGCCCGGTTGCGCCTGGTGGTGCAGCACCTGGACGAGGCGTGGGAGGAGCAGAACTTCTCCAGCGACGGGTGGCTGTACAAGGCCGAGGCCGGGGGCGACTGGAGCTACCGGGGCACCGACCCGGCCGACTACGTCGACGTCTTCGACCAGGAGACCGGGACCGAGGACCTCACCCCGCTCACCGACTTCCTCGACTTCGTCAACAACTCCACCGACGCCGAGTTCGCCGAGCAGCTCCCCGAGCGGCTCGACGTGGAGGCGTTCGCCACCTACCTGGCGTTCGAGGACCTGGTCGGGAACTTCGACGACATCGACGGGCCGGGCAACAACTCCTACCTGCGCTGGGACGACGGGGCCGAGCAGTTCACCGTGGTGGCCTGGGACCACAACCTGGCCCTGGGCACCTCGATGGGCGGGCCCGGCGGGGGACGGCCGGGCTCCGGTGAGCAGGGCGACCGGGGCACCGCGCCGGAGGGGTTCGAGCCGCCGGAGGGGTTGGAGCCGCCGGAGGGCTTCGAGCCGCCCGAGGGGATGGAACCGTCGCAGGGCGGCCAGCACGGTCAGGGTCAGAACGGTCAGGGCCGGGACGGCCAGCGCGGCGGCCCGATGGGCGGGCGTTCCAACCCCCTGGTCGAGCGGTTCAACGAGGTCGACGAGTTCGCCCAGCTCGTCGACGAGGCGACCGAACGGTTGCAGGCCGAGCTGGTCGACTCCGGGCGCGCCGAGTCGCTGCTGGCCGCATGGGAGAAGGTGCTCACCGAGCAGGCCGGCGACCTGGTCACGGCCGAGACGGTGAGCGAGGAGGCCGAGTCCATCCGCTCGTTCCTGGCCGGGGAGACCGGGCAGTCGGACGGGCCGGGCAGCACGACCGGTGACGACACCGGTGCCTCCGAGGACACGGGCGGCACCGCCAGCTGAGGCCGCGGGCGCTCAGCCCGCCCAGACCCCTCGACCGAAGCCCCGCCACCCCGACACCGGGTCGGTTCCGCCCCCCGCGGAGCCGGCCCGGCCCCCGAGGAACGACCCGACGACCGCGGCACCCAGGTCGTCCAGCTCGGGGGCGACCACGGTCCCGTCGGCACGCCGGGCCATCGACTCCACGAACCTGGCCAGGCCGGGGTCCTCGCCCAACCGGAAGAACGTGGTGCTGGCTCCCAGCCGGCAGGCGGTGTCGAGCTCACGCACCGCCAACCCGATGGTCGCGGGGTGCGGCGGGTAGGAGAACCAGACCTCACCGTCACCCTCCAGGTGCGCGGTGGGTTCACCGTCGGTGACGACCAGCAGCACCGGCTGCGCGTTCGGGTGCTTGCGGAAGTGCCGGTTGGCCAGCAGCAGCGCGTGGTGCAGGTTGGTGCCCTTGGCGTAGCGGGCGTCCAGCCCGGTGAGCTCCTCGATCTCCATCACCTGCGCGGTCCGGCCGAACCCGATCAGCTGCAGGTGGTCGCCGCGGAACCGCGAGCGGATCAGCGTGTGCAGCGCCAGGGCGGTCCGCTTCATCGGCACCCAGCGCCCGTCCAGCGCCATCGAGAACGAGGTGTCGACCAGCAGCGCCACCGCCGCCTGGGTGCGAGCCTCGGTCTCGGAGACCTCCACGTCGCCGATCTCGATCCGCACCCGCCCCGAGCCGGGCCCGGCGCGCCGGATCGCGTTGGTCAGGGTGCGGGTCACGTCCCACGGCTCGGTGTCGCCGAACTGCCACTCCCGGGTGGCGCCGCTCAGGTCACCGGCCGCACCGGCCAACCGGGCGTCACGCTGCCCGTCGCGGTTGGACAGCCGGGTGGCGACGTCCTTGAGCAGGGCCTTGCCGAGCTGGCGCATGGCGCGCGGGCTGAGCCGCAGCTCCCCGGTGGACCCCTTGGCCAGGTAGCCGGTCTCCCGCAGTGCCTTCTCCAGGTCCGCCAGGGTGCGGGCCGAGACGGCCGCGTCGTCGCCGAGCTGGCGGCTCAACGCGTCCAGGTCGATGTCGTCCATCCGGGCCCCGGCGTAGGCCTGGGAGAGCTGGTCGGACAACGCGTCGAGCTCGGCCAGGTCCTGCAGCGCGCCGGTACCGTCGCCCAGGCCCAACCCCTCGCCCCCGCCGAACCGCTCCGACCCCGACCAGTCCTCCCCCGGTCGCAGCCCCTGCAGGTTCGCGTCCATCCGGGCCAGCTGGTCCATCAGCTCCGGGGAGCCGAACGCCTGGGCGGACAGCTCCATCAGTTCGGCCCGCTGCTCGGGCGTCATCGAGTTGAGCATCCGCTGGGCCGCGGCGGCGCGCGAGGCGAGCGCGTCGATCAGCTCCTCGACGTTGCGCGGGTTCTCCGGGAACCGGTGCCCGTGCCGGTCCATGAACTCGGCGAAGTCGTCGGTGGTGTCCTCACCGCGGGCGTGCTTCTCGAGCAGGTCGTTGAGGTCGGCCATCATCTCGGTGACCGCGCGCCGGTCGGCCTCGCTCGCCCCCTGCAGCGCCTGCTTCATCCCGGCGAAGCGCTGGTCGAGCAGCTCGCGGCCGAGCAGGTCCTTGATCTCCTCGTACTTCTCCCGGGCCTCGCCCGAGTGCCAGTCGTAGGAGCCCAGATCGGTGACCGCGGCGGCGGTGGAGTCGGGCAGGTTGGCCAACCGCATCTCGGCGAACGCCCGGTCGTCGTCGTCCAGGGTGACGTCGCGGGCCAGCTGGCCGCGTTCGGCCAGGACCGCCTCGTCCAGGAGCCGCCTGACCTCCTCCAGGGTGCCGTCGAGGTTGTGCCGGGAGAGCAGGTCGCGCCGCTTCTGCGCGATCTGGCGGGCCAGGTCGTCCAGCCCCGCCTGGTCGTTGCCGCCGCGGCGCAGGAACTCGCGCATCGCCCGCTCGGGGCTGTACCCGGCCATCACGTCCTCACCGATGGCCTCCAGGGCCTCGGCCAGGTCGACCGGCGGAGCGAGCGGGTCGCCCCCGTCGTACTTGCGGTAGCGGCTCACCGGCTCAGCCGTAGACCGTCTGCGCGCCGTCGGCGTCCTTGCCGACCTTGCGGGCCAGGAAGAGCCCCTCCAGGGCGAGCTCGACTGCTGAGGCCCGCTCCCCGTCGGTGGTCGCGGCCAACCGGTCGGCGACCTGGTCGTACAGGTCGGTGCCGAGGTCGGGCAGCCCGGCCAGGAACTCCTTGGCGGTCACCCGGGCGCCGGTGGCGACGGCAGCCCCGTCCTCGAGCGCGGCCACCAGGGGGCCGAAGTCCAGGCCGCGGAAGGTGCCCCGCACGGTCTCGGCGGTGGCGGTGCGCAACAGGTGGGTGAGGATCTCGCGCTCCCGGCCCTCCTCCCCGGTCTCGAACTCGACCTTGCCGCCGAGCACGTCGACGGCGGTCTCCACGTCGACCATCCGGGCCACCGCCTGCTCCTCGCCGGTGACCGTGGCCCGGTGCAGGGCCGCGGCGGCGATGGTCTCGGCGCCGGCGATCGCGAACCGGGCCGAGACGCCGGAGCGCTGGTCGACGGCGGTGGACTCGCGCAGCTGGCGGGTGAACCGGGCCAGGATCTCGACGAGGTGGTCGGGCACGTGGGCCACCAGGTCGGCCTCCTGCCGGATGACGGCGACCTCCTCGTGGACCTCGCGCGGGTAGTGGGTGCGGATCTCGGCGCCGAACCGGTCCTTGAGCGGGGTGATGATCCGGCCGCGGTTGGTGTAGTCCTCGGGGTTCGCGCTGGCCATCACCAGCACGTCCAGCGGCAGCCGCATCACGTAGCCGCGGATCTGGATGTCGCGCTCCTCCATCACGTTGAGCATCGCCACCTGGATCCGCTCGGCCAGGTCGGGCAGCTCGTTGATCACCACGATGCCGCGGTGACTGCGCGGGATCAGGCCGAAGTGGATCGTCTCCGGGTCGCCCAGGTGTCGCCCCTCCGCGACCTTCATCGGGTCCACGTCGCCGATCAGGTCACCCACCGAGGTGTCGGGGGTGGCGAGCTTCTCGGCGAACCGGTCCTCGCGGTGCTGCCACGAGATCCGCAGGTCGTCGCCGTGGGCGGCCACCGCCTGGGTGGAGGCGACGGTGATCGGCTCGTAGGGGTGCTCGCCCAGCTCGGAGCCGGAGATCACCGGCGTCCACTCGTCCAGCAGTCCCACCAGGGAGCGCAGCAGCCGGGTCTTGCCCTGACCGCGCTCGCCGAGCAGCACGATGTCGTGGCCGGCGATCAGGGCCCGCTCGACCTGGGGGACCACGGTGTCGGTGAAGCCGTGCAGCCCGGGCCACGGGTCCTCACCGGCTGCCAGCTTGGTCAGCAGGTTGTCGCGCAGCTCGGCGCGCAGGGGCTTGTGGACGTGGCCGCTGGCCCGCAGTTCGCCGAGGGTGGAGATCGTGGGGGCCGCGGTGTCCGGGGTGCTCGAGGTGCTCACGGGCCCACGCTAGCCCCGCCGACAAGCCGCGGGGGCTAGGTTCTCGGTCGTGGACGACTCCTCCTCGACGACCTCACTGCCCGGTGCGGGCGGCGCCACCGGACGGACCTGGACGCTGCGCTGCGCGGGGCCCGACGGCACCCACGAGGCCTTCGTGGCCGAGGCCGGGGCGACGCTGCTCGGCTACCGGCACGAGGGCCGGTGGTGCACCGAGCCGGCCCCGGCCGACGGACCGGTCCCGGCGGGCAGCGGCCAGCTGCTGGTGCCGTGGCCCAACCGGGTCCGCGACGGACGCTGGCTGCTGGACGGTCAGGTGCAGCAGCTGGCGCTGAGCGAGCCGGCCCGGGGCAACGCCTCGCACGGGCTGCTGCGGCACACGGCCTACCGGTGCGTCGAGGAGCACCCGGACCGGGTGGTCCTGGCCGCCGAGGTGTTCCCCCAGTCCGGGTACCCGTTCCGGCTGACCCACACCGTCACCTGGTCGGTGTCGGCCGACGGGCTCACCGCGACCCACGAGGTGCTCCACCACGGCCCGGAGCGAGCGCCGGTGGCGATCGGGGCGCACCCGTACCTGCGGGTGGGGGACGTGCCGGTGGCCGCGTGCACCCTGGCGGTGGAGGCCTCGAGCGTGATCACCGTGGACGACCGGCTGAACCCGGTCGGGGTGGAGGCCGTTGCCGGGGTCCACGACTGGCGGGGCGGCGCGCTGGTCGCTGACCGTCGGGTGGACCACGGCTACACCGACCTGGCCGCAGAGCCGGACGGGCTGGTGCGGCACCGGCTCACCGCACCCGACGGACGAGCCGTCACCCTGTGGGCCGAACCGGTCTTCGGGGTCGTGCAGCTCTTCCTCACCGACCGGTTGCCCGGGCGTGAGCTGGCCCTGGCCGTGGAGCCGATGACCGCGCCCGCGGACGCGTTCAACTCCGGCACCGGCCTGACCTGGCTGGAGACCGGCGAGTCGCTGGTCGCCCGGTGGGGCGTCAGCCCGTCCTGACCCGTCCCCCGGAGTTGTCACGCGGTGTTACGAGCACTTCCACAGCCGCAGACGGCTATGAGAGTGCGTTGGACACCGCGTGACAGCGGGCGGGGGCGCCGGGCTGCTCAGCCCATCGACTTCTGGCCGTCGATCGCCTCGCGGATGATGTCGGCGTGGCCCGCGTGCTGGGAGGTCTCGGCGACCAGGTGCATCAGCACCCGGCGGGTCGACCAGGCGGTGCCGGGCGGGAACCAGGGTGCGGGCGGAAGCTCGTGCGAGACGTCCAGGTCGGCCTCCACCGCGAGGCGTTCAGCCCGGTCGAAGACCTCGTCGAAACGGGCCTGCAGGCCGGCCAGGGTCTCGCCCTCCCCCATCGTGAACTCGGCCATCCGCGCCAGGACCTCCGGCGGCGGGTCGCACCAGTCGACGTTGTCCCAGTCGACCTCGGGCATGGCGCCGGCGCCCCGTTCGGTGAAGTCGAGCCACTCGGCAGCGGTCGCGGTGACGTGCTTGACCACGCCCCCCAGGGTCAGCTCGCTGACGGTGCTGCGGGTGCGCGCCTGCTCGTCACTGGCCCCCACGAGCGGGAGGGTGAACAGGTGGCGGTGCTTGCGCAGCGAGTCCAGCAGGTCGGCCCGCTCGGGTGACAGGTCGGTGTGCTCGGTCATCGGTCCCCCTCGGTCGTGGTACCGGCGAACCTAGACCCGGCCGCCGACACCCCACCACCCAGACTCCGACACCCCCGGAACGTGTCACGCGGTGTTCCCGGCACTTCCCTAGCCGCAGACGACTGTGGAAGTGCCTTGAACACCGCGTGACATGGACCAGTGCGGGCCGAGGAGGGTCAGCGGGCGACGATCACCGAGGAGCCGTGACCGAACAGGCCCTGGTTGGCGGTGATGCCGACCTTGGCGTCCTCGACCCGGCGACCCTCGGCCTGGCCGCGCAGCTGCCAGGTGAGCTCGCAGACCTGGGCCAGCGCCTGGGCGGGGACGGCCTCGCCGAAGCAGGCCAGACCACCGGAGGGGTTGACCGGGATCCGGCCGCCGATGGTGGTGTCGCCGGCACGCAGCAGCTGCTCGGCCTCGCCACGACCGCACAGGCGCAGGTCCTCGATCCAGTCCAGCTCCAGGGCGGTGGAGAGGTCGTAGACCTCGGCCACGTCCACGTCCGAGGGGTCGATCCCGGCCTCCTCGTAGGCAGCGGTCCCGATCGACTCCTTGAAGGTGACCTCCCCGGCCGGCACGGCGTTGGCCGCGTCGGTGGACATCATCGGCATGTCGATGACGGTGTTGGGGAACGTCGGGGTGACCGTGGAGATCGCCTTGATCTTCACCAGGTCGCCCAGCCCGTGCTTCTTGGCGTAGGCGTCGGAGACCAGGACCACCGCGGCGCCACCGTCGGAGACCGCGCAGATGTCGAGCAGGCTCAGCGGGTCCGAGACCAGCTTGGCGTTCAGCACGTCGTCGGCGCTGACCTCCTTGCGGTACCGGGCGTAGGGGTTGCTCAGGCCGTGGCGGGCGTTCTTCACCTTCACCTGGGCGAAGTCCTCGCGGGTGGCCCCGTACAGGTCCATCCGGCGGCGCGCGTAGAGCGCGAAGTACATCGGGTTGGTCATCCCGAGCAGGCGGAAGCGCAGCCAGTCCGGGTCGTCCCAGCGCTCACCCTCGTTGGGCTTGAGGAAGCCCTTCGGGGCGGTGTCGGCGCCGACCACCAGGGCCACGTCGCTCATCCCGGCCAGGATCCGCGCGCGGGCGGTGTCCAGGGCCTGGGCGCCGGTGGCGCAGGCGGCGTAGGAGGTCGCGATCCGGGCGCCGTTCCAGCCCATCGCCGAGGCGAAGGTCGACCCGGCCACGTAGCCGGCGTAGCCGCTGCGCACGGTCTCGCCGCCGACCACCAGGTCGACGTCGTTCCAGGCGATCCCCGCGTCGCTCAGGGCGTCCCGGGCAGCCGCGACGCCGTACTCGACGAAGCTGCGGCCCCACTTGCCCCACGGGTGCATGCCGACACCGGCAATGCTGACGTCGTTGCTCATGCCTGACCCTCCTGGCCCGCGACGGGCTTCCACTTCCACACCGACTCGCCGGTCGAGAGCGGCTCGACGACCAGCTCCACGGTGTCGCCGACCTTCACGTCGGCGCACTGCACGCCCTCGGCCAGCTGGCCCAGGACGGTGATGCCCTCGGGCAGCGCGACCGCGGCCAGCGCGAACGGGGTGTACTCGCCCTCGACCTGGTACGGAGCCGGCGGCTGGTACTGGGCGTCGGTGTAGGACCAGATGGTCCCGGTCCGGGAGAGCTGGGTGTCGCTGAACTCGGTGCCCGTGCAGTGCGGGTTGCGGCAGTAGCTGGTGCTGCCCTCGGCGGTGGAGACCTTCGGGAAGAAGACCGTGCCGCAGCTCGTGCACGAGGAACCGATCAGTGCGGGTTCGTCACCGGTGGTGAACCAACCCTCGATCGCAGGAGAGGCCGTCATGGGGCCAGAGTAGAACAGGTTCTCGACCCTCGCCGGGGGCGGCTCACTGGGCGGCTCACTGGGCGGCGGGCAGCGCGAGGTGCATCACGTGCAGCCCCACCGGACCGTGCGCGGCGGACCGGAACGCTCGCGGCACCGTGCCCACCACCTCGAAGCCCAGGGACTGCCACAGCCGCACCGCCGCGGTGTTGGTCTCCACGACCGCGTTGAACTGGATCGCGGCGTAGCCGAGCTCGGCCAGCCGGGCCACCACGTGCTCGCCGAGCAGCCGACCCACTCCCCTGCCCCGTGCCTGCGGCGCCACCATGAAGGAGGCGGTGCCGACGTGGTCCCCGCGGCCGGGGCGGTTGGTGCCGTACTTGGCGGTGCCCAGCAGGGTGCCGTCCTCGTCGACACAGACCACCTGCTCGCCGGGTGCCGGCTCGAGCCACAGTCCGCGCGCCTGCTCGCTGGTCAGGTCCTCGGGGTAGGCGTAGGTCTCCCCGGCCGCGACCGTGCCCTGGAAGACGGGCCAGATGGCCGGCCAGTCGTCGGGGGTGGCGCGCCTGATCAGGGGGGCCCGGCTCGGGTCGGTGCGGGGGTCGCTCACGGCCCGCACGCTACCGCTGCCCGGCGCCGCCGGGTGCGTGCACCGTCCACCGACGCACTGGTGCCCGGAGGGCAGAACCGTCCGGGCACCAGTGGTGTCAGCGTCGCGCTACTTCTTCTTCGGACGCTTCACCTTGATCTTCACCGCACCCCGGGAGCCGTTCAGCTCCGCGGAGCCGGTGTACTCCACCGACAGCACGTACTTGCCCGCGCGGGGCACCGGCACCTTGGCGAGGATCTTGCCGCTGCACGGGATCACCCGCGCGACACTGGCCACGGTGGTCGAGCCCTGACGGAGCACCACCATCGCCGGGGAGCCGCACGTGGAACCCGGGCCGGTGACCCGGACCGTGGCACGCACCAGGCGACCCTTCCGCTTCACCTTGTGCTTGATGGCCACCCGGCTGGCGAGCTTGGAGACCTGCACGAAGCCGGTCGCCGAGCTGGCCTTCTGGGCGGTGGCGTCAGCCGGGACGAACTCGGCGGAGACCGCCATGCTGCCCGCCTTCGACGCCCGCACCGTCGCGGTGGCGACACCGTCGACCACCGGCGCCGTGACGGTCGCCAGGCCGGCGGCGAACCGGACCTGCCCGGCCGCTGCGCCACCGCCGTCGACGCCCACCCGGGCGGTCAGCCGGACCGAGCCGCGCAGCGGGACGCTGCCGGAGGAGGTCAGCGACGTCGTGGTGTTCTTTGCGAGCACGGCCGGCTCGGTCGGCTCACCGGGACGCACCACCCGGAAGGTGATCGGCGAGGCCTCGCTGGCCTCGAAGACCGAGCCCGACGCCGGGACGAACTCCGCGGCCACCTCATGGGTGCCCACCGGCAGCACCGGCAGCACCGCGACGGCGCGGCCGTTGGCGACCACGGCCGTGCGCTGGACCTCACCGACGGTGAACACCACGGTTCCCCGCGGTGCGGCACCGGCGGCGACGACACCGGCACGCACGGTGGCACCGGTCCCCTCGGCGACCAGGCCCTGCGGCACGGTCACCCAGGTGGAGGTCTCCACCCGGTCCCCACCGGCACCAGCGGTGACCACCAGGGTGGCGGTGGCGTTGCTGGTCGCGTACTCGCGGGGGTTGGTCGCCACGTAGGTCGCCGTGACCGTGTAGCTGCCGGCCCGCAGCGCGGGCAGGGTCAGCGTGGCCCGGCCGTCGACCAGCGGGGCCGAGACGACCTTGCCGTTCACCATCACCCGGGCCGAACCGGTCGGCGCGCCGCTCTCGGCGGTCACCTCCACCGTGGCACGGGCCTGCTGGTCGCTGCTGATGGAGCTCTGCTCCAGCGCCAGCGTGGTGGTGGTCGGGGTGGCCGGAACGGCGGCCACGACGGTGATCTCGAGCGGGGTGGAGCTGGACCGGTCCACGAACCCGTTGGTCGGGATGAAGGTGGCGGTCACCGGGTGGCTGCCGGGCGCGAGCTCGTTGAGGATCACAGAGGCTCGACCCCCGACCACGTTGGCCAGCACCGTGCGGGCCGACTCGCCCTCGCCGACCACGAACTCGACCTTGCCGGCCGCCGCACCACCGGTGGTGGTGACATCCGACGTCAGGGTGACGGCGTCACCCTCGGTGACCTGGCTCTGGTCGGCGGCCACCGTGGTGGTCGACCGGGCCCGCACGGCGACGGAGTCGACCACCAGCTCGTCGGCGCGCGAGCAGGTGGTGCTGGTGCTCGCGCCGAGCGTGGTGCCCGAGGTACCACCGGCGTCCTTGTAGAAGTTCTGCCGGTTCGTGAACGACTTGGGCAGTCGCACGTCCACCTGGCCCGGGGTGGTCGGCGGGGTCCACGTGCCCCACGGACCCGACCCGCGCAGGACTGTGTCCTGCCCGTTCTGGATCACGACGAGACCGTTGTTCGGGCCCTCACCGGTGGTGTTCACCGAACGGGTCTCGGAGCCGATCTTCACCGCCATCGTGCTGTTGGCGCGCATCGACCGTGCCCCGAGCGTGTTCCACGCCTGGCTCATGGTGCCCCACCCGATGACACCCTGGGTGGACCACACGACGTCCACGGGCGCCTGCTCCCCGACGTAGGCGACGTCGGGCAGGTTGGTGGAGTAGGTGGTGGTCGTCTGGACCGTGCCACCGACGATCGGGATGCCGCAGGTGTAGGTCGCCGCGACCGGCTCGTCCTCGGCGTGCGCCGGAACGGTGGCCAGCAGCGAGACCGTCAGGGCCGCACCCGTGGCGAGGGCCGCCACCCGGAGGGAACGACGCGTCACTTCGCGCCTCCCCGCACCTTGATCTTGGCCTTGGCCGCACCGGTGTCGGCGTTGCCCAGGTAGCGCACCACCACGGCGAACTTCGGGGTGCGGACCTTCTTGAAGCGCAGGATCGCGAAGCCGTTGACGATCTTGACCTTGCGCACCTTCTTCTTGACGCCCTTGCCCTTCAGCACGACCTTGGCGGTGCCGTTGACCTCGCCGCGGTAGCGGGCCACGACCCGGACCTTGGCGCGCACGAGCTTCTTCTTGGGCTTGAACTTGGCCTTGACCGAGGCGACCACGACGTCACGTCCCACGCTGACCTGGGTGGTCGCGGTGCTGGACTTCCACGCGGTCGGGTCGGCGGGCACGAAGGTGGCGGTGACACGGTGCTTGCCGGCGTGCAGCACGGGCAGCACGGTGCTGGCCACACCGCCGCGCACAGCGACGTTGCGGGTCACGTTGCCGACCTTGAACACGACAGTGCCGGTGGCGTTCTGTCCGACGACCGCCGAGACGGTCGGGCGCTGGCCGTAGGTGATGGACGTCTGGTCCACCGAGACCTTGGTGGCGGTCA
This sequence comes from Actinomycetes bacterium, assembly GCA_023396115.1. Classification (GTDB taxonomy): domain Bacteria; phylum Actinomycetota; class Actinomycetes; order Propionibacteriales; family Nocardioidaceae; genus Nocardioides. The sequence goes on along the minus strand of JAEWXC010000022.1, from coordinate 121,478 downwards.
CCTTCGGGCCCTCGACCGGGTCCACCGGGTCCACCGGGTCCACCGGCTGGCCGGTGACCTTGAGGTTGACCCCGTCGGAGGTACTGCCGGCGACGTCGATGCCCTCGGCCGGGGTGAACTGCGCGTTGACCGTGTAGTCACCCAGCGGCAGCGGGTCCGGCAGGGTCACCGAGGCGGCGCCGTCGACGACGTTGGCCTGGTAGGCCTCGCCGGCCACGTGGAACGTGACGGTTCCGGCGGTGTCACCGCCGTCGGCGGTCACCGTGGCGGTCAGGGTCGGACGCACCGTGTCCTGCACGGTGGCCGGAGGGTTGAGCACGGTCGTCGAGCGGCCCAGGACCCGCAGCTGGGCGGTGCCGCTGCTGGCGGTGAACCCGGACCCGGGCAGGTAGTCGACACTGACCGTGTGCCGACCCATCGGCAGCACCGGCAGCGTGATCGTGGCCGCACCCTCGGTGAGGGTGGCCTCGGTGGTGAAGTCACCCACGCGCAGGGCGACCCGACCCGTGGGCGCGGGACCCTCGGTCGCGGACACGACCACGGTGGCCTCGCCCTGGGTGCCGGCCGCGACACTGGCCGGGCTCAGGTTGACCGAGGTGGTGCTGGCGATCGGCGCGAGCACCTTCAGGCTGGCGGCGGGCGAGGCGCTGGCGTCGTAGTGGCGCGGGTCGGCCGGCACGAAGTGGGCGGTGACGGCGTGGTTGCCCGGTGCCAGACCGGCCGGCACCGGAGCGACCGCGCGGCCGTCGGCCGCGACGTCGGCCGGGTAGTCCTGGCCGTTGACGGTGAAGATGACCTGACCGGCCGGAGTGCCCCCGTCGACCGACACGGTGGCGCGCATCACGCCGGCAGCGCCGGGGTAGGCACCGGCGCTCGGGAAGGCGTCGAGCTGGACGTCGGAGCGCGACTTGACGGTGACGACGCCCAGCGAACCCTCGCCGGTCTGGGCCTCGCAGGCGTAGTTCAGGGTCGAGAGGGTCACCAGACCACCGGGCTGGCCGGAGATGTTCGAGTAACGGTCCTCGGTCGGCATCGCGAATTCGGAGATACCGACGTTGAGGTCACCGGGAGTGTCCTGTGCCGGGATGGTGAGCAGGGTGCCGCCGAACATGAGCGTCAGTCGGTTGCCGTTGACGATCTTGCCGCTGTCAGAGGTCAGCACACCGCCGGTGATCGAGGCGCCGTTGAGGCTGACAGTCGGGGTGATGGTGGCCGTCGCGTGCCGCGAACCGAGCCACCACAGAGACGAGGTCTCGTCACCGGGCCACTTCATGATGGTGTTGGTCGTCGCGACGGGCACCGCCGGGTCGCCGACGTACATCACCGACGGCAGGTCCACGCCCCAGGTGGCGCTGAAAGCGCCGGAGCCGGACCCGTAGGTGCCACCGCAGGTGTACTCCATCTGCAGGGCAGCGGCAGCCGGCTCGTCGCTGGCCGAAGCTGCGCCTGCTGCGCTCAGGCTGCCGATCCCCACGGCGAGCGCCACAGCACGGGCCAGCGCCTTGGCGGGCCCCCCCTCATTGTTCCGTACATCCTGTTCCTCTCCCTGTTCCCCCCGGACGAGAGCCCGGTCCCATTCAGACGGTCAACGACGATGGCACGCAGGACGAGAAGGTGTACTCGGTTCTGGTCTTCCTTTGCCTTGGCTGCCCGCCGGACTGGACCGGTGCACACGGCAACGTCATGGACGTCACACCGGCACGTCCGCGTGATCGGAGGGGTTCCGGCGCCCGAGAGGGGGTCATGACCAGCGGGTTCCAGACGGGTGCACCCGACCCGTGCCGCGCGTCAGGGACGCCACCCAGCCCGCCAGGTCCTCGGCCTGGTCGGCGCTCACACCCACCTCCAGGTGCACCTGCTCGGCCCAGCGCACCGGCCCCACCGCCGCGCCGCGTCCGCGCAGCCCGGCCTCGACCCGTCCGGCATCGCCGACGTCGACGACGACCTCGGCGATCCGCACCAACTCCCGGGTGCGGACGCCGGCGAGCGGCAGCACCTCCCGGACGCTGTCGCCGTAGGCCCGGACCAGTCCCCCGGCGCCCAGCAGGGTCCCGCCGAACCAGCGGGTGACCACCACCGCGACGTCACTGAGCCCGGCGCCGCGCAGGACCTCCAGCATCGGGGCGCCCGCGGTCCCGGCCGGTTCGCCGTCGTCGTTCGAGCGTTCGACCCGCGCGTCAGGTCCCAGCACGAAGGCCGAGCAGTGGTGACGGGCATCGTGGTGGCTCCGGCGGGCCTCCTCGACCAGGGCTCGCGCGTCGGCCTCGTCAGCGACCGGGGCCACGGTGGCGCAGAAGACCGACCGCCGCACCTCGATCCGGGCCTCCGCCCGTCGCTGCACCGTGCGGTAGCTGTCGGCGCTCACGACCCCGTGCCCCGCTCCGGGGTGTCCTCACCGTCGGGCTCCTCCGGCGCGGCCCGACCCCGCGGCGTCTCCCAGTCGTGCCCGTGACCGTTGGCCTGGACCACCGGAAGATCGGTGAAGGTGGGGTCGCGGCGCTCCTTCGGGGACGGCTGCCAGGTGACCTCGACGACCTCGAACCCCTTGTGCCGCTGCATCCCGGCGTACAGGGCGTAGGCCCGCCGGTCGGCGTCGGTGAGGGCCACGTGGTCGGTGAACGGGGTGAGCAGCGCCCGCGGCCAGAGCCGCCGGGTGGAGACGACGTTCAGCTCGGTGGCCAGCACCGCCATCGCCGCACCCAGGAACAGGAACCCGACCAGACCCAGGACCAGACCGAAGGTCTTGGTCATCGCACTGGTGTCGACCAGGACGTTGTCGACGTAGCGGGCACCGACCAACTGCAGGAGCTGCCACATCACCGCGAGCCCGAAGCCGCCGGGGGCCGAGCGGCGCACGGAGATGTGGTCGCCGGTCGCGGCGAACCGGAACAGCACGGTCAGGAAGAGTCCGACCAGCAGCACCGAGAGGACGGTGATCAGCCAGCGTTCGCGGTCGCCGAGCACGTCGCCCAGGATCGTCGAGGTGCTGATCAGAGTGGTCACCACGGTGACGGCACCGAGCGCCGCCCCGGCCACCAGGAGCAGTCCCAGCGACTTGAGCCGGCTCAGGAACGGGTTCGGTCGGCTGTTGCGCGGCACCGACCAGGCCACGTGCTGTGTGTTCTGCAGGGCCTGGCCCAGCCCCAGGCACCCGTACAGCGCGGCCAGCGCACCGACCGAGACCCCGGCCACCGAGCCACCCAGCCCCTCGGGCCGGCCGAGCTGGTCGCCGATGATCGGGAACTGTCCCAGGGCGGAGTCCAGCACCGCGTCCTGCCAGCCGGGTTCGCCGCGCAGCAGCAGACCCAGCACCGAGGTACCCAGCAGCATCAACGGGAAGATCGCCACGAAGGCGTAGTAGGTCAGCGTCGCCGCCAGGAAGGGGCCCTGGTCGTCGAAGTACTTGTAGACCACGGCGATCGGGAACCCGAGCACCCGGTGTCGGCGCTGGAACTGGTCCACGGAGTCGATGAGGTTCACGGTGCGGCGGCCTCCTGACCCCACAGGCCGAGCACCTGCCCGCCCAGACGGACCGTGAAGCCGGCCACGACCACCAGGAAGAAGACGCGGACGAAACCGGACCCGGCCCGCAGCGCGGCCCGGGCACCCAGGTAGCCGCCGACCAGGTTGGCCAGACCCACCACCAGCCCGGTGCGCCACATCACCGCACCCTGGGGCACGAAGACGCACAACGCGGCCAGGTTCGTCGCCCAGTTGGCCATCCGGGCCTTGGCCGACGCCTCGAGGAAGTTGTAGCCGACCAGCTCGACCAGGGCGAGCACGAAGAACGAGCCGGTCCCGGGGCCGAGCACACCGTCGTAGAAGCCCACGACCAGCCCGGTGCCGGCCGCGGCGGCGGTGTGGTGCCGGCCGGTGAACCGCAGTGCGGTGCTCTCCCCCAGAGACGGCCTGGCCAGCACGAAACCACCGACCAGGACCAGGGCGGCCAGGACCACCGGGTCGAAGACCGACTGCGGCACGAACGAGGCGAGCACCGCGCCCCCGGCCGCGCCGCCGAACGCGCACCCCATCAACGGCACGAAGGTGGCCGGGTCGGGGCGGATCCGGCGGTAGTAGGTGGCCGCGGAGACGCTCGTGCCGCAGAAGGACGCCAGCTTGTTGGTGGCCAGGACCTGGACCGGGGTGGCACCCGGCAGGGCGATCAGCAGCGCCGGCAGCTGGATCAGACCGCCACCACCCACCACGGCGTCGACGTACCCGGCGCACAGCCCGGCCAGGGCCAGCCACGCCAGCAGCCCGGTGTCGCCGCCGAGCAGCTCGTGACTCACGCGCTCACCGCCGCCACACTCACCGGCGCTCGATCGGCCCCACGAGCGCGGAGTCGTACTCGGTCGGGAACAGCTGCCCGATTCCCGGGCACCGCATCGGGCCGGTCTCGTCGGGCCCCAGCTCGTCGGTGGAGCAGTTGATCTGCGCCAGCTGGGTGTCGCCGGAGTAGAAGATCACCCGGAACAGCGCCGGGCGTGCACTGTCGCCCAGGTTGGTGACCTCGCCGACCAGCCGCGGCGCGTCCTCCTTCTCGGCCCCGTAGGTGGTCTCGTAGGACTCCAGCTTCCAGCCGTCGGCAACCTCGAACCCGTCGTAGCGGAAGCTCTCGCCGACCGTGACGTCGTGGATGTCGGTGTCTCCTTCGCCCCCGTCGGAGCAGGCGGTCAGGGAGGCGACGAGCACGACGGGAACCAGGACGGGGCGCAGGGCGCGGGACAGGTTGGCGAGCACGGGCCCAGCCTAGGGGCTGGAGGGACCCGGCGCGCACACCCCACAACGCGCGTGCCCCACGTCCCGGTCCGGGACGTGGGGCACGTGGTTCGCTGGAGCGGGCTCAGCCGATCTTGGTGGCGGTCAGCACCGCGTTCACCACGTCGATCTCACCGCTGCCGGCCGAGGACTGGTCCTCGGCGTAGCCGTGCGCCAGCAGCCCGACCGGGGTGGCCTCGGTCAGGGTGATGACGGTGGTGCCGCTGACCGACACGTGCCGACCCACGGGCTTCGACATCAGCGTGTTCGGGCTGATGTCGCCCTCACCGTCCTGCCAGCGGAAGGCCCCGTCGCCGTCCTTGTCCAGCCACAGCGACAGCTGCGGGTGGACGGCGACGTCGCTGGCGGCGGCGGTGTTGTTCTCGAAGGCACCCGAGACCGACACCACGTAGGTGCCCGGCTGCAGGGTGAAGCCGGTGTTCAGGTTGGTGTTGTTGTCGTTGATCGGACCACCGATCTTGGCCACGGTCACCTTGGCGCCGAGGGTGGCGGTGGTGACGTTCACGGCAGCGTCGGCGCCGTCGGCACCGTCAACACCAGCCGGACCGGCGGGACCCTGCTCACCGGCGGGACCGGCGGGACCGGCGGGACCCTGCTCACCGGCGGGACCGGCCGGGCCCTGCTCACCGGCGGGGCCGGCGGGGCCCTGCTCGCCGGACTGACCCAGGGCCTTGTTGATGCCGGCGCTGAGGTCCTTCTTCTTGATCGAGCCGTCCTTGATGTGCTTGCTGGCCACCGCCTCCTTGGCGATGTCCTTGGAGCCGACGAGCTTGCCGGCCGTCGCGGTGGTGGCACCGAGGCCGACGACGACGAGGGCACCGGCCACGACGGCCGCGGTGCGGGAGCGCATTGCGTTCACGAGATCTCCTGCTGGTTGGGAGGGAAGGCCACCTGACTGGCGGCCCACCGGACGTCGACGACCTTAGGAGAGACCCCCGACACGTGTCCGGTTCTTGCAGAAAATCATCCAATCGAACAAAAGGTAAAGGGCACAACCGCACACGGTCGTGCCCCTCGGCGGCTCCTCAGCCGTGGATCCGGGTCAGCACGTCCTGCCGGGTCAGCACGCCGACCGGCTTGCCGTCCTCGTGCACCAGCAGCGCGTCGGCCTCGGTCAGCGCCCGCACGGCGGCCTCCACCGGCTCGGTGGAACCGATCGAGGGCAGCGGGTCGGCCATGTGCTGCTCGACGGGGTCCGTGAGCTGGGCACGGCCGGTGAACAGGGCCTCCATCAGGCTCCGCTCGTCGACCGAGCCGGCCACCTCCGCGGCCACCACGGGCGGCTCGGCGCGGACCACGGGCATCTGGGAGACGCCGTACTCGGAGAGGATCGCGACCGCCTCGGCGATGGTCTCGGTGGGGTGGGTGTGCACCAAGTCGGGCAGTTGGCCGCCCTTGCCGCGCAGCACCTCCCCCACGGTCCGGCCGGCGGGCTCGGCGTCGGTGGCGAAGCCGTAGCGGGAGAGCCAGTCGTCGTTGAAGACCTTGGTCAGGTAGCCGCGCCCGGAGTCGGGCAGCAGCACCACGATGACGGCGTCGCGGCGACCCTCGGCGGCCAGTTCCGCGGCGAGCTGCTTGGCGGCGAACGCGGCCATCCCCGACGAGCCACCGACCAGCATCTGCTCCTCGCGGGCCAGCTGGCGGGTGAAGGCGAACGAGTCGGCGTCGGAGACCTCGATGATCCGGTCGGCGACGTCGCGGTCGTAGGTCTCGGGCCAGAAGTCCTCGCCGACGCCCTCGACCAGGTACGGCCGGCCACTGCCGCCGGAGTACACCGACCCGGCCGGGTCCGCGCCGACCACCTGCACGTCGGGGTTCTGTTCCTTGAGGTAGCGACCGATGCCGCTGATCGTGCCGCCGGTGCCGACGCCGGCGACGAAGTGGGTGATCCGCCCCTCGGTCTGGGCCCAGATCTCCGGACCGGTGGTCTCGTAGTGGCTGCGCGGGTTGTGCGGGTTGGAGTACTGGTCGGGCTTCCAGGCGCCGGGCTGCGAGGCGAGCCGGTCCGAGACGTTGTAGTAGGAGTCCGGGTGCTCGGGGGCGACCGCGGTCGGGCAGACCACGACCTCGGCACCGTAGGCCTTGAGCACGTTGCGCTTGTCCTCGCTGACCTTGTCCGGGCAGACGAACACGCACCGGTACCCGCGCTGCTGGGCGACCATCGCCAGGCCGACACCGGTGTTGCCCGAGGTGGGCTCGACGATGGTGCCGCCGGGCTGCAGGGCACCGCTCTCCTCCGCGGCGTCGATCATTCGGCTCGCGATCCGGTCCTTCACCGAGCCGCCCGGGTTGAGGTACTCCACCTTGGCCAGCACCAGCGGCCCGTCGGTGGGCACCTCGGGCGACAGGGTCCGGCCGAGTCGGACCAGCGGGGTGTTGCCGATGAGGTCAGTGAGCGAGTTCACGTACTGCATGGCGCGAGCGTATCCGGGCCGGGTCTCCCGGGCCGTTTCCTCGCGGGCCTCCCGGGGCCCGGTTCCGGCTGGACCCGGGGCCGGAGCCCGCCGGACAGCCCCGGGAACGCCACGAGCCGCCCGGCGGTGCCGGGCGGCTCGAGGATGCAGCGGGCTGCGATCAGTCGTTGCTGAAGATCGCCAGCAGGCGCAGCAGGTTGGTGTAGATCCAGACCAGCGAGACCGTCATCGCGAACGCGGCGCGCCACGACTCGCGGGCCTCCAGGCCGTTGGCGATGCCCTGCTCGACGAAGTCGAAGTCCATGATCAGCATGAACACACCGAGCAGCAGACCGGCGGCTGAGAACAGCAGACCCATCCAGGGGAAGGAGCCGTCGGCGTTGGCGGTCTCGAAGAGCCCCATGCCGTTGCCGAACATGTTCAGAACCATCTCGAGCAGACCCAGGCCGACCATGCCGAACATGGCCGCGACGACGAACATCTTGAACTTGCCCGACACCTTGATGTCGAAGAACTTGTAGGCGGCCAGCGTGCCGGCGAACGCGGCGAACGTGCCGAGCACGGCCTGCATCACGATGCCGGGGTACTGGGCGTTGAAGAAGGCGCTGATCGCTCCGAGCGCGACACCCTCGGCCGCGGCGAACGCGATCACCAGGGCCGGGCTGATCACCCGCTTGAACGAGTTCACCATCGACAGCACGAAGGCCAGACCGGCACCGACGGCCGAGGCCATCATCAGCTTGGAGACGGCGGCCTCGCTGATGTCACCGATCCAGAACCAGGTGAGCATCGCCGAGACGATGGTGATGCCGATGGTCAGCGCCGTCTTCTGCACGACACTGTCGATGGTCATCCGCTCCGCGGTCTGCACCGGGCCGGCGCCGTAGCCCTCGGGGCTGAGGCCGTCACCGGGTGCGCCGGTCCCCCAGGTGGAGGGGTCGCCGTAGCCCACGGGGCCACGCGCCTGGAAACCCTCGCTGCGGGCGAAGACCGGGTTGTTGCTCTGCATGATGCTCCTTCACGAGCCGTTGTCGTCCCCGCAATCCTACGGAGCCGTCACCACTCACAACGTGGGGAGCGGCACCCATTGTTCCACTCCCCACGTTGTTCTCACCTGATCTTCAGGAGGTCGGGCCGCCCTCGGTGGCCGGGGTCGGCTCTCCCGGGTCCCCGACGTCCTGCCCCGCGTCCTGGCCAGAGTCCTGCCCGGCCTTGGCGGCGGCCTTGCGCTCGCGGCGCGCGGCCCGCTTGGCGGCCCGCTTCTCCTTGCCGCGCTCGACCAGCAGGTACAGCGCCGGGACGAGCAACAGGGTCAGCAGCGTCGAGGAGATCAGACCACCGATCACCACGATCGCCAGCGGCTGGCTGATGAACGCCGAGCCGCCGGTGACGCCCAGCCCCATCGGGGTCAGCGCCAGGATCGTGGCCAGCGCGGTCATCACGATCGGCCGCACCCGCTTGTCACCACCGTGGGTGAGGGCGTCGACGATCGACTCGCCGCGTTCGCGCGCCTGGTTGACCAGGTCGATGAGCACGATCGCGTTGGTCACCACGATGCCGATCAGCATCAGCGCCCCGATCAGGCTGGGCACGCCGAGCGGGATCCCGGTCAGCACCAGCAGCACCAGCACACCGGTGACCGCGAACGGCACCGAGACGAGCAGGATCAGCGGCTGCACCAGGGAGCGGAACGTCGCGACCATCACCACGTAGACGATGGCGACCGCGATCAGCAGCGCCTGGAAGAGCTGCATGAACGCCTCGGCCTGGTCCTCGGCGACACCACCGAGGCTGGCCTCCGCGCCGGCCGGCAGGTCGAGGTCGTCGATCGCCTCGGTCACCTCGGCGGTCACCGAACCCAGGTCGTCGGCCTCGGGCTCGGCGGTGATGGTGATGGTCCGCTCGCCGTCGATCCGGGTGATCCCGGTGGCGACCTCGGTCTCCTCGACGTCGACCAGCTGGCCCAGCGGGGGCGCACCCTGCGGACCGGTCGGCAGGTTCTCCAGGCCCTCGACGGTGGTGGCGAGCTTGCCGCCGGCCATCACCACGTCGAGCCGCTTGCCGTCGATGCTGATCGTGTCCAGCGGCGGCTCGTTGAGCGCGGCGCCGAGCAGGCCACCGAGCACCGACGGCGAGATCCCCGCCGCCTGCGCCTTCTCGCCGACCCCGATCTGCACGACCGGCTGCGCCGGCGCGGCGTCCGAGGTCACCTGGCCGACGTCGTCGATGCCCCGCACCGCGGCCAGCACCTTCTCGGCCGTCTCCTCGCGGGCGGCGTCGGTGGGTGCGGTCACGATCACCTGCAGCGGCTGGCTGAAGCCGTTGGAGGAGCCCACCGTGGTCTCGCCCTGGGCGTTCTCGAGCACCCGGGTCACCTGCCCCGAGACGTCCTCGGCGTCGGCGTCGTCGTCCAGGGTCAGCGAGAACGAGGTGCTGCCGCCACTGAACAGCGCCTCCACCCCGGTGGCGCCGACCGAGGTCTGCACGCTCTTCACCTCGGGCACCTGCTCGAGCAGCTCCTCGACCTCGCGGGCCGCCGCGTCGGCGGTGGCCAGGCTGGCGCCGGGGGCGAGCTTCTGGGTCACGCTGAGCGTGGTCTCGCCGCTGCTGCCCAGGAAGTTGGTCTTCACGAACGGGGCGAGCAGGCCGGTGCCGATCAGGATCAGCACCGAGATCGCCACCACCGACCACGGTCGGCGGATGGTGAACCGCAGCGCCGGGTCGTAGCCCCGACGCAGCAGCGAGCGGGCCTCCTTGGCCTCGGCCGCAGCCTTGACCGCCTCGTGGTCCACCGGACCGACCGGGGCCTTGAGGAACCAGTAGGCCAGCACCGGGACGATGGTCAGCGCCACCAGCAGCGAGGCCATCAGGGCCAGGGCGACGGTGAAGGCGAACGGCCGGAACAGCTCCCCGACCTGGCCGCCGACCAGGCCGATCGGCAGGAAGACCGCGGCGGTGGCGATGGTCGAGGACGTGATCGCGCCACCCACCTCGCGCACGGCGGTGATGATCGCGGCGCGCTTCTCCTCGCCGTAGGACAGGTGTCGTTTGATGTTCTCGATGACCACGATGGAGTCGTCGACCACGCGGCCGATCGCCACGGTCAGCGCGCCCAGGGTCAGGATGTTGAGCGAGTACCCGCCGATCCGCAGACCGATCAGGGTGACCAGCAGCGACAGCGGGATCGAGATCGCGGTGACCAGGGTCGAGCGCAGCGAGAACAGGAAGACCAGGATCACCAGCACGGCGAAGATCAGCCCCAGCCCACCCTCGGTGGACAGGTCCTCGACGGACTTCTCGATGTAGGGGGCCTGGTCGAACGCGACGGTGATCTCGGCGTTGTCGCCGAGCTTCTTCTCCAGCTCCGCGGTGAGGTCGGCGACCTGGTGGGAGATGTCGACGGTGTTGCCGTCCGGCACCTTGGTGATCGCCAGGGAGATGCTGTCCTTGCCGTTGGTGCGCGAGTACGAGGTGGCCTTGACCTGCTTCACCTCGGCCTTGGCCACGGTGCCCAGCGGCACGTAGCCGTTGCCCTTCGCGGGGATCGCGACCTGCTCGAGCTCCTTGACCGAGGTCGGGGTCCGGCCCACCTGGACCGAGAGGGTCTTGTCGCCGGAGTCCACGGTGCCCACCGGCACCAGCTGGCCGTTCTGCTCCAGGCCGTCGGCGATCTGCTTCATGGTGACGCCGTGCTGCTGCGCGGCGGCCGAGTCCAGGGTCAGCTCGACCCGGTCGACCGGGGCGCCGGTGACCTGCACCTGGCGCACGCCCTCGACGTCCTCGAGCTCGGGCACGACGAAGCGGTCGATCGCCGAGGCCAGGTCGCCGGCCTCGGCGTCGGAGGTGACGGCGAGCTGGATGATCGGGAACTGGTCGAAGTCACCGGCGAAGACGATCGGGTCCACGTCCTCGGGCAGCGTACGCAGCCCGGTGATCTCGGTCTCGACCTGCTGCTTGGCGCGGTCCAGGTCGGTGCCGTACTTGAGGGTCACCAGGACCAGCGAGGAGCCCGAGGTCGAGGTCGAGGTGAGCTCCTCCAGGCCGTCGATGCCGGCCAGGGCGTCCTCGAGCGGCTCGGAGACCTCCTGCTCCACGGCCTCCGGCGAGGCGCCCACGTAGGGCACCACCACGCCGACGGCGGGGAACTGCAGGTTCGGGATCAGTTCCATCTTGAGGGCGCCGGCCGACATCGCGCCGAAGATCGCGACGAAGACGGTGACCAGAGCGATGAGCGCGCGGTTGCGCAGCGAGAAGGTGGCAAGGTGACCCACGGGTCGGAACTCCTCGGGCGAGGGGAGGCAAGGGCGGGACCCTCACCGATCGTTAGTGTGAGACTGAATATACGGTGTCTGCCATGACGGCACGCGAATCGGTTCTCGCCGAGCTCATGGGCGAGTTCCGCCGCTTCAACAGGATCGGGCTGCGACTGCGCCTGCCATCGGTGATGGCCACCGAGCTGACCGTCCCCCAGTTGAAGGTCCTGATGCTCGCCGGGGTCGGCCCGGTCACGGCCCAGGACGTCTCGGAGACCCTCGGTGTCTCGCCGGCCACCGTCTCGGGTCTGGTGGCCCGCCTGGTCGAGCACGGCATGCTGCGCCAGGAGACCGACCCGAGCGACCGCCGCTCCCGCCTGCTGCAGCCGACCCCCGAGGGCCGGGTGGCCCTGGACGAGTTGAACTCGCTGCACACCGAGCACCAGGACGCGGCCCTGGCCCAGATGACCGACGCCGAGCTCGACGGTCTGCTGCTCGGCGTCCGTGGCCTGGCCCGGGGGCTGGCGAAGTACTTGGACGACCAGCCCCGCGACTGAACCCCTCCCCCGCGACCGAGCCGCCCCCGTGATCGAGCCGTCTTCCGGTGACCGAGCCGTCCCCCGGTGATCGAGCTTGCCGAGATCCCCGGTCTCGGCAAGCTCGACCAACGACACGGAGCTCGACCAACGACACGGACTCGACCAACGACACGGACTCTGCTGACGAGGGCCCTCCTCCGGGCGCCGTGGCAGGCTCGAGGGGTGGAGACCTTGTTCGACGCACCCGCCGAGCCACCACGCGAACCCCGGGTGATCGCCCCCGGGGCGGTGCACGTCCCGGACTGGCTGACGCTGGAGCAGCAGGCCTGGCTGGTCGCCCGGTACACCGAGTGGGTCGCCGGTCCGGTCCCGTCCCGCAGGGCCGCCACCCGGGGCGGGCGGATGAGCGTCTCCACGGTCTGCCTGGGCTGGCACTGGCGCCCCTACGCCTACACGCGCGAGGCGGTGGACGTGAACGGTGCCCGGGTGCTCGAGGTGCCCGACTGGATGGTGCGGCTGGGTCGACGGGCGCTCGCCGCGGCCCACGACGACCCGCCCCCGGCCTACACCCCGGACACGGCGCTGGTGAACTTCTACGACGACGCCGCGCGGATGGGGATGCACCAGGACAAGGAGGAGGTCGTCGACTCCCCCGTCGTCTCGCTCTCGATCGGCGACACCGCCACGTTCCGCTTCGGCAACACCGAGCACCGCAACCGTCCCTGGACCGACGTGGAACTGCGCTCGGGTGACCTGTTCGTCTTCGGCGGACCGTCCCGGTTCGCCTTCCACGGGGTGACCGGCACCGCCCCGGGCACGGCGCCGGCCGGCTGTGGACTGACCTCCGGCCGGATCAACATCACGCTGCGCGAGACCGGGTTGAGCGACTGAGCCGCGGCCCGTCCCAGCCGGTCCCGGCACCGGCCGTCACGAGACCGGCGGCTCCGGCCGCAGCGCCCGCAACCGGGCCCGGGTGGTCGGGTCCAGCTTCTCGGTGGCGACCGTCAGGGCCGTGCGCCCCATCGCACCGGCGTGCTCGTGCAGGAAGTCGAGCAGGCCGGCGCTGCTGACCTTGGACCCGGACTCCCGCAGCATCCAGCCGGCTGCCTTCTGGACCAGCGGGCGCCGGTCGTCCAGCACCGCGAGCACGGCCCGGTGCGTGGGCCCGGCGTCCCCGGCCCGGAGGTGGGCGAGGGTCGCCACGATGCCAGCCCGGCGCCGCCACAGGTCCTCCGCGCCCCACAGGTCGTCGAGCACCCGGTCCCCGTCCACGCGCCCGTGCACCCGCACGTGCTCCCCAATCAACCAGGGGGCGCTCAGGTCGACCAGGTCCCAGTTGTCGACGCCACCGCCGTCCAGCGCGTCCAGGTAGCTGGCGTGCAGGGCGTGGCACCGCGCGTCGTCGCGGGTCCGGGGCCGCAGCGCCCGCTTGTACGCCTCGGTCATCACCGCCAGCGCGGTGAACCGGTGCTCGTGCTCGGCGTCGTCGAGCAGGTCGCGGAGATCGGTGAGCGGCAGGTCGGCGTGCGCGGCCGCGATGGTGCGCAGCACCGGGACCGCGACGCCGACGAAGACGTCACCCTCGCCGTACTCGCCGGGCCCGGTCCGGAAGAAGCGGGCCGTCTGCTCGGCCCGGTGCGGGTCGGCGTGACCGAGCACGGCGGCCCGCACGTCCGCGGCGGTGGACGACTGGCTGGTCACGGGGTCGAGGTTAGGTGCTGCCACCCCCAGGGGTGTCCGACGAGAGGTGCCCCCGGTGGGGTTCGAACCCACACTGGACCGTGTTTAAGACGGTTTCCTCTGCCGGTTGGGATACGGGGGCGTGCGCGGCCCAGCCTAGGTGCGCTACAGGTAGGTCTTGCGGGCGAAGACCGCGTGCGCGCCGGCCACCTGGTCGAGGAAGAGCTTGCCGCGGCAGTGGTCGATCTCGTGCTGCAGGGCGCGGGCCTCGAAGGCGTTGGCCGAGAAGGTGACCTCCTCGCCGGTGCCGGGCAGCTGGCCGGTGACCACGATCCGGCTGGGACGCTTCACGTCACCGGTCAGGTCCGGCACGCTCATGCAGCCCTCGCGGGCCTTCTCGTTGCGGCTGCCGGAGACCACCTCGGCGTTGCACAGCACGAACATGCCGTGGTGGTCACGGGTCTTGGGGTGCTCGGAGACGTCGACGCTGAACACCCGCAGGCTCTGGCCCACCTGCGGCGCGGCCAGGCCGACGCAGCCGGGGCTGACCCGCTGGGTGGCCACCAGGTCGGCAGCCAGCTGCACGATCGCGGGGTCGGTCGGGTCCACCCGGTCGCCGTCGGTGGCGAGCACGCTCGCCGGGGCACGGACCACGTCCAGGACGCGCCCGGTCACCTCCAGCTCGGCCTCGGTCCAGGCGGCGAGCCGTTCGGAAGGGCCGCTCACAGCTCGTCGGCCTCCACCTCGCGCAGGGTGACGCCCACGCCCAGGTCGGTGGCGCGGGACTGCAGCGCCGCCTCCAGGGCCACCACGTCGGTGCCGGAGGGCAGGTCGACCTCGGCGATGAGCAGGTAGAGGCCCCCGGCCAGGCGGGTGGTGAGGTCGGTGATGTTCCCGCCGACCGCCGCGACCTCGGCGACGACACCGGAGACGATCCCGGCCCGGTCGCCGCCGTGCACGGTGAGCAGCCAGCCGTTGCCCAGGGCTGCACCCGGCTCCTCGGTGGGCACCTCGCGCACGCTCACGTCGAGGGTGCCGTCGGCTGCCAGCGGCGCCAGGGCCGACTCGATCTCGGCCGCGGGGGCGTCGCCGGAGCAGACCAGCATCATCGCGAAGTGGCCGCGCAGCAGCGTCATCGTGGAGTCCTCGAGGTTGAGGCCCAGTCCGGCGATCTTCCCGGTGGCCTCGGCGATGATGCCGGGTCGGTCGTGTCCCAGGACGGTGATGGCGTGCAAGGTCATGCCGAGCATCCTCCCAGTGCCGCTGCGCGGGTGAACACCTGGTCCAGCATCGACGCGGTCAACCGACCGGTCGCGGTGTTGTGCCGGCTGGGGTGGTAGCACCCGAGCAGCACCACCTCGCCGCCGTCCGCGCGGTGCAGCGTCACCTGCGCGGCGTGGCCGAAACGGGGTGCCGGGCGGGGCACCTGCCACCCGTCGTGGCGCGCCGCACCGAGCACCGCGCGCCAGGCGACCGCGCCCAGCGCCACCAGCACCCCGGCGCCGGTGAGCCGCAGCTCGGCACGCAGCCAGGGAGAGCAAGCAGCGAGCTCGTCCGGAGTGGGCACGTTGTCGGGCGGCACGCAGTGCACCGCCGGGGTGATCCGTACCCGGTGCAGCTCGGTCCCGTCACCGGTGTGCCGGCTGGTCGGGGCGGAGGCGAACCCGGTGCGGTGCAGGGAGCCGAAGAGCCAGTCGCCGGCGTCGTCCCCGGTGAAGTTGCGTCCGGTGCGGGCGGCTCCGTGGGCTCCCGGGGCCAGGCCGACGACCAGGACCGGGGCGTCCGGGCTCCCCCAGCCCGGCACCGGCCGCCCCCAGTAGGGCTGGTCGGCGTAGGCCGCCCGCTTGGTGCGAGCCACCTCGGTACGCCACGCCACCAGCCGGGGGCAGGCAGCACAGACGCTGACCCGGGCGTCCAGTTGTCCCGGGTCGGCCGCGGCAGCGAGCCGTTGCACCCCGGCGGCGCTGCGGGCCACCCGGGTGCTGGCGGTGGCCGGGTCGCCCGGCCACCCGCAACCCGGCGGCACCGGGCTGGGGAACCGCTGCCCGGTGACCGGGTGCGGGAGGTCGACCGGCTCCATGGGACCGACGGTAGCCCGGTCGGGACCACGCAAGTGCCCGGTCAGCGTCGCGAAAGTGCCCGGTCGGGACCACGCAAGTGCCCGGTCGGCGTCGCGCAAGGGGGGAGGTCGGCGTCACGCGGCCGCTCCGCCCCGTCCGGTCCGGTCCGGTCCGGTCCGGGGTCAGGAGACCATCGACCAGGCGATCCCGTCGAGGATGTCGGACTCGGAGACGACCAGGTGCCCCACCGGGGTGCGGGCCAGGACCCGGGCCAGCACCAGGGCGCCGGCGTCGATGACGTCGGCACGACCCGGGTGCATCCAGCCCAGTGCCAGCCGCTCGGCGGTGCTCATCGCGACCAGCCGCTCCACCTGGGCGAGCACCGCGCCGACCTCGTGCACGGACTGGTCGATCGCCGCCGCGTCGTAGGCGGGCAGGTCCAGGCAGCCGGCGGCCACCGAGGTGATCGTCCCGGCGACGCCGACCACGGTCGCCGCCCGGGTCAGGTCCACCCCTGCCGCCGCGGCCTCGTCGAGGGCGGCGTCGATGTCGGCCACGCAGGCCGCGACCTGGGCCGCGGTGGCCGGGTCGTCGTGCAGGTGCCGCTCGTGCAGCCGGACGCTGCCGATGTCCATCGAGTACGCCGCGGTCGGGGTCCGCTCCCCCAGGATCAGTTCGGTCGAGCCGCCACCGATGTCGATCACCAGCACCGGGGCCGGCCAGTCCTCGCGGAGGTGGCGCACCGCCCCGTCGAAGGCCAGCGCCGCCTCCTCGGTCCCCGCGATCACCTCGGGATCGACCCCGAGCCGGGCCCGCACCCCAGCGGTGAACTCGTCGGCGTTGGTGGCGTCGCGGGTGGCCGAGGTGGCGCAGAACCGGATCCGTTCGACCCCGTGGGCGCGGATCAGGTCGGCGTACTCGTCGATCGCGGCGAAGGTGCGCTCCAGCGCCTCGGGGGCGAGGCGGCCGGTGGCGTCGACGCCCTGCCCCAGCCGGACCATGCGCGACTCGCGGACCGCCACGTCGGGCAGGTCACCGATGAGCAGCTTGATGGTGTTGGTGCCGCAGTCCACAGCGGCGACCGGTGCGCTCACGGTTCAGCCGTCCGTCGGCCGCGGCACGCAGGGACCGCTGGCCCACCACTCGCCCAGCAGGTCCAGCACCTCGTCACCCAGCGGGTTGACGCCGCGGCCCTGGGCCAGCGACTGCCCGGCCAGGACGTGCAGGCACTTGACCCGGTTCGGCATGCCGCCGGCCGAGATGCCCTCGATCTCGGGGACGTCGTGGCCGTGCGCGACCCGGACCTCCTCGCGCGCAGCCAGGTACCGCTCGTGCGCGGCCGCGTAGGCGGCGGCCAGCTCGGGGTCGGTGCCCAGCCGGTCCTGCATCTCCTTCATCAGGCCGGACGCCTCGAGGGTGCCGATCCGTGACGCCGCACGCGGGCAGGACAGGTAGAACGTGGTCGGGAACGGCGTGCCGTTGGGCAGGCGCGGCTCGGTGGTCACCACGTCGGGGTTGCCGCAGGGACAGCGGTGCCCGACCGCGTGGATGCCGCGCGGCTCCCGGCCCAGCTGGGCGGCGATGGCAGCGGCGTCCGCCGGGGCGACCGGCTCGGCGGGGTCGGTCGGGGAGGGGGTCTGGCTCACTTCTTCTGGTCCTTGGTGCCGTCGATCTGGGTGTTCGGGTCCGGCTGCGGGGCGGGCGGGTTGCCGGCGAGCTCCACGGACTCCCAGGCCTTGCCCCACCACGGGTCGGGCACGACCTTGATGACGTCCTCGGGGTCGCTGAGCCGGGCATCGGTCTGCAGGGGCTCGCCGTTCTCGTCCAGCACCTGGAACCCGGTCTCGCCGGGCAGCACGAAACCGAACCGTTCCCGCGCCTGGGCCCGCACGTAGGCGGGGTCCTGCCAGCGGCGCTTCTCGGTCTCGAGGTCGTTGATATCGGCCTCGGTCTCGGCGATCTGCGCCTTGAGTTCGTTGAGGTGGTTGCGCTGCTGCACGTAGGCGCGCAGCGAGGAGGCGAACGAGACCGTCAGCAGCGCCACGACCAGCACCAGCACCGCGGCCCGCCCGGTGAACCGGGTGCGCGGGGGCTGGGGCGCGGTGGCCCCGCCGGAGCGTGACCCGACGGCGCGCTGGGTGCGGGTCTCGTCAGCGCCCCGCGAGGCGGTCTTCTTCGGCCCGGTCTTCTTCGATCCGGTGCTCGTCGGCCGGGAGGTCTTCTTCGGCCCCGTGCTGGTCGAGGCTGCGCCCTTCGACGCGGTGTTCTTCGACGCGGCGCCCTGCGGGGCAGCGCTCGGGGAGGTCGTGTCCTGCTTCCCGGTACCCGTGGCGCCCTGCGGCGGCTCGGCCGGGCGGGTGGTGCGCCCCGGTCGGGACGAGCCGGTCCGGGAGCTGCGGGTGGTGCGGCGCGAGGAGGAGTTCCCCGCCCCGGGGCGCGCGGACCCCCGGGGTCGGTCGCTGCGACCGTCCCCGGGAGTCCGACGCGTGGCCACGGGTCCGCTCAGCCCTGGAACCGCGGGAAGGCCGCGGCGCCGGCGTAGCGCGCGGCGTCACCGAGGTGGTCCTCGATGCGCAGCAGCTGGTTGTACTTGGCGACCCGCTCGGAACGAGCCGGGGCACCGGTCTTGATCTGACCGCAGTTCGTGGCCACGGCCAGGTCGGCGATGGTGACGTCCTCGGTCTCGCCGGAACGGTGGCTCATCATGTTGCGGAAGCCGTTGCGGTGCGCCAGCTCGACCGCGTCGAGGGTCTCGGTCAGCGAGCCGATCTGGTTCACCTTGACCAGCATCGCGTTGCCCTGGCCGCCGGTGATGCCGCGCTGCAGCCGCTCGACGTTGGTGACGAACAGGTCGTCACCGACCAGCTGGGTGCGGGTGCCGAGCTCGTCGGTCAGCACCTTCCAGCCGTCCCAGTCGTCCTCGTCGAGGGGGTCCTCGATGGAGACGATCGGGTACGCGGAGACCAGCTCGGCGTAGTAGGCGCTCATCCAGGCCGCGTCGCGGGACTGGCCCTCGAAGGTGTAGGTGCCGTTCTCGCAGAACTCCGAGGCGGCCACGTCGAGCGCCAGCGCGATGTCGGAGCCGACGGTGAAGCCGGCCTGCTCGATCGCCGAGGCGATCAGGTCCAGGGCGGCACGGTTGCTGGACAGGTCGGGGGCAAAGCCGCCCTCGTCGCCCACACCGGTGGCCAGGCCCTGCTTCTTCAGCACCGACTTGAGCGAGTGGTACACCTCGGCACCCTGCTGCAGCGCCTCGGAGAACGTGCCCGCACCGATCGGCGCGATCATGAACTCCTGGATGTCGACGTTGGTGTCGGCGTGCGCGCCACCGTTGAGGATGTTCATCATCGGGACCGGCAGCAGGTGCGCGTTCGGGCCACCGACGTAGCGGAACAGCGGCAGACCGGCGGACTCGGCAGCGGCGTGCGCGGTGGCCATCGAGGCGCCCAGGATCGCGTTGGCGCCGAACTTGGCCTTGTTGGGGGTGCCGTCGGCGTCGATCATCGCGAGGTCGACCTCGCGCTGGTCGTCGGCCTCCATGCCGGTGATGACGTCGGCGATGTCCTCGATGACGGCCTTGACCGCCTTGGTGACGCCCTTGCCGACGTAGCGGTCGCCGCCGTCACGCAGCTCGACGGCCTCGAAGGCACCGGTGGAGGCGCCCGAGGGGACCGCGGCGCGGCCGAACGATCCGTCGTCGAGCAGGACCTCGACCTCGACGGTGGGGTTGCCGCGCGAGTCGAGGATCTCGCGTGCGCCTACGGCTTCGATTGCTGCCACGGGTTCTGCTCCTGTGGATCGGTGGTCTGGGCGCAGGACTGCGCGTGGCCCAGCCTAACGGCGCCACCCCACCTCCGGGCGCAGCCCTCGCGGGAGTGGGCCTCGCCACGCCCCGCGGTGGAGATGTTCACCCACCGTCCACCACCGAGTCGGGCCGGGGCGGCAGGGGGTTCGCCGGCAGGATCGAACCTGCACCGGTCAGCCCTGTCGACGAAAGAGGCCCGATGACCTCCCCGTTCCGCCCGCTCGCCGCGCTCACCGCGGCCGTGGTGCTGCCGCTCTCCGCGCTCGCCGTGACCGGCGTCAGCACCGCCTCGCCCAGCACCGCCACGCCCAGCACCGCCACCACCACCTCGGTCCACCCGGACGCGCACGCTTTCCACCGTCTGGCCACCTACCCGGTGCTCGGCAACGTCCCGGCCGGGGTGGACCCGGCGCTGCCGACGGTCGCGGAGATCTCCGACGTCAGCGACGACGGCCGCACGGTCGCCTACACCGACGCCCTCGGCAAGCGGGTCGGGTTCCTCGACATCACCGACCCGGCCCGCCCGGTCGGGAAGGGCTCGATCAACCTGGCCGTGGCCGGGCACGCCGACGACCAGCCGACCTCGGTGGCGATCCACGGCGAGCACCTGCTGGTGGTCGTGGACACCTCGGGCGGCGACTTCACCCACCCCTCTGGGCGGTTGGACGTCTACCGGCTGGCCGACCGCACCAAGGTCCGTGAGATCGACCTGGGCGGACAGCCCGACTCGATCGCGATCAGCCCCGACGGCACCTTCGCTACGGTGGCGATCGAGAACCAGCGCGACGAGGAGTTCAAGCCCGCCGGCGGCAAGAAGGGCGACCTGCCCCAGCTCCCGGCCGGCTTCCTCCAGGTCCTCCGGGTTTCCGGTGACCCGTCCGGCTGGAGCACCCAGCCGGTACCGCTGACCGCACCGGACGGCTCCGCTCTTCCGGCCCTCACCGCCGCCGGGCTGGACTCGGCGGTCGACCCCGAGCCCGAGTACGTGTCGATCAACACCGAGAACCAGCTGGCGGTGACGTTGCAGGAGAACAACGGGATCCTGGTCGTCGACCTGCCCACCGGTGAGATCCGCCGGGTCTTCTCCGCCGGCCGCGCCACGGTCACCGGCGTCGACACCTCCAAGGACGGCCTCTTCAACCCCACCGGCACCGTCTCCGGCCCGCGGGAGCCCGACGCGGTAGCGTGGGTCGGCACCGACCGGCTGGCCACCGCCAACGAGGGCGACTGGAAGGGCGGCACCCGCGGCTGGACCGTCTTCGACGCCACCTCGGGCGAGGTCGTCTGGGACGCCGGCAACTCCTTCGAGCGGATCGCCACCCGGCACGGGCTGCACAACAACGACCGGGCCGCCAAGAAGGGCGCCGAGCCGGAGGGCATCTCCGTGGTGGAGATCGGTGGCAAGCGCCGTGCCTTCGTCGGCTCCGAGCGCTCCAACTTCGTCGCCGTCTACGACCTCACCGACCCGGCCCGACCGCGGTTCGAGCAGGCACTGCCCACCACCAACGGCCCCGAGGGCCTGCTGCCGGTCCCCTCCCGGGACCTGCTGGTGGTGTCCTCCGAGACCGACGACGCTGCCAAGAACGTCCGGGCCTCGGTCTCTCTCTTCGGCTGGCAGAAGGGCGCCCCGGCGTTCCCGTCGGTGGTCTCCGACGACGTGCCCGGCAGCACCGGCGAGCCGATCGGCTGGGGCGCCCTGGGCGCGCTCAGCGCCGCCCCCGGCCGCCCCGACGTCGTGTACGCGGCCTCCGACTCGGCGTACGCGACCGGGCGGATCTACACCGTCGAAACCAGCACCACCCCGGCCGTGATCGAGTCGGTGCTGACCGTGACCGAGGACGGCGCCACCCCGGCGATCGACATCGAGGGCCTGGCCGCGCGCCCCGACGGCGGTTTCTGGGCCGCTGTGGAGGGGACCACCGGTCCCGGCAACCAGCTGGTCCGGCTCGAGGCCGACGGCCGGGTCGCGGAGCGGGTCGCGCTGCCGGCCGAGGTGACCGCGCACGTGGGCAAGTGGGGTCTGGAAGGGGTGACCAGCACCGGCACGGGCGCCGCGGAGGTGGTCACCGTGGTGCTACAGCGCCCGCTCTTCACCGACCCGGCCAACCCGGCCGGCGGCACCGTGGACGGCGAGGGCGTGGCCCGGATCGGTCGGTACGTGCCGGCCACCGGCGCCTGGACCTGGTTCGGCTACCAGCTCGGCGCCACCAGCACCCCCGGCGACTGGACGGGTCTCTCGGAGGTGACCCACGTTGACGCCGACACCGTCGCGGTGATCGAGCGGGACAAGCTGAACGGTCCGGCCGCGGCGGTGAAGCAGATCCACACCGTCGACCTGCCGACCACCGGCGGCGCCACGGGCGCGGCACCGGTGCGGGTGCTGGAGAAGAAGCTCGCCCTGGACGTGCTGCCGGCGCTGCGGGCCTCGGCCGGGTGGACCCAGGAGAAGCTGGAGGGCCTCACCGTCACCGGTGGCGGCCAGGTGCTCGCGGTGACCGACAACGACGGTCTGGTGGATGCCACCGGCGAGACCCAGCTGCTCCGCCTCGGCAGCCGGGCGCAGGTCTTCGGCGCCGAGATGGTCACCCCGCCGGCGGCCACCGCCACCCGAACCGTCCTGAAGGCGTCGAAGAAGAAGGTCCGGGCCGGGAAGAAGGTCCGTCTCTCGGTGCGGGTGGCCGGGGTCGGGGGCGGTCGGGTCGTGGTCAAGGACCGCGGCACGGTGCTCCGCTCGCTCCGGCTGGACAGCAGCGGGCGCGCCGTGGCGACCCTCCGGCTGAAGAAGACGGGGGTGCACCGGCTCCGGGCGTTCTTCGCGGGGAACGCCACCGCCAAGGACTCGAGCAGCGCACCGGTAAAGGTGCGGGTGCTTCGCCGCCGCTGAGCCTGCCTCACGACCAGCAGGTCAGACCCGGGTCCGCTCCCCCAGGCTCGCGCGCCGGTCGGCGTGCATGGGGTGGGCGGCCCGGGTCGCGTGCAGCAGCGCCACGTCCAGGTCGGCGACGAGCAGCTCCTCACCCTCGCCGGCCCGGACCAGGGTCCGGCCCTCGGGGTCGAGGACCGCCGAGCCGCCGATGAAGGTCTCCGGCCCACAGGTCCCGCTCAGCCCGGCGTGCACGACGAAGAAACCGTTGTCCAGGGCGCGGGCGCGCATGTACAGCTCCTGCCGGTGCGCACCACCGGGGAAGAAGGCCGCGGAGTTGAGGTAGCCCAGGTCGCCGTCGGCCGCACTGGCCGCGGCGTGCTCGGGGAAGGACCCGTCGTAGCAGACCGAGAGCCCCAGGTTCCAGCCGTCGACCCGGACCGAGGCGCCGTGGGTGCCGGGGGTGAAGTACTCGGTCTCGTAGCCCGAGAGGTGCTGCTTGTCGTAGGGCGCCAAGATCCGGCCGTCCCCGGTGAGCACCACCTGCGACAGGGTGCGTCGCCCGTACCGAGCCAGCGGGGAGGAGAGCACAACGGTGGTGCCGTCGGCCGCGGCCAGGACTGGGGCGAGCAGGTCGGGCAGCTCGGCCGGGCTCGGCAACGGCCCGCCGAAGGCCTCACGGCAGTAGCCGGTCAGGAACGCCTCGGGCAGCACGAGCAACCGCGCGCCGGCGGCGCGGGCCCGGGCAGCCAGGTCGGCCGCGTTGGCAGCGTTGGCCACCGGGTCACCGCAGGTCGCCGCGGCCTGACCGACGGCGACCCGCAGCACGGGGTCAGGAGTCGACGACGACCTCGACACGCTGGAACTCCTTCAGCTCGGTGTAGCCGGTGGTGGCCATCGAGCGACGCAGCGCGCCGATCAGGTTCATCGTGCCGTCGGCCACCCGCGAGGGACCGAACAGGATCTCCTCCAGCGAGCCGAGCTGGTCGAACTTGACCCGCTCGCCCCGCGGCAGGGTCGGGTTGGAGGCCTCCATGCCCCAGTGGAAGCCGTGCCCCGGCGCGCCGGTCGAGCGGGCCAGCGGGGAGCCGACCATGACCGCGTCCGCGCCGCACGCGACGGCCTTGGAGATGTCGCCGGAGCGGCCGATCGAGCCGTCGGCGATGACGTGCACGTAGCGGCCACCGGACTCGTCGAGGTAGTCACGACGCGCGGCGGCGACGTCGGCGACGGCCGAGGCCATCGGCACCGCGACCCCCAGCACGGTGCGGGTGGTGTGGGCGGCCCCGCCACCGAACCCGACCAGCACGCCGGCGGCGCCGGTGCGCATCAGGTGCAGCGCGGCCTGGTAGGTCGCGCAGCCACCGACGATCACCGGCACGTCGAGCTCGTAGATGAACTCCTTGAGGTTCAGCGGCTCGGCCTGGCTGGAGACGTGCTCGGCCGAGACGGTGGTGCCGCGGATGACGAACATGTCCACGCCGGCGTCGACGACGGCCTTGGCGTGCTCCTTGGTGTGCTGCGGGGAGAGCGAACCGGCGACGGTCACGCCCGCCTCACGCATCTGCTGGAGCCGGGCCGTGATCAGCTCGGGGTTGATCGGGGCGGCGTAGATCTCCTGCATCCGCCGGATCGCGTCGACGCCCTCGAGCCCGGCGACCTCGGCCAGCAGGTCGGTGGGGTCCTCGTACCGGGTCCACAGGCCCTCGAGGTTCAGCACCCCCAGGCCGCCCAGCCGACCGAACTCGATCGCGGTGGCCGGCGACATCACCGAGTCCATCGGCGCGGCGAGCACCGGCAGGTCGAACCTGTAGGCGTCGATCTGCCACGCGGTGCTGACCTCCTCGGTGTCGCGGGTGCGCCGGGAGGGCACGATCGCGATGTCGTCGAAGGAGTAGGCACGGCGACCGCGCTTGGCGCGTCCGATCTCGATCTCGCTCACGGGACCAGCCTATCGAGCCCGCCCGGTGTTCACCGATTGCCGCCCGGGTCCGGGCACCCGCTCCCTACCGGCCGGGGCGTACGGACCCCGCGACCGGCGGCGGTGCGGGAGGATGCCGGGGTGGAACTCACCTGGCACCGGCACTCCGGACCCGAGGTGGGCGCGGCCGACCTGTACGCACTGCTGCGGCTGCGCTGCGAGGTGTTCGTCGTCGAGCAGCAGTGCCCCTACCCCGACCTGGACGGGCTGGACCTGCACCCGGCCACCCACCACGTGTTCGCCACCGGTCCCGGTGCGGAACTGCTCGGCCTGGCCCGGGTGCTGGGGCCGGGCGTCCTGGACGCGGACGTGCACGTGGGGCGGGTGGTGGTCTCCCCGCAGGGACGCGGCCGCGGGCTCGGCGAGCAGGTGGTGGCCCGGGCCGTGGAGCTGGGTCGGGCGACGTGGCCGGACGCCCGGGTGGTGCTGTCCGCCCAGTCGCACCTGGTGGACTGGTACGCCGGCCAGGGGTTCCGGGCCGTGGGCGAGGCCTACGACGAGGACGGGATCGAGCACCGGGACATGGTGCTGTCCGGCTAGTCGCCCTCGCGTCCGTCACCCTCCGGCGCGTCGATCGGGACCGCGAGGGTGGAGACGTGGTCGAGCAGGCTGCTGAGCACCACCCGGGACCGTTCGGTGTCCCGGTCGGCCAGCCAGGTGGTGGTCACCCCGTCGGTGACCGAGATCGCCAGCCGGGCCATCTCCTGGACCGAGAGGACCCAGCGGTGCCCGGTGACCTCGGCCGCCAGCTCCAGCACGTGCGCGGCGGACTCGTAGTACATGTCGTACTGCCGGGCGGCCAGGTGGGCCAGACCGGGCGTGCGCTGGGCGTAGTGGTTGAGCTCGAAGAGGACCAGCTCCTGCTCGGGGTGGGCCTGCAGGTGTGCCAGGTAGGCGTCGACCGCGCTGAGCAGCATCTCGCGGAGGTCGGTCGAGGGCACCACGCCCTCCCAGACCGCGGCCCGCTCCCGGGCGCCCAGTCGCAGGATCAGCTCGGAGATCAGCTCGTCGCGCGAGGTGAAGCAGTAGTGGAACACCGAGGGGGGCATGCCGGCCTCGGCGACGATGGTCCGGGTGGTGCCGGCCGCGACCCCGCGATCGGTCATCACCTTCTCCGCTGCCTCGAGGAGCCGTTCACGGCGTTCCTCGGCCCGCATCCGCACCATCGCGTTCCTTCCCGACGACCGCTCGGCGTCTCCCCACGGCTCACCCTAGGCGAAGCGAGCCCCCGGACGCGCCCGTGCCCACACGCGCGGCGGGGCCGACGACGAGCACGGGGCCCGCCCGACGGACGTCGGACGGGCCCCGGCTCGGGGGTGGTGGGAGTGGGTCAGCGAGCGAAGATGCCGATCTCGTAGATCGAGTACCCGTAGTTGGTGCCCCGTTGGGTGTTGAGGATCCGTACCCAGCGCGCCTTGGTGGTGTCGAACATCGCGGTGTCCAACCCTCCGTTGCCGGCTCCGGTCCGCCACACCGTGCGCCAGGTGCTGGCGTCGTCGGAGACCTGCACCTCGTAGGCCTTGGCGAAGGCGCCCTCCCAGTCGACGGTCACCCGGGAGATGTTGGTGCGCGCACCCAGGTCGACCCGGATCCACTGCGGGTCGGTGCCCCAGTTGCCCGAGGCCCAGCGGGTGCTGCGGCTGCCGTCGGTGGCGGACTTGGCCTGCAGGCGGTTGTTGATCGTCCACTCCTGCGAGGAGGCCTGCGTCAGCCGGCTGGTGGCCAGGTTGCGGGGAGTCCCGTAGGAGGTGGTCGCCGACCAGGTGTCCAGGTAGCTCTGGGCACCGTTCATGAGGTCCTCGGTGATCTCACCGTTGCTGGCGATCTGGAGCTGGCGGATCCAGTCCGGCACCAGCCCGTAGTGCGCGGCACCGTCGGTGTTGACGTTCCAGGTGCGCTGGCCGGTGACCTGCTTGTCCATCACGGTGTGACCGTCGACGGCGGTGTAGGGGTAGGTCACCTTGTTCGGGCTCTCCTCGCCCTCGCGGGCGGGGTGCGACCCGACCCCGTTGTAGTCCAGGCCGAACCCGTAGGCCTTCCCGTACTTGGCCCGCAGGTCCTTCTGCTCGCGCCACTCGGCCACGAAGCCGTCGGCCCCGCTGGGGTAGCCGGTCTTCATGCCGCCCAGGCGGTAGATGCGCTCGGCGAACTTCTTGTCGGCCCAGCCGTGCGAGGAGACGACGCCGGGGTAGCCGTTGGCCTCGAGCACCTCCATGGTGCGGGTCGCGGCCTTCGCGCTCATGTGGTCGAGCTCGACCATCATGTTGCGCTTCATCATCCCTTGCAGCATGTACTCACCGAGGTTGGTGAGGCCGCGCACGTTGCACTTGTTGGTGTTGTTGTAGACGGGGACCTCGGCCCCCTCGGGCAGCGTCTCGACCACGTCCACCGGGGCGGGGGCGTTGCCGATCGCGTTGTCGCTCATCGCGGTGGTGCACTTCTCGGTGGTCCACCAGGTGCCGGTCGAGATGAACTGGCCCATGTTGATGATCGTGCCCTGTGTGCCGGGGTCGAACCTGACCCCGCAGAGGGCGTTGTCGAACTTGTGGCACAGGAACATGCTGGACACGCCGAGGTTCTTCATCTCGTCCAGTCCGCGGTCGATGTCCGCGGTGGAGCACTGGGCGACACCGAGGATCTGCTTGCAGCCGAACGGCTCGGAGGTCTCCACCCCCAGGACGACGGCGAGCTTGCCGGACTTGATGACCTCGGTGGCCTCGGTCGGCGAGGTGACGATGCGGTAGAAGCCCTTGCCGGGGCCGCCGTAGATGTCGTCGATGTAGTCCTGCATCTCGTAGGCCTTGCGGGCCTGGCGACGGATCGCGTCCATCTCGTTGCAGCTGTAGTCCTTGGGCAGGATCGGCAGCGAGCAGATCACGCCGTTGGAGACCAGGTCGTTGACCAGCACCCGCTGGCCCGAGCGCCAGGAGCGCTCGATCCAGGCGTAGTAGCCGGCCTGGTGGCTCATCGACTCGACCTTGGGCCAGTCCTTGAAGGTCGGCCAGCCCACGGAGTCGTGCTGCCAGTCGCTGTCGGAGGTGAGGTTCTCGAAGAGCGCCAGGGCGCCGTTCCAGATCTCGTGGTCCTTGCAGTCCTTCAACGCGTCGGCGATGCCCAGGCGCGAGAACGGGGCGCCACAGATCAGCCGGCCGCCGAAGCCCTCGTTGGAATTGACGTGGTTGTGGGTGTCCACCCAGCCCTTGACCTTGCCGTCGACGGTGCCGGTGAACGGACCGCCCGAGGCGTTGATCTCGGAGTCCTCGGCCGGACGGTTCGGCGGGTTCCACCAGGCGTCGGGCTGCTCTTCCTCGACCACCAGCTCGGAACCGGCACCGGCCGACTTGGACGCCGCCCCCGCGGCCCCCTTGCCGGAATCGACCGAGGCCGCGTCCGCGGGGCTCTGCGTCCCCGGCGGGAACGCGACGGTGGCGAGCAGGCCGGCCACGAGGGCGGCCAGCACCGGCAGCACGAGCCTGCGGCGGGATCGGGTGCGCAGCATGCGACGCAACGACACTGGGGGCATCTTGCACGTCCTGTGATTGGTGGGACCTGGGTCACGTCAGCATGGCCAGACCCGGATGTGAGCGTCAATCACTTCCGGACAAGATTTTGGGCAAGTGCCCTAATTTTCCCCGGCAGGGTCGGTTACCCGTCGGTAGAAGGGGAACTGGTCCAGACAGGGAGCCCACCGTGCCTCGGACGACGGCGATCAGGTGAGTCACGCCGACTCACTCGAGGGGACAACGGGACTGGGTCTCCGGAGCAGTCACCGGGTCGGTGTGACCGGATCTCCCACCCGCAACGTGCCCGCGTCCTGCGGTGCCAGGTAGACGCCCAACTGGGTGTCCCGGGTGCTGCCGAGGGCCTTGAGCAACGGCACCTGGTCGGTCAGGCCGTTCTGGGCCAGGTCGACCATCCGGCACCGGGTGGTGCGCTGGACGACCCGGAACGTCACCGTGCCGATGCGGACCGAGGTCCAGTCCTCCTCGACGAACGGTTCGGTGGTGCTGACGACCAGGTTGGTGCGCAGCCGGCGGTGGTCGACCGGCGCACCGGTGAGCTCGGCCACCCGGTCCAGCGACGCGGTGCCGACCAGCGAGACCGGGGCGTCGTCGAAGTGGGAGACCTCGCCCTCGACCTGCACCCGGACGGGCTCGTCGAAACGCTGGCTCAGGTGCTCGTCGAGGTCCCGGTCCCCTGCGACCCAGGGGCCGGCACTGCCGTCGTGCCGGTACACCTCGACGTCACCGTCCGGTCCGACGGTGCGGGCTCCGAACTCGAAGACCTCGTCGTGCAGCCGGAACCGGCGGGTGTTCTTCCCGGAGGCGAAGCGACCCTGCGCGTCCCGGACCGCGTACCAGCGGTCGCCCGCCAGCCCCCGCGGCCCCACGTCGACGACGTCGAGCGTCTCCCCCGCCATCGCCTTGACCGGGTGGCGTCGGACGACGAGAAGTTCCATGGGCGCATGCTGTCACGCGGTGCCCGGGGCACAGCCGATCTTCGAGCGGAGCGATCGGCACGTCCGTCACCGTGAGCCGGGGCCAGAGCCGGTTGACGCCCATGGCTGCAAGCCGGGGCCACGAAGTCGATCCTGGAGCGAAGCGATCGACGAAGTGGCGACAACGCCGTGGCCAGAGACGGTTGACGCGCGTGGCTGCCAGCCGGGGCCACGAAGTCGATCACCACCCCGTCGCCGACTGACGCGCGCGGCCCCAAGGCGGAGCCACGAAGTCGATCTTTGGAGCGGAGCGATCGACGAAGTGGCGACAACGCCGGGGACGCGCCGACACGTCGGCGACGGATCAGAGGCCGGTGTAGTTGGGGGCTTCGACCGTCATCTGCACCCCGTGCGGGTGCGACTCCTTGAGGGAGGCGGAGGTGATCCGGGTGAACTGCCCCTTCTCCTGCAGCTCGGGCACGGTGCGCGCGCCGACGTAGAACATCGACTGGTGCAGGCCACCGATGAGCTGGTGGGCCACCTGGCCCAGCGAGCCGCGGTAGGCGACCTGGCCCTCGATGCCCTCGGGCACCAGCTCGTCGTCGCTGGTCACCTCGGCCTGGAAGTAGCGGTCCTTGGAGTAGGACTTCTTGCCGCGGCTGCTCATCGCGCCGAGCGAGCCCATGCCCCGGTAGGCCTTGAACTGCTTGCCGTTGACGAAGACCAGCTCGCCGGGCGACTCCTCGCACCCGGCCAGCAGCGACCCCAGCATGACGGCGTCGGCACCGGCGACGATGGCCTTGGCGATCTCACCGGAGTGCTTCATGCCGCCGTCGGCGATGACCGGGACCCCGGCGGGCTTGCAGGCCTGCGCGGCCGCGTACACCGCGGAGACCTGCGGGGCGCCGACCCCGGTGACGATGCGGGTGGTGCAGATCGAGCCCGGGCCGACCCCGACCTTGACCGCGTCCGCGCCGGCGTCGACGAACGCCTGGGCACCGGCGGTGGTGGCGACGTTGCCGCCGATCACCTGCACGTGCTTGGTGGCGGGGTCGGACTTCAGCCGGGCCACCATTTCCAGCAGCATCCGGACGTGGCCGTGGGCGGTGTCGGCGACGAGCACGTCGACGCCGGCCTCGATCAGGGTGGTGGCCCGCTCCCAGGAGTCACCGAAGTAGCCGATCGCGGCTCCGACCATGAGGCGGCCGTCGGCGTCGTAGGAGGCCTTGGGGAACTTCTCGCCCTTGACGAAGTCCTTGACCGTGATCAGCCCGGTCAGGTGGCCCTCGTCGTCGACCAGCGGGAGCCGCTCACGCTTGTGGGCGCGGAGCAGGGCCGTGGCCTCCTCGCGGCTGATGTCGGAGTGGCCGGTGAACAGCGGCATCGGCGTCATCATCTCGTCGACCTTGGTGGTGGCCCACTCCGCGACGGGGGTGAACCGCAGGTCGCGGTTGGTGATGATGCCGATCAGCTTGTTGTCGGCGTCGACCACCGGCAGGCCCGAGACCCGGTACTCGCCACAGATCCGGTCGAGCTCCTCGAGGGTCTCGTCGGGGCCGATGGTCACCGGGTTGGAGATGATCCCGGTCTGGGTCCGCTTGACCAGGTCCACCTGGTAGGCCTGGTCGGCGATGGACAGGTTGCGGTGCAGCACACCGAGGCCGCCCTCGCGGGCCATCGCGATCGCCATCCGGGACTCGGTCACCGTGTCCATCGCGGCGCTGACCAGCGGCGTCCGGAGCGAGATCTCACGGGTGAGCTTGCTGGTGGTGTCGATCTCGTCCGGCGCCAGGTCGGAGTAGCCGGGCAGCAGCAGCACGTCGTCGTAGGTCAGGCCGAGCGCCGCGAACTTGTCCGGGACACCGTCGGAGGTGAGAGTCATGTCGGGCAGCAACCTTTCGGACGACGTGCGGGCCTGACCTCCAGTCTAGGCGCGTCGGGCGTGCCGTTCACGCCGGCGACCACGGTCACGGTGCCGGGCGTGACGCGCCTCATGCGACGCCGGGTTGGCCGGTCCCCGACGGGGTAGCCTCACGCCACCATGGACTCCCCCACCGCACCCCGGTCCCCGGCCGACGGGCCCACCGACGAGCCGACGGCGGCGCCGCTGGTGCCGGGCATCGAACTCGGTCCGGAGATCGGTCGCGGTGGGTTCGCGCACGTGCACCGGGGCCGCCAGGTCAGCGTGGACCGGGAGGTCGCGGTCAAGATCAACGACCGCCGCCCGCACGACCCCCGCGACCGGCGCCGGTTCCTGCGCGAGGTGACCGCGGTCGCCCGGATCTCCGGGCACCCGCACGTGGTCTCCCTGCACGACGCGGGCACCACCACCGACGGCCGTCCCTACCTGGTCATGGAGTTGTGCCCGGGCGGCTCGGTGGCCGACCTGCTGCGGCACACCGGCCCCTGGTCGGCGGCCGAGGCGCGGCGGGTCGGGGTGGCGGTGAGCGGGGCGCTGGCCGCCGCCCACGCCGCCGGGGTGCTGCACCGCGACGTGAAGCCCGCCAACATCCTCATCGACGCCTTCGGCACCCCGAGGCTGGCCGACTTCGGCCTGGCGGCGATGCCGGTGGCGGGCTCCGACGTGTCGGTGACCCTGGAGGCCCTGACCCCCACCTACGCAGCCCCCGAGGCGTTCACCGGTGCGCTGCCGAGCACCCGCAGCGACGTCTGGTCGATGGGCGCGACGTTGCACGCGATGATCTCGCCCGGGGTCTCCCCGCGGCGCAGTGCTGACGGCTCGCCGGCTGCGCTCGACCAGCTGATCGCCCGGCTCGGCGACCCGCTACCGGACCCCGGCGCTCCGGGCACCAGCGAGCTGATGGCGGTGATCAGCCGGGCCACCGCCTACGACCCGGCGGACCGCTACGCCGACGCCGGGGAGCTGCAGGCCGCGCTGGCCGCGCTGGACCTGCCCGAGGTCGGGGAACGGCACCTGGCCCCCGGGCCCGAGGTCACCGTCCGACCGGACCTGCTCGCCCCGGCCGGCCCGGACCGGAGCGGGGCCTCGCGACGCGGGTGGCGGACGCCGCTGGTCGCGACCCTGGCCGGGGTCCTGGTCGGGGTCGGCGGGACGCTGGGGGTGTGGGCGTTCGCCGACGAGGACGCCCCACCCAACAACGCCGCCACCAACGCCGGCGCCGAGGTCGACGCCGGGACCGGGACGACGACCGCCGAGGCCACCGGGAGCGCGGAGGCCACCGAACCGGCCGACGACAGCCCGACCACCGGGCCCGCCACGACCGCGGCCGGACCCGGTGTGCCGCCGCCCGTCGGGGGCTGCTGGGGGTCGTTCTCGCAGCTGGCCGACACCGCCGAGGGGCAGCCGACCAGCTGCACCGAGCCGCACAACCTGGAGACCTACGCCAGTGGGCTGCTCTCGCCCCGCACCACCACACCGGCGCTGCACGCCGTCCGCGAGGACCCGGTGGTGCGGCGCACCTGCACCGAGAAGGCGGCCAGCGCCTACCTGGGTGACGCCGAGGGCGACTACACGATCTACGTGCTGCCGCCGCGGGAGTCGGCGTTCGCCACCGGCGAGCGGGGCTTCGCCTGCGTCATCGGCCCGGACACGGGTCAGTTCCCGGCCAAGAAGGACCCCGCCGACTGATCCGCTGCGCGCTCAGCGGACCGGGTCGCGCAACGGCACCCGGACCACCAGCTGGGTGCCATCGGTGCGGATCCGGCCCCGCATGCCGGAGGCGAAGACCACCGGCAGCACGGCCCGGTTGTCGGCCTCGGTCACGAACAGCAGCTCCTCGGCGCCCTGGCGGTGCGCCAGCCGGGCCGCCTCGCGCAGCAGCTTGCGCCCGATCCCGCGCCGCTGCCAGGCCGGGTCCACCTCCAGGGTGATCCGCCGTGACCCCGGCTCGGCCTCCTCGCGCAGCACCGCCACCCCGACCGCGGTGCCGTGGCTCATCGCGGTGACTGCGTCGGTGCTGACCACCACCTCCGGTTCGGTTGAGGCGTCCAACCGCATCCCGGGCAGGCGCCGCACCAGGGCAGCCGCCTCCCGGGTGAGCACGTCGGAGACCAGCTCGGCCAGCGCCGCCCCACGGGCGTGCTCGGTGGCGGTGAACGGTGCGCTGCGGCGCACCACGACCACCACCTCCCCCACGGCCAGCTCCATCAGGTCACCGGGTCCGTGACCGCGTACCGCGTCCGGTCCGGCCACCGGCTCGGGTTCGGCGTCGAACAGGGTCGCCACCACCTCGGGGAACCGGGCCGGTTGGGCCAGCACGGTGCGCGCCGCCTGGACGAAACGGGTGGGCTGGTCGACCAGTGCGGTCTCCGAACAGGTCCGGGCGGTGGGCTGCTCGGCCCCGGCCGCAGTGAGCAGGGCCAGCACCTGCTCCTCGGTCCAGTCTCCCGGCGTCCGCAGCACCAGCTCGTCGGTGACCCGGGCCACGTCCAGGAAGATCTGCAGCCCGAGGATGTTCACGTCCGCCTCGCCACAGTGCCGGGCCAGCTCGGCCAGTGCCCCGGGCCGGTCGGGCAGGCTCACCCGTACCCTCCACAACATCGCGTCCTCCTCGTCCTCGGTGTTCGGGTGCCACGCTGCCGCACCGGCGTTGCGCGTCCGGGTCACCGGTGTTTCGGCCAGGTGACGTCACCGGCCGGAGCCGGAAGCCGCCCGGAACGGCCCGGGACCAACACGGTGGAGCGGACCTCCCGCCACCCCCGGGGCCCCGGCTGGCATGCTGACCGCCATGACGGACCAGGCCGCGCCCGCCGCAGGGACTCCACGTCGGCCGATCCTCCCGGGGCCCCGCCGCTTCCTGCACCCCACGGCGCCGGCTGCCCCGCACGCCGGCTCCCGGGTGGTCTGGACGGTCGCGGTGCTGGCGGCGCTGCTGCGCTTCCCCGGCCTGATCTGGCCGCTGCGACCCGACGAGGCCGGCTTCGGTCTGGTGGCCGATGCCTGGGATCCCGGGGACGGGGAGCTGTACGGGCCCTACTGGGTGGACCGCAGCCCGATCCTGATCGCCGCGGTCCGGGCGGCCCACCTCCTCGGCGGTGACTACGCCCTGCGTCTGGTGGCGGCTCTGGGGTGCGTCGTGCTGGTGGTGATGTCGGCGATGGTGGCGCGGGAGATCGCGGCCCTGGTCCAGCTCGAACCCCACCCCCGCCGGGAACGGCGGGCCGCGGTCTGGGCCGCGGTCACCGCCGGGGCGCTGGTGGTCAACCCGATGATCGACGTGATCGGGGCCAAGGGCGAGCTGCTCGGGCTGCCGGTGATGATGACCGGCTGCTGGGCCGCGTTCCGGGCGGTTCACCTGCGCCAGGTGGGCTGGGCGGTCGTGGCCGGGGTGATGACGGCGCTGTCCATGGGGCTCAAGCAGAGCCAGGTCTCACCTGCCGCGTTCCTGGGCGTGCTGCTGCTGGGTGTGCTCCTGACCCGTCAGCGCACCTGGCGCGAGGTGCTGAGGTTGGGGTTCGGGATGCTCGGCGGGATGGCGCTGGTGATCGGCGCGGTCTGTGTCTGGGCAGTGGCCAGCGGGGCCGGTCTGGACGCGCTCTGGTACGCGGTGGTCGGGTTCCGCGGCGAGGCCACGGAGGTGCTGGCCGCGACCCCGTCGACGGCCCAGGAGACCCGGGCCGGGGAGCTGTTCGGAATCGCCGTGCTCACCGGGATGGTGCCGGTGCTGCTGTTCTTCCTCGCCCAACTGCTGCCGGTGCTGCGGGTGGCCCCGGTGATCGCCCTCAGCGTCTGCACGGTGATCGCCCTGGACCTGGTCGGGGTGGTGCTGGGTGGCTCCTACTGGACCCCGTACCTGTTCACCCCGGTGGTCGGTCTGAGCCTGGCGATGGCGCTGCTCGGTGCGACCACCGACCCCGGTCGCGGCCGTCGCCTGACCGGACTGCTGCTGGTCTCCTCGCTGGTGGTCTCCTCCGTGGTCTCGCTGGTGGTGTGGACCTCCGACTGGGTCCGCGGCATGGTGCCCTACCAGGTGCGGGTGGGCTCGGCGATCGGCGCGGCCAGCGAACCCGGGGACACCCTGGTCGTCTACGGCGGACGCGCCGACATCCAGTGGGCCAGTGGCCTGCCGTCGCCCTACCGGCACCTGTGGTCGTTGCCGATGCGTACCGCCGACCCCGACCTGGCTGAGCTGCAGGGGCTGATGAACGGTCCGCAGGCACCCACGTGGGTTGTGACCGTGGCCTCGTTGACCGCGTGGGACGGGTTCGGGCAGCCGCTGGTCGCCCCGCTGTCCTCGCGGTACGTGCCGGTCGGTGACGGCTGCGGGAAGTGGCAGCTGTACCGGCTCGCCAGCGTGGACCGCCCGACGCCGACTCCGGACTGCACCTCGCCGCAGCGGGGTCTGCTCCCGCGTCCCTGACCCCCGGCGTCCGGCCGGCGGGTTCAGCCGGGTTCAGTCCCGGGTCGCGCCCGACTCCGGGGCAGGGGCAGCGCTCTCGTGGGCCACCGGGGTGTGTGCGACCGGGGCCGGGACCAGCCGCACGTGCAGCACCCACAGCAGCGTCCCGGCCGCGACCATCACCAGGGCCGCGACGGCCAGTTGCAGCATCGACCCGGTGACGTGCGGGGCGACGAGGGCGGCCGTCAGCCCGTTCTGCAGCAGCGTGAAGAAGGTGAACATCGACACCGCCGCACCGCGGGATTCAGGGAACATGTCGAGCAGCGCCAGCTGGAGGGTGGGGTAGGCCGCGGCGGTGCCGACGGCGATCAGGGCCGGGCCCAGCACCACCCACGGCAGCACCGAGGTACCGGAGAAGCCCGCGAGGCCGACGTTGAGCACGGCCGCGGTCAGGCTGACGGTCATCGCGGCGTTGACCAGGCGTCGCCCGGCCACCCGGCCCGCGGCACGTGAGGAGACCCAACTGCCGAGCACGACGCCGGAGATCAGCGGGACGAACAGCATCCAGAAGTCCAGCTCGCCCTTGCCGAGCAGGTCGACGACGATGATCGGGGCAGCCCCGATGTAGAGGAACTGTCCACCGAAGGTGAGCGCCGCGGCCCAGGCGATCCGGTGGAACCGCACCGAGCGGGACACCTCGACCAGGGAGCCGAGCAGGGACCCGACCCGCAGGGGCGTGCGGCGTTCCACGGGGTGCGTCTCGGGCAGCGTGAACGCGACCGCCAGGACGAGCAGGGTGCCGACGCCGGCCATGAACCAGAACACCACCGGCCACGCGCCGGCCTGCAGCAGCCAGCCGCCGATGATCGGCGCGATCGCCGGGGCGAGACCGAAGAGCATCATCACCTGGCTCATCAACTTCTGCGCCTGGGGACCGTCGAACAGGTCGCGGACCAGGGTGCGGCCCACGATCACGCCGCCCCCGGCGCTGAGTCCCTGGAGCACCCGGAAGGCCAGCAGCATCTCCAGCGAGGTCGAGAACGCGGCCCCGACCGAGGCCAGCACGTAGAGGCTGATCCCGACCAGGATCACCGGCTTGCGGCCGACCGCGTCCGAGAGCGGTCCGTGGAACGGGCTCATCAGGCCGAAGGCCACCAGGTAGGCGCTGACCACGTACTGCATCTGGTCGGAGGAGACCGCGAAGTCGCGGCCCATCTGGGAGAACGCGGGGAACGGGGTGTCGATGCTGAACGGGCCCAGCATCGACAGGGCCGCGAGGACCGCCAGGAACCCCACCAGCTGTCCCCGGCTCCAGGTGTCGGCCGGGGTCGGGGTGCGCAGCGAGGTCACGTGCTCCCTGAACACCAGCCGGACCCGGGTTGTTCCCCCCGGGCTCCCCGTCTTCCGGAACGGCGACGGCCCGCCGGTCCCGAGCAGTGCTCGGGCCGACGGGCCGCCGTGGTCCTGCCGCGGCAGGAAGGGATCAGTGGCCGTGACCGTGACCGTGACCGGCCGCGGGGGCTTCCTCCTCCTCGGGCTTGTCCACCACCAGGGTCTCGGTGGTGAGCAGCATGGCGGCGATCGAGGTCGCGTTCACCAGCGCGGAGCGGGTGACCTTGACCGGGTCGATGACGCCCTGGGCGACCAGGTCGCCGTACTCGCCGGTGGCGGCGTTGTAGCCGTAGCCCAGGCCACCCTCGGCGACCTTGGTGGTCACCACGTAGCCGTTGTCGCCGCCGTTCTCGGCGATCCAGCGCAGCGGCTCGACGACCGCGTTGCGGACCACGCGGACACCGACGGCCTCGTCACCGGTGAGACCGAGGTCGTCAGCCAGCACCGAAGCAGCGTGGATGATCGCCGAGCCACCGCCGGCGACGATGCCCTCCTCGATCGCGGCGCGGGTCGCGGAGACGGCGTCCTCGATGCGGTGCTTCTTCTCCTTCAGCTCCACCTCGGTGGCGGCGCCGACCTTGATCACGCAGACACCGCCGGCCAGCTTGGCCAGGCGCTCCTGCAGCTTCTCGCGGTCCCAGTCGGAGTCGGTGTGCTCGATCTCGGCCTTGATCTGGTTGACCCGGCCCTCGACGGCGCTGGCCTCGCCCGCGCCCTCGATGATCGTGGTGTTGTCCTTGGTGACCACGACGCGGCGCGCGGTGCCGAGCACCTCGAGGCCGACCTGGTCGAGCTTGAGCCCGACCTCGGGGGCCACGACCTGGCCGCCGGTGAGGACGGCGATGTCCTGCATCATCGCCTTGCGGCGGTCACCGAAGGCCGGCGACTTCACCGCGACGGCGTTGAACGTGCCGCGGATCTTGTTGACGACCAGGGTCGACAGGGCCTCGCCCTCGACGTCCTCGGCGAGGATGAACAGCTGCTTGCCGGTCTGCATGACCTTCTCGAGCAGCGGGAGCAGCTCGGCGACCGAGGAGATCTTGCCCTGGTGCAGCAGGATGTACGGGTCGTCGAGGACGGCCTCCATCCGCTCGGGGTCGGTGACGAAGTAGGCCGACAGGTAGCCCTTGTCGAACTGCATGCCCTCGGTGAACTCGAGCTCGGTGCCCATGGTGTTGGACTCCTCGACCGTGATCACGCCGTCCTTGCCGACCTTGTCGAAGGATTCGGCGAGCAGGTCACCGATGTGCGGGTCGCGGCTCGAGATGGTGGCCACCTGGGCCATCTCGTCCTTGGACTGGACGTCCTTGGCAGCCTCGCGCAGCGCCTCGCCG
Source organism: Actinomycetes bacterium (assembly GCA_023396115.1). Taxonomy (GTDB): domain Bacteria; phylum Actinomycetota; class Actinomycetes; order Propionibacteriales; family Nocardioidaceae; genus Nocardioides. Next base: position 83,620 of record JAEWXC010000022.1, on the reverse strand, counting down.
ACGGCCTCGGCAGCGGCGTCCATGCCGCGCTTGAGGCCCATCGGGTTGGTGCCGGCCGCGACGGCGCGCAGGCCCTGGTGGACCATCGCCTGGGCCAGCACGGTGGCGGTGGTGGTGCCGTCACCGGCGACGTCGTTGGTCTTGGTGGCGACCTCCTTCGTCAGCTGGGCACCCAGGTTCTCGAACGGGTCGTCCAGCTCGACGTCACGCGCGACGGTGACACCGTCGTTGGTGATCGTCGGGGCGCCCCACTTCTTGTCGAGCACCACGTAGCGGCCCTTGGGGCCCAGGGTCACCTTGACGGTGTTGGCGAGCGCGTCGACACCGCGCTCGAGGGCACGACGAGCGTTCTCGTCGAACTCCAGGATCTTGGGCATGTCTCTCCTCTGAGGTTCCGGTGAAGCATCGCGCGTCATCGGGTGGAATGGCGCGCAGCTGGCAAGCCGGGGGCGTGAAGGCGACCTTCAAGCGGAGCGGGTCGTCGAACGCCCCCGGCGCAGCCAGGTGTGATGCCAGGTCAGCCGACGATGGCCAGCACGTCGCGCGCCGACAGGATCAGGTACTCGCCACCGGCGTACTTGACCTCGGTGCCGCCGTACTTGGAGTAGATGACCTTGTCGCCGACGGCGATGTCCATCTCGACGCGGCTGGCGCCGGACTCGTTGAAGCGGCCGGGGCCCACGGCCACGACCTCGCCCTCCTGGGGCTTCTCCTTGGCGGTGTCCGGGATGACCAGGCCGGAGGCCGTGGTCTGCTCGGCGTCGAGCGGCTTGACGACGATGCGGTCCTCGAGGGGCTTGATGTTGATCGACACTTCTGATCGACCTCTTTCTCGTGCGGTGTCCAAGGCGTGTGGTCCAGCTGGTTGCCCAGCTGTGGGGGCACGGGCGCCCCCGGACGTTCGAGCCTGCTCGTGGAGAGTGCCGTCGCGGGGATCACCCTCCGGTCACAAGCGCTGGCACCCTCGGTCCGAGAGTGCCAATGACGACGTTAGCACTCACCCCCAACGAGTGCCAACGAGGTGGGTGTCAGTCGAAGCGGGTGGTCCAGGTGACCGGCCGCGGGTCGGCCTGTCGACGGCCGATCCGGGCGACGGCCTCGAACGGGCCGGAGGTGCCGGGGTCGAAGACCACCACGTCGCCGACCGAGTCGTTGTCGCCCCAGCCCTGGACCGTGTCGTGCACGACCTTGACCGGCTCCAGACCGTCGAGCCGGTACTTCGGGCGGATGCCCGGGCCGGTCAGCGTCCACTCCCCCAGCTCCCCGCTGGTGCTCTGCCAGGTCCGGGCCAGGGACGCACGGAGGGTGACCACGACCCACGGGTCGCCGTCCGGGCTCCACCCCACCGCGGAGTGCCAGGGGGTGGTGGCGACCTCCACCAGGCAGGACCCGTTGAGCTGCAGCCCCTGAGCGGCAGGCCCGTCGCAGGTGAACATCGGGCTGCGGCGCAGCTCGCCGGTGTACAGGCTCCGGGCGGAGGTCCTCAGGGCAGAGGTCATGTCGTCGTCCTGCGGGTCGACGACCTGCACGAGGCCGTCGAAGGTGACCTCCACGACCGCCTCCCGTGCCGCGGCGTCCTCGGCGCCGGCCTCGAGGCCGACCCACACGGTCCCCCTGGCCCGCAACGCCTCGTCGGTGCTGTCGGAGGACGGCGGCGCCATGTCCGGGGCCAGCGGGTAGCGCTCGTCCCCGACCACCAGCGCGATCTCCGGGACAGACTCTTCCCCGCCCACGACGGCAGCCGGGAGACGGTCGGCGCCCTCCCACCTCCATCCCACCCCGATCAGGGAGCCCGACTCCGGCGCGCGGCGGGCGGTGCCGTCGATCTCGGGAGTGCTGGTCCGGGGTCCGGTGACGGTCAGGTCGAGCCGCCCGGTGGGCAGGAGGATGCTGTTCGTCCGCCCGACGCCGCGGTCGTCGGCGACCACGGTCCCCCCGGCGGCGAGGACGGGCCCTTCCTCGTCCGCCCCGCTCCCGGTGCACCCGGCCAACCCGATCAACGCCACCGCCAGGACACAGCCCGGCACCACTCGCATTCCGTTCACCCGGGCGTCCTTCCCCCGGCGCCCGGCGCGCACACCTGCAGGCGCGGCCTGAGACGATGACGGACGTGGACACCGAGACCTTCGAGTGGTTGCTGACCGACCAGGGGCAGCAGCTGCTGACGATCGCGGCCGAGGCCTGGGCCGACCACGACGGTGACCCGGTGCGGGCGGCAGCGGCGGTGCGGCGCACCGAGTCGGACCCCGAGCGAGCAGCGGCGGCACTGACCCAGGTGAGCCTGCGGGTGCGCGCCGTGCCGAAGTTCGGCGCCGACGCGGTGCACCTGTACTTCACCCCCGACGCGCTGGAGCAGTCCACCCGCGCCCGGGTCGCGACCCACCGGGCCGGGCGGGCCGCCGCCGTGGGGCCTGCCTCGGTGGTCGACCTGGGCTGTTCGGTGGGGGGCGACCTGATCGCCTTCGCGCGTGCCGGGCTGACGGCGGTGGGGGTCGACCTGGACCCGGTCCGGGTTGCGATGGCCCGGGCGAACCTGGCCGCGCTGGGGCTGGACGGTGCGGTCGCGGTGGCGGACGCGACCACCCTGGACCTGGGCCCGTTCGGGCTGGCCTTCGCCGACCCCGCCCGCCGCTCGGGGCGTGGTCGCTCCTTCCACGTCGAGGACTGGACCCCGCCGTGGTCGTTCGTCGAGCAGCTGCTGGCCCGCGACAGCGCGGTGAAGGTGGCCCCGGGGATCCCGCACGACCTGGTGCCCGCGGGAGTCGAGGCCGAGTGGGTCAGTGACGCCGGTGCGCTCAAGGAGGCCGTGCTGTGGTCGGGCCGGACCGCCTCCTGCGAACGGCGTGCGACCGTGCTCGGCGACGGCGGCCTGGCCTCGCTGACCGAGGAGGACGACCCACACCGGGGTGCCGAGCGGCCGGTCGTGGACCTCGGCGAGTACCTCTACGAACCTGACGACGCGGTGATCCGGGCGGGCCTGGTCACGGCGGTCGCGGCCGGGGTCGACGGTGGGCTGCTCGACCCGCACATCGCCTGGGTGAGCGCCGCGGCCCCGTTCCGCACCCCGTTCGCGCGGGGGTTCCGGGTGCTGGAGGAGGTGCCGTTCCGGGAGAAGGGCCTCAAGGCAGCGCTGCGCTCGCGCGGGATCGGGACGCTGGAGATCAAGACCCGCGGCGTCGACGTCGTTCCCGAGCAGCTGCGCCGGCGGCTGCAGCTGCGTGGCACCGAGTCCGCCACCCTGGTGATGACCCGGATCGCCGGCGCCGGTCGGGCTCTGCTGGTCGAGCGTTTCTGACCCACCCTCGGGGTGGAGCCTGCCGCGGTGGTCGAGCGCCTCCGGTGGTCGAGCCGCCCCGGTGGTCGACTGACTCCGGCGGTCGAGCTTGCCGAGGCCCCCGACCCCTCCCCTCAGCGCTCCGCGAACGCCCCCAGGTCGATGGTCGGCCGACCGGCCGCGATCCGGGCCTGCTCGGTGCGGATCACCAGTTGGTGCAGGTGCGTGTTGGTCCCGGTCACCCGGTGCGTCGGCAGCACCCGGTGCGTCCCGCGCAGGGCAGCGGCCAGGGAGCGGAAGGCACCCTCGTGGCTGCGGGTCCAGGGCAGGTCGAACAGCTCGCGCACCCGCGCCGGGAGCATCCCGGTGACCAGCAGGTTGGTACCCCACATGCCGGGGCGCAGGTGTCGCGGTGTCGGCATGTCCCGGGCGATGGCCCGGCCCACCACGTAGGCCTCGTCGGTGACGTGCATCCGCGCGCCGGCGACCCAGTCGTCCATCCACCGCTCGAACGCGACCGCGTCCGGCGGGGCGACCTCGCGGGGCATCCCGAAGAGTTCACCGAACCGGACCCAGTCGGCCCACAACTCCTCGCGCTCGTCGCGGGTGAGCGGACGGACCAGGGTCTCGAACGCCACCCGGGAGGAGTCGGCGAGCATCGCCATCGTCCAGAGCATCAGGTCGGGGTCGAACGCGTCGTACCGGGTGCCGGCGGTGAAGGTGCCCTCGTCGTGGGCGAGCTCGCCGCGGACCCGGGTGTGCATCCGGTGTACTCGCTGCAGCAGCCGGTCGGCCTCGGTGCGGGTGCCGAAGAAGATCGTCTCGAACGCGATGGCGGTGCCGGCCAGGCGCTGGAACGGGCGCTCCTTGGCGGTGGTGGAGTCGGAGGTGCCGACGTAGGGCACCGGGTGGGTGGCGCCCAGGATCAGCGCGCGCTGTCCGTAGGTCTGCCCCACCGCGTGGTGGGACTGGACCCGGTGCAGCATCGAGTCCGGTCCGAAGTACCCGTCGTGTCCGACCATGGCCGCGAACCTACCGAAAGCCGCCGACCGGGCAGTTGTGCGAGCACAACTGCCCGGTCGGCGCCACGCAAGCGCCCGGTCAGCGCCACGCAAGTGCCCGGTCGGCACGCAAGCGCCCGGTCGGCGTCGCGCAACTGCCCGGTCGGCGTCGCGTAAGGGCTGAGGTCAGCGGCCGAGGGCCGCGGCCTCCGCGCCGATCGTGGTGTCCTCCCCGTGTCCGGTGTGCACGACGGTCTCCTCGGGCAGCGCGAACAGCCGGGCACGGATCGAGGCCTCGATCGTGGGACGGTCCGAGAAGGACCGGCCGGTGGCACCCGGGCCGCCGTGGAAGAGCGTGTCGCCGGTGAAGACGCAACCCAGGTCGGGCGCGTACAGGCAGACCGCACCCGGTGCGTGCCCCGGGGTGTGCAGCACCTGCAGGGTGGTGCCGCCGACGCTGATCACGTGCCCGTCGGCCAGGTCCACGTCCCACAGCTCGTCGGTGTGCACCAGCTCCCACAGCGGACGGTCGTCGGGGTGCAGCAGGATCGGGGCGCCGGCGCCGCCGTTCGCCGCGACCCGCAGCGCCGGGGCGACCCGGACGTGGTCGTCGTGGGCGTGGGTGCACACGATCGCCTTCACCTTGCGGTCCCCCACCAGCGCCAGGATCGCCTCCACGTCGTGCGGGGCGTCGATGACCAGGCACTCGGTGTCGTCCCCGACCACCCAGACGTTGTTGTCGACGTCGAAGGTCTCCCCGTCCAGGCTGAACGTGCCGGAGACGACCGCGTGGTCGACCCGCGCGGTCACAGGACCACCACCGAACGCAGCACGTCGCCGTGGTGCATCTTGGCGAACGCGGCCTCGACCTCGTCCAGGGCGATCTCCTCGGTCACGAACGCGTCGAGGTCGAGGCGGCCCTGCAGGTACAGGTCGGTGAGCATCGGGAAGTCGCGGCTGGGCAGGCAGTCGCCGTACCAGGAGGACTTCAGCGCACCACCCCGACCGAAGACGTCGATCAGCGGGATCTCGGGGACCTTCATGTCCGGCGTCGGCACCCCGACCAGGACCACGGTGCCAGCCAGGTCGCGGGCGTAGAAGGCCTGCTGCCAGGTCTCGGGGCGACCGACGGCCTCGATCACCACGTCGGCCCCCTCGGCGCCGCTGGCCCCGCAGATCTCCTTGATCGCCTCGACCGGGTCGTTCTCGCGGGAGTTGACGGTGTGCGTGGCCCCCATGCCGCGGGCCTGCTCCAGCTTCCGCTCGTCGATGTCGACGGCGATGATCTTCGAGGCCCCGGCCAGCGCGGACCCGGCGATCGCGGCCATGCCGACGCCACCGCAGCCGATCACCGCGACGGTCTTGCCGCGGCCCACGTTGCCGGTGTTGATCGCGGCCCCGAGGCCGGCCATCACCCCGCAGCCGAGCAGCCCGACCGCGGCCGGGCGGGCCGCCGGGTCGACCTTGGTGCACTGGCCCGCGGCGACCAGCGTCTTCTCCGCGAACGCCCCGATGCCCAGGGCGGGCGACAACTCGGTACCGGCCAGCTCCCCCGACGCCAGGGTCATCTTCTGGGTGGCGTTGTGGGTGGCGAAGCAGTACTGCGGCTCACCCCGGTCGCAGGCACGACAGTTGCCGCAGACCGCACGCCAGTTGAGCACCACGAAGTCACCGGGCGCCACGTCGGTGACGTCCGGTCCGACCGACTCCACGATCCCGGCGGCCTCGTGGCCGAGCAGGAACGGGAACTCGTCGTTGATGCCGCCCTCGCGGTAGTGCAGGTCGGTGTGGCAGACCCCGCAGGCCTGCACCTGCACCACGGCCTCACCCGGACCGGGGTCGGGGACGTTGATCGTCTCGATGCTCACGGGGGCGCCCTGGGCGAGCGCGACGACGGCCTTCACCTGTTGCATTGGACCTGCTCCTTGGTCGACCCGGGCACCGGTACGGCCCGGTCACTGCGGAGCCTGCCCCGAACCCGGTGCCAACTCAAGACACCGTTCCACCCCACGACACCGCACCGACCGCCACCGGCGACCACCGGGGGCCACGCGCTCGACAGGTTCGTGTCCCGGACCGTGCAACCCCGGAAGGACCTTTCGCGTCCTGAGGTCGTGACACGTCAGACGGAACGCCGACGTGGAGGAGGTGGCACGATGATCGGCACCATGATCCCGGGGGTGGGAGAGGCAGTGGCAGGACGCGCACGGGCGGACGCCCGCGACGAGGCCTTCACCGAGTACATGGCCGCACGGCAGCCCGTGCTGCTGCGTCGCGCGTACCTGCTCACCGGCGACCACGCCAGCGCCGAGGACCTGGTCCAGACCACGCTCGCCAAGCTGTACCTGGCCTGGGACAAGGTCCGCGACCCCCAGGCCCGCGACGGCTACGCCCGCCGGATCATGGTCAACGAGTTCAACTCGCTGTGGCGCCGCCCGTGGCGGCGACGCGAACGCAGCACCGACGAGCTGCCCGAGACCCCCAGCCACGACCAGCACGAGGACGGCACCGCCCCCGCGCTGTGGGACTTCGTCCAGTCGCTGCCGCCACGGCAACGCGCGGTGATCGTGCTGCGCTACTACGAGGAGCTGAGCGAGGCCGAGATCGCCGAGGTGCTCGGCTGCTCGCCCGGCACCGTGAAGTCCCAGGCCAGCCGCGCGCTGGCGAACCTGCGCGCCCGCGCACCGATGCACCTGAGCCCTCGGGAGGAGGAGCTGTGAACACCCACGAGTCGCCCCTGGCCGATGCGCTGCACGAGCGCGCGGACTCCCTGCCGGACACCGCTCCGCCGAGCCTGGAAGCGGTCCGCAGCCGCGCCCGGTCGATCCGCAACCGACGCCGCGCCGTCGTCGCCGGAGTCGCCGCCGCCGTGTTCGCGGTCGCGACACCGGTCGCCCTGAACCTGGACAGCTCGAACCGGACCGGCGTGGTCCCCGCCTCCAGCACCGATGCCCGCGCCGGCGGGACCGGCCTGCCGGTCGCCGCCCTGGCGGTCGGGGCCGACCCCGCGGTCGGGTGGATGACCGGCGACGGGTCCGGGCCGGTGCTGCACCGGGCCGACGGGACCACGATCGAGCTGGACCCGGTGCCGCGCAGCGCCCAGGAACCCGACCGGGAGCGCGGCCTGGACAGCTTCGCGACGTTCGGGGTCACCACCGTGGTCAGCTACACCGACCTGGTGGTCTGGTACGGCGCCGACGGCCGGGTCGTCGGCTCCTGGCCCGCGCACGCCGGCCTGGTGGTCAACGAGCAGCGCACCCACGTCGGTTTCGTGACCAGCCGCGGCGTGCCGATGGTCTTCCGGCAGGACGGTCGACCGGTGGAGCTCGAGCGGGTCAAGGCCGTCGAGGGCGGACCGGTCGCGCTGGTCGGCGAGAACTGCATGAGTTCGGCCGGCCCGGGCAGCGACGAGCCGTCGGGCTGCGTGATGTGGCTGAACACCGACCGCGGCGGCTGGATCGTCACCTCCGACGGAATGCAGTCCAGCGCCGGCCCCACCGGCGGCGACCCCGACACCCAGCCGCTGCGGCTGCTGGCCGACTACGCCGAACCGATGCCCTGGAACGGCGACACGATGGACAACCGGCTCGCCGGCGGGCGCACCGCCGAGCAGGGCCGCTGGTGCTCGGCGATCTGGACCACGCTGCCCTACTCCGAGACGCACTGGGCCAACGAGACCTGCAAACACCAGTACGGGCAGATCTCGACCCGCTACAGCCGGATCCTGGGCTGGGAGGCGACCACCGCCACCACCCGCCGGGTCGGGGAGTCCACGCTGCCGCTGGTGCACCACGACGAGATCGCAATGTACGGGCTGGCGGGCGAGGGCCTGCTCTGGAGCCGTGCGGCCACCGACGGCCCCGAGCAGGGCGTCCTGTACGACGGTGTCTGGGAGAACGACGAGACCGTGCTCGCCAGCGCCTGGGCGGACGGGTTGTGGCGTCTGGTCCGGTTCGGCCCGGACGGGGCGATGGAGCAGGTCGGCCAGCCCGTCGAGGGCCACGAGTACAGCCCGACGGTGCTGGCCGAGACCCAGCCCTGACACCCAGCCCTGACACCCAGCAGCCCCGGGGGGCGGGTCCCCCGGGGCTGCGGTGCGGGCCGGGTCTCAGCCCTCGACCGGGATCAGCTCGATCGCCTGCATCGGCCCGGGCCGGTGCAGCAGCACCGCGAACCCACCGTCGACGACCTTGACCTTCTGCTCGCTGCCCGACTCGTCCAGGACGATCACCTTGGTCGTGCCCTCCGGCGCCCGCCCGGCGTACCAGTAGAACCCGCCCGACCCCTCGGTCCGGGTCTTGCCGGCCCGGCCGACCAGCACCGACTCCAGCACCGGCTCGTCGCTCTCGGCGGGCACCGTGGCGAACATGCCGGTGTCGTCGGGCTGGGGGCCCCACACGCACTGGAACCAGTTCTCGCCGGACCGGATCGCGGCGATGCTGCGTCCCTCGACCTCGGCGGTGGTGACCACCTCGGCGTCGGTCAGCGGGGCGGAACCGTCGGGCTGACCGGCCGAGCACCGGTTGAGGACCCGGTCGGTCTCGGTGGCCGCGGGGTCGGCGACCTGCTCGGCGGTGACCCCGTCGTCGGGGATCCCGCAGACCAGGAACGGGGTGGCTGCCGCACCGGCCGTGCCCGCCCGCTGGTCGGCGGCGAACAGCCCCACCGCGTCACCGGGCTGGTGCTCGCCGCTGGCCGGGCGCAGGTTCTCCGGCACGTCGCCGGCCGACCCGTCGTAGAAGTCGACGGCGGTGGTGATCTGGTCGGCGCAGGCCTCCATCACCTGCGCCTCGCTCAGACCCGCGGCCGCAGCCGGTGCGTCGGGCTGCGGGGCCCCGCCGGGTTCGTCGTCCAGGATCGAGGGCAGCACGACGACCGCGCCCACCGCCAGGGCGGCCAGGCCGACCGCGGCGGCGCCGAGCACTCGCGTGCGACGCCCCTGCCGGGCCCGGGCACGCTGGAGCAGGTCGCGGGCGTCGGTGGTCGGCGGCGGCCCGGCCTGGGTGGCGTGCTCGAGCCGGTCGTGGAGCTGCTTCTCGTGCGGGTCGTGGGTCATGGTCGTCTCCTCACAGTCGGATCAGCGGGGTGATCAGCGGTCTGGTGGGCGGTCTGGGTCTCGGTCTCGTAGCCGGGCTCGTCGGTCAGCAGGGTGCGCAGCCGGGCCAACGCGTCGGCGGTCTGGCTCTTGACCGTCCCCTCCGCACGGCCCAGCACGGCGGCCGTCTCGGCCACGGACAGCTCCTCGTAGAAGCGCAGCACCACACAGGAACGCTGCCCCGGGCTCAACGCCAGCAGCGCCCGGACCAGGGCGTCACGTTCGTCCACGCCGGTGGTCGGGTCGGCCGTTCCGGTGTCCGGGAGGTGCTCGACGGCCCGCTCCCGGCGCCAGGGGCGACGCGACTCGTCGACCAGGAGCCGCACCGTGGTCCGGCGGGCCCAGGCCACTCGGCCCTCCCGCCGCTCGACGGTGTCCCAGTGCCGGTACAGCCGGATCAGCGCCTCCTGGACGGCGTCCTCGGCGCGGTGCCAGTCCCCGCAGACCAGGTAGCCGGTCCGGCGCAGTCCGTCCAGGGTCGCCTCGACGAACGCGACGTACTCGTCGTCGTGGGGACGTGCCACGGAACCTCCTCCCGGTCGTGCAGCGGTGCTGTCTCACCGCTCAGACGGATCTCGTGGGCCGGTGCGTTGGGTCGGTGCCGCACCTTTCTCCGGCGTCGGCTCAGACGAGCACCTCGGTGACCGGCTGGGAGGAGTCGGCGCCGAAGTCGAGCAGCGAGGGGGTGCGTCCGCGGGCGACCATCTCGGCGCCGAGCGCGGCCACCATGGCGCCGTTGTCGGTGCACAGCCCCGGTCGCGGTACCCGGACCCGGATCCCCTTCGCGGCGGCCCGCTCGGTCGCCATGGCGCGCAGCCGGGTGTTGGCCGCGACCCCGCCGCCGACCAGGATGTCCTCGATCCCCTCACTCACCGCGGCGTCGAGCGCCTTGCGGGTGAGCACGTCGCAGACCGCCTCCTGGAAGCTGGCCGCCACGTCGTTGACGTTGATCGTCGCGCCGGCGGCCTGCTGGGCCTCGACCCACCGGGCCACCGCGGTCTTCAACCCGGAGAAGGAGAAGTCGAAGCGGTGCCGCTCGAGGTCCTTGCGGGCGGTCAGCCCGCGGGGGAAGTCGATGGCGATGCTGTTGCCCGACACGGCCGCCCGGTCGATCACCGGACCGCCGGGGAAGCCGAGGCCGAGCAGCCGGGCGACCTTGTCGAAGGCCTCCCCGGCGGCGTCGTCGATGGTCGACCCCATCGGGTCCACGCCCAGGGTGACGTCGGTGACCCGCAGCAGGCTGGAGTGTCCGCCGGAGACGAGCATCGCCAGGCAGGGTTCGGGCAGGGCGCCGTGCTCGAGCTGGTCGACCGCGACGTGGGAGGCCAGGTGGTTGACCCCGTAGACCGGCTTGCCCAGGCCGATCGCCAGCGCCTTGGCCGCGGCCACCCCCACCATCAGGGCGCCGGCCAACCCGGGCCCGGAGGTCACCGCGACCGCGTCGACGTCGCGCAGCTGCACCCCGGCGCTCTCGCAGGCCCGCTCGATGGTGGGGACCATGGCCTCCAGGTGGGCACGGCTGGCGACCTCGGGCACCACGCCGCCGAACCGGGCGTGCTGCTCGACGCTGGAGGCGACGGTGTCGGCCAGCAGCGTGTGCCCGCGGACCAGGCCGATGCCGGTCTCGTCGCAGGAGGTCTCGATGCCCAGCACCAGGGGTGCGTCGTGCGTCATGTCAGTGACTCCCGGGGGTCAGCGGCAGCCGCAGCACCAGCGCGTCGGTGCCGTCGGCGTAGTAGCCGGTGCGGGTGTGGAGGGGGGTGAAGCCGGCCCGGTCGTAGAAGGCCCGGGCGGCGGCGTTGGCGGCCGAGACCTCCAGCAGCAGCTGCTCGGCGCCCCGCTGCCGGACCTCGGCGGTGCCGGCGGCGAGCAGCGCGGTGGCCACCCCGGTACGGCGGGTCGGGGGGGCCACGGCGATGCGCTGCAGGTCGGCGGTGTCGCCGGCCACGCTGAGCACGGCGTAGCCGTCGGGGCCCGCAGGGGTGTCGCTGACCAGCACGAACTGGTGATCGGGGGCGAACAGGTCCTCGACCAGCCGCGACGACCACGCCTCACCGGCGAAGATCTCCGCCTCCAGGGCGGCGATCGCGGGGGCGTCGTCAGGCGTGGCGTGCCGCAGCGTCGTCACCGGGGTCCGCCCGTGGGCTGCACCATCGGCCTGGCGGGGTTGGCCACCGCGTCCGGTCGGCGCAGGTAGAGAGGCTCGGGGTCGAGCAGTTCGGCGGCCTCCTCGGCCACCACCCGGGCCAGCCACCCGGCGCTGGGGCGCAGCGGACCGACCGGGCGCCCGAACGCCTCGGGGTACAGCACCGCCCCCTCCCCCACGACCGGGCGGTCGGTGGCGGCGTCGGCGGGTCGGAGCACGACGGGACCGTCGGCGCGGTTCCCGTCGGCGTCGTAGGCGGCCGTGTAGACCTCCTTGCGCCGGGCGTCGGTGGCGACCAGGAAGCCGGCCTCACCGCAGTCCGCCACCGCGCCGGTCCGGGCCGCCTCGACGGCCAGCACGTCCAGGCTGCAGACCGCGTACACCGGGATGTCCAGGGCCAGCGCCAGGGTGCGGGCGGTGACCAGGCCGACGCGCAGCCCGGTGAACGGCCCCGGTCCGGCGCCGACCGCGAGGGCGGTGAGGTCGAACCGGCTGGCCCCGGCCTCGACCAGGACCTCCTCGATCAGCGGGGCGAGCTGCTCGGCGTGCTTCATCGGCCGGTCCGAGAGCCGCTCGGCGACGACCTGGACGCCTTCCTCCCCGACCGACGCGAGGGCGACGGTGACCAGGGGCGTGGCGGTGTCGAAGGCGAGCAGCACGACGCTCAGGCTACTGGGTGGCGACGGGTCGCCCGCCCCTCACCCGGGCCCGGCCGTGCTCACCCGGGAGCCGTGACCCGGCGGATCGTGACCTGACGCGGGTCCGGTCCGTCCGGCGCCGGGACCTCGTCCCCCAGGGCCCGGGTGATGGTGACCTCGATCCGCCGTTCGGCGAGCTGCTCGGCCAGGCCGGCGCCCCACTCCACGACCGTGACCGCGGTGTCCAGCGCGGCGTCCAGGTCCAGGTCGTCCAGCTCCGGGGCACCGCCGAGCCGGTAGGCGTCGACGTGGACCAGGTCCGGGCCGCCGACCAGGGAGGGGTGCACCCGGGAGATCACGAACGTGGGTGAGGTGATCCCGCCCCGCACGCCCAGGCCCGCACCGAGCCCCTGGCTGAAGGTGGTCTTCCCGGCCCCGAGCTCGCCGGTGAGGATCACCACGTCACCGGCACGCAGGGTCCGGCCGAACCGCTCCCCCAGGTCCCGCATCGCCTCGGCGTCGGGCACCTCGACCTGTGCCGGCAGGTCCCGGCGCAGCTCCACGTGCGGGCTGCGCCGGTCGGTCTCGGTGAACCCGACCGACTCCCAGAACCCGATCGTGCGGGGCAGCTCCTCGCGGGCCAGGACCGTGAGCGAGGCCCAGCCCAGGGCGCTCTCCACGGCGGCCTCCACCAGCCGGTGCGCGACGCCGTGGCTCTGGGCGGTGGGGTCGACCCCGACCCGGCGCAGGAACAGAGTCCCCTCGGCCGGGTCCAGGACCAGGCCGCCGACCGGGCGGCCGTCGAGCCGGGCGACCAGTCCGCCGTGCCGGCCCAGCGCCCGGGCCAGGGACTCCTCGGTCTCGGCCAGCGCCTCGGTCGGCGGGTCCAGCGGCGGGCGTCCGGAGAACGCGGCCCGGACCACGGTGAGCAGCTCGGCCGCCGCCTCGGGTCCGACCGCCTCCAGCTCCAGTTGCGGGTCGTCGCTCACTCCCACTCCTCCGCCTCGACCCGCAGCAGCAGGTCCTCCAGCTCGGCGTTGACCTCGTGCGCGCGCTCCAGGGTGACCATGTGCCCGGCCCCGGGCAGCTCCAGCAGGTCGGACCCGTGGATGCGGGCGTGCAGCTTCCGGCTGTGCGTGATCCGGGTGATCTTGTCGTCGGTGCCGCACACGATCGCGGTGGGCACCCGGCTGAAGACCCCGACCGCGTCGAACTTCGACAGGGTCGCGAACGACGGGTAGAAGTCGGCCACCACCGCGAACGGGGTCGCGTCGAGCATCTGCAGCAGGAACGAGACGTAGTCGGCCGGCACGTCGTCGCCGAAGGCGTAGCTGTCCGCGATCACCTCGGCCAGGTCCTTGCCGAACCGGCGTCCGGCGTCCACCAGCCGGTGGCCCCGGTCCAGGGTGCTGACGGCCGGGCTCATGATCCGGGTACCCAGTCCCAGCGGGAGCATCGGGAAGAGGATCCGACCGGGGTCGAGGTCGCCGGCGGTGGTCGCGATCAGCGCCGCACCCACCACCCGGGTGCCGATCAGCTCGGGGAACTGCTCGGCCAGGGCGATCAGGCTCATACCGCCCATCGAGTGCCCCACGACCACCACCGGGCCGGGCGCACAGGTCTCGATCACCCGGACCAGGTCACGGCCCAGGGTGTCGATGTGGTTGAACTCCTCGGCCCCGTGGCCCGAGCGGCCGTGGCACCGCTGGTCGTAGTAGACGCACCGGACCCGGCCGGCGAAGAACTCCCGCTGGAAGTGCCAGGCGTCCATGTTGAGGGCGTAGCCGTGCGCGAAGACGACGGTCAGCTCCTCGGTCCCGGGCATCGCCCGGCCCGGCTCGACCTCGTCGACCTCGACGTGCAGGTCGACCCCGTCGTCGGTGACCACGACCAGCGGCTCCGAACGCAGCGAGCCGAAGGGCCGGTGCTGCTCGGGGTCGCGCCGGGCGATCACCCGCTGCCGCTGCGCGACGCCGATCGCGGTCCCGGCCGCGGCCAGGCCCAGCACACCGGCCACGGCACCCGCGATCCGTCCACCGAGGCCGACAGATGAGCTCACGCGTCCTCCTCCTGCTCCCGGTCGGCCCGCTCACCGGCACCGTCGACGTGGCGCCGCTCGAGGCGGCCGCCGATCCGGGTGACCACCTCGTAGCTGATGGTGCCGGCCGCCTCGGCCCAGTCCTGGGCGGTCGGCTCACCGGCGTGGCCTGCATTGAACAGCACGACCGGCTCACCGGCGGCGGGCAGGTCGGTTGCGGCTGGGTCCACCGGACCGAGGTCGACCATGAACTGGTCCATGCAGATCCGGCCGCGCACGGGGCGGCGGGCCCCGGCCAGGAAGACCTCAGCGGTGTTGCTGCCGTGCCGAGGCACCCCGTCGCCGTAGCCGAGCGGCACCAGGCCCAGCGTGGTGGGCCGTTCGGCGTGCCAGGTGTGGGAGTAGGAGACACCCTCACCCGCGGCGACCTGCTTGGTCAGCACCAGCGGCGCAGTGACGCTCATCGCCGGCACCAGCCCGAGGTCGGGGGTGTGTCCGGGGGCGGGGTCGAGGCCGTAGGTGGCGATCCCGAACCGGACCAGGTCGAAGCGCGCCGAGGGGCGCAGGATCCCGGCGGCGGAGTTGGCGAAGTGGCGCACCTGCGGGGTCAGTCCGGCGGCCTCGGCGACCGCGACGGCGTCGCGGAAGTTGGCCTCCTGGCGGTCGTTGACCTCGCTGGCGGGGTCGTCGGCGCAGGCCGGGTGGGTCCAGATCCCCACCACCTCCAGCACGCCGGTGCGCTCCCACTCGGCAGCGGCGTCGACCAGGGCCGGCCAGTCGGCGGCGCTGGCGCCCCCGCGGTTCAGGCCGGTGTCGATCTTGAGGTGCACCCGGGCGGTGCGCGAGGTGGCCCGCGCCGCGGCGGCGATCTCGTCCAGCACCGCCGGCGTGTAGGCGGCGACGTCGACGTCCGCGGCCAGTGCCTCGGCCCAGTCGTCACCGGGCACCGCCAACCAGCCCAGCAGCCGGCCGCGGTCACCGGCGGCCCGCAGCGCCAACGCCTCGGGGAGGGTGGCCACGCCCAGCCAGGTGATGCCGGCCTCGCGGGCGGCGCGGGCGACCTGGACCATGCCGTGCCCGTACCCGTCGGCCTTGACCACGGCCATCGCCGCGGCCGGGGCCACCAGGTCGGCCAGGATCGTGAGGTTGTGCCGGATCGCGGCCAGGTCGACCACGATCGCCGGACGGGTGCCGTCGCTCGGTGAGCTCATGGGTCGATCCTTCCACCCGGTCGGGTCGCCCGGGCGGTGCACCGCGAACTCACCGGCGTGCGGTGTGGCCTGCGTCGCGGTCGTTCACCGGGCCAGGAGGTCGCGGACCACGGCCACGACCGCGTCCGGCAGGTCGGCCGCGACCAGCGGTCCGCCGGCCGAGGCGCGGCTCGCCGCGGCACCGTGCAGCCACGACCCGACCGATGCCGCGTCGAACGGCTCCAACCCGGCCGCCAGCAGGGCGCCGACCAGGCCGGTGAGCACGTCCCCGGCCCCGGCGCTGGCCAGCCAGGGGGTGCCGGTGGTGGTGACCCGGACCCGGCCCGAGGGGTCGGCGACCAGGGTGTGCGGCCCCTTGAGCAGCACGACCGCGTCGTACCGGACGGCGGCCTCACGGACCGCGGCGAGGGGGTGCGCCTCGATCCGGGCCCGGTCCTCGCCGGTCATCGCGGCCAGCTCGCCGGCGTGCGGTGTCAGCACCGCCGGCACGCCCAGGGAGGTGCGGATCTCGGCCAACGGCGCCAGGGCACCGGCGTCGACGACGACCGCGGCCCCGTCCTCGCGGGCCAGGGCGACCACCTCAGCGAGCGCCAGCCGGGCGTCACCGGACAGGCCGCTGCCGATCGCCCAGGCCTGCACCCGCCCGACGCCGGGCACCACCTCGGGGTGGCGCAGCAGCACCTCGTCGGCCGCGTCACCGACGTAGCGGACCATCCCGCACAGGCCGGTCGAGGCACCGGCGGTGGCCAGCACCCCGGCACCGGGGTAGTCCACCGAGCCGGCCCGGACCCCGACGACGCCGCGGGTGTACTTGTGCGCCGTGGTCGCCGGCACCGGCAGCAGCGCGGCCACGTCGTCGGCCTCCAGCGCCTCCACGTCGGCCCCGGGCAGCTCCAGACCGATGTCGACGAGCCGGACCGTGCCGCAGGCGCGGGCCGCCGGGTCGACCAGGTGGGCCACCTTGTGGGTGCCGAAGGTGACCGTCACGTCGGCCTGCAGGAAGCTCGCGGGGGTCTCCCCGGTGTCCACGTCCACACCCGAGGGCACGTCGACGGCGACCACTGCGGCGTCCGGGGAGGTCTCGTCGAGCAGCGCCAGCACCTGCTGGGCGCCCAGCACCAAGCCGGGGCGTCCACCGATGCCGACGACGCCGTCCACGACCACGTCGACCGGTCCGCGGGGCACCTGCCCGTGGGAGAGCACCCGGCCACCGCTGGCGCGGAACTCGGCGAGCGCGGACTCGTGCACCCGGGAGGTGAGCAGGGCGGCGTGCACCGCGCAGCCGCGGCGGGCGAGGTCGGCGCCGGCCAGCAGCGCGTCCCCCCCGTTGTCACCGGAGCCGACGAGCAGGCACACCCGCGTGCCGTAGCCGCCACCGGCGACGTCGAGCACGGCCGCGGCCAGCGCGCGGGCCGCCCGTCGCATCAGCGTGCCGGGCGGCAGCACCTCCAGCGCCTCGGCCTCGGCGGCCCGCACCTGTGCCACCGTGTGGGCACGCCTCATCCACAAACCCCTTGTTGCCTCCGCGCGACGGGTGCGTCGCGGCGCCGTGAGGTTACCCCGGACGTCCTCGTCCGGCTGTCGTACGCGCGGAGAAGATCGGCCCGGGGCGGGGCGACGGCTGCTGCTCAGCCCTCGAGCACGACCACGGCCGAGGCGATCCCGGCGTCGTGGCTCAACGACAGGTGGACGCTGCTCGCGCCCAGCTCGGCGGCCCGGGCGGCGACGGTGCCCCGCATGAGCAGCACCGGACGGCCCGAGGACTCGTTGACCACCTCGGCGTCGTGCCACGCGAGGTTCCCCGGCGCCCCGAGCGCCTTCGCGATGGCCTCCTTGGCGGCGAACCGGGCCGCCAGCGAGTTCAGTCCCCGCCCGGCCTCGTCCGGGGTGAAGAGCCGTTCGGCCAGGGCCGGCGTGCGCTCCAGGGACTCACCGAAGCGTTCGACGTCGACCACGTCGATGCCGATCCCGATGACGGGCACGTCTCACTCCACCGTGACGGACTTGGCCAGGTTGCGGGGCTGGTCGACGTCGTGACCCATCAGGGTGGCCAGCTCGCAGGCGAACAGCTGCAGCGGGACGGTGGCGACCAGCGGCTGGAGCAGCACCGGCACGTTGGGCAGCCGGATCAGCTCGTCGGCGACGTCGACAACGCTGTCGTCGCCCGCCTCGGCCAGCACGATGGTGCGGGCGCCGCGGGCGCGGATCTCCTGGATCGCGCTGACCATCTTCCCGTGCAGCTGGTCGCGGCCCCGCGGGGGCACGACGCAGAAGACCGGCAGACCGGGCTCGATCAGGGCGATCGGACCGTGCTTGAGCTCGCCGGCGGCGAAGCCCTCGGCGTGGATGTAGGCCAGCTCCTTGAGCTTCAGCGCCCCCTCCATCGCCACCGGGAACCCGGCGTGCCGGCCCAGGAAGAGCACCGCCTTGGACTCGCGCAGCTCCCGGGCCAGCGCGTAGACCGCCTCGGCCCCGTCGAGCACCTGCTGGACCTGCGCGGGGATCCGCTCCAGGTCGCGGACCACCCCGGCGATCTCGTCGCCGAACTTCGTGCCGCGCAGCTGGGCCAGGTAGAGGCCGAGCAGGTAGCAGGCCACCATCTGGGTGAGGAAGCCCTTGGTGGAGGCGACACCGATCTCGGGACCGGCGTGGGTGTAGATGACCGCGTCGGACTCGCGCGGGATGGTGGCGCCGTTGGTGTTGCAGATCGCCAGCACCTTCGCGCGCTGGGTGCGGGCATGCCGGATCGCCATCAGGGTGTCGGCGGTCTCGCCGGACTGGCTGATCGCGACCACGAGGGTGTTGCGGGTCAGGATCGGGTCGCGGTAGCGGAACTCGTGGGCCAGCTCGACCTCGACCGGGATCCGGGTCCAGTGCTCGATCGCGTATTTGGCGACCTGGCCGGCGTAGGCGGCGGTGCCGCAGCCGACCACCACGATCCGGTCGATGTCGCGCAGCGCCTCGTCGTCGATGCGGACCTCGTCGAGCATCAGCGCACCGGTGGCGGTGTGCCGGCCCAGCAGGGCGTCGGAGACCGCGGTGGGCTGCTCGAAGATCTCCTTGCGCATGAACCAGTCGTGGCCGTCCTTCTCGGCGGCGGCCAGGTCCCAGTCCACGTGGTACTCGGTCCCGCTGGCGGGGTTGCCGTCGAAGTCGGTGACGCTGACGCCGTCGCGGGTGATGGTGACGACCTGGTCCTGGCCCAGCTCGAGGGCGCTGCGGGTGTGCGCGATGAACGCGGCGACGTCGGAGCCCAGGAAGTTCTCCCCCTCACCCAGCCCCACGACCAGCGGGGAGTTGCGGCGGGCCGCGACCACCCGGTCGGGGTCCTGACCGTCGACGGCGACCAGCGTGAACGCGCCCTCCAGCCGACGACAGACCGCACCCATGGCCGCGGTCAGGTCCAGGCCGCGGTCCAGCTCCAGCTCCAGCAGGTGGGCGGAGATCTCGGTGTCGGTCTCCGAGAGCAGCTCGTGCCCGGCGGCCTCGAGCTCACGGCGCAGCTCGGCGAAGTTCTCGAGGATCCCGTTGTGCACGACCGCCAGCCGGCGACCGGGACCCAGGTGCGGGTGCGCGTTGGCGTCGGTGGGCGCGCCGTGGGTGGCCCACCGGGTGTGCCCGATCCCGGTGCTGGAGGTGGGCAGCGGGTGCTCGGCGATCTCGGCCTCGAGGTTGGCCAGCTTGCCTGCCCGCTTCGCCGAGGCGATCTCGCCGTCACAGACCAGGGCGACCCCGGCCGAGTCGTACCCCCGGTACTCGAGTCGCCTCAGCCCCTCCACCACGACGTCCTGAGCCTGCTGGTGGCCGACGTATCCCACGATCCCGCACATGGGTCGGGAGTCTATCCGGGGGACCCGCCCGGACCCGGCACTCGCCGACTGCAAGAATGAGAGTCATGTCTCTGCCCCCCAACGGTGCCGCGACCCACGAGTCCTCGCCGTACGTGGAGCTCCAGCGGGCCGCGTGGGCCGCCCTGGCCGAGACCAACGAGTCCCCGCTGCTGCCCGAGGAGATCGCCCAGTTGCAGGGTCTGGGTGACTCCCTGGACCTGGCCGAGGTGGAGCAGGTCTACCTGCCCCTGTCGCGGCTGTTGAGCCTCTACGTCGAGAGCGCCGGGCGGCTGCACCGTCAGCAGGAGGACTTCCTGCACCGGCACGTCCCGCCGCGCACCCCGTTCGTGATCGGCCTGGCCGGTTCGGTGGCGGTCGGCAAGTCGACCACCGCCCGGGTGCTGCAGCAGATGCTGGCGCACTGGCCCGAGCACCCGCACGTGGCGCTGGTGACCACCGACGGGTTCCTGCTGCCCAACGCCGAGCTGGAACGCCGCGGCATCCTGCACCGCAAGGGGTTCCCGGAGTCCTACGACCGCAAGGCCCTGCTGAAGTTCGTCGTCGACATCAAGTCCGGCAAGGACGAGGTCGAGGCACCGATCTACAGCCACCTGGTCTACGACGTGGTGCCGGACGCGAAGATCGTGGTGAAGCGGCCCGACATCGTCATCGTCGAGGGGCTCAACGTGCTCCAGCCGGCCCGGGTCCGTGAGGACGGCCGCACCGGTCTGGCGGTCAGCGACTTCTTCGACTTCTCCGTCTACGTCGACGCCAGCGCCTCCGACATCCGGCGCTGGTACACCGACCGGTTCCTGCGGCTGCGCGAGACCGCGTTCCGCAACCCCGACTCGTACTTCACCAAGTACGCGCACCTCTCCACCGAGGAGGCGGTCGCGGAGTCCCAGCGCATCTGGGACACCATCAACGGCCCCAACCTGGCCGAGAACGTGGCACCGACCCGCTCCCGGGCCAACCTGGTGCTGCGCAAGGACTCCGACCACTCGGTGCGCTACGTGCGGCTGCGCAAACTCTGAGATCCTCAGCCCAACCCCCGCCCGGTGAGATGCGAGCGCAGCGAGCCCGAATCCCATGCGCTCGAACGGGTGGGCTCCTGTCGCTCGGTGAGGTGCGAGCGCAGCGAACCCCGAACCCATGCGCCCGAACGGGTCGGTGGGGTTCGAGGCCCTCCTCCGTCGGGCACCTCACCGAACGGGCGCGGGGTTCGTGGCTCCTTGACCGAGCGAGTGGGTGGCTCCTGTCGCTCGGTGAGGTGCGAGCGCAGCGAGCCACGAACCCCGTCCGTCCGAACGGGTCGGTGCGGTTCGAGGCCCTCCTCCGTCGGGCACCTCACCGAACGGGTCGAGGGGCCGCCTGTCGCCCTGCCGGCGCCTCACCGAACGAGTGGGTGCCCGTCCGTCGCCCGGTGCGGCCGAGCGGGTGACCGCCTGACGCTCGGTGAGGTGCGAGCGCAGCGAGCCACGAACCCCACCCGCTCATCCGGGCCGTCGAGCTCAGGGCAGGCGGTCGAGCAGGTCGGCGACCTCGGCCCGAGGGCCGGTGTAGAAGGGGATCTCCTCGCGGACGTGGCGGCGGGCCTCGGAGGCGCGCAGGTGACGCATCAGGTCCACGATCCGGGTGAGGTCGTCGGCCTCGAACGCCAGGATCCACTCGTAGTCGCCGAGCGCGAAGCTGGAGACGGTGTTGGCGCGCACGTCGGCGTAGTCGCGGCCCATCTTGCCGTGCTCGGCCAGCATCTGGCGGCGCTCGGCGTCGGGCAGCAGGTACCACTCGTAGGAGCGGACGAACGGGTAGACGCAGACGTAGCCGTGGGCCCGCTCGTCGGCCATGAAAGCCGGCACGTGGGACTTGTTGAACTCGGCCGGGCGGTGCAGCGCGACCTGCGACCAGACCGGCTCCAGACGACGCCCGAAGGCGGTGCGGCGCAGCCGGTTGTAGGCGGCCTGGACCTGCTCGACGTCCTCGGCGTGCCACCAGAACATCACGTCGGCGTCACCGCGCAGACCCGACAGGTCGTACACGCCCCGGGTGACGACGCCCTCGGCGGCCAGCGCCGCGGTCAGCTCCTCCACCTCGGCGGCCTCCGCGGCCCGGTCGGCCTCGCCCAGCACGTCGGCCAGCCGGAACACCGACCACATGGTGTAGCGGATGGCGTCGTTGATCTCCCGGACCTTGGCTGCGTTGCTCATGGGGCCATTCTGCCCGGCCGGGCCAGCGCGCTGCTCACAGCCCCAGCGCCGTCACCGCGGCACCGGCCGAGGCGATCACCGCCGGCACCCCGACACCGTCGTAGGCGGCGCCGCACACCGCCAGACCACCCACCCGGGCGACGTCGGCCCGGATCCGGGCGACCCGGTCCAGGTGACCGGGCGCGTACTGCGGCAGTCCCCCGCCCCAGCGCTGCACGTGCGTGGCCACCGGCGCCACCCGCAGACCCGTGGCGGCCGCCAGGTCGGCCAGGGAGTCCTCCACCAGCTCCGCGTCGGTGCGCTGCAGCGTGGTCGACTCCCGGTGCCGCCCCAGCGAGGCGCGCAGCAGCAGCAGGTCAGTCCCGTCCGGCCCGGCACCCCGCCCGGCCTCGCGCACCTGGGCCCACTTGGCGAAGGAGAAGGTGGACGCCTTGATCCGGCGCCGCTCCGAGGGCGGCACCAGGAAGCCCGAGCCCAGCTCTCCCAGACGGCTGGTGGCCAGCGCCTCCTCGGCGTCGACGGCGATCGTGACCACCGCGACCGAGGCGGACTCGACCCCGCCGAGCAGCTCGGCGGCACGCGGCGCCAGCGCGCCCAGCAGCCGGGCGGTCGCGGCGGCGGGGGTGGCCAGCACGACCGCGTCGGCGTGCACCTGCTCGGGGGCCGGGACCGGACCGGTGACCAGCCGAAAGCCGTCGGGGTCGCGGTGCAGCTCGCGCACCGTCACGGACGTCCGCACCTCGAAGGCACCGGACCCGGCGATCGCCTCCCCGAGTCGCCACATCCCCCCGGCGACGGCCGCGAAGACCGGGGCGTCGGTGGGGGCCGGCAGTTCGGCGACCTGCTCGGTCAGGGAACGGTCGCGCCCGGCCATCGCGACCAGCTGCGGTACCGCGGCCCGGGCCGAGATCATCCGGGCGTGCCCGGCGTAGACGCCCCCGAGCAGGGGCTCGACCAGCGCGTCGACCACGGCGTCACCGAACCGGTCCGCGACCAGGTCGCCGACCGAGCGGTCCTGCCCGGCCGCCACCCAGGCACCGTCCACGGGCAGGTCCCGCTCGGCGCGCACGCGGGCCAGGGCCGCGTCGTCCAGGATCCCCGACGCGGCCAGCGCCTCGAGGTCGGTGGGCACGCCCATCAGGGAGCGCGGCAGCGGCCGCAGCTCGCCGCGGGTCCACACCCGGGAGCCGGCCACGGCCGGGTGGACCAGCTGCAGGCCGAGCTCCGCGGCCAGGTCGGTCCCCTCCGGGCGACGGGCCAGCATGGCCTCGGCCCCCACGTCGACATTGACCCCGGCCACGGGCTCACGGCGCAGTTTGCCGCCGACCCGGTCGGTGGCCTCCAGCACCGTCACCCGGTGCCCGAGCGCGGCGAGCCGCCACGCGGCCGTCAACCCACCGATGCCTGCCCCGACCACCACGACGTTGCTGCTCACGCGGACCAGCCTGCCACCGTCCCCGTCCCTCCCGACAGCGGGCCGGCCCCACCTGCCGGCCGGCGGGCGAGGTCACGGGGCGGTCACATCCGGGGTCGCAGCGGAACCGACCGTCCCGGGCCGTCGTCACAACCGCATGACCACGACACCGACCCTCTCGCCGCAGCGGCGCCTGCGCCGTCCCGCGCCGATCCTGCTCGCCACCGCCGCCCTCGGGGTACTGCTCACCGGCGGGCTCCTCGCCGGCTGCGGTGACTCGGGGTCGAGCGCCGACTCCTCCTCCACCGCCGGCCGGAGCCTGGCCGAACCGGAGTCCGACGCCGGCGGTGACGCCGGGGCGGTGCAGGACGACGCCGCGGCGGACGGCGTGTTCGCCGACGGAGCGGTTGCGAACCGCGACGCTCTCGCGAGTGAGTCCGAGGCTGCCCAGGACACGAGCACCACCGAGGTGATGGAGCGCTCGGTCATCTCCCACGGCACGATCAGCCTGACCGGGAAGGACGTCGACGCCCTGCGCCGGGAGGTGCAGCGGGTGGTCGACAGCCACCAGGGCAGCATCGCCGACGAGGAGACCGACTCCGACGAGAAGGGGCGCTCGGAGTACGTGCGGCTGGTGGTGCGGGTCCCGGCCAAGAACTTCGCCGACACGATGAAGGCGCTCGAGGAGACCGGGACGGTCCGGGCGGTGGCCCGCAAGAGCGAGGACGTCACCACCCAGGTCATCGACACCGACGTCCGGGTCCGGGCCCAGCAGGCCAGTCTCAAGCGGGTCGAGCAGCTGCTCGCCCGGGCCTCCACGCTCAAGGACATCGTCTGGTTGGAGTCGCAGCTGACCGATCGTCGCGCCGAGCTGGACTCGCTGCGCTCCCAGCAGCTGTGGCTCAAGGACCAGACCTCGCTGTCCACGATCACCCTCGACATCGAGCGTCACGAGACCGCCCAGCAGCCCGAGGAGGACGACCGCTCCGCCTTCGTGGCCGGCTTCCTGGACGGCTGGAACGCGCTGAAGGACCTCGGCGGTGGCCTCGCGGTGGCACTCGGTGCGGTGCTGCCGTTCGTGCTGGTCGGCGGGGTGGTGCTGGTGCCACTGGTGTGGCTGGTGCGGCGCTGGCTGCGCCACCGTCCGGTGGCGGTGGCCCCGGCGGGCGAGGCCTGAGCCGCGCCCGCCGGGAGCCGGGTCAGGCGGCCGAGGTTCCCCCGGAGGCCCCGGTGTCCCCGGTGTCCCCGGTGCCGCTCTCCACGGCGTCGAGGGTGGCGCTGCGGTCGGCGACCGGTTCGCCGTTGATCCGCCCGTCCAGCACCGCGGGGTCCAGGTCGTCGCGGTGCAGCCGGGCGAAACCGGAGCGGTGGAAGACCAGCGGGTCGCCGGCCGCACCGGGCGCCAGGTCGTGCACCTGGAGCAGCACGATCACGTGGTCCCCGGCCTCGACCTCCTGGGCCACCGAGACGGTGAACGTGGACACGGCGTCGTCGAGCAGGACCGCCCCGTCCCCGGTCAGGGTCAGGCCCAGCCCGGCGAAGCGGCTCTGGGCCGGGCCGGCGAGCTGGCGGCACAGCACGTCGTGGTGCTCGGCCAGCACGCTGATCCCCAACCGGCCCCCGTCACGACCGGCCTCCCGCAGTGCCGGCCAGGTGCGGGAGCTGCTCGCCACGCACACCTGGACCAGCGGCGGGTCGAGGCTGACCGAGGTGAACGAGCTGGCCGCGATCCCCACCAGCTGGCTGCCGTGCTGGGCCGCCACCGCGACCACCCCGGAGGGGAAGGTCCCGTAGGCGTCGCGCAGGGCTCGGGGGTCGAGCTCGGCGGGAGCGGTCGGCAGGCTGGTGGTGGCCGGGGTCGTGGTGGCCGCGGTCGTGGTGGTCAGGGTCGTGCTCATGCGGGAACTCCTTCGGTACGGGCGAGGGTGGGGCGGACCTGGTCGAGCCAGGTCCGGTAGGCGGCGGGGTCGTCGTGGCGCTCGGCCAGCACGTACAGGCCGCGGGTGGTGGCGGCACCGATCTCGGTGAGCACCGGCCGCAACGCGTACTCGACCGCCAGCTGGTGCTGGGGTGCGGCGCCGAGCATGAGCGGCACCGCCAGCCCGCGCAGCCCGGTGCCCTGGGCGAACCGGTCGAGGAAGACCTTGAGCACCCCGGTGATGCTGGCCTTGAAGGTCGGCGAGGCGACCACGACCAGGTCGGCGCCGCCCAGCTGCTCCACGAGGGCGGTCACCTCCTCGTCACCGAAGTCCAGCAGCCGGGTGCCGAGCTCGGCCAGGTCCACGACCAGGTCAGGGTCGGCGCCGACCAGCTCACCGTGCACGTGCAGGGCGGCGGCCAGGGTGCGTGACCCCGGTGCGGGGTTGCCGACGACGACAGCGGTACGGACGCCACCCGGGTGCGCGCTCACGAGGCGGCCCGCTGTCCACCGAACGGCACCGAGGCGCGGACCGGCGCCGGCGGGTCCGGGTGCTGCCACAGCCCCCGTCGGGCCAGCTCGGGCAGCACGCCCTCACCGAAGGCGTAGGCCTCCTCCAGGTGCGGGTACCCCGACAGCACGAACTCGGTGATCCCGACGGCGGCGTACTCCTCGACCAGGTCGGCAACCTGGGTGTGGCTGCCGACCATCGCGGTGCCGGCGCCGCCGCGGACCAGGCCGACGCCGGCCCACAGCCCGGGGTGCACCTCCAGTCCGTCGCGGGTGCCCCCGTGGAGTGCCAGCATCCGCCGTTGGCCCTCCGAGGCGCTGCGGCGCAGCCCGGCCTGGACCCGGGCGATCTGCTCGTCGCTGATCCCGGCGAGCAGCCGGTCCGCCTCGGCCCACGCCAGGTCGGGGGTGTCCCGGGCGATGGTGTGCAGCCGGATCCCGAAGCGTGGCTCCCGGCCGTGCTCGGCGGCCAGGCCGCGGATCCACTCGATCTTCTCGGCGACGGCGGCCGGCGGCTCACCCCAGGTCAGGTACACGTCGGCGTGCTTGGCCGCGACGGCACCGGCGGCCGGGCTGGAGCCGCCGAAGTAGATCGGGGGCACCTCGCGCGGGACCTGACCCAGCGCGGCGTCGGTGACCCGGTGGTGCTGGCCGGTGAAGCTGAACCGTTCGCCGCTCCAGAGCCGGCGCACGATGGTGAGGAACTCGTCGGCACTGGCGTAGCGCTCGTCCTTGGTCGAGTGGTCGCCGAACATCGCCTGCTCGTGGTCCTCACCGCCGACGACCACGTTGAGCAGCAGCCGGCCGCCGGACAGGTTGGTGAACGTGGTCGCCATCTGGGCGGCCAAGTAGGGCGCCACCAGTCCGGGCCGGAACGCGACCAGGAATCCCAGCCGTTGGCTGACGCTGGCCAGCATGGCGGTGGAGACCCAGGCGTCCTCGCACCACGCCCCGGTCGGGGTGAGCGCCGCGGAGAAGCCGAGCTGCTCGGCCGAGCGGGCGATCTGGCCCAGGTAGGGCACGTCGGCGGGACGGCTCGAGGGGGTCGGGTCGGTGCCGTGACCGCCGCCGACCACCTGGCGGCCGTCGCCGCCGTTGGTGGGCAGGAACCAGTGGAACGTCAGGGGGCTGGACATCTCTCTCCTTCGCAGCTGCTCGTTCAGAGCTGGCCGTGGGCGGGGGGCAGGGTGCCGTCGAGGGCGTGGCGGCCCAGGTGCTGGACCTTCCACGCCGCGGGGTCGTGCAGGGTGTGGGTGCGCGCGTTGCGCCAGTGCCGGTGCAGGTTGAGCCCGTGCAGGGACGCACGGGTGCCGGCGACCTCGAAGAGCCGGCTGGAGACCTCGACCGCGGCGCTGCTGGTGGCCGCACGGGCCGCCGCGGTGGCCAGGCTGGCCGCGGCCGCGGTCTGCGGGGTCAGGTCCAGGTCGGCCTCGTCCACGGCGCGGGCGGCCTGGGCCAGCAGCGCCTCGGCGGCGCGGACGGCGAGCTCCATCTCCCCGAAGGCGTGCTGCACCAGGGGGTCGTCGGCGTGCCGGGTGACTCCGGCGTCGGGGTGCGGGCGGGACCGGGTGGTGACGAAGCCCGCGGCCTCGTCCAGCGCCCCGCGGGCGATGCCGGCGTCGATGGCGGCGTGCAGCACCTGGGCGAACGCTCCGTAGGTCTGCGGCCCGTCGGCGAAGATCTCGCCGTGCTCCATCAGCATCTCCGGCGCCACGTCGACGCCGGTGAGCCGGACCGTGCCGGAGGCGGTGGTGCGCTGTCCCATCCCGTCCCAGTCGTCGACCACCTCGACCCCGGTCGCGGTGCGCTGCACCCAGGCCACGTGCATCGGCCCGTCCACGTCGCGGTGGGCCAGGACCGGGATCCAGTCGGAGACCAGGGCGCCGGTCGCATAGGCCTTCTCCCCCTCGAGCCGCCACCGCCCGCCGGGGGTGGGGTACAGGGTGGTGCGGTGCTCGCGGACGTGGCGGGTGCCCACCTCGGACTGGGCGTTGCCGAAGGTCCGGCCGGCGCGCACCTGGTCGAAGAAGAACCGACGCTGGGCCGGGGTGCCGCGGTGCCGCAGCGCGTTGACGTAGACGTAGTGGCTGTGCGGCAGCTGCGCCAGGCTCGGGTCGGCCTCGGCCAGGGTCCGGAAGACCTCGGTCACGGTGCGCACCCGCAGGTCGGGGCCGCCGTGCTCGGCGGGGACGGTCAGGGCGAGCAGCCCTGAGGCGGCCAGTTCTCGGTACTCGGTGACCGGGATCCGGCGGTCGGCGTCCCGGGCGGCGGCACCAGGGGCGAACCGCCCGGCCAGGGCCCGGGCCACGACCAGGGCCTCCTCGGCCCGGAGCACCGGCACGTCGGTGTCGAGCACCTCGGCCACCTGGGCGGCGTGGTTGCGCCACGGGGTCGCGGGCGGTGGTGTGGTCAATGCGCTCATGGCGTCGCCCCTGCAGGCGTGAGTCCGTGGTGCATCCGCACTCCAATCTCTAGTAATTCAATGCACTTTAGCGGATTTACGGACAGACTCCAGCACCGTCCACCCCGCGCTCCGTGGCCCCGACCACCCAGGCGTGGGGTGGCGCCGTGCCGTTGACCAGGTTCTCCCCGACCACGCGGGCCTTGAGGATGCGCGGGTTGTGCGAGGAGACGGTGCGGGCGTTGCGCCAGTGGCGGTCCAGGGCGCACCCCCGGGAGGTCGCGGAGGCGCCGAGCGTGTCGAACAGGTCGCTGGTGGCCCGCAGGACCAGGTCGGTGACCACGACCTGCGCGGACGAGACCGCCACCTCGGCCTCCTCCACGAGCCGGGCCAACTCGTCGGCTCCCCAGGTCCCGACCCCCACCGCCACCCGGTCCACCTGCGCGGCGGCCGCCAGCGTGACCGCCTCCGCCGCACGGACCGCGGCAGCGATCTCCCCGACCCGGGCCAGCACCTGCGGGTCGTCGCGGACCCGGGAGGTGTTGGCGTGGGAGAAGTTCCGACACCGCGCCCGGACCTGGTCGACCACGTCCCGCAGGGCCGCCCGACCGATCCCGACCAGGGTGGCCAGCAGGTTCAGCTGGTAGAGCGCGGACTGGTACGGGAACCGCTCGCCCACCGCCACGACGTCGGCCACCTCGACCCGGGCGCGGGTGAAGATCGCCGTGCCACTGCCGGTGCCCCGCTGACCGAAGCCGTCCCAGTCGTCGAGCACCTGGACGCCCGGCTGGTCGGTGCACACCAGGGCGATCACCTCACTGCCGTCGGCACGCCGGGCGCGGACGTCGATCCAGTCGGCGTAGATGGACCCGGTCGTGTAGTACTTGCGCCCGTCCAGCCGGAACGCCTCACTCTCAGGAGCGAACAGCGTCTCCCGCGTCCCGGCCCCGCCGGTCTCCGACCAGGCGTTGCCGACCAGGTGGCCGGCCGCGAACCGGTCGAACCACGCACCCTGGTCCTGCCCGCACCGGTACGCCCAGAGTCGGTCCTCGACGAACGCGGCGTGACCGCGCAGCGCCTGGGTCAGGTTGGAGTCCGCGGCAGCCAGGTCGATCCACAGGCTGGTCAGGTCCGGCAGCGACAGGCCGGCACCACCGTGCACCACCGGCACCCGCAAGGCCCCGAACCCGACCGCCCGGATCCACTCGACCTGCTCGACGGGGAGGTCGCCGGCGATCTCGCGGGGCACGGCACCCTCGGCGATCGCGGCCAGCACCGTGGCGAGCCGCGCCTGCACGGTGGCCAGGGTCTGGGGGCCACCGAGAGCAGACATCTGGATCGGAGTCAGGGTCGGGGGCTGGGTCGGGGACGAGGTCTGGGTCATGGTCGGTCCTCCCGCTGCTGAGCCGGCAGGATCACCGCCGACTCGAATCAATGTTTGTCGAGTTAGTTTGTGTACTATCGGGACGGCACTCAAGGACCCCGACCTCCGGCGCCACCGTCGCCCCCGTCGGCCGGACCTTGCACCCGCGCCGACCGGCGGAGACCGGCCACGCCCCGAGGAGCAGCGTGAGGATCGAACAGCTCGAGCACCTGACCGCCGTCACCCGGCACGGCTCCCTGCGCCGGGCCAGCGAGCAGCTGCACCTGTCCCAGCCGGCGCTGAGCGAGTCGGTGCGCAACCTCGAGCGCGAGCTGGGCGTCACGCTGCTGGACCGGCGCCGCTCCGGGGCACGGATCAGCCGGGACGGTCAGGAGCTGCTCGGGTCCATGCAGGAGGTGCTGGACGCGGTCGAACGGCTGCGCAGCGCGGCGGGCACCGCCCAGCACACCACCCGCACGGTCCGACTGGTCCAGGCCGGCGCCGGGTCGGCCGCGGTCCTGGCCCCGGCAGTGCACACGTTCACCCGGGTGCGTCCCGGCGGGCGCGTGGACCTGCTCACCGCCGGGCGGGGCGAGCTGGTCCAGGCCCTGGTCGAGGGGCGGGCGGACCTGGGGCTGATCACGCTGGCCGGGGACGAGGAACTGCCCGAGGGACTGGTCGGCGTGGACCTGCTGCTCGGGTCACCGGTCGTCGTCGTCCCCGCCGGGCACCCCCTGGCCGCGGCGTCGGCCGTGACCGGCTCCCAGCTGGCCGGCGAGCGGCTGGTCGGGGTGCGGGACCCGCACCCGATGCCCCTCGGCGGACGGGCCGGGGACGCCCCGGTCGTGGTCTGCACCGTCGACGGACCCGAGACGGGCACCGCCCTGGTGGCCCGGGGCGTGGGCGTGGCGGTGCTGCCCGACTTCAGCGTGGCGCACGACGCCCTGGTCCGGACCGGGGCGCTCCTGACCCGGCCCCTGGTCCCGCCCACGCGGGTGCGGCTGGTGCTGCTGCACCGGGGCGCGGTCCGGCTGCCACGCGCGTGCGCCGACCTGGCCGCCGCACTGGCCCGTCAGGCTGCCCTGCTCACCGGGTCAGCCGGGAGTGCTGGCCGGGGGACGGGGGCGGTCAGCGCCCCTGCACGAACTCCGTCAGCCTGAGCAGCTGGTCGGGGTCGGTGCTGGGGATCACGCCGTGCCCGAGGTTGAAGATGTGCCCCTTGGCGCGCTTGCCGGCCTCGATGACCTGCGCGGCGCGCTCCAGCATCACCTCGGTCGGGGCGAAGACCAGCGTCGGGTCCAGGTTGCCCTGCACGCCCCGGTCGCCGACCCGGTCGATCGCGTCGACCAGCGGGGTGCGCCAGTCGACGCCGACCACGTCCGCGCCCGCCTCCCCCATCAGCTCCAGCAGGTTGGAGGTGCCGACGCCGAAGTGGATCCGCGGGACCCCCAGCTCGCCGGCAGCGGCCAGCACCCGGGCCGAGTGCGGCATCACGTGGGTGCGGTAGTCGTCGGGGGTCAGGGCCCCGGCCCAGGAGTCGAAGAGCTGCACCGCCGAGGCGCCGGCCGCGACCTGCACCTGCAGGTAGGCGGCAGCCTGCTGGGCGATCTTGCACATCAGCGCGTCCCACACGTCGGGGGCGCCGAACATCATCGCCTTGGTCTTGGCGTGCTCCTTCGACGGACCGCCCTCGACCAGGTAGGAGGCGACCGTGAACGGTGCCCCGGCGAAGCCGATCAGCGGGGTGCCACCGAGCTCGCCGACCAGCGAGGTGACGGCCTCGGTGATGAAGCCGACGTGCTCGGGGGTGAGGTCCTCGATGGCCTCCACGTCGGCCATGGTCCGGACCGGGTTGGCCACGACCGGACCGATGCCCGGCTTGATGTCGAGGTCGACACCGACCGCCTTGAGCGGGAGCACGATGTCGGAGAAGAAGATCGCCGCGTCCACCCCGTAGCGGCGCACCGGCTGCATGGTGATCTCGTGGACCATCCCCGGGTCCATGCAGGAGTCGAGCATCGCGACGCCCTCGCGGATCTTCAGGTACTCCGGCAGCGAGCGGCCGGCCTGGCGCATGTACCAGACCGGGGGCCGCGGCACCGACTCGCCGCGGGCGGCACGGAGGAAGACGCTGTCGGCAAGGGCGGGGTGACTCATGCGGGTGATCCTCGCAGGTCAGGCGGCGTGTTGGCACATCGCCACGGGCCCGGCCGACCTACTGTGGACCCATGGTCGTCCGTTCCGAGGCGCACCCCGGAGCGGGTGTGGCCACACCCCCCGCGGAGTTCGTCGAGTCCGTGGCGAGCATGCGTGCCGCCGTCCTGCGACCGGAGGTCTTCTGTGAGGACATGCCGGCCCCGCAGCGGATCGCCCCGCACTCGGCCGCACTCAGCGCCGACGTCACCGTCGACGACCTCGACCTGGGGACCGGCCGGATCATCCTGCTGCACGACCCGGCGGGCAACGACGCCTGGCAGGGCACCTTCCGCTGCGTGGTCTACGTGCGCGCCGAGGTCGACCCCGAAACCGTCGCCGAGGGACTGCTGGCCGGGGTCGGCTGGTCCTGGTTGACCGAGGCCCTGATCGCCCACGACGCCCCCTACGTGGCGGCGTCGGGATCGGTCACCACCGTGACCACCGAGAGCTTCGGCGGGATGGGTGAGGAGGACCCGACCGCGCAGGTCGAGATCCGTGCGTCGTGGACCCCGGTGCTGGACGCCGAGCACCCGATGTCCTCGCACGTGGAAGCATGGGGGGAGCTGTTGTGCACCGCGGTGGGTCTGCCGCCCGTGCCCGACGGCGTGACCGCCATCCCGAGCCGCCGTGGACAACGGGGCGTCTGAAACGAAGGCCGATGCCGCACTCCCCCACCGATCCGCTCTTCCAGGTCCCGGACTTCGAGGCCGCCGGCCACGCTGCACCCACGCCGGCCGACGACGCCGCTGACGACCGGGACCGGGCCGCGGACACCCCGCCCGAGGTCGACCCCGGTGCCGAGTCGGGCGCCGAGTCCGGTGGCGAGCCCGGGGCCGGCGCCCCGAAGGTGACCCGCCGACGGCGGGACCGCAGCCAGCGGGTCCGCCGCGAGCGTCCCCCGGAGCCGGAGCGCAAGCCGGAGGAGACCGAGGACGACGAGGACGCGGTGCCGCTGCTGGAGCTGCGCGAACCGTTGCCCGGGGTGGTCAACACCCCCGAGGAGCTGGAGCGGGCCTGCCGGGCCCTGGCCGCCGCCACCGGGCCGGTCGCGCTGGACGCCGAGCGCGCCTCGGGCTACCGCTACTCGCAGCGGGCCTACCTGATCCAGATCCGTCGCGAGGGTGCCGGCTCGTGGCTGGTCGACCCGATCGCGTTCGGCCAGGACCTCTCCGCGCTGCACGACGCGCTGGGCGGGGCCCAGTGGATCCTGCACGCCGCCACCCAGGACATCGCCTGCCTGCGCGAGGCCGGGCTGCACCCGACCTCGATCTTCGACACCGAGCTGGCCGGCCGGCTGCTCGGCTACCCCCGCGTGGGGCTGGCCACCCTGGTCGAGGTGCTGCTCGGGCGCCGGCTGCGCAAGGAGCACTCGGCCGCCGACTGGTCCACCCGTCCGCTGCCCGAGCCGTGGCTGGAGTACGCCGCGCTCGACGTGGAGGTGCTGATCGAGCTGCGGCTGCGGATGGTCGACGAGCTCGCAGCCGCCGGCAAGACCGCCTGGGCCGAGCAGGAGTTCACCCACCTGCTCGACTTCGCCCCGACGGTGCGCACCGACGCCTGGCGCCGGGTCTCGGGGCTGCACAAGCTCAAGGGCCGCCGCCCGCTGGCGGTGGCGAAGTCGATCTGGGAGGCCCGCGACGCGATCGCCGCGGAGCGCGACGTGACGCCCGGTCGGATCATCCCCGACTCCGCGATCGTGGTCGCCGCCGCGACGATGCCCACCGACAAGGGCGCCCTGCTGGACGCGCGGGGGTTCCACGGCCGCGGCGCGAGTCGCTACGCCGACGTGTGGCTCGACGCAGTCGCCGCCGCGCAGGCACTCGACGAGGCCGACCTGCCCACCCGCTCCGCCCCCTCGCAGGGTCCGCCGCAGCCCCGGCTGTGGGCCGACAAGGACCCGGTCGCCGGGGAGCGTTGGACGCTGGGCCGGCAGTCGCTGACCGAGCTGGCCGAGGACCTGTCGGTCCCGCTGGAGAACCTGCTGACCCCGGACAGCCTGCGCCGGCTGCTGTGGAAGCCGCCGGCCACCCGTGACGTCGCCGACCTGACCGACGCGGTCGCCGACCAGCTGCGCGGGTACGGCGCGCGGGAGTGGCAGGTGGACCTCACCGCCGCTCCGCTGGCACAGGCCACGATCGAGGCCGAGCAGGCGGTCGGCCAGGACTGAGCGCGGCTCAGGACGTGCTGGGCTCCGCGGTCGGGCTGCCGGACCCGGGCGTCTCGGACGGCTCGGTCGGGTCCTCGGCCTCCCCGTCGCCGTCGGGGTCCAGGATCGCCCGGGACGCCTCGTCGATGGCGGCCGTGGTCTCCTCCAGGTCCAGCAGCGGCTCGGCGGTGAGCAGGTCAGCGACCAGGGAGTCGACCGCCGCCTGGAGCTCCTCCCACACGTTCAGCAACGGCGGGATCGCCATGAACCGGACGGTGCTGGCGAACACCTCGGAGTGCTCGGGCATCTGGTCGGGCTGCTGGACCACCTCGGAACCGGAGACCGACACGTTGGCCGGCATCATGTAGCCGAGCTCGGCGATCCGGGCCACCGACTCGTCCGAGACCAGCGAGGCCATCAGGTCGGCGGCGGCGTTGCGGTCCTTGGTGGCGGCCGACATGCACAGACCGGTCAGGTCACCGATCGTGGCGGCCTTCTCCACGTACGGGATCGCGATGACGTCGAAGTTCAGTCCCTCGGTGGCGCGCAGCTCCGGCACCAGCGACCGGTTGCCGACCACCATGCCGAGCTTGCCGCGCTTGAACCACTCCACCGCGGAGGCCTTCTCCAGGCGCTCGGGCGAGAGCGTCAGCCGCGGGTCACGCAGCACCGGCAGGACCTTCTCCAGCGCCTCGACTGTCTCGGAGTCGGAGAACGCCAGGGCGGTGGGGTTGTCCTCGTCGTCGAAGAGCTTCCCGCCGGCCGAGTGGACGAACGGGGCGATCCCGCGCAGGTCGGCGTCGACGTGGAAGCCGGCGATCTTGCGGCGCGGCTTGGTGGCGACCTGGGCGGCGGTGCTGAACTGGTTCCAGGTCCAGCGGTCCAGCTTGGAGGGGACGTTGAGCCCGCGCTCGCGCATCTTGTCGAAGTCGATCAGGTCGGTGTTGTAGAACACCACCTGCGGCGACACGCTGTAGGGCATGCACTGGAGCTTGGCGTCCGAGCCGAAGGCCTCCACCGCGTCCCGGGCGAACTTGTCGCCGAAGTCGACGCCGCGCTCGTCGAGCAGCTCCCCGACCGGCACGACCTTCTCGCCGGCGATCAGGTCGGCCAGGTCACCGCGGGAACTCACGAAGACGTCGGGGACGTCCCCGGCCACGACCGCCTCGTGAGCCTGGGCGGTGGTGGGCCAGGCCACCACCGAGACCTTGGCGGCGGTGGTCGAGGCGTTGTACTCCTTGACCATCTCGCGGTACTCGGCGATCTCGACGTCGGTGCCGACGACGCCGAGCTCGAGCGGGACCGCCTGCGGGGTCGGCTTCTTGGTGGGCGTCGGGTCACTGCTCGGGGTGGTGTCGGTGCACCCGCTCAGAGCCAGCGTCGCGGCCGCACCGAGCAACGCCCACGTGCGCACCGGGCGCCGTCCTGCGCGCACGGCGCCCCTCACGGTCCTGACCCTGGACATGGGTGCCCCTCTCGACACGGTGCGGCGCGGGACTCCACCACCGGTGGCCGCGCCTGATGCTTGGGTTCGGTGCCGACGTCCACGCTGCGGCACGGGCGACACCTCCCGGGAGCCTATCCACTCCCACCAATCCCACACGTCCCTGCCCGGGGTCCGGTCCGGCCGGGACGCTGCGCACCGTCCTCAGGCCAGGTCGTGGAACTCCCGGGCGGCGCGGACCACCTCGTCGAAGACCTCGCGCGGCAGGGCCGCCCCCTCGCGGCGCACCGCGTCCACCTCGAGCCGCAGCAGACGGTCCAGCCGGACCTCGCTGGGTCGACCCTCGGCGTCCCAGCCGCCGGAGCCGACGTCCATCCAGTGCCGCCCCCACCGGGCCTCCTGGGCGGCGTCCCGGTCGTGGTCGACGCTGCTGAGCATCAGCGCCAGCCAGCGGCCGTCGCGGGCACCGAGCAGCAGCACCGGCCGGTCCTTGCCGCGGCTGGCGTCCTCCTCGTAGGGCACCCAGGCCCACACCACCTCCCCGGGATCGGGGTCCCCGTCGGTCTCGGGGGCGTAGGCCACCCGGTCGCGGTCCGCCGGCGGGGTGGGCACCGCGGAACGCGGCAGGGCGCCGGGAGCGGAGGTGAATCCGGCTGGGGCCGAGGCGCTGCGGCGGCCGAGTCGGTGGGTGAGTTGCCGGAGGCGGTCACGGAGCGACATGGCTCCAACGTAACCGGGAGGATGAACACGCCGGACCGGGAGCGCCTCTCGGCGCGTGGCCGCTCGTAGCGGCTAATTGTGGGACCCGGGGCTGCCGCGGCCCGACGTGCTCGAGGTCCAGTGTACGCGGGCGCAGGTCGTGGTCCAGCCGCCCCGAGCCGCCGGTGGTCGGCCGTCCCGGTGGTCGAGCGTGCCGAGACCCGACCAGTCAGCCGAGGTGGTCGAGCCGTTCGAGCTCCGCGGCCCGGGCCAGCTGCTCGGCCAGCGTGAGCATCCGTTCCACCGTGTCACTGCCGAGCTCGTGGAGCACGCTGCGCCCGGTCGCCACCACCTCGGCGAACGCTGCGGCGCGCAGCAGCACGTCGGCGTAGTCGTCGACGGCGATGCCGCGCAGCACCGCGTCGACCATCGCCAGCAGCTGCTCGGGGCCGGGCGGCTCGGCGACCCCGGAGAGCACCCGGGCCACCTCGGCGTCGTGCCGACCGGCCTCGAACTCCTCGGCCGCCCCGCGCGGGTCGGCGTGCACCCAGGAGCGCAGCAGGTACAGGCGCCACAGCGAGCCGGCCAGGGTGTCGGAGGCGGCCGTGGACCACAGCTCGGCGAGCTCGTCGAGCCCCTCGGTCTCGGCCAGGGTGACGAGGCGTTCGGCCACGGCCGCGTCGGTGGAGGCCCGGGCGCCGCGGACCAGCAGCCGGGCGCTGCGCTCGGCCACCTCCGTGGTCAGCGCCGGGTCGTGGGTGTCGCCGTGCTCGGCGAAGAAGGTGCCGTTGCGCAGCATCGGGCGGTGGTGCGGACGGGGGGCGCGCTCGGCCACGGACTCAGTCCTTCGCGGTGCTGCGCGAGGTGTAGAGCAGGTCGGCGTAGTCGGGGTGCCGGGCGATCCAGGCGCCGATGAACGGACAGACCACCAGCACGCTGCGGGTTCCCTCGGCGCGGACCTCGTCCAGGGCACCGGCGGCCAGCGCCGACCCGACCCCGCGGCCCTCGTGGGCCCGGTCGACCTCGGTGTGGGTGAAGACGTACAGCTCGTCGGTCAGCTGGTACTCCGCGAACCCGGCCAGCTCGCCGTCCAGGTGCGCCTCCCAGCGGGAGAGCTCGCGGTGGTGGCTGATCTGGACGTCGCTCACGGGGTCCGCTCCTGTCGGTGTGGGGGTGCTGTCTCCGGCCCGGACCAGCCTACGCGCGCCCCGGTTCCGGGCACCCGGAACGGCCGCGGTGCCCCGGGTCGCCGGTGTGCACCAGGTCACCACCTGCCGCTCCCCCGCCGCCCCTGGCGCGCTTCGGCGCCGGACGGTGGCATGGTGGACAGGTGCTGGAGAACGACGAGACGACCACGAGCGCACGACCGACCGCCGAGGCCGGGGGCCACCCCCTGGGTCTGTGGAACCTGGCCGGCGTGGAGATGTGGGAACGGTTCAGCTTCTACGGGATGCAGGCGATCCTCGCCTTCTACCTCTACTACTCGGTCACCGACGGGGGCCTGGGACTCGAGGAGTCCACGGCGGTCTCGATCGTCGGCGCCTACGGCGGTCTGGTCTACCTCTCCGCGGTGCTCGGCGCCTGGGTCTCGGACCGGCTGCTCGGCTCGGAGCGCACGCTGCTGGCCGGTGCGGTGCTGATCATGTGCGGCCACCTGGCCCTGGCACTGGTGCCCGGTCTGGCCGGTGTCGGGATCGGCCTGGTCTGCGTGGCGGTCGGCTCCGGAACGCTCAAGGCGACCACCACCAGCGTGGTCGGTGAGCTCTACCCGCCCGGGGACACCCGCCGCGACGCGGGCTTCTCGATCTACTACATGGGCGTCAACCTGGGTGCCCTGGTCGGCCCGCTGGTCACCGGCTGGTTGTGGGGCCGGGAGGGCTTCCACTGGGGCTTCGGCGCGGCCGCGGTCGGGATGGCGCTGGGTCTGGGGCAGTACGTGCTGCTGCGCCGGCGCACCATCGGCGACCTGGGCAGCACCCCCACCAACCCGCTGCCGCGCGAGAAGCGGCTCCCCTACGCCCTGGGCGCCGTCGCGGCGGTCGTGGTCCTGGCGGTCGTCGCGGTGGCCGGCTGGCTGCCCGCCGACCGGCTCTCCGACGTGGTCACCGCGTTGACCGCGATCGCGGCGGTGGCGCTGTTCTCGATCCTGCTGACCTCGCCGAAGGTGACCGCCGACGAGCGGGCCCGGGTGGTCTCGTTCATCCCGATGTTCCTGGCCAGTGCCACCTTCTGGAGTCTCTTCCAGCAGCAGTTCACCGTGCTGGCGCTCTACGCCGACAAGCGCCTGGACCGCACCGTGTTCGGTTTCGAGATGTCGCCGGCCTGGGTGAACTCGATCAACCCGATCATGATCATCACCTTCGCCGGACTCTTCGCGGCGATGTGGACCAAGCTCGGGGACCGTCAGCCCTCGACCCCGTTGAAGTTCGCGGCCGGGACGTTCCTGATGGGCGTCGCGTTCATCCTTTTCCTGCCGTTCTCCGGCGGCGGCGCCAACTCGACCCCGCTGCTGTGGATCGTGCTGATCCTGTTCTTCTTCACGATGGCCGAGCTCTTCCTCTCGCCGGTCGGCCAGTCGCTGTCGACCAAGCTGGCCCCACAGGCGTTCCGGACCCAGATGATCGCGCTGTTCTTCCTGTCAGTGGCCCTGGGCTCGTCGATGGCCGGCACCCTCTCGGCGCAGTACGACCCGGAGAACGAGACGCCCTACTTCCTCATCATCGGCGGCGCCTCGATCGTGGTGAGCCTGGTGATGGTGGCGCTGAACAAGTGGATCGTCTCGATGATGCGCGGGGTGCGCTGACGCGCTGCCCACGGGCGCCACAGAACGGCCCGGTCAGGCCCGCTCAAGTGCCCGGTCGGCGCCACGTATGTGCCCGGTCGGCGCCACGTAAGTGCCCGGTCGGCGACAAACTGCCCGGTCGGCGCCACGTAAGTGCCCGGCCGGCGTTCGGGGAGGGTCAGCCGAGGGCCTTGCGGATCCGCTGGTCCGAGACCGGGACCGCGGTGCCCAGGTGCTGGGCGAACAGGGAGACCCGGAACTCCTCCAGCAGCCACCGGACCCGGCGCAGCGAATCGTGCGGCGGGCGGCCCTCGGGCAGCGCGTCGACCTGGTGCAACCACGCCTCCTGCAGGCCG
The DNA here is from genome assembly GCA_023396115.1 of Actinomycetes bacterium. GTDB lineage: Bacteria > Actinomycetota > Actinomycetes > Propionibacteriales > Nocardioidaceae > Nocardioides. The sequence goes on along the minus strand of JAEWXC010000022.1, from coordinate 44,951 downwards.
GTGACCTGGTCCATCAGCTGCTGGTCGCGCACCGGTGAGGCGTCCAGCTTGGCGCGTCGCTCGGTCAGCGCCGCCAGGTAGCGCGGGTAGTGCCGCAGCTGCTCGGGGCCGGCCTCGCCGATGAACCCGGGGTGCACCAACCGCTCCAGCTGCCCCTTCATGTCGCTCAGCGCGGCCAGGGTGCGCATGTCGGCGCGCCCGGAGAGCACCTTGTCGGCCTCGCGCCAGGCAGACAGCACCCCGACCAGGTCGTCGGTGACCCGGCGCAGCTGCGGCTCCTGCTCGCTGCGAGCGGTCGCGACCAGCGCGTCGAAGGCGGCCTGGTCACGCACCGGAGGCCGCGCGTCGACCAGCGCACCGAGCACGGCCACCCGAGCGTCCTCCAGCATCGCCGGCACCCCGCCGTAGGGCGAGGACGCCAGCCCCAGCTTCTGCCGATTGTCGAGCCCCTTGACGATGCCTGCGACCGGGGAGGGCACGGCCAGGGCGAGCAGCCGGCGCACGCCCAGCCGGTGCCGGGCCGCGGCCTCCTCGGCCGAGCCGAAGACCCCCAGCCCGACGGTGCGGCCCTCGTCGGTCAGCGCCGGGAACGCCTGCACCTCGTGGCCAGCCCGCTTCTGGGTGAAGGAGGCCGGAACCTCCCCGAACGTCCACGTGGTCTGCCCCGTGGCGTCCATCCCGGAGTCGGAGGCCACCTCGGCCATCGCGTCGGCGAACTCCCCGCGCAGTGGCGCCTTGAGTGCCTCCAGGTCCTTGCCGCGGCCGGCCTCGCGACCGGACTCGTCGACCACCCGGAACGTGGGCCGCAGGTGCTCGGGCACCTTGGTCAGGTCCCAGGCGGTGCGCGGCACGTGCACCCCGGTGGTGGAGCGGGCCCACCGCTCCAGGGCGTCGAGCAGCGGCTCGTCGCCGGGCGGCACCGCGGCCAGGAACTCGCGGGCCTTGTTCGGGGCGGGCACGAAGGAGACCCGCAGGTTCTTGGGCAGGGAGCGGATCAGTGCGGTGACCAGCTCCTCGCGCAGCCCCGGCACCAGCCAGCTGAACTCCTCGTCGCTGACTCGGTTGAGGGTGGCGACCGGGACGTCGATGGTCAGCCCGTCCTGCTGGGCGCCGGGCTCGAAGTGGTAGCTGATCGGGAAGGTCAGTCCGGCCTCACCGGAGTCGGACCAGGCGGTCGGGAAGTCGGCGGCGTCGACCTCGTCGGCGGTGTCGTGGGTGAGCATCGCCGGGTCGAAGGTGAGCAGGTTGCCGTTGCGGCGCCGCTCGTCCTTCCACCACCGGTCGAAGTGGGCTGCCGAGACGACCTCGGCAGGCACCCGGGCGTCGTAGAAGTCGAGCAGGGTCTGTTCGTCGACCACGATGTCGCGGCGCCGGGACCGGTGCTCCAGCTCCTGGGCCTGGGCCAGGAGCTCGGCGTTGCGGGCCAGGAACTTGTGCCGGCCGTGCCACTCCCCCTCGACCAGGGCGTGGCGCAGGAACATCTCCCGCGCCAGCTCCGGGTCGACCCGGCCCAGCCCCACCAGCCGGTCCGCCACCAGCGGCACCCCGTAGAGGGTGACCTTCTCGTGCGCCATCGCCGCGCCGCGCTTCTTGGACCAGTGCGGCTCGGAGTAGGACCGCTTCACCAGGTGCTCGGCCAACTGCTCGGCCCACTCGGGCTTGATCGCGGCGTTCTGCCGCGCCCACAGCCGCCCGGTCTCGACCAGTTCTCCGGCCATCACGAACTGCGGGTTGCGGCCCTTGAGCACGCTGCCGGGGAAGATCGCGAACTTCGCGCCCCTGGCCCCCAGGTACTCACGCTGCTTGCGCTCGCCCCGCTCCTTCTCCTCCAGCGCACCGAGGTGGCTGAGCAGGCCGGCCAGCAGGGACTGGTGGATCCCGTCGGCGTCGGGGGTGTCGGCCGGGTGCCCGACGTGCACCTTCATCTCCTTGCAGACCTGGCGCAGCTGGGACTCGAAGTCCTGCCACTCGCGCACCCGCAGGTAGTTGAGGTGCTCCTTGCGGCACATCCGCCGGAACGCCGAGGAGGAGAGCTCGCGCTGCTGGGTGCGCAGGTAGGTCCACAGGTTCAGCCAGGTGATGAAGTCGCTGGTCTCGTCCTTGAACCGGGCGTGGGCCTGGTCGGCCTGGGCGCGGAACTCCTCGGGCCGTTCCCTGGGGTCCTGCAGGCTGAGCGCGGACGCGATCACGATCACCTCGCGCACGCAGCCGTTCTTCTCGGCCGCGATGATCATCCGGGCCAGCCGCGGGTCGATCGGCAGCCGCGCCAGGCGCCGGCCCAGCTGGGTCAGCCGGGGCCGGGTCGGGTCGTCGGCCCGGATCGCGCCGAGCTCGGTGAGCAGGTTGACGCCGTCGGTGACGTTGCGCCGGTCCGGGGGCTCGACGAACGGGAACCGGGCCACGTCGCCCAGCCCGAGCGAGGCCATCTGCAGGATGACGCTGGCCAGGTTGGTGCGCAGGATCTCGGGGTCGGTGAACTCGGGCCGGGACTCGAAGTCCTCCTCGGAGTACAGCCGCACGGCGATGCCCTCGGCCACCCGGCCGCAGCGGCCCGAGCGCTGGTTGGCGCTGGCCTGGCTGATCGGCTCGATCGGCAGCCGCTGCACCTTGGTCCGCAGGCTGTACCGGCTGATCCGGGCCACACCGGTGTCGACGACGTAGCGGATGCCGGGGACGGTCAGCGAGGTCTCGGCGACGTTGGTGGCCAGCACCACCCGGCGCACGGTCGCCGGGTGCGAGGAGAACACCTTGTGCTGCTCGGCGGCACTGAGCCGGGAGTAGAGCGGGGTGATCTCCAGGCGCCGGCCGGGGCTGCTGGGCAGGTCGGCCAGGGCGTCGGCGGTGTCGCGGATCTCCCGCTCGCCGGGCAGGAAGACGAGGATGTCGCCGGGACCCTCGGCGCTCAGTTCCCGGACGGCGTCGCAGATCGCCTCGGTTTGGTCGCGGACCACGACCTCGCCCTCGTCGTCGTTCTCCTCGGCACCCCCCAGCGCCACCAACGGGCGGTAGCGGACCTCGACCGGGTAGGTCCGTCCGGAGACCTCGATGATCGGGGCCGGGGTGCCGTCGGCGGCGCAGAAGTGCTCCGCGAACCGCTCGGGGTCGATGGTGGCCGAGGTGATGACCAGCTTCAGGTCCGGGCGCTTGGGCAGCAGCCGCTTGAGGTACCCGAGCAGGAAGTCGATGTTGAGGCTGCGCTCGTGGGCCTCGTCGATGATGATCGTGTCGTACTTCGTCAGCATCCGGTCGCGCTGCAGCTCGGCCAGCAGGATGCCGTCGGTCATCAGCTTGACCCGGCTCGACGCGCTGGTCCGGTCGGTGAACCGGACCTGGTAACCGACCACGTCACCGAGGTCGGTGCCCAGCTCGGAGGCGATCCGCTCGGCCACCGACCGGGCCGCGATCCGCCGCGGCTGGGTGTGCCCGATGATCGGTTCACGGCCACCGGCGCCCCGACCCAGCTCCAGGCAGATCTTGGGCAGCTGGGTCGTCTTACCCGAACCGGTCTCACCGGCGACGATGACGACCTGGTGGTCCCTGATCGCCGCCGCGATGTCGTCGCGACGGGCACTGACCGGGAGCTCGGGTGGGTAGGTGATCTGCACAGCGGGGACATTCTCGCCCACGGGGGCGCGAGGTGGGCAACCGGTTTCCCCGCCGGACCGGCCGGAGGCCCCGCGCAGCGCTGCGGGGCCGGCGTCGGTCAGGAGTTCTGCAGGCCGGAGTTCTCGGTGCCGCCACCGTCCGGGGTCGCCTGCTGGTCCTGCTGTCCCTCCTGGTCCTGCTGGTCCTGCTGGCCGGGGGGCTGGCCGCCCCAGTCACCGGACCCGCCGGGGCCGCCCCGGCCGTTCTGCCCGGAGCCGGGGAACCCGGACCGGTCGCTACGCTCCGCGACGTCGGGATGGCTGCGGTGCTCCCCCACCGCGTATCCGACACCACCACCGGCCAGTCCGCCCAGGACCAACCCGGCCAGACCCAGGGCGACACCCGACCGGGTGGCGCGGACCCGGTCGCCCAGGGTGCGCCGAGCGGGCGCCGGGTCGGAGGACGGTCCGGTGGACGGGTCGGTGGAGGAGTCCGTCGGCTCGCCCGCCGGACCAGATGTCGTGGTGGGCGCCGCGTCGGACACCGGGGACGCGGGCTGCGCGGGAGCGCCGGCGCCGCGGTCGGTGGGGATCGGCGTGGTCGGGTCGTCAGGTGTGCTCATGTCCCCAACGTGCTCGGCGACGCTGTGCCCCCGCTGTGCGGCAGCCGTGACCCGGCCACGGGATCTGACCAGCCGACTCCGCACCCGACACACAGAGCAGGCACAGGAATCTCACAGTCAGACGGGGCAGGATCGAGCCATGAGCCTCACCCGGGTCGACGGCACCCCGCTCCGTGCGCTGGTGGTCGACGACGAACAGAACCTGGCCGAGCTGGTCGCGATGGCGCTGCGCTACGAGGGCTGGGAGGTCGACGTCGCGCACACCGGGGGCGACGCGGTCACCGCGGCCCGCGGCCGGCGACCCGACGTGGTCGTGCTCGACGTGATGCTCCCCGACCTCGACGGCCTGGCCGTGCTGCGCCGGCTCCGCGCCGACGCCCCCGACCTGCCGGTCCTCTTCCTCACCGCCCGGGACGCCGTCGAGGACCGGATCGCCGGGCTCACCGCGGGCGGCGACGACTACGTCACCAAGCCGTTCTCCCTGGAGGAGCTGGTGGCCCGGCTGCGCGGACTGCTGCGCCGCACCGCTGTCGACCGGGCCGAGCACCGGCTGGTGGTCGGCGACCTGGTGCTCGACGAGGAGTCGCACGAGGTGACCCGCGCCGGCACCGAGGTCCAGCTGACCGCGACCGAGTTCGAGCTGCTGCGCTACCTGATGCGCAACCCCCGCCGGGTGCTCAGCAAGGCGCAGATCCTGGACCGGGTGTGGAACTACGACTTCGGTGGCCAGGCCAACGTCGTCGAGCTCTACGTCTCCTACCTGCGCAAGAAGATCGAGGCCGGGCACCCGCCGATGATCCACACCGTCCGCGGGGCCGGGTACGTGCTGAAGCCGGCCGAGTGAGCACCCCCGTGAGTAGCGCCGGGAGCAGCACCGTGACAACCCCCGGGAGCAGCACCGTGAAAAGCCCCGGGAGCACCCCCGCGCGGCGCCCGTTCGCCTCCCTGACCAGCCGGCTGGTGGCCACCGTCGTGTTGCTGCTGGCCGTGCTGGCCCTGAGCATCGCCGTGCTCACCGGGGCCGGGATGCGCTCCTACCTGACCGCCGAGCTGGACCAGCGCATCGTGCGGGTCGCCGACGGGCTGCTCGCGCCCCGTGGCCCCGGCGGCCCGCCGGGCAACGACGTCGGCAACCAGGCGCCCGGCACCCTGGTCGCCGGTGACCTGAACGGCCTGGTCACCGGCGGCGGCTTCGCCGACGACACCGAGCTGACCACCGCCCAGCGCGAGGCGGTGCTGGACGCCGCCACCACGAACGGTACGACCGTGCACGTGGAGGGCCTGGGCTCGTACCGGCTGCGGCTGGAGGAACGGCGCGGCGTCTCCCTCGTGGTCGGCCTGCCCACCGACGAGGTCGACGCCGCCGTCACCCGGCTGTGGGTGTGGGAGGGCGTGCTGTCGGCGCTCGGCCTGGCCCTGGCCGCCGGCTTGGGCTGGTGGCTGGTGCGCCGCCAACTGGCCCCGCTGCGCGAGGTCGCCGCTACCGCCCACCGGGTCGTCGACCTGCCGCTGTCCCAGGGCGCGACCCCGTTGACCGAACGCGTCCCCGACGCGCTCGCCGACGGCACCGGCGAGGTGGGGCAGGTGGGCGCGGCACTGAACCAGATGCTCGACCACGTCGACGCCGCCCTGGCCTCACGCCACCGCAGCGAGCAGCAGGTCCGGCAGTTCGTCGCGGACGCCTCCCACGAGCTGCGCACTCCGCTGGCCACGGTCCGCGGCTACGCCGAACTCGCGCGGCGACGCCCCGACGACGTCGCGGTCGCCCGCACCGCGCTGGACAAGGTGGAGCACGAGGCGGAACGGATGGGCGAGCTCGTCGAGGACCTGCTGCTGCTGGCCCGGCTCGACCAGGGCCGCCCGCTGCTGGCCGAGCCGGTCGACCTCGCCCAGCTGGCCGCCGAACTGGTCAACGACGCCCGGGTGCTGGCCCCGGGCCACCACTGGCGGATGACCCTGGAACCGGCCGAGGTGGTCGGCGACGCGGGACGGCTCTCCCAGGTCGTCTCCAACCTGGTCACCAACGCCTGGCGGCACACCCCCGACGGGACCACCGTGGAGGTCGCCGTCACCCACCGCCCCTCCGACGGAGCGGTCGTGCTGAGCGTCGCCGACGACGGCCCCGGCATCGGCGAGGACCTGCGGGGGCGGGTCTTCGAACGGTTCGCCCGGGGCGACACCGCCCGGCAGCGCGCCGGGCAGGGCACCGGTCTGGGGTTGTCGCTGGTCGAGGCGATCATCGGGGCGCACGGCGGCACCGTCGAGCTGCAGCCGCGCCCGGGCGGCGGCACGGTCGCCGTGGTGGTGCTGGCGGACGCGGAGTCCCGGCCGGCCGGTTGACCGGCGGGTAACCTGCGCCACATGAGCACGCCCGCCAGCGCAGCCCGTCCCCCGGCCCTCTCCCCGGAGGTCCTCTCCTCGGAAGAGTCCGCGACCCCGCGTCCCGCACTGCCCTCCCACGTGGAGCACCTGGTGATCGGCGCCGGCTTCGGCGGGCTCGGTGCGGTGATCGGGCTGCACGAGGACGGCGAGGACGACGTCCTGGTGGTGGAGAAGGCACCCGACCTGGGCGGCACCTGGCGGGCCAACACCTACCCGGGCGCGGCCTGCGACGTGCCCAGCCAGCTCTACTCCTTCTCGTTCGCCCCCAACCCGGACTGGTCGATGTCGTTCTCCCCGCAGCCGGAGATCCAGGCCTACCTGCAGCGGGTGGCGGCCTCCTCCGGTCTGCTGCACCGGTTCTCCTTCGACACCGAGGTGCTGGACGCCACCTGGCTGGAGGACCAGCAGCGGTGGCAGGTCACCACCTCGCGCGGGGTGGTGCTGGCCCGGTACCTGATCTCGTGCGCCGGGGGCCTCTCCGAGCCGCGGCTGCCGGAGATCGAGGGCCTGGAGTCGTTCCGCGGCGAGCTCTTCCACTCCGCGGACTGGGACCACTCCGCCGACCTGCGCGGCAAGCGGGTCGCGGTGATCGGGACCGGCGCCTCGGCGATCCAGATCATCCCGCAGCTGCAGCCGGTCGTCGGTCACCTGGACGTCTACCAGCGCACCGCCCCGTGGGTGATCCCGCGCAACGACCGGCGCTACACCCGGGCGGAGAAGTTCGCGTTCCGGCACGTGCCGGGCGTGATGAAGGCCTACCGCACCGGCATCTACTGGGGCCGCGAGCTGTACGTGCCCGCCTTCGCCTGGCAGCCCCGGCTGGCCGCACCGGCCCGACGGGCCGCGGAGCTGAACATCCGGTTGGGCATCAAGGACCCCGCGCTGCGCGAGGCCGTCACGCCGACGTTCGCGATCGGCTGCAAGCGGATCCTGATCTCCAACACCTACTACCCGGCGCTGGCCGCGGACAACACCGAGCTGGTCACCGACGCGATCACCGCGATCACCCCCACCGGGATCGTCACCGGCGGCGGGACGAGCAGTGGCACGGGCAGTGGCACGGGGACCGAGCGGGCGGTGGACGCGATCGTGGTCGCGACCGGGTTCCACGTCACCGACCACCCGGTGGCCCAGCGGATCACCGGCCGGCACGGCGAGTCACTGGCGCAGGCGTGGAGCCGGACCGGCCAGCGGGCCTACAAGGGCACCACGGTCCCCGGGTTCCCCAACTTCTTCATGGTGGTCGGGCCGAACACCACCCTGGGCCACTCCTCGATGGTCTTCGTGATCGAGTCCCAGCTGGCCTACCTGCGCCGGGCCGTGGCCGCGGCCCGGGTCAACGGGTACGCCACGATGGAGCCCCGCGAGGACGCCACCGACGAGTGGAACGCCGACCTGCAGCGCCGGATGGGGCGCACGGTGTGGAACAGCGGCGGCTGCGCCTCGTGGTACCTGGACGAGCACGGCCGCAACACCACCGTCTGGCCCCGCAACACGTTCACGCTGCGCCGGCTGCTGGCGGCGTTCGACCCGGCTGCCTACGAACTCGGGCCGGCCCGGCCCGTGCAGGCCGGACCCGAGATCCCCGAGACCCTGGAGGTGGGCGCATGAGGACCCTGGACGGCAAGGTCGTCGTCATCACCGGAGCCGGCTCCGGCATCGGCCGCGCGCTGGCCGTGGAGTGCGCCGGGCGCGGCGCCCGGCTCGCCCTGAGCGACGTCGACACCCAGGGGCTGGCCGGCACCGCCGCCCTGGCCTCGACCGCCGGGGCACGGGAGGTGCACACGGCCCGCCTCGACGTGGCCGACCGGACCGCGTTCGCCGCGTACGCCAGCCAGGTGGCCGAGCACTTCGGGGTGGTGAACGTGGTCGTCAACAACGCCGGCGTCGCCCTGGCCGGGGACCTCGACGACCTCGCCTACGCCGACATGGACTGGATCGTGGGGATCAACTTCTGGGGAGTCGTGCACGGCACCAAGGAGTTCCTGCCGCACCTGATCGCGTCCGGGGACGGCCACGTGGTCAACCTGTCGTCGCTGTTCGGGTTGCTCTCGATCCCCGGCCAGAGCGCCTACAACGCCACCAAGTACGCCGTCCGCGGACTGTCGGAGGCCCTGCGCGAGGAGATGCTGCTGCACGGCCACCCGGTCGGGGTGACCGTCGTGCACCCCGGCGGGATCAAGACCGCGATCGCGCGCAACGCCCGGGTCTCCAGCCGCGAGGACGCCGCCGAGACGGCCCGCACGTTCGACACCAAGCTGGCCCGGATGACGCCGGAGAAGGCCGCCCAGGTCATCGTCCGCGGAGTGCTGCGCAACTCACCGCGGGTGCTGGTCGGCGCCGACGCGCACCTGTTGCACCAGTTCGCCCGGATCACCGGGGCGCGCTACCAGGACGTCGTCGCCCGCGCGGCGCGCGGGATGCTGCCCCGGAAGAAGGGCTGACGCGTGTCGGGCGTCGCTGGTATGCAGGACACATGAGCACCGAGCCGAACACCGAGCTGAGTGCTGGCACCCCCGTCCGGATCGAGATGACCAAGTGGGGTGAGCAGCCCCACTGGGTCTACCCCGGCACCTACCTGGGTCACGACGAGCACGGGGACTGGATCGGCTTCGCCGTGGGCACCGTCTTCTCCCGACCGGGGGCGGAGTACGTCGCCACCTACGCCCAAGTGGCGCTGGTCCCGGCCGCCGACGCCCCGGACCGGGGCTGGGTCGCCGCCATGCACGGGCACGAGTCGACCAAGACCCGCTTCTACGTCGACATCACCTCCGCCCCCACCCGCGAGGGCACCACCTGGCGTGCGGTCGACCTGGACCTCGACGTGGTGGAACGTGTCTGGGGCGAGGTCTACGTCGACGACGAGGACGAGTTCGCCGAGCACCAGCTCTCCTACGGCTACCCGGCCGACGTGGTCGCGGCCGCCGAGGCCTCGTGCACCCGGGTGCTGTCGATGGTCACCGACCACACGGCGCCCTTCGACGGCGCCACCGCCGAGAAGTGGCTCACCGTCCTCGCCGGGCTCGACTGAGCGAGGCCCCATGACGGGGCTGGGCTGACGGACCTCAGGCCCGGTCGCCGCCGGGTCCCCCGCCCCCGGACACACCGGAGCGGCTGCCCCGTCGGCCCGCCCGGTTGGCCCGCTCCTCGCGGCGCAACCGCCGCCGGGCCTCGCGTTCCTCGGCGTTGCTGCGCCGGATCTTCGCCGGGCCCACCAGACGCGGTCCGGACAGGCGGTTCTCCAGGCGCCGGGCCTCCCGCTTGAGCGGCTGGGCCACCCACTCGCCCAGGATCACCCCCGCCGCCAGCGAGGTGGCCACCGACGCGGCGGTGACCAGCGCGAGCAGGCCGGCACTGGTCTGCTGACCACCGGCGGCGAGCAGGGAGAGTCCCCGGTAGATGGACAGGCCGGGCAGCAGCGGCACGATCCCCGGCACCACGATCACCAGCGGCGGCACCCGGAACCGGCCGGCCACCGCGTAGGCGACCAGACCGATCACCAGGGCCGCGGCCCCGGCCGCCCACGGCCGGGCGAACCCGGCCAACCCCATCGCCCGGTCGATCCCGGCGGCGACGGCCGCAACCAGCGCGATCGGCAGCAGCGACCGCTTCGGGGCGTAGCAGGCGAACGCGAACGCCGCGGCACACACGGCCGCCCCGACCACCATCACGCCCAGGCCCTCGAGGCTGACCCGGCCCGGCTCCAGACGGCCCACGTCGACCCCGACCAGGTCACCGATGGTCAGCCCGGCGCTGACCCCGGCGATGATGCCCGCAGTGGCCAGCATCGCCTCCATCACCCGCGCCCCGCCGGTCACGTAGAACCCGGTGAGCGCGTCCTGCAGCGCCCCCATGAACCCGATCCCGGCCAGCAGCATGATGATGTTCGCGGTGACCACCAGGCTGGGGTCGACCTCCAGGCTGGAGGCCGCGGCCCCGACGGCGAACAGGGTCGCCACCGCGCCGCCGGCCACCTGCACGTAGAACTGCGGCAGCCGTGCTCGGGCCAGACCGGACTGGATCCGGTCGATCAGGCACGCGGCCAGGAAGGCCATCAGCACGACCGCGGCGTTGCCGCCCAGGAAGAGCGCCACCGAGCCACACATCACGCCGTAGCCGAGGGTGACCATCCAGCGCGGCACCGGGTGCGGGGTGGAGACGATGGTGGCCATCCGGGTCCGGGCCGTGTACAGGTCGACCCGCCCCTCGAGCAGGTCGCGGATCAGGTGGTCGACCGCGGTCAGGTCCTCGTAGTCGATGTCGCGCTGCTTGACCTGCCGGATCAGCACCAGCGGCAGCTCGGCCGGGTCCGGCTGGGTCGCCATCGACAACGACGTGAACGTCACGTCGATCTCCGGGTTCGCGATGCCCAGGTGGTGCGCCACGGCCCGCATCGAGACCGTCACGTCGGCCGCGCCGGCGCCGGAGGAGAGCAGCAGCTCGCCGATCCGCAGGCACAGGTCGAGGGTGAGGTTCAGCTCGCGCAGGTCGGGGCCGGAGTCCTCGGTCGGGGGGGCGTCGGGGGTCTGCTCCGCCATGACGCACATGCAACCACGTCGCCCCGCCACCCCACGAGCCAGCCCCACCGCTGAACCCGCGGCACGAACCACCTCCCCGGGGAGCCGTCCGGGTGAGAGGGTTGGCACGTGCGCATCGACTTCCACGCCTCACCGCGACCCACCCTGGGGGTGGAGTGGGAGCTCGCCCTGGTCGACCGCACCTCGCGGGACCTGACCAGCCGCGCCGCGGACCTGATCGACGCCACGGTCCCGCACCTGGTCTCCCCCCAGCGGCTGCACCGTGAGCTGCTGCGCAACACCGTCGAGGTGGTCACCGGCATCTGCGACGACGTCGCCGCCGCGGCCACCGACCTGCGCGGCACCCTGGAGGTGCTGCTCGAGCAGGCCGACACCGTCGGGGTCGACCTGTTCGGCGCCGGCACCCACCCGTTCGCGGACTGGTCGACCCAGCAGCTCACCCCGGGCCCGCGGTACGAGGAGCTGATCAACCGGACCCGCTGGTGGGGCCAGCAGATGCTGATCTGGGGTGTGCACGTGCACGTCGGGCTGCCGGCCAAGGAGCGGGTGATGCCGGTGATGGGCGCCCTGCTCACCCAGTACCCGCACCTGCTCGCGCTGTCGGGGTCCTCGCCGTTCTGGGCCGGCACCGACACCGGCTACGCCTCGAACCGGGCGATGATGTTCCAGCAGTTGCCCACCGCCGGGCTGCCGTTCACGTTCGGCTCGTGGGCGGAGTTCGAGCAGATGGCCGGCGACCAGCTGACCACCGGCGTGATCGACGACCTCTCCGAGATCCGCTGGGACCTGCGGCCCGCCACCCACCTGGGCACCCTGGAGAACCGGGTCTGCGACGGCGTCTCGACGCTGGGTGAGCTGACCGGGCTGGTCGCCCTCATCCAGTGCTTGGTGGTGGACGCCGACACCCGGATCGCGGCCGGCGAGGAGCTGCCGGTGCTGCCGCCGTGGCACGTCCAGGAGAACAAGTGGCGGGCGGCCCGCTACGGCCTGGACGCCATCGTGATCACCCACCCCGACAACACCGAGCGGCTGGTCACCGACGACCTGGCCGACCTGCTGGTGCGGCTGGAGCCGACCGCCGCACGCCTCGGCTGCACCGAGGAACTGTGGTCCATCGCACAGATCCCGACCCACGGTGCCTCGTACCAGCGGCAGCGCGCGGTCGTTGGTGCCCCCGGAGGGGACCTGGTCGCCGTGGTCGACCAGGTCGTCGGTGAACTCCGCGCCTCCGTCCACGGAACCCCGCTGCCGCCCCTGAAGGACGTGACGTCATGGTGAACCTGATCGACCCGACCTCCGCCTCGTTCCTCCTGGTCGAGAACCGGACCCAGCCGATGCACGTCGGCGCGCTCACCCTGATGAAGCGCCCCGAGGGAGCGGGCCGGGAGTTCTCCCGCGAGCTGTACGAGTGGATGAAAGAGGTCGGCACCCTCTCGCCGCTGTTCCGCAAGCACCCGGTGCGCTCGCTGCGCACCGCCGGGCAGCTGGCGTGGGAGGACGACGCCGAGTTCGACATCGAGCACCACGTCCGGCACAGCGCCCTGCCGAAGCCGGGGCGGGTGCGGGAGCTGCTCGACCTGTGCGGCCGGCTGCACGCCTCCCGGATGGACCCCTCCCGCCCGATGTGGGAATCCCACGTCATCGAGGGCCTGCGCGACGGCCGGGTGGCGATGTACACCAAGCTGCACCACTCGCTGGTCGACGGGGTGGCGGCGGTGCGGTTGATGCAGGCCGTGCTCTCCTCCGACCCGCACGTGCGTGACATGCCGCCGCCGTGGGCCGACCGGCCGCGCTACCGCCGCCCGGGCGGGGACCCGCTGGACCTGGTCGAGGCGGTCCGGGGTGCCCTGTCGGTCTCCTCGGAGGCGCTCGGGCTGCCCGGCGCACTGGGCCGGACCCTGACCCGGGGCGTGCGCAACGAGACCTCGACGATCTCGCTGCACGCCCCCCGCACCATGCTCAACCAGCGGATCACCGGGGCCCGCCGGTTCGCCGCGCAGGACTGGGAGGTCTCCCGGATGCGTGCGGTGGGCAAGGCCACCGGCACCACCATCAACGACGTCGTGGTGGCGATGTGCTCGGGCGCGCTGCGCCGCTACCTGCTCGACTTCGACGCGCTGCCCGCCGAGTCGCTGGTGGCGATGGTCCCGGTCAGCCTCAAGGCCCGGCAGGCGCAGGTCGCCTCCACCGACGGCGGCAACGCGCTGGGGTCGCTGATGGTGGCCCTGGGCACCCACCTGGAGAGCCCCGAGGCCCGGCTGGAGTCGGTGCACGAGTCGATGCGTGCCGGCAAGGAGGCGTTGTCGCAGATGACGCCGCTGCAGGTGACCGCGATGAGTGCGCTGGGCCAGGCTCCGGCGATCGCGATGCCGCTGCTGGGTCTGGCCGGGACGCTGCGCCCGGCCTACAACCTGGTGATCAGCAACGTGCCCGGCCCCCGGGAGCCGCAGTACCTCAACGGCGCCGAGGTGGTGGGCTCCTACCCGCTGTCGATCCCGATCCACGGCGTCGCGCTGAACATCACCTGCTCCAGCTACGCCGGCAAGATGTGCTTCGGCCTGACCGGCTGCCGACGCACCGTGCCGCACCTGCAGCGTCTGCTCACCTACCTCGACGACGAGTTGAAGGCGCTGGAGAAAATCGCCGGAGTCTGACCCACCGGCATCTCTCCGGTGGCCCGTCGGCGCGGTGGGTCTCCTCTAGGGTCGTGCCCATGCGTTTCGCCTCCAGCCGACGTGCGCCGGGTCCGACCCGGTTGGTCCGTGGACTCTTGGGAGGCGCGGTGGTGCTGGCCCTGGTCGCGGGTGCGGCCCCGGGCGGAGCCGCCCCCACCCCCCGCCCCGAGGCGGATCCGTCACCGCTCGGCGAGGTGCTGCCGGGACCGGCGCTGCGGCTGGCCACCGGCGGGGACCGGCAGACCTCGGACGGGCAGCCCGGTCTGGTCACCACCGACGGACGGCTCGGCGGGATGGTGCGCGACTCGCACCGCACGTCCTGGAAGGTCGCCCGGGGGGTGCGCTACACGCAGTGGCGCCGCCAGGACGCCCGCGGCCGGCTCCGGATCCACCTGCTCACCGTCCGCCTGGACAAGAGCCGCGTCCAGGTCCGACCGGTCTCGGCCGGCAAGGTCCCCCGCCGCGGCCCGCTGACCAAGCTGCTGCGCCGGGAGAAGGCCGTGGCCGGCGTCAACGGCGACTTCTTCGACATCGCCGACACCGGGGCACCGCTGGGGGTGCTGAGCAGCCGGGGCAAGGTCCGCCACGGGGCCACGATCGGCTGGCCGAACGCCCTGTACCGGGCCGGCGGGCGCTGGCGCACCGGTCCGCTGCCGCTGCGGGCCGGGGTGATCGGGCACCCGGACGTGCCGATCACGAACCTCAACTCCCCGTGGGTCGCCCCGGGCGGCATCGGCGCCTACACGAAGGCGTGGGGCACGCGCCCGGGCCGCCAGGTGACCGGCGAGACGGGTCCGGTGCGGGTGGTCCGGATCAGCAACGGCCGGGTGGTCAGCAACGAGACCCGGCTGGGCCGCGGCGAACCCATCCAAGGCACGTTGCTCGTGGGGCGCGAGGAGGGCGCGGCGCTGCTGAAGTCGGCGCTCCCGGTCGGCACCGCGGCCGGGGTCAGCACCTGGCTGGACGGCCGACCGGGCTTCGCCATCGGGGGTGACCGCCCGTTGCTCGTCGACGGCGAGCACCGCACCGTGGACGACACGGTGATGCACCCGCGGACGGCGGTCGGGGTGAACCGGTCGGGACGGCGGATGTTCCTGCTGGTGGTCGACGGCCGCTCGTCACGCTCGCGGGGCCTGACCATGGTGGAGACCGCCGACCTGATGATCGAGCTCGGCGCCTACCAGGCGCTCAACCTCGACGGCGGCGGCTCCTCGACGATGGTCGCGCCGAATCGGAAGCGTCGCCGGACCGACGTGCGCAACACGCCCTCGGACGGCCGGGAGCGGTGGATCCCCAACGGGGTGGGGATCTTCGTGCGCGCCAAGCGCTGAGCGCCCCGCCGGGGCCGGTCAGCCGGGACCCGTCACTCGGCGGCAGGGACCGAGAAGACCGCGACGGTGGTCATCGGGGCGAAGCACTGCACGCCCTTGCCCGGCATCTGTGCCACCAGCCGCCACCCCTCGCGGGAGAGTTCCGCCGCGACGCTGACCGGCTCGTCGCACCCGATCGCGACCACCTGGGCGACCAGCTCCCGTCCCGGTTCGCGGTGTTCACGAACGATGGCGCGCACCTGGTCGGCGAGGTCGGCGTTGAGCGTCCCGGTGAACCGGCGCAGGTCCTTCGGGCGGGTCACGGGCCAGGCCTCCGGCGTCGTCTCACCGCCGCCGCGGGTCACCGTGACCTGACCGACCAGCTCGGGCTCGCGCGCGGGGTCGGGAACACGGTCGGGCTCGGGTTCCGTGGTCGCGTCCGGTTCCGGCGTGAGGGTCGCCGGGGCGCTGCTGCTCGGCGAGCCGGCGCCGGGGTCGTCCCCGGTGGCGCCGTCGTCGCCGTCGCCCGAGCCGCAGCCGGCGAGCAGCAGCACCATCAGCACGGCCAGCGGCACCACCAGCAGCCCCGGCAGCCCGGGCAGCCCAGGCAGCTCAGGGCTCCCGGGGCCGGGTCGGGCGCTGCGTCGCGGTGACAGGTTCATGGTCATGGGACGGTACCGACGGCCGTCGGGTTCCACCACCGCAGGCACAGCCGGCACCCCACAGTCGGCACCGCACAGTCGGCATTGTGCGTGGCCTACCCTCGGGGCCGTGGTCTCCTTCACCCGTGCCGAGCTCGAGTCCTACCGCGACACCGAGGTCCCCGACCTGATCGGGGACGACGTCCGGCTGCTGGTGGTGGGCATCAACCCCGGGCTGTGGACCGCTGCCACCCAGACGCACTTCGCCCACCCGGGCAACCGGTTCTACCCGGCGCTGCTGCGGGCCGGGATCCTCACCCGGCCGGTCGACCCGGCTGCCGGGATGACCGAGGAGGACCGGGCGCACCTGCGCGAGCGCGGGATCGGGCTGACCAACGTCGTGGCCCGGGCGACCGCGCGGGCCGACGAGCTCTCCCGCGAGGAGCTGCGCGCCGGGGGTGAGCGGCTGCGTGCCCTGGTCGAGCAGGTCCGACCCCGGGTGCTCGCCGTCGCCGGGATCGGCGCCTGGCGCGAGGCGTTCGGCGACCGCAGGGCCCGGGCGGGCCGTCAGCCCGAGGACTGGGGCGACACCGCCGTGTGGGTGGTGCCCAACCCGAGCGGGCTGAACGCCCACCACACCGTCGAGACCCTGGCGCAGGCGTACGCCGAGCCGGCCCGGGCCGCGGGCCTCCTCGACTGAGCCCGGCACCCTGAACCGGCCACGTTGCCGGTGGGGCTCAGCGGCAGGTCACAGACCCAGCCGGGCCGCCACCGCGGGGCCCGCGATCTGGGCCACGACCTCCGGGTCGCCGACCACGATCAGCTGGTCCGTGGCCCGGGACATGCCCACGTAGAGCTTCTCCCGGGAGCGGTCGCGGGCCTGTGACTCGTTGACGCACAGCACCACCGCCGGCCGTTCGAGGCCCTTGCAGCCGAGCACGTGGCCGTAGAAGACGTCGTCGTCCTCGAAGAACGAGCGCCAGTACCCGACCTGACCCCGGCTCTCGGTGAGCTCGTGCTGCACCGGGTGCCGGCTGCCGGTGGTGAGCAGGGCGACGTTGCCCGGGTGCCAGCCTGCCTCCAGCAGCACCTCGACCGCGTCGTCGGCGGTGCCCATCGGGTCGGTCGCGGGCAGGAAGTCGACCGAGGGCCCGTCGGTGCCGCGGGCCGACATCCGGGTCGGCGCCAACGGCTGGAAGGCGTTGTGGATCTGCTTGGTGTTGCGCAGGTTCTGGTCGAGCACCAGCGGCACCAGGGGCACCGGCGGCCGGCCGTAGCGGGCGAAGATCCGCTGGTTCTCGTCGCTGAAGACGTAGAGCCCGCCGGACTCCTCGTCTCGCATCGCCCGCAGCAGCGGCACCCACCAGGAGTCGGCGAAGTCCTGCGACTCGTCCACCACGAAGGCGTCGAAGCGGTGCCCGGCGCCCAGCTCCAGGGCCTGCTCCGCCATCTGCGCGGGCAGCTGGTTCTCCCAGAAGTCGCTGTCCTCGCGGGTCCCGGACGCCACGCCCCACAGGTTGCCGAGCTCCTCGAAGGTGCCGACGAACGCCGGCTGGTGATTGCGGGGCCACAGGGCGGTCTCCCGCTTGAGGTACTGCGCCAACCCGATCGAGTAGCACAGCAGCGCGACCCGTTGTGCCGGCCGCTCCTCGCTGCCGCGGCTGAGCAACCGCGCCTGCTCCAGGGCCAGGACGGTCTTGCCGCTGCCCGCCCCACCGCGGATCTCCACCCGGTTCAGCAGCCGGGTGACCTTGAGGACCATCGCCTGCTCGTGGGTCAGCCGGTCCGCTGCGCTGCGCCGCTCCAGCACCTCGGCGTTGACGTCGGGCCGGGTGTACCCGCGCCCGCGCAGGATCTCGCTGACCAGCGCGACGTCCTCGTGGCTGGGCAGTCCGCCCGCCGGGCCGCGGGCCGCCTGGGCGACGATCCGGTCCCCGATCGTGGCCAGGTCCACCTGGTCGTGCAGTGCCCAGCGTGGCGAGTCCGGCGCGGTGACGTCGCTGGGCACGTCCGACCAGGCGAACGCCACCCCGAAGCTCCACCGCAGCCGCGCCCGCCCGCCCCAGCGCGGGTCGGACTCGACGTACTCGCGCAACGCGTAGGTGACCCGGCGTGCCTGGCCGAACGGGTCGATCGGGTGGCTCTCGTTGCCGCCGGCCTGGTGCCACCCGCTGCCCTCACCGAGGTGCGGGTCGAAGTAGCAGTTGCCGCCCTTGACCTCGAGCACGACCACCCCCACCTCGGGGACCAGCGCAACCAGGTCGGCCTCGTGGTCGAAGTCCTCGTCGCGCAGCCTGACCCCGGCGAGCAGCAGCGATCCGGCGGGCAGTTGGTCGCGGACCGCCTCCCACACGACGCGCTCGGCGTCACCGTGGAAGGTGGGGAACTCGGGGATCGGTCGGGCTGGCACACCAGCACCGTAGCCACCCCGCCCGACACGCGCAGGCGCTCCGGACGAACCACTGCTCCTTCCCGCACGACCCCACGCGCGGGAAGGAGCAGTGGTGCTCAGGTGGCCGGTGCCGGCCGCGGATCAGCAGCCGTGCTTGACCTCACCGGTGCAGTTGTCGCGGCCCGTGCCGCCGTAGACGACGTCGGTGCCGCTGCCGCCGCGCAGGGTGTCGTGACCGCCCTTGCCGCGGACCAGGTCGTCGCCGGCCCGGCCACGGATGGTCTCGGACCGGTCGCTGCCCAGCAGCGTGTCCCCGGCCTTGCCGCCGACGTAGACCTGCAGGCCCTTGAGCGTCGCGGCGTTGCCGCCCGCCCAGGTGGCGGTCCCGGACATCACGTCGATGCGCACGGGGACCGTCAGCGGCGCCAGGCTGAAGGTGTCGTCCCCGGTGCCGCCCAGGAAGGTGGAGGTGGTGGCAGTGTTCACCTCGGCCGGCGCGAGAAGGGCCTTGGCCTGTGCGGGGGTGGTCGAGATGAAGGCGTCCTCGCCCTTGCCACCCCGGACGGTTCCGGAGGTGCGGTCGAAGACGACCGTGTCGTGGCCGGCGTTCATCTTCAGCGTCGAGGTGAGGAAGGAGGCGTAGACCACGTCGTCGCCGGCCCCGGCGCTGATGGTCGCCACCGGCACGGTCGAACGGATGGTGTCGTCGCCGTCGCCGCCCAGGACCCGGTCGGCGCCGTCGTTGACCGCGACCCGGTCGTCGCCGTCACCGGCGTCGATCACGTCGTCGCCCGCACCGCCGTCGATCCGGTCGTCGTCGGCGCCGCCGCGGATGGTGTCGTTGCCCTCGCCGCCACAGATCGTGTCGTTGCCGCCGAGCCCGTCGAAGGTGTCGTCGCCCGCGTCGAGGACGACCACGTCGTTGCCCTCGGTGCCGGTGAGGGTGTCGTTGCCGGGGGTGCCCACGATGGTCGCCGCCTGGCCGCCGCACTCGGGCGTCGGTGCCGCGGCGGCGGGGACGACCGACAGCGCGGCCAGGGCGCCGCCGGTGGCGATCGCCAGGGCTCCTGCGCCGGTGCGGAACGTCGTGCTGCGGATGCTCGTGCTCATGCTGGATGCTCCTCGAGATCGTGCGGTACTGACACCCCCACAGCGGGCCGGAGCGGCCGTTGATTACAGGTCCGGGAGATTCTTCTGCCCGATCTTCGCCGGGTGTGTAATGCCCGGCGACCCGGGAACGCTCTCCTCGATGTGTCTGTACCCGTGGCGACCGCCGACGGCCTCGTGCCGGTGTTCGGCCACGCCCGCGAGCCACGACGCACGGCTGGGCCCGCTGCCGACGTGACGTCCCCCGACACCCGGGACGTCCCGGGGCACGACCCCGTCGTCGCACTGCTCCCGGCGGTGCTCGACGGGGACGAGGAGGCGTTCGCGCAGGTGTGGCGCCACCTGCACCCGCCGCTGCTGCGCTACCTGCGGGTGCGCGAGGGGGACGTGGCCGAGGACGTGGCCGCGGAGACCTGGTTGCAGGTGGTGCGGGACCTGCCGCGGTTCTCCGGGGACGCGCGTGAGTTCCGTTCCTGGGTCTTCACCCTGGCCCGGCACCGCGCGGTGGACGCCGGGCGGGCGCGGGCAGCACGACCGAGCACCCCGACCGACGAGGTGGTCGACCTGGGCCAGGTGCGCAGCGCCGAGGCCGAGGTGATGGAGCAGGCGACCACCGAGGCCGCTCTGGCCCTGGTCGCGACGCTGCCGGCGGCGCAGGCCGAGATGGTGATGCTGCGCGTGGTGGCCGGCCTCTCGGTGGCCGAGGTGGCCGCGGTGGTCGGTCGCCGCCCAGGCACGGTGGCGGTCAACGTGCACCGCGGGTTGAAGAAGTTGGCACGGAGCCACACGGCTCCTCGAGCGTGGGAAGGGAGGCGGTGAGCATGGGTCCGGGCAACATCGAGGAACCGGGGGGCGGGCGTCCCCGGGGGCTGCACGACGGGTTGGACGACGGGGTGGACGCCCACGCCGACTCCCCCCTGGTCCGCGCCCTGCGTGCGCCGGGTACCGCGGCCGAGCTGGCCGACGAGTCGCGCTGGGTGGCGGCGTTCTCCGCCTCCCGGACCCCGGGTCGTGGGCTGCTGCTGCTGCGTCGCGCCGGCGTCGGCAGTGTCGCGGCCGCGGCCTCCGCGCTGCTGCTGACCGGTGGCGTCGCGGTGGCGGCGTTCACCCAGCAGCTGCCGCCGCGGGTCCAGGCCTTCGCCCACGACAAGCTCGGGGCGGTCGGGGTGCCCCCGGCCCTGCCGATCGCGACCGGGCCGACCACCGGGCCGACCGGTCCCGACCTGCCCGTGGTGGCGCCCTCCCCGTCGGCCGACAGCACCGGCTCCGCGGGGCCGACCACGGGTCCCAGCACCCTCCCCTCCCCCTCGGCCACGCTGAGTGGCACGGTGGGCCAGACCCCCGGCCCGAGCGACGGTGCCAGCACCGGGGCAGGGCCGATCCTGCCGACGCCGCCGACCGCGACCTCCACCCCGACCGGTGACCCGACCAGCGGGCCGACCAGCACCAGCCCGCCCCCGGACACGACGGCTCCCAGCACGACGGCGGTGCTGCAGGTCAGCACCCGACGGGTGCCGTTCGGGTCGGCGACCCAGCTGCGCGGCGTGGTGGTGCGGGACGGCTCCGTGGCCGCCGCTGCCCCGGTCGAGCTGTGGTCCCGCCCGTTGCGCGGCCGGTGGCGGCTGGTCGGCACCGCCAGCACCGACACCTCGGGCACGGCGACCTTCGGCACCGCGGCCCTGTCCCGGACCACCGCCTTCCAGCTGCGGGTGCCGGACGCCGCGGGAACCGCCCCGGCCACCCGGTCCCGACCCCGACGCGTCGCAGTCCGCCCGCTGCTGTCCCTGGCCGCGGACGGCGCCACCGTCACCGTGCACACCGTCGGCGGGCGCGGCGGGGACACCGTGCACGTGATGCGCCGCGGCACCGACGGACGGTTGGTGCGGATCGG
The DNA here is from genome assembly GCA_023396115.1 of Actinomycetes bacterium. Classification (GTDB taxonomy): domain Bacteria; phylum Actinomycetota; class Actinomycetes; order Propionibacteriales; family Nocardioidaceae; genus Nocardioides. Next base: position 23,808 of record JAEWXC010000022.1, on the reverse strand, counting down.
CACCACCGTGCTCGACCAGAACGGCGACGCCCGCTACGTGGTGCGTCGGGCGCCGGGCCGGGTGCGGATCGTGGTGCGGGTGCTGCGGACCCCCGTGCACGCGGCCGTGCGCCGCGCGATCCGGGTCCGGGTCCCCGGGGAGACGCCGCCCCCGACGCCGACCACGACTCCCAGCCCCACTCCGACCGCCGCCCCGGGCACGACGCCGCGGTCCCCCTGATCGCCGGCCGGGTCAGGTGCACACCCCTGCGCCCGGCCCGGTCGGCTCGGGTCCACGCGGGCAGGGCGTCAGTGCCGCTCGACGGCCACCCCGACGGCTGCGACCAGCAGCCCCGCGAGGGCGCCGACGAGCGTCGCGAAGAGCAGGGTGCCGCCGACCAGCAGCAGGTAGGGCAGCAGCACGTCGGCGGTCAGGAACGAGCCGAGCACCGCCTGGACCAGGCATCCGACGACAACCGCCAGCAGCGTGTCCAGCCAGATCCGCCCGAACACCCGCAGCCGGGACGCCGGAGCACCCGGGGAGCCCGGGGTGCGGCGTCGCAGCACGAACACCGCCAGCAGCACCAGCGCGGCAACGGTCTCCACCAGCCACCACGACAGCGGCGTCCCGCCGAACGGCACCCCCAGCCGCGGCAGACCGACCGGCATCCGGACGCCCTCGACGAGCGCCTGGGCAGGAGCCGTCTCGACGAGCCACAGCCGCAGTGCCGGCACCCCGGCGAGCACCTGCAGCAGGGCCAGCACCCCGGCCCCGACCCACACCGAGCGACCCGGCGGCACCGGACCCGACACGCGGTCCTCGGGCTCGGCGGGCAGCGTTGCGGTGGCCTCCATGAGCCGTACCCTAGGCCCTTCATCACCCAAGGTGAGAGGACGTCACATTGTCGCGTTTCGCGGGTCTGCGCCGGCGCGGGGTCATCGGTCTGGGGGTGGCGGTGGTGGTCGCGGGACTGGTCCCGGCGGTGCTCCGCACGGCTCCCGACGAGGTCGTCCCGGCCCTCACCGACGAGCACGGGCGCGAGCTCGTGCTGCGCGGGTTCTCCACCGCCGGGAGCGCGAAGGGCTCCGCGGACGGACTGCCCGACTTCACCGAGGCCGACCTGGACCGCGAGTACCGCGACATGGGCACCAACTTCGTGCGGTTCCTCATCTCCTGGCGGGCCGTCGAGCCGGCGCCCGGCGAGTACGACACGGCCTACCTGGACGCTCTGGCCGAGCGGATCGGCTGGTACCGCGACCGGGGGTACCGGGTGATGCTGGACATGCACCAGGACCTGTGGGGCAACGCCATCGTGCCCGGCTCCGGCACCGGCAACGGCGCACCCGGCTGGGCCACGTTCACCGACGGGTTGGCGGTCGACACCCACGAGATGTGGGAGCTGTACTACCTCGAGCCCGGGGTGATCCGGGCGTTCGACCACTTCTGGAACACCACCGGCGAACACCCCGAGCTGCGCGAGCACTACGCCGGGGCGTGGCGTGCCGTGGCCGAGCGGATCGCCGGCGACCCCGAGCTCGCCGACACCGTCGTGGCCTACGACCTGATGAACGAGCCGTACGGCGGCAGTCTGCAGGGGCCCGCCTTCGAGGGCGGTCCGCTGACCGACCTGTACCGGCGCACCACCGAGGCGATCCGCGAGGTCGACGACGACACCTGGGTGTGCGTGGAGCCGCAGGCGATGGGCGTCAACTGGGGCACCCCCTCGGGCCTGGGCCGGGTCGACGACCCGCGTCCGGGGGACGACCGGGTCGCCTTCTGCCCGCACCTCTACCCGCTGCCGATGGACCTCGGCGGCGGCTACACCGGCGCCACCCGGACCCTGGTCAGCAGCACCCTGTCGACGTGGCGCGACAACACCCTGCGCACCGCACGAGCCCTGGGCGACGTGCCGGTGATCCTGGGCGAGTTCGGCCTGGACACCACCCTGCCGGGCGCCCTGGAGTACGTGGACGACGTGTACCGGACCGCCGCCGAGCAGGGGTTCGGGGTCGCCTACTGGTCCCGCGACGACGGGTCGTGGGGGCCGTACGAGACCGACGGAACCGGACGCAACCTGATCGGCGCCCTGGCGCTGCCCTACCCGCGGGCGGTGGCCGGTCGCCTCGGCGAGGTGGAGAGCACCCCGACGTCGCTGGAGTTCGCCGTCACCCCCGACCCGGACATCGAGGCACCGACCGAGATCTGGGTCCCGGAGTCGTTCGGCCGGCCGGGTGAGGTCGAGGGCGCCGAGGTCGAGGGCTGGGACCCGGAGCGACGGATCCTCAGCGTCCGGATCGACGCGTCGGCCGACGAGGTCGAGCTCCACTCCGCCCGCTCCTGACCCCACCACCACGGCGTGACGCGCGTCGTCACGGAGCGCCGCTCACCCTCGATTCGCTATCCCCCCGGGGGGTTCTGCTACCGTTCTGACCAGATCCCCCCAGGGGGTTATCCCTGCGTCAGAACGGAAGGTCACCTCCGATGTCCACCTCCTCCCCCGACCCGCGGCCCGGACCGCTGGGCCGCCTCGGCGTCCTCGTCACCGAGCACCGACGACTGGTCGCCGCCCTGTGGGTCCTGGTCGTCGTCGGCCTCGGCGTCTTCGCCCCCCAGGTCGAGAAGAACCTCTCCGGCGCCGGCTGGCAGGCCGACGGGTCGGAGTCCGTGGCGGTGCGTGAGCTCGCCACCGAGCACTTCGGCGGCAACGCCTCCTCGGCGATCCAGGTGGTGGTCCAGGGCGAGGAGCCGCTGACCCGAGGCGACGGTCCGGCCGTGCTCGCGGCGGTCACCGAGGCACTCGAGGACGAGTCCCGGATCGCCGAGGTCCTGCCGCCGGCACCGGGGGCGACCCTGAGCGCCGACGGCCGTACCGCGGTGGTGCTGGCCGGGGCCGGGGTGGACACCAACGAGATGGTGCGCGTCGCCGGGGACCTCAAGGACGTCCTGGCCGAGCTCGGCACCGACTCGGTGCAGGTGAACCCGACCGGCGCCTCGCTGCTGTGGTCGGACTTCAACGAGGCGAACCTCTCGGCGATGTTGAAGTCGGAGATGTTGTCGTGGCCGGTGACGATGCTGATCCTGGTGCTGGCCTTCGGGGCGCTGGTCGCGGCCGGTCTCCCGTTGAGCCTGACCCTGGCCGGCCTGGTGGCCTCGGCCGGGTCGCTGGTGCTGATCAACGAGCTCGTCCCGGTCTCCATCTGGGCGATGAACTTCGCGATGATGTTCGCCCTGGCGCTGGGCATCGACTACGCGCTCTTCATGGTGGTGCGCTACCGGGCGGCCCGGATGGGCGCGGGACTGTCCCGCCAGCGGGCGGTGGCCGAGATGATGGACACGGCCGGCAAGGCGGTGCTGCTGTCCGGGATCACCGTGCTGGTGTCGCTGTCCGCGGTGATGCTGGTGCCGTCGCCGTCGTTCCGGTCGATGGCGGGCGGGATCATGCTGTCGGTGGTCTTCATCCTGGCGGCGACGTTGACCCTGCTGCCGCTGGTGCTGTTCGGCCTGGACCACCGGATCAACAAGCTGGCGCTGCCGTGGGTGAAGTCCGGGGAGCACCGGTCGACCCGGTTCGCCCGGTGGGGTGAGCGGCTGTGGCAGCGTCCGCTGGTGTGGGGCCTGGCCTCGCTGGTCGTGCTGGCGGCGCTGGCTGCGCCGGCCCTGGGCCTGAAGACCGCGATGCCGTCGATCAAGGTGCTGCCCTCCGACGCGCACGCCCGGATCGGCTACGACGTGGTCAAGGAGGCCTTCGGGGACGGAGCACCGGGCACCCTGCAGGTGGTCGTGCCGACCGCCGAGGCCGACACCACCGCGGCAGTCCTGGCCGACGACTCCGGCATCGCCGGGGTGATGCCGGGCCAGCGTGCGGCCGACGACTCCGACCTGGTGCTGCTGCAGGCGGTGCCGACGGTCGACCCGTCCGACCCGGCTCTGCTGGAGACCGTCGAGCGGTTGCGTGCCGACCTGCCCGATGGTGCCCTGGTGGGCGGCGCCGCGGTGGAGAACCTGGACCTCAAGGCGCAGCTGGACTCCTCCACCCCGCTGGTGATCGGCGTGATCCTGGTGCTCGGCTTCCTGTTGCTGCTGGTGGCGCTGCAGGCTCCGCTGATCTCGCTGCTCGGCACGTTGGCGAGCCTGCTCTCGACCGCGGCCGCGTTCGGTGTGGCCAAGCTGGTCTTCCAGGACGGCCACGGTGCGGGGTTCCTCGGCTTCGAGTCCCAGGGCTTCCTGGACGCGTGGGCGCCGGTGTTCTTCTTCGCGATGATCTTCGCGATCGCGATGGACTACACGGTCTTCCTGCTGGCGAGCGCGAAGGAGCACTTCGAGCGCTCGGGTGACCCGAAGGAGGCGATGGTCGGCGCCCTGGCACACAGCGGCCGGGTGATCTTCGCCGCCGGCGCGGTGATGGTGGCGGTCTTCTTCACCTTCGCGATCTCGGGACCGATCCCGCCCAAGGAGATGGGCATCGTGCTGGGCACCGCCGTGCTGCTCGACGCGTTCCTGGTCCGACTGGTGCTGCTCCCGGTGCTGCTGTGCCTCACCGGCCGTGCGGCCTGGTGGACCCCGGCTTGGCTGCGCAAGGTGCTGCCGACCATCACCTTCAGCCACGGCTGACCCCTCCCCCGACCGGGGGCCGGCGCCTGCCCCCTGGGGGCGCGGGCACCACCCCTGCGAAAGGACACCCTGATGAACCTCGACCGTGCCGTGCTCGCCACCGCGGGCACCGTGGTGCTGCTGAGCGCCCTGCTCACCGCACTCGTCTCCACCTGGTGGCTGCTGCTCACCGTCTTCGTCGGTCTCAACCTCCTGCAGTCCTCGATCACCGGCTGGTGCCCGGCCGCGATCGTCTACCGGAAGCTGGGCCTCTCCAGCGGCTGCGCGTTCAGGTGAGCCACCCCGACCCTCGCTGACGCCCGAGCCCCCGTTGGTCGAGCGTGCCGAGACCCCGTTGCTCAAGCCCGCCCTCGCTCCGGCGCCTTGCCACTGGACCCGTCTGGTGGCGCTCGCGACGCAGCAGATCGGTGGAATCAGGCTCCGCGTCCGCCGACGGGTTGAGTCGGACCTCTGTGGCAGGCTTCGGATCAGGTCAAGAGCCTCGACCACACGCCTCCGGACGTGGTCGAGCGGCAACCGCGTCCCGACACGGTGCCCTCCGGAGAAGACCCGGGCCGTCGCGACTGTGGCGGCCACGACGGTGACGCGTGCGTGCGTCCGGACGAGAGGAGTGGGCGATGCTGAACAGGCCCCCCACGATCACCCTGGAGGGGTTCGACTACCGCGGAGAGCACCTGGCCGCCCGGTGGATGGTGCTCCATTCACTGGTCCACGACGCCTGGGCTGCGGCATCCGGCCGCAGCCCGTCGAGCAGCGGCCAGGCACGGCTGGCGGAGGCCAGGCAGGTGCTGCGCCACCAGAACGACGACGTGCACCGGGTGCTGTTCCGCGCCTGCTCGTGCGGCTGGGTCACCTCCGACGTGCGCGCCTTCGGCGGGCACCGCACCATGGACGCCGAGCAGGTCGCGGCGACCTACGTGATCGCCGAGGAGGGCTTCACCGGGATCGCCTGCCAGGCCTGCCGGGAGGTGAGCGCCACCGTCGACGTGGCGGCGGCGCACCGGGCGGTGGCCGAGCACGACTGCACGTGGGCGTTGTGAACCGCGTCCGGGTCGCTACGCTCCGATCACCCCGCGTCCAGCCAGGAGACCCGATGACCCCACCCCGTCCCCGTCGCCGTGTCCGCCGTCTGCTCCTCGGGGTGGTCGGCAGCCTGGTGCTGCTGGTCGCGCTGACCTACGTCGGCACGGCGCTGCTGAAGGTGCCGCCGCCGCACCGGCTGGCGCAGATCCTCGCGGCCCCGCCCTCGGAGCAGGGGCAGTACTTCCCCGCACGCACGGTCCAGGCTCCGGACGTGGCCCGACCGTTCCCGGAGGACGCTCGCCCGCTGCCGGCGACCGTGCCGTGGAAGGGCACCGAGGAGCCGCTGCCGGAGGTGCTGGAGGAGACGCACACCAACGCGTTCCTGGTCGTGCAGGACGGGACGCTCGTGCACGAGTGGTACGCCGAGGGAGTCGGGGCGGACGACCGGATGTCGTCGTGGTCGGTGGCCAAGTCGGTGGTCTCGCTGCTGGTCGGGCAGTCGATCGAGGACGGGCGGTTCGCCGAGGGTGACCTGGTGGTCGACCTGGTGCCGGAGCTGGGCAGGGCCGGCAACGGCTTCGACGACGTGACGGTCGGCGAGCTGCTGGACATGAGCTCGGGCGTGGACGTCGCGGAGAACTACCGGGCGTACTGGCCGTTCACCGGTACCGCGCGGTTGTTCCTGTCCACCGACCTGACGGGGTACCTGGCCGACCACCGCGACGTGGCGTTCGCGCCCGGGAGCCGCGGCGAGTACCGCAGTGTCGACACCCAGTTGCTGGGCATGGTGCTGCGGGCCACCGAGGGCAAGCCGTTGGCGGAGCTGCTGACCGAGCGGCTCTGGGGCCCGATCGGGGCGGAGTCCGACGCCACCTGGAACCTCGACGAGACCGGCGGCACCGAGAAGGCGTTCTGCTGCCTCAACGCCACCGCCCGCGACTTCGCGAAACTGGGTCAGCTGCTCGTCGACGGCGGCCGGGTGGACGGGGAGCAGGTCGTCCCCACCGCGTGGCTGGAGCGGATCGCGACGCCGGCCGAGCACCAGGTCTCGACGTGGGACTACTCGGCGCAGTGGTGGCAGCCCGAGGGCGCCGACGGCGACCTCACCGCGCTCGGGATCCACGGCCAGTACATCTACGTCAACCCGCGCACCGGCACGGTGATCGTGAAGCTGAGCGACCACGGCACCGAGCAGGACGAGCAGGAGACGTTCACGGCGATGCAGTCGATCGCGGCAGCTCTGGCGGACTGACCCCGCCGGAAGTGCACCCGTCGAGGCGGCGGACTGCGTAGGTTCGGCCCCACGGCAAAACCGTGCCGCCCTGCGAGAGGAAGCCGATGGAAACCGCCCTCATCACCGCCTGGACGTTCGTCTCGGAGTGCCCGGTCCCCGATGACATCGGTCCCCTGCTGGTCGACGGTGAGCAGCCCTGGGCCGCCTACAAGACGTTCCGTGACAGTGCGGTGTTCACCAACAAGCGGCTCATCGTCCGCGACGCCCAGGGCATGACCGGCAAGAAGGTGGAGATCTACTCCCTGCCGTACTCCGCGATCACCATGTGGTCCTCGGAGAACGCCGGCCGGATGCTCGACTTCAGTTCGGAGCTCGAGCTGTGGACCCGCGCCGGGCACATCAAGATCAAGCTGAACAAGGGCGTCGACATCCGCAAGCTCGACCACCTGATCTCGCACGCCGTGCTCAACGGCTGAGGCAGACGCACCGATGGCCCGGACCTGCTGGTCCGGGCCATCGGTGTTGGTGCGGGTCGATCAGTGCCGTGCGGCCTACTTCGGCAGTCCCGAGTACACCTGCGGCAGAAGCATCGCGGACGTTTCGAGGGCGCCCTGCAGTTCGTAGAAGCCCATGGCGGGTCGCCCGAAACTGAACAAGCGCGTCAAGACGAAGCGTTCGTCTTCTTCCTGGGAGAACTCCACCTCGTTCCTGCTGACTAGGAAGGGCTGGAACTCGTTGGCTCGGGTCGTCTTCACTTCGAGGAAGCGCTCCTGCCCGTCCTCCGTCCAACTGGCAACGTCGAACCCGAGCCCGTCGCCCTCTTCCACCGACACGTGCCGAACGCGCGAAGCGAGGTCATGGCGACCCAACGCCTGGAGGCGTCGCTGCTCAGCCCGGACCACCAGGAGTTCGCCTGCCAGGCCCAGTTGCCGGTTCGCCGCCTCCATCGCCTGGTAGTCGACATGGCGTCCCTGTCGAGCGCGGCGCCGGGGAATGCGCCCGCCGTCGGGAGCCGCAACGGGGCTGCCGAGTGCGAGGGAACTGATGTCTCCAGCCGGCGCTTCAACGGCATGCATCATCTTGCGCCGCAGCGCCGAGGCATCCTCGAACCGTTCCCCCACACGAGTCCGCAGCAGCGCCTGCACGTTTGTCGCTGGCTTGTAGCCAATGATCGACACCGCGCCGAGTTCCATCAACACCGCCGAGATGTTCTGGAACTTGTACTCAATGGAACCGTTGGACCGGGGAACAGACTTCATCAGATCGCGACGGTGCGCAGCTTTGCTGTACTCGACTCCGTCGAGTTCCAGGTCGAGCATCGAGAAGTAGACGTCGATCGTCCGATCTACTTCGTCGACCGACCACGCCTCCGCCATGGCAGCGATTCTGCCTGGAAAGACCAGCAGGCGTGGACGAAAGCACAGAGCGTGGCCTCCCGGACAGGCGACCACGCTCCGCTATGGCAGATCCGATCAGGCAGCGACCGGGGTCGCCTCGTCCTCACGCCACGCCTCGCCGCTGCGCGGGGCGTCGTAGGTGGCGGTGTCGAGGATGCCCTCGCGCTTGGCCACGATGGTGGGGACGAGTGCCTGGCCGGCGACGTTGACCGCGGTACGGCCCATGTCGAGGATCGGGTCGATCGCCAGCAGCAGCCCCACGCCCTCCAGGGGCAGGCCCAGGGTGGAGAGGGTCAGGGTCAGCATGACGGTCGCGCCGGTGACGCCGGCGGTGGCGGCGGATCCGATGACCGAGACGAACGCGATCAGCAGGTAGTCGGTGATCGACAGGTCGAGGCCGAAGAACTGGGCCACGAAGATCGCCGAGATGGCCGGGTAGATCGAGGCGCAGCCGTCCATCTTGGTGGTGGCGCCGAGCGGTACCGCGAACGAGGCGTAGGAGCTGGGGACACCCAGGTTCTTCTCGGTGACCGACTGGGTGACCGGCATGGTGCCGATCGAGGAGCGCGAGACGAAGGCCAGCTGGATCGCGGGCCAGGCGCCGGTGAAGTACTGCTTGATGCTCAGACCGTTGAGGCGCAGCAGCGTCGGGTAGACCGCGAAGAGCACCAGCGCGAGGCCGACGTAGACGGCGACCGAGTAGATCCCCAGGGAGCCGAGCGCGTCCCAGCCGTAGGTGGCCACGGCCTTGCCGAGCAGGCCGACGGTGGCGATCGGGGCGAGCAGGATGATCCACCACAGGACCTTCTGGACCACGGCGAGCGCGGACCGGACGAAGCCCAGGAACGGTTCGGCGGCCGAGCCGACCTTGAGCGTGGCGATGCCGATGGCGATGGCCACGACGAGGATCTGCAGCACGTTGAACCCGATGCTGATCGCGCCGTCAGGGCCGGCGCTGGCGTTCAGGCCGAGGAAGTTGGCCGGGACCAGGCCGGTCAGGAAGTCCAGCCAGGAGCCCTCGGTGCCGGGCGCGGCAGCGGCGTCGGCGGTGACGGAGGTGTGCTTGCCCGGCTGGAACACCAGGCCGAGCGTGATCCCGATGCCGACCGCGATCAGGGCGGTGATCGCGAACCACATCAGGGTCTTCCAGGCGAGTCGGGCGGCCCCGGTCACCTCACGCAGGTTGGCGATCGAGGCGACGATCGCCAGGAACACCAGCGGGGGCACGACGGCCCGGAGCAGCGTGACGAACGTGCTGCCGACGATGGTCAGGGTCTCGGTGAGCCAGTTCGGGTCGATGACCCCCTCGGCGTCGATGCCGTCGGGGCCGATCTGGCGGGCGACGAGCCCCAGGACGACGCCCAGGACGAGACCGATCAGGACCTGGACGCCGAACGAGGGGAGCTTCACGCGGCGCTTGGCCGGTGCAGCGGTGGTGGTGCTCATGGGTGGTGGTGCCTTTCGCAGAACGCACGACGGCACACCTGTGGGCAGCGCCGTCGGATGGGAAGGATCGAGACGCCCGGGTTGCGGGCGGACGACTCAGCGACAGCGGCTGTTCTGAGCGCGCATGAGGTCAACGACGAGGCGACGGGTCAACAGGTCGCCTGCGGTGGTCGGAGTGGTGCGCACGAGGGGTGAACGGGGCGCATCGCGTGGATATTCCCCATGCGTCCCCGATGACCGGACGTTTGCCTAAGCTTCAGGCGACGAGAGGCAGAGATGAAGAAGCAGATCAACGTGGTCGGTGCCGTCATTGTCCGGGACGGGGCTGTGCTGTGCGCCCAGCGAGGACCCGGAGCGCTCGCGGACATGTGGGAGTTCCCCGGCGGCAAGATCGAGCCGGGTGAGACGCCCCGAGCCGCACTCGAGCGAGAGATCGCCGAAGAGTTGTTGTGTGATGTCACGGTGGGCGAGGAGGTCACGTCGACCACGTATGAGTACGACTTCGGCGTCGTCACGCTCACGACGTTCTATTGCCGGCTCGTCGCTGGTGAGCCCCACCTGACCGAACACGCCCAGGTGGTGTGGCTAGCCCCCGATGACCTGATGACTCTGGACTGGGCACCCGCTGACATCCCCGCCGTCGAACTCCTCATGAAGGACCTACCGCGTGGCTGAGGACCTGATGTGGCCCAGCGGATGGTCTCTCGACCTGCACCACGGCTACGTCAGCAGCAGTCCGACCGCGCCACTGCACTTCAACCCTCGAGTCGTCCTCAACGAGAACGGCGCCTCAGCGCTGCGTGTACTACGCGAAGAACTCGCCCGGTCATCAGCGTTCCTCTTTTCGGTGGCCTTCGTCTCTCCTGGGGCAGTGGCTCTGCTCAAGCAGGAGCTCGTCGACTTTCGCGGAACCGGCACCATCGTCACCTCGGACTATCTGGGCTTCAACTCCCCCGCCGCCTTCGCCGAACTGCTGAACCTCAAACGGCATGGGATCGAGGCGCGTATTCACCCCGCGGCCGGATTCCACCCCAAGGGCTACGTCTTTCAGCGCCCCGACGCCATCACCGCGATGGTCGGAAGCTCCAACCTCACCAAGGCAGCGCTGGCCACCAACTACGAGTGGAATCTCCGGGTGAGTGCTACTCCGCAGAGCGATCTGGGAACCCAGTTCGCGGCACTCGCCCAACGTCAGGCCGACGAATCGGTATCTCTCACCCAAGAGTGGATCGACAGCTACTCGATCGGCTACACCGCGCCCCGAGCACGCGCCGTCACGCGTCCCGCCCTCCCCGAGTCCCCGGAGGCTGCGCCCGAGGTGTTCGATCCCCTCGCCACAGTTGCCCCCGCTGACCTCGGGGCGCCGGCAGCGGCGCCCACCCTGGTTCGCACGCCACCTGTCCCCGAAATCCTGCCGAATCGGATGCAGCACGACGCGCTGGAGCGGATCGCCGGGGTGCGCGCCGAGGGCGCCACACGTGCCGTCGTGATCTCGGCAACCGGGACCGGTAAGACGATCCTGTCAGCCCTAGATGTGCGTGCTTTTCAGGCCGACCGTGTGCTGTTTGTGGTTCACCGCGAGCAGATTCTGGACAAAACCATCGAGGAGTACCGTCGCGTGTTGGGCGGCCCTCGGGAGGACTTCGGAAAGCTGTCTGGAGCGAGCAAGGACACCGACAGTCGTTACCTCTTCGCCACGGTGCAGACGTTGTCGCAGCCCCATGTTCTGGAGTCGTTTGACCCCCGGGCCTTCGACTACATCGTGGTCGATGAAGCGCACCGTGCGGGCTCGGTCACCCACCGCCGCGTGATCGACTACTTCTCTCCCGTGTTCATGCTCGGTATGACCGCCACGCCGGAGCGCATGGACGGCTTCAACGTCTTCGAACTGTTCCACTACAACGTCCCGTACGAGATTCGCCTGAGCCACGCACTCGAAGAGGACATGCTGAGCCCGTTCCACTATTACGGGATCGCCGATGTGACGTACGAAGATGGTCGAACGACCGACGAGTTCACGGACGTTGCTCGCTTGGCTTCTGCCGAGCGGGTGATGCACCTAGTCGAGGCACTCGACACCTACGGCCAAGCAGGCATCGCCCCTCGTGGCTTGATCTTTTGTAGCCGCACGACCGAAGCCCATGCCTTGAGTGCGGCTCTCAACGAGGTGACGTTCAGAGGCCAGCGTCTCCGCACCCAGGCCCTCACGGGAAGCGACTCGATCGCGGAACGAGAGCGGGCGGTGACCCTGCTCGAACAGGGCGGTCTCGACTACATCCTGACGGTCGATGTCTTCAACGAAGGCGTCGATATTCCGACGGTGAACCAAGTCATCATGCTGCGTCAGACGAAGTCCGCCATCGTCTTCGTTCAGCAACTCGGCCGGGGGCTCCGCAAGGCCGAGAACAAGGACTACCTCGTGGTCATCGACTTCATCGGTAACTACACCAACAACTACCTGATCCCGATCGCCTTGTTTGGCGACGAGTCACTGAACAAGGAGTCGCTGCGGAAGAACCTGATCGCCGCTGAGGAATCCGGAGTATTGCCAGGGCTCTCGAGTGTGCGGTTCGACGAGGTATCTCAGCAGCGAGTCCTGGCGTCGATCGGCGACACGAAGCTCACCACGACATCACGATTGAAGACCGCGCTCACTGCCATGCAGAACCGCGTCGGCGGCGTTCCCTCCTTGTGGGACTTCTACCGCTTCGAATCGGTCGACCCGGTGCTCTTGGCCACGCACAAGGAGCACTACCCCGCACTCGTCCAGAGTCTGCTCGGGGTTGCTCATGGCTTGTCTCCGGCTGAGCATCGGGCACTCGGACTGATCAGCCATGAGGGCATGACCGCTCGTCGGCTTCACGAGTTCGTGATCCTGCGGACTCTGCTGCAGGAGGGTGGCGCCAGTCTCGATCGTCTCGCGGACCTATGTCGCGCCGAAGGGATCTCCGATGATCGGCGGGTGATCGTCAGCGCGATCGACACCTTCACGCTCGAGCATCACGCCGAAGTGGATAGGAAGCGTTACGCGCGCGGAATTGTCGAGTGGATCGACGCTCAGCACGTGCAACTCTCGGAAGACGTCCTCGAGTCATACACAGCCCCCGGTCGTTTCGCCGAGTCAATCAACGACATTATCGCCACCGGCATGGCGATTGTGCGCGACCGGTACACACTCGACCGACCGTTCACCCCTGGCATGCAGTACGGCCGCAAGGATGCTGCCCGCGCCTTGAACATGCCGAGGAAGTGGACCCCCACGATCTATGGCTACAAGGCTGACCTGAGCCAAAAGGTGTGTCCGATCTTTGTGACGCTGCACAAGTCCGATGAGGTCTCCGCCAGCACCGCCTACGAAGACGCGATCATCGACCGCTCGACGATGGTCTGGTACACCAAGTCCAATCGTTCGCTCGACAGCACGACCGAGCGTGCCATCGCCCGCAACGAGCTTGATCTGCACGTCTTCGTCAAGAAGGACGACGCCGAAGGTAAGGACTTCTATTACCTGGGCCAGCCCACCGCGCACGATGCAGTGGAGACCACCATGTCGGACGGCAAGGGCAAGGAGATTCCCGTGGTCCGGATGCAGTTGAAGTTTGCGGAGCCGATCGATGCGGCGCTCTTCGACTATTTCCACCCCACCGTGACGGTGTGATCCCGGGTTGGGATCCTAGTCCGCGTGGTGGGTACGCGGTCGGTGTCGAATCCGTGAGATCCGGGTCCACGGTGCTCTACATTCACGGGGTGAAGAAAATCCACCTCACGGCTTCCGTGGTCCTCGTCCTCTCCTTGGCTCTGAGCGCATGCAGCGGCGAGGACAGCCCGACCCCCAGCACCTCCGATTCGGCACCGTCCGCGGACACTACTGCCGCGACTGGCGAGTCGGACACCCCGTCGAAGCCCGATCCAGCGGACGTGGCCCTCGCCAAGTCGGTGTTGTTGACGCTGAACGACTTCCCCGTGGGCTGGCAGGCCAAGTCGTCCGACGCCGACTCAAAAAAGTCGCAACTGGAGATCGCTGAATGCATGGGCATGGATCGCACCGAGTTGTACGGCGACGACTCACTGGCCCGGGCGACCACGCCAGATTTCACCAACGAGGACGACGAACAGATCACCCAGACCGTCGTGCTGGAGTCCGACGAAGACGCAGCCAGCGAGTACTTTGCGAGGTTCTCCGACGAGAAGTTTCGCAGCTGCGCGACGTCGATGATGGCCAAGCACATGAAAGACGAAGCGGACGCGGACGTCACGGTCGGGCAGGTGACCATGAACGAGGTCAACCTCGGCGGAACGTTCGGCGACACCTCGGTCAGTTTCCGCCTGGAGATCCCGATGGAGACCCAGGGCTTCTCGCTCAAGGTCATGGGGGACTTCGCGTTGGTTCGTGTTGATCGAGCCTTTCTGACCTTCACCAACACGCGCACCACCTTCGGGTCATCGACCACCGAGGAGTTCGTTTCGTACGTCCGAACCGGGGTGAAACGCGCCACCAAGTCGCTGAACAAGGCGTAGCTGCACCACGCACGTCGGGTGGGTCTGCTGCACGGATAGGTGACATCTGATCTGCGGCGTGTCGTCACACCTTCCAGCGAGAGTCACGAGCGGAACCAGCGCCAGAACTTCCACCAGCGCTTGCCCATGTCGCGCTCCATTGCGGCGATCAGTGTCGCCTTCGCGGCCTTGGACGCGGTCCTATCGAAGGGCTGGCGCATGTTCATGTCGCGGTGCCGCCGTGCCGGCGGCTTGCGCCACTCAGCAGTCATCTGGCGGCCGGCTTCCTTGCGTGCTGCGGCAACGTAGGCGTCGTAGGCGTCCGCGACCCGCTGCGGCGCGTGCAGGCGTAGCAAGGCCGCGCTGGCGTCGATCCGACCTTGGATGACGCTGATGTCGGTCGAGATGGCGTACCGCTCCGCGGCGTTGTTGTGGCAACGCGCGACCCGGTACGTGCCCTCGAGGTAGTCCGAAACCGCACCGATGGACTCGGCGTAATCGCGGGCCCGACGTTCACGGCGGCTCTGAGCGCTGGTGACCGCGAACCCGACCACCACACCCGCGACCGCGATGGCAGCCGCGAGCAGCGTGGCGCCTGTAGCCCAGGAGAAGTCGTCGAACAGCGACCACTTCCAGAACTTCAACCGGTCCACTCGACGGGCTCCTTCCTCGTGCGGCGGCCCTCGCGCTCACCGCGTCGGCAGCGGGTCATGCCGACTCCTCGCGTCCCGCGGGCACAGGTTCGCGGATGTCGTCATCGTGCGGTGCTTCCTCACCCAGCCACTCGTCGTGCTCGCGCCACCAGTGCTCCTTGAACAGGTGATGCGCAGCGATGCCGAACAGCGCGAGCAGGCCATCCTCGACCTTCCACCGCTTGTCGGGCGGGTCTCCCGGCTTCCACAGGCACAGCGTGGTCCTGCCGCGCTCGTTGTAGCGGTGCGGCGAGTCGGTCGGCCCGTCGGCGTACACGTGCGGCCAACTGGGGAGGCGGCGCTCGAACTCGATCGTGACCTTTCGGCGCACGTCGTGGTCGACGATGACCGTGGCCTCCCAGATATCCACCGGACCTGACGTGCGCTGACGGTGCCTGTAGCGCAGGTCCGGGAGCTCGCGGCGGGCATCGGCCTCGAGGCGGGCGCGGCGCTGGGGGTCGTCCAGCCAGCGCCACGGCCGCCCCGGGGTGCCCTTGCGGGCGACCATCTCAGCGCGGCTCGCCGAAAGAGCGGACCGAGGTGTTCACCCTGGCTGCGCCCGCGACGCCCAGGACTCCACCGAGGCCGAAGGTGAGTTGCGCCGACCTCGCGCTCGGGTTGCGCGTGGCCTCAACGACCTGCGCCGTCGACATCGCGTTCAGGGCCGGCGGGACGAACTCGGGGAACAGCGGAGCGAGGGCCTTGCGGACCCACTCCGCATCGTCGTCGTGGTCGAGCGCGCTCTGCAGCTGCTTGGCGGCGAACCTGAGCTTCTCGACGGCCTTCGCGCGGTCCTCGACCTTGATGGCCGCTGAGACGCCGGCGGGGTCCGGGGTCAGCCGGCGCTCGAGGTCGTCAGCTCCGTCGCGCCACAGCGCCAGGAGAGCCTGGGCGTCGCTCATTCCGGGCGTCACGAACATCCACCCGAGCGCCTCGACGTTGAACGAGCAGAGCAGCGGCTTGGCGATGCGCTTGTTCTCGGCCTTCGCGAGCCGGATGGCGTGCTGGCGGACCAGACGCAGCGAGGCCGGGTCGGCGGTGAGCAGCTCGGTGTGCTTCTCTGGGTGGGACGGGTCCCATCGGTTCGCCTCCGTGTTGGGAATCCAGAGGCCAGGCTGCCCGACGCGGTCGAGGCCGACGACGATGTCGACGGTCGGGTCCTCGCCACCGGGCAGGGGCTCGTTGAAGGTCAGCAGGATGGCGCGCTTTGTGACCTTGACCTTCAGCTTCGGGTAGTACGGCTTGAGGCACGTCTCCAGGTGGTCGGCCATCTGGTTGACCACGTCGACCGGGCATACCTGGCTGGCGCTGTCCGGGCCCAGGTTGGGGTACGCGCGACGGTCGAGGACGACGCCGCAGTCGGCGTCCAGGCCCGCGTCGCGGTGGTGGACCGGGCAGTTGGCCGTGCGGTGTGCGATGGAGCCGGACGCGAAGCTGCGGTTGGTCGAGCCGAACTTCTCGGCGGCGTCGCGAGTGGCGTCACGGCGCTCGCGGGCCTCCTTGAGCGCGACGTCGTCGGGCGCGATCTGGCTGCGGATGAGGTTGAGCATCTCATGGGTGTAGCTGGGCGGCTTGCTGGCCGCGGTGAAGGTCTGGGGCATCGGTCTAGCTCCTAGGTGTTGGGAGAGCGCCGCGCACTCGTCGCGGCCGGAGTGGCGGCCCTCCCCGTAGGGAGGGCCGTCGAGGGTCACTTCCGCTTCGGCGTCTGGGACAACGCGCTAGCAGCAGCCGACTTCGCGGCCTTGCCTGCCTTCGGGTTGCTCAGCACCTTGCTGGCAGCCGACGCAGCCTTCGCGCTGGTCTGCCGGGTGTTCCTCTTGGTCATCTCTCTCGTCACCTCCGCCCCGGATGCCGTATGGACAAGCCGGCACCGGGGGTGGTCAGATACGGGTGAACGCCCCGCACTCGGCCACTCGGTCGGTGCCCCCGCGGCCCGGTCTTGCAGGACCGGGCCGCGAGTTCCTTTCTGAGCCTGTTCGGCTCGCTGCATCAGATCAGGTCGCGCCGACATCGGAGTCGGCTGCAGACGACCTCCCACAGCGATCCTCGAGCTGTTCCGGTCGACCTGGGCCGTCCCGAACGCAACGCGAGCCCAACCCCGCACGCGGAGGGGCTGGGCTCGCGTTGCTGTCGATCGTGGACTCGTGGTCACTCACCTCTAGGGGGTCGTGTTCGGTTTACCCAGATTCCGATCTGTTTCTAGGGGCTATCCCCCGCTAGGGGGATAGCCATGGTTTACCCACCCTCAGCTGCAGCCCGAGGTGCTGCCGCAGCCCTCGCAGACGTAGCAGGACCCGGCGGGACGCATCTTGGTGCCGCAGGTCATGCACAGCGGGCTGTCCACGGCGGTGCCGGTGATCATCTCGAGCAGCTCGGCGGAGGTGTGGGCCTCCTTCTTCTCGGTGATCTCGACGACCTCGGCCTCAGCCTCGGTCTCGACGACGGGCGCGGCCTTGAGCGACTCCAGCTCGCTGACCTCGGTGAGCGGCTCGTAGGAGCCGGTCTCCAGGTGGCGCTGGCGCTCGTCGGCGGAGTAGATCCCGAGCATCGACCGCTCGTCGAAGTCCAGGTAGTCCAGGGCCAGGCGGCGGAACACGTAGTCCATCAGCGACTGCGCCATCCGCACGTCCGGATCGTCGGTCAGACCGGCCGGCTCGAAGCGCAGGTTGGTGAACTTCGAGACGTAGGTCTCCAGCGGCACGCCGTACTGCAGGCCGATGCTGACCGCGATCGAGAAGGCGTCCATCACGCCGGCCAGGGTCGAGCCCTGCTTGCCGAGCTTGAGGAAGACCTCGCCGAGCTCGCCGTCGTCGTGCGCACCGGAGGTCATGTACCCCTCGGCGCCGCCCACGGTGAAGGAGGTGGTGCGCGAGACGCGCGACTTGGGCAGACGCTTGCGGGTGGGGGCGTAGACGATCTTCTCGACGACCTCGGTCTTCACCTCGGACGCGGCGGCCGCGGCGTCGGCCGCGTCCTTCTTCGCCTTGCCGCCACCGTCGGCCAGGGGCTGGCCGACCTTGCAGTTGTCGCGGTACACGGCCGTGGCCTTGAGGCCCAGCTTCCACGACTGCAGGTAGACGTCCTCGATCTCCTCGACCGTGGCGGTCTCGGGCAGGTTGACCGTCTTGGAGATGGCGCCCGACAGGAACGGCTGGGTCGCGGCCATCATCCGCACGTGGCCCATCGGCTTCAGCGCCCGGGCACCCATCGCGGTGTCGAAGACCTCGTAGTGCTCCAGCTTGAGGCCGGGGGCGTCGATCACGTGACCGTGCTCGGCGATGTAGGCGACGATCGCCTCGACCTGCTCGGCCTGGTAGCCCAGCTTCTTCAGCGCACGCGGGATCGTCTGGTTGACGATCTGCAGCGAACCGCCGCCGACCAGCTTCTTGAACTTGACCAGCGAGAAGTCCGGCTCGATGCCGGTGGTGTCGCAGTCCATCATGAAGCCGATGGTGCCGGTGGGCGCGAGCACCGAGGCCTGCGCGTTGCGGAACCCGTTGGTCTCGCCGAGCGCGACCACGTCGGCCCAGGCAGCGGTCGCGGCGCGGTGCACGTCAGCGTCCACGGCGCCGACGGTGCGGACCTGGTCGTTGGCGGCCTGGTGCTTGCGCATGACCCGCTTGTGGGCCTCGGCGTTGCGGGCGTAGCCGTTGTACGGGCCCACCACCCCGGCCAGCTCGGCCGACCGCTTGTAGGAGGTGCCGGTCATCAGCGAGGTGATCGCCGCCGCCATCGAGCGGCCGCCCTCGGAGTCGTAGCCCAGACCCATCGCCATCAGCAGCGCGCCGAGGTTGGCGTAGCCGATGCCAAGCTGGCGGTAGTCGACGGTGGTCTTGCCGATCGGCTCGGTCGGGAAATCGGCGAAGCAGATGGAGATGTCCATCGCGGTGATGATCACCTCGACGGCCTGGGCGAACAGCTCGGCGTCGAAGGTGTCGTCGTCCTTGAGGAACTTGAGCAGGTTCAGGCTCGCCAGGTTGCACGAGGAGTTGTCCAGGCTCATGTACTCCGAGCACGGGTTGGACGCGGTGATCCGGCCGGTCTCGGGGTTGGTGTGCCAGTCGTTGATCGTGTCGTCGTACTGCAGACCCGGGTCGGCGCACTCCCACGCGGCGGTGGAGATCTTGCGGAACAGGTCGCGGGCGTCAACGCGCTCGATGACCTCACCGGTGGTGCGCGAACGCAGCCCGAAGTCGCCGCCGTCCTCCACCGCACGCATGAACTCGTCGCTGACGCGCACCGAGTTGTTGGCGTTCTGGTACTGCACCGAGGTGATGTCGGCGCCACCGAGGTCCATGTCGAACCCGGCGTCGCGCAGGGCGCGGATCTTGTCCTCCTCGCGCGCCTTGGTCGACACGAACTCCTCGATGTCGGGGTGGTCGACGTCCAGGACGACCATCTTGGCCGCACGACGGGTCGCGCCGCCGGACTTGATGGTGCCCGCGGAGGCGTCGGCGCCGCGCATGAAGGAGACCGGGCCCGAGGCGGTGCCCCCGGAGGTCAGCAGCTCCTTGGAGGAGCGGATGCGCGACAGGTTCAGGCCGGCACCGGAGCCGCCCTTGAAGATGAAGCCCTCCTCCTTGTACCAGTTGAGGATCGAGTCCATCGAGTCGTCGACCGAGAGGATGAAGCACGCCGAGACCTGCTGCGGGGAGGTGGTGCCGACGTTGAACCAGACCGGGGAGTTGAACGAGAAGTACTGGTTGACCAGCAGCCAGGTGAGCTCGTGCTCGAAGAGCTCGGCGTCGGCGTCGGAGGCGAAGTAGCCGTGGTCCTGACCGGCGTCGGTGTAGGTCTTCACGACCCGGTCGATGAGCTGCTTGAGGCTGGTCTCACGCGCGTCGGTGCCCAGGGCACCACGGAAGTACTTGGTGGTCACGATCGTGGAGGCGTTCAGGCTCCACGTCGAGGGGAACTCCACGCCCCGCTGCTCGAAGACCGACTCGCCGGTCTTCCAGTTGGTCTGGACGACGTCGCGCGACTCCCAGGTCAGCTCGTCGTAGGGGTGCACACCCTCGGTGCTGAAGACCCGCTCGATCTTCACTCCCTGGCCGGCGCCCTGCGCCGCGGTCGGGTTCACCGTCTCCGTCATCTGCACGTCCCCTTTTGTGTCCTCGTTGATCAGGCCGGTCGGCCTCTGTGGTCCCGCTGGTGGTGTTGTCGCGTGGGGAGTTCGTCCCCGAGATTGGCGCCCGGCACGCCGCTTCCCCACGACGTGCCGGGCAGTCTGTGAGTCAGGAATCGACCAGTTCGGCTGGCGTGTCCGGGATGTCGCGCTCGGCGCGGAGCATCGTGATCTCGGCCGCGAAGTCGTCGGCCGACTCGAAGGCGCGGTAGACGCTGGCGAAGCGCAGGTAGGCGACCTCGTCCAGCTGGCGCAGAGGGGTCAGGATCGCGAGCCCGACCTCGTGGGCGGCGAACTCGGCCTGTCCCGAGCAGCGCAACGTGTCCTCGACCTGCTGGCCCAGGAACTGCAACTGGTCCTCGGTGACCGGGCGACCCTTGCAGGCCTTGCGGACACCATGGATGGCCTTCTCCCGCACGAAGGGCTCGGTGGCGCCGGAGCGCTTGAGCACCATCAGCTGCATCTGCTCGACGGTGGTGAACCGCTTCTCGCAGGACTGGCAGGCCCGACGGCGCCGGATGGCTGCACCGTCGTCGGAGACGCGCGAGTCGAGCACCTTGGTGTCCGTGTGGCGACAGAACGGGCAGTGCACGTCACGAACTCCTTCCTGTGCTCGGCCGATCAGCGCGGATCCTGTGGAGGAACCACGTACTTCCTGTGGAGAAATCACCGCTGTGCTGTGCATCACAGCCCCTCACTCTGGGGACTAGATGTGGAGAACCACAACGGTGTAACTACTAGATGTAGTGGTAACCGTACGCGCTGGGCACCAGGCGTGCAACCTGATCGGACGGCGTTTTCCCTGCCTTTTGCCGGGCCTCCGACATCCGTGCAGGTCAGGCACGGTGGACCCTCTCGCAGACCTCCGACACGCCGGGGAGGACCCTCCCCGCGACACGCCGGACGACCCTCCCACACGACCCGGACGGCCCGATCAGGCGGCGGAAGTTGCCGTCATCGGCCATGATGTCGAGGTGGCCACGGGGAAGCGCGCAGGATCTCGACGCGGACCCCGTCGACCCCCCAAGCCGCGCGGCAGGGCGATGGCCTACGCCGCCGGAATCACGCTGGCGGTGGTGGCTTGGGGCTACCTCGTCTACTTGGCCATCGACTTCGGCACCGCAGCCCGTGGGGGCCAGGGCTCGGGGTGGGCGCTGCTGGGCCTGGCGGCCGTCGGCGCCATGGCCTGCCTGTTCGCGGGCCTGATGCTGGGGGCCCGCCTCCTGGTCGAGCTCGGCATCACCTCCGCCCCTCCCCCGTCGAAGTCCGCTGAGCCGACGGGTGGTGTTCCGACACCGCCTGCCGCCCCCGGCTCCGGGACGACTCCGACTCCTCCCACCGCGGCTCCCCCCACGTCTCCCGGCACCCACCCCGGTCCGGAGGGGCCGCCGCCGGCACCGCGGCCACCGGGCGGGCGCCGCCGGCGCTGACCCCCGCGACCACGCTTGTCACGCGGTGTCCGGGCACCTACCCAAGGCGCAGGAGCCTGTGAAGGACGCCCCAACACCGCACCAGTTCGTTGACCCGGTCTCTGGAGGTGCGGGTCCACCCGTCCGAGGCGCTGCACCTCGCGGATCTTTGCCGTTGCGTTGTCCACAGGCAGCAGCGGTGCCCTGTTGCGGCGGCTCGGACTCCCCTAGCGTGGGACGTCCCCTCGCAGTCATGGACGAGGGCTCTCGGGAAGCAGGTGGACCATGACCCGTTCGACGTACCGTCTCGGCCTCTCACTGGCCGTCGTTGGGCTGACCCTGTCCGGACTCGCCGCGTGCGGTGACGACCCGCCGACTGGCGATCCCACCAAGACGCCGGACCCCACACCGACAGAGACCGCGACCGCAGAACCCACCGACACCGGTCCGGTCGAGCCTGAGTTGCCGGAGGCAGCGAAGAAGCCAGGTCGCAAGGGGGCTGAGGCGTTCGTGCGTCACTACTGGGTAGTCGTTCACTACGGGCTCACAAGCAACGAGGCGGGCCCCCTAGACCGACTCGGCACCGACGAGTGCGACTCCTGTTCGACGGCAAGCAAACTGATCCGGAAGTACGCACGACTGGGCTACGACGTCGAAATGGGCCCGTATGAAGTGCAGAGTGCCGCGGCCGAGCGGATCCTGAGAAACGACTACGCGGACAACTGGCAGGTCACCGTGCGCATGACTAACGCGAAGGAGACGATTCGAGACAAACAAGGCAATGTCGTCAGGACCGGCCTCCCCAAACGGAGGAATCTCGTGTTTCAGCTCCAGTGGCGCGCCGAGGCATGGTCGGCCACATCGTGGAATGTGGTCTCATGATCGCGTCTACCGCGGGAGTGGCAACGGCAACACTGGTCGCCCTCTTGCTATTCGGCGGCACGACAGCGAACGACCCCCAACCCACGTCGAGTCCGACGGCTACCGCCACGACCGATGCGACTGCAGATGGTGACTCACTCACAGCCGAAGCCGAGACGACGACTCCAGGGAGCCAGCCGACTGAGACATCGACGAACGACGGCCACGCGGAGATCACGCCAACGCCATGTGTCTACTTCAGTAACACGGGCTGCCAGGAGTACATCAAGTGCAACAACGGAACCACACCCGTTTCATACGTATGGATCAACGGAGACGGCAGCATGGGGCCCGGCTGGATCGACTGCGGCGAGGACGGCGAAGTCGTTACTGAAGTGACCCCAGGCATGGTGCTCCGCGCCTTCCGCCGAGTCCCCCTCCCCACGCCCGAGCTCCACGTCCAGCCGCCCGGCGGCGAAACGCTCGTCAACCTCGACACGATCTTCTCTACCGAGGCCGAACGCTTCACCGAGGTCGTGCGCCTGCTCGGCAAGAGGATCACCCTCGACATCACACCCAGCACGTTCACCTGGGACCACGGCGACGGCACCACCCAGACCACCGACACACCCGGCCGACCCTGGAAGAAGAACCAGCCGGTTGGGGCAAACGGACTCATCACGCACCTCTACCAATCCAAGGGCGCCGTCCAACCCACCGTCACGATCACCTGGACAGCCCGCTGGAAGCAGGGCAACCGCCCCTGGCAGCCCGTCAACGGCACCGTCACCATGACCAGCCCACCCGTCCCCCTGGACGTCCTCGAGGCCGAGCCCCAGCTCGTCCAATAGGAACGGCCGCAGCGACTCATGAGCCCGAGGAACGTCCCGCGCGCCCTGCGCGTCCTGATCTCGTCAGCCCTGGCACTCGCGATGCTCACGGCCTGCCAGACGGACACGCCACCCAGCACGAGCGGAGCCCCCGCGAGCGCGGCACAGACGACGGACAGCGCGGGAAGTGAACCCACCCCGACCTCTCAGCGCTCGCCCGAACTTCCTGACGCGGCCAAGCGACCAGGGCTGAGGGGTCTGGAAGCGTTCGCCGAGCACTACTGGAACGTTCCGCAGTACGCCTGGACTCAATCCGACCCCCACGCACTCCGGCGGATGGGGACGAAGGACTGCCGAGCCTGCAACGCGACGCTCACCCGCCTCGACCAGCACGTGCGCCGACAGCACACCCTCACGGGCGGGGGACTCCGCGTGAAGCGACTCAGGGCCACACGGATCCTCCGCGGCCACTTCTCCGACCGGTGGTCGGCGACCATCCGCGTACGGAACAGCCCTTAGACGCTCACCAGCAAGGCGGCAAGGTCATCGCTCGGAACGACGCCGCTTCCCACACGCTCGACTTCCGGGCCGAGTGGCGCGCCGATGCGTGGTGGGTGACGGACTGGGGCCTGCCACTCGAAGACGCAGCACCCTGAGACGCCTCGGAGGGGGCGGCCCGGGGGGGCCCCCCCGCCGCGTGCCC
>JAEWXC010000017.1 GCA_023396115.1 Actinomycetes bacterium | reverse complement strand
GTGGGTTATGGGCCGCCGGCCCGCCCCGGGGGGGGGCGGGGCGGGCGCACGGAGCTGGATCAGTGACCCTGGCGCAGCGCGGTGCGCAGGTCCTTGTTCAGCTGCGAGATCACGTCGAGCGGGATCTCCTTGGGGCAGGCGGCGGTGCACTCACCGATGTTGGTGCAGCCACCGAAGCCCTCGTGGTCGTGCTGGGCCACCATGCTGGTGACCCGGTCCCAGCGCTCGGGCTGGCCCTGCGGGAGCTCACCCAGGTGGGTGATCTTCGCGCCCAGGAACAGCGAGGCCGACCCGTTGGGGCAGGCCGCGACGCAGGCGCCGCAACCGATGCAGGTGGCCACGTTGAAGGCACGCATCGCCTTGTCGCGCGGAGCCGGCACCGAGTTGGCCTCGGGGGCCGAGCCGGTGTTGGCCGAGATGAACCCGCCGGACTGGATGATCCGGTCGAAGGCGCCGCGGTCGACGACCAGGTCCTTGATGACCGGGAACGGCTCGGCGCGCCACGGCTCGATGGTGATCGTCTCGCCGTCCTTGAACGAGCGCATGTGCAGCTGGCAGGTGGTGGTGACCTCCGGCCCGTGCGCCTCGCCGTTGATCATCAGCGAGCACATGCCGCAGATGCCCTCACGACAGTCGGAGTCGAACGCGACGGGCTCCTCGCCCTTCTCGTTCAGCTGCTCGTTGAGGACGTCGAGCATCTCCAGGAAGCTCATGTCCTCCGAGACACCGTCGAGCTGGTAGGTGTGCAGCGCACCCTTGGCGGTCGGACCGCTCTGGCGCCAGATCTTCAGGGTCAGCTTCATCAGTTCGTCGTCTCTCTCGCGTCGGTGTACAGGTGAGCGCGGCTCACTTGTAGCTCCGCTGCTTCATCTCGATGGCCGTGTAGACCAGGTCCTCCTTGTGCAGGACGGGCTTGCCGTCCTCGCCGCCGAACTCCCAGGCCGCCACGTAGGCGAACTCGTCGTCGTGGCGCATGGCTTCGCCGTCCTCGGTCTGCGACTCGGCGCGGAAGTGGCCGCCGCAGGACTCGCGACGGTTCAGCGCGTCGATGCACATGAGCTCACCGAGCTCGATGAAGTCGGCCACGCGGCCGGCCTTCTCCAGGCTCTGGTTGAGGGTGTCGGCCGAGCCAATCACCTTCAGGTCGCTCCAGAACTGCTTCTTCAGGTCCTGGATCATCCCGATGGCCTTGGTCAGGCCCTCCTTGGTGCGCTCCATGCCGCAGTACTCCCACATGATCCGACCCAGCTCCTTGTGGAAGGAGTCGGCCGAGCGGGAGCCGTTGATGTTCAGGAACGTGTTGACCCGGTCCTCGACCGACTTCTGCGCCGCCACCACGTCGGGGTGCGAGGCGTCGATCTTGTCGAACGGACCGTCGGCCAGGTACTCGCGGATGGTGTTCGGCAGCACGAAGTAGCCGTCACCCAGACCCTGCATCAGCGCCGAGGCACCGAGGCGGTTCGCGCCGTGGTCGGAGAAGTTGGCCTCACCGGCGACGAACAGGCCCTCGATGTTCGACTGCAGGTGGTAGTCGACCCACAGGCCGCCCATCACGTAGTGCACGGCGGGGTAGATGCGCATCGGCACCTGGTAGGGGTTCTCACCCGTGATCCGCTCGTACATGTCGAAGAGGTTGTCGTACTTCTCGCGGACCGCGTCCTCACCGAGACGCTTGATCGCGTCGGCGAAGTCCAGGTACACGCCGCGGCGCACCATCGTCTCGTTGCCGTGGTCGTCGACCTCGCGGACCGCCGGGCCCACGCCCTTGCCGTCGTCGCACTGGTACTTGGCCGCACGCGAGGCGATGTCGCGGGGGACCAAGTTGCCGAACGAGGGGTAGATCCGCTCCAGGTAGTAGTCGCGGTCCTCCTCGGGGATCTCGCGCGGGTCCTTCTCGGCGTCGGCCGGGTTCTTGGGGACCCAGATCCGGCCGTCGTTGCGCAGCGACTCACTCATCAGGGTCAGCTTCGACTGGTGGTCGCCGGAGACCGGGATGCAGGTCGGGTGGATCTGCGTGTAGCAGGGGTTGGCCATGTAGGCGCCCTTGCGGTGCGCGCGCCACGCGGCGGTGACGTTGGAGCCCATCGCGTTGGTGGACAGGAAGAAGACGTTGCCGTAGCCGCCCGAGGCGAGCACCACGACGTCGGCCAGGTGGGTCTCGATCGCGCCGGTGACCATGTCCCGGGTGACGATGCCGCGGGCCTTGCCGTCGGCGACGACCAGCTCGAGCATCTCGTGGCGGGTGAACTGCTCCACCGTGCCGGCCGCGACCTGGCGCTCCATGGCCTGGTAGGCGCCGATCAGCAGCTGCTGACCGGTCTGGCCGCGGGCGTAGAAGGTCCGCGAGACCTGCACGCCACCGAAGGAGCGGTTGTCCAGCAGGCCGCCGTACTCACGGGCGAACGGGACGCCCTGCGCGACGCACTGGTCGATGATGTTCGCGCTGACCTCGGCCAGGCGGTACACGTTCGACTCGCGGCTGCGGTAGTCGCCGCCCTTGACGGTGTCGTAGAAGAGACGGTGCGTGGAGTCGCCGTCCTCCTTGTAGTTCTTGGCCGCGTTGATGCCGCCCTGGGCGGCGATCGAGTGCGCCCGGCGCGGGGAGTCCTGGTAGCAGAAGGACTTCACGTTGTAGCCGGCCTCGCCGAGCGTGGCAGCGGCAGCGCCGCCGGCCAGGCCGGTGCCGACGATGATGATGTCGAGCTTGCGCCGGTTGGCCGGGTTGACCAGGCGGTTGTCGAACTTGCGGGTGGTCCAGCGGTCCTTGATCGGACCGGTGGGGGCCAGCGGGTCAACCAGGTTCTCACCGAGCGTGTAGAAGCCGGCGGCGTCGTCGGAGGTCTGGACCGAGGGCGCGTTGGTGGGCGAGGTGCCGTCCAGGAAAGCCATGGAGATCTGCGTCCTTTACTTCGAGATGACGCCGGTGAGCACGGCGAGCGGAACGAGCGAGAAACCACCGGCGATCACGATCGCGACCACCCAGCCGGCCAGCTTGGCGTTCTTGCGCGAACGGGCCGAGTTGGTCAGGCCGAGGGTCTGCAGCGCCGACCAGGTGCCGTGGTGCAGGTGCATGGCCAGGGCGAGCATGGCGATCAGGTAGATGATCGTCATCCACCACACGTCGAAGGTGTCGACCATCAGCAGGAACGGGTCGGCGGTGTGGTTCGCGCCGGTGTTCGGGCTGGGGTCGGGGTTGACGTTCACCTTGCCGATGGTGAAGTTCACCAGGTGCCAGACCAGGAAGACGAGGATCGTCAGACCGCCCCAGCGCATGGTGCGCGAGGAGATCGACGAGGAGTACTTGCGCGCGGCGTACTTGACGGTGCGGGCCTGGCCGGCGCGACGCGCCAGGGCCACGGCCGAGCCCACGTGCACGACGAGGCTGAGGATCAGCACGATCCGCAGCACCCACAGCAGCCCCTCGTAGGGGAGCATCGGCTCCCCGAAGGTGCGCAGGTGGTGCGCGTACTCGTTGAAAGCCTCGTGACCGGCGAATGCCTTGAGGTTGCCGTACATGTGCGTCAGGACGAACCCGATGAACACGATGCCGGAACCGGCCATGAGGAGTTTCAGCGCGATGGTCGAGCGCGACGCGCGCGCTCCCTTGACGAGAGTCGTATCTGCCACAAGAGGTCAGGCTACCGCCTGAGAGCAGGCTGAGAGTCGCCCGGTCCTGTGACCTTGTCGCTACCGATGGGTAGGGTTTCGCTTAGGTGTTCCTAACCTAACCCAGTTGTCAAGGCTCCGGGGGACCGGTCCCGCTCCCGAATACCGGGCCGGGCGCGCCGTGACCCTCCGCACGCCCTACCCTCGGAACCATGACCGACCCCACCCCCGAGGCGACCGGGCAGCCGCTCGCGCTCGCCAGCGACTCCGACTCCGTCACCCGCGCGGACTGGGAGAAGGCGACCGCCGACGTGCTGCGCAAGTCGCGCCGGATGACCGAGTCCGACGCGGACGCGCTCGTCTGGGAGAAGCTCGCCCGCACCACGCTCGACGACATCACCGTGGCCCCGATCGGCAGCCCCGCCGACCTGGACGGCCTCACCACCGCCGGGCGCCCCGAGCGCTCGGGCGACTGGGACATCCGCGTGCACGTGGTCGGCCCGGACGCCAAGGCCGCCAATGAAGCAGTCCTGGTCGACCTGGCCAACGGCGCCACCTCGGTGTGGGTCGAGCTGGGTGACCCGCTGGCCGCCGCCGACCTCGAGTCGGTGCTGGCCGGTGTCTACCTGGACCTGGCCCCGGTCGTCCTCGATGCCCCCGGTGAGCGCCTGGCCGCCGCGGAGGCGCTGGTCGACCTGCTGGTCGGCACCACGCCCGCCCCCGGCACCAACCTCGGCGCGCGTCCCGTGCTCGACGG
The DNA here is from genome assembly GCA_023396115.1 of Actinomycetes bacterium. GTDB lineage: Bacteria > Actinomycetota > Actinomycetes > Propionibacteriales > Nocardioidaceae > Nocardioides. Next base: position 84,684 of record JAEWXC010000017.1, on the reverse strand, counting down.
CGGCTCCACCGACGAACTCGTCGCGATCGCCCGGCTGGCGCTGACCACCGGCACCCTGGGCGTGGTCGTCGACGCCACCGAGGCCCACGGTCGCGGTGCCTCCGACGCGCAGGAGCTCGGCTGGTCGATGGCCGCCGGCGCCGCCGTGCTGCGCCAGCTGACCGACGCCGGCATCTCGCTGGGCGACGCCCTCGGCCTGGTGGAGTTCCGCTACGCGGCCACCGACGAGCAGTTCCCGACCATCGCCAAGCTCCGCGCGGCCCGCCGCCTCTGGGCCCGGGTCGCCGAGCTGTCCGGGGCCACCGAGCCGGTGCAGCAGCGCCAGCACGTGGTCACCAGCCGCGCGATGATGGGCAAGTACGACCCCTACGTGAACATGCTGCGCGGCACCGTGGCGGCCTTCGCCGCCGGTGTCGGCGGCGCCGAGTCGGTCACCGTCGTCCCGTTCGACGCGACCCTGGGGCTGCCCGAGACGCTCGGGCGCCGGATCGCGCGCAACACCTCCAGCCTGCTGGTCGCCGAGTCCCACCTGGGCAAGGTCACCGACCCGGCCGGCGGTTCCTACGCGGTCGAGAAGCTCACCGACGACCTTGCCGTGGCCGGTTGGGCCGAGCTGGGCCGGATCGAGGAGACCGGGGGCGCCGCCGCCGCGCTCGCCGACGGCTCCTTCGAGGCCCGCGTCGCCGCGGTCGTGGAGCGTCGCGACGGGCTGGTCGCCCGCCGCAAGCTGCCGATCACCGGGGTCAGCGAGTTCCCGAACCTGGCCGAGCAGCTGCCCCAGCGCGCCCCGCACGCCTCGGCCGACGCGGTGCGCCGCTACGGCGCCGCGTTCGAGGAGCTGCGCGACGCCCCGGCCGCCGCGCCGGTCTACCTGGCCACGATGGGCACCGTCGCCGCGCACACCGCGCGCGCCACGTTCGTCTCCAACCTGCTGGCCGCCGGAGGCATCGCCGTCTCCCAGGCCGGCGCGACCACCGGCCCCGACGACCTGGTCGCCGCGCTCGCCGGTGAGCAGGTCGCCTGCCTGGCCGGCAGCGACGCCGCGTACGCCGAGTGGGGTGCCGCGGCCGTCGAGGCCCTGCGCGCCGCCGGTGTGCAGCACGTGATCCTCGCCGGCAAGCCGGGTGACCTGGCCGTCGACGACTCCGCTGCGATGGGTGTCGACGCCCTCGCGTTCCTCCACCGCACCAGGGAGCAGCTGGCATGAGCATTCCGAAGAGCTTCGCGGGTCTCCCGCTCGCCGGCGGCACCCCGCTGCCCACCGGCGCCGCCACGGGCACCCCGTGGACCAGCCCCGAGGGCATCGACGTGCTCGGCGTCTACGGCCCCGAGCACCTGGCCGGCCTGGACGCGCTCGACACGTGGCCGGGCCTGAGCCCGTTCCTGCGCGGGCCGTACCCGACCATGTACACCACCCAGCCGTGGACGATCCGCCAGTACGCCGGGTTCTCCACCGCCGAGGAGTCCAACGCCTTCTACCGGCGCAACCTGGCCGCCGGGCAGAAGGGCCTCTCGGTCGCCTTCGACCTGGCCACCCACCGCGGCTACGACTCCGACCACCCGCGGGTGCGCGGTGACGTCGGCATGGCCGGTGTGGCGATCGACTCGATCTACGACACCCGGGTCCTCTTCGACGGGATCCCGCTCGACGAGATGTCGGTGTCGATGACCATGAACGGCGCGGTCCTGCCGGTGCTGGCGCTCTACATCGCCGCCGCCGAGGAGCAGGGGGTTGCGCCTTCGCTGCTCGCGGGGACCATCCAGAACGACATCCTCAAGGAGTTCATGGTCCGCAACACCTACATCTACCCGCCGGCGCCGTCGATGCGGATCATCTCCGACATCTTCGCCTACACCTCGCAGAAGATGCCGAGGTTCAACTCGATCTCGATCTCCGGGTACCACATCCAGGAGGCCGGGGCGACCGCCGACCTCGAGCTGGCCTACACGCTGGCCGACGGTGTCGAGTACATCCGCGCCGGCCTGGACGCCGGGCTGGACATCGACAAGTTCGCGCCGCGCCTGAGCTTCTTCTGGGCCATCGGGATGAACTTCTTCATGGAGATCGCCAAGATGCGCGCCGCCCGCGCGATCTGGGCCCGACTGGTGCGCGAGTTCGACCCGAAGAACCCCAAGTCGCTCTCGCTGCGCACGCACTCGCAGACCTCCGGCTGGTCGCTGACCGCCCAGGACGTCTTCAACAACGTGGGCCGCACCGCGATCGAGGCGATGGCCGCGACCCAGGGGCACACCCAGTCGCTGCACACCAACGCCCTGGACGAGGCGATCGCGCTGCCCACCGACTTCTCCGCGCGGATCGCCCGCAACACCCAGCTGCTGCTGCAGCAGGAGTCGCGCACCACCGAGATCATCGACCCGTGGGCCGGTTCCTACTACGTCGAGAAGCTCACCCACGACCTGGCCACCAAGGCCTGGGCGCACATCGTGGAGGCCGAGCAGGCCGGCGGCATGGCCAAGGCCATCGAGCAGGGCATCCCCAAGATGCGCATCGAGGAGGCGGCCGCCCGCACCCAGGCCCGGATCGACTCCGGTGCCCAGCAGGTGATCGGCGTGAACACCTACCGGCTCGCCGACGAGGACCCGCTGGAGGTGCTCAAGGTCGACAACGACGAGGTGTACCGCGCCCAGATCGCCAAGCTGGAGCGGCTGCGTGCCGAGCGCAACCAGGCCGACGTGGACGCTGCCCTGGCCGCGCTGACCAACTCCGCCGAGCGCGGCGCGGTCGGCGGCGGCTCGCTGGACGGCAACCTGCTGGCGCTGGCCGTCGACGCGGCCCGCGCCAAGGCCACCGTCGGGGAGATCTCCGAGGCCCTGGAGAAGGTCTACGGCCGCCACCAGGCCGTGATCCGTACCATCTCGGGGGTGTACCGCGACGAGGCCGGCAACGCCGGTGACACCAAGCTGGCCGAGGTGCTGGCCGCGACCGCCGAGTTCGAGGAGGCCGAGGGGCGCCGTCCGCGCATCCTGGTCGCCAAGATGGGCCAGGACGGCCACGACCGCGGCCAGAAGGTCGTCGTGTCCGCGTTCGCCGACATGGGCTTCACCGTCGACGTCGGCCCGCTGTTCTCCACGCCCGAGGAGGTCGCCCAGCAGGCGGTCGACGCGGACGTCCACATCGTCGGCGTCTCCTCGCTGGCCGCGGGTCACCTGACCCTGCTGCCGGCGCTGAAGAAGGCGCTGGCCGAGATGGGCCGCGAGGACATCATGGTCGTCATCGGCGGCGTCATCCCGCCCGACGACGTGCCGACGCTGACCGAGATGGGGGCGGCCGCGGTGTTCCTGCCCGGCACCGTCATCGCCGACTCGGCGCTGGACCTGCTCGGCAAGCTCCGCTCGGACGCCTGAGCGCCAGACGCATGGCTGCCGTCGACGTCGACGCGCTGCTGGCCGGACTCGCCTCCGGCCAGCGCGCGTCGGTCTCCCGCGCGATCACCCTGGTCGAGTCCTCGAGACCCGACCACCGGGCCGCCGCCCGTGACCTGCTGGCCCGGCTCGCCGCGACCGCCGACCCCACCGCCGCACCGACCGTGCGGGTCGGCATCTCCGGGGTGCCCGGCGTGGGCAAGTCGACGTTCATCGAGTCGCTCGGCACCCTGCTGACCCAGCAGGGGCACCGGGTGGGTGTGCTCGCCGTCGACCCGTCGAGCGTGCGCACCGGCGGCTCGGTGCTCGGCGACAAGACCCGGATGCCGCAGCTGTCGGTCGACCCGGACGCCTTCATCCGGCCCTCGCCGACCGCCGGGACTCTCGGCGGCGTCGCGGCCGCCACCTCCCAGGCGATGAGCGTCCTGGAGGGCGCCGGCTACGACGTGGTGCTGGTCGAGACCGTCGGGGTCGGCCAGTCCGAGATCACCGTCGCCGGGATGGTCGACACGTTCCTCTTCCTCACCCTGGCCCGCACCGGCGACCAGCTGCAGGGGATCAAGAAGGGCATCCTCGAGATCGCCGACGTGATCGCGGTGAACAAGGCCGACGAGCAGAACGGTGGCGGGGTGGACCGGGCCGCCGAGGCACGGGCCGCAGCCCGCGAGCTGGCCGGGGCGATGCGGATGGTGCGCGGGCCGAAGGAGTGGGCCCCGCCGGTGGTGACCTCCTCGGGCCTGACCGGGGTCGGGGTCGACGACGTGTGGGCGCGGATCGGCACCCACCGCGAGCACCTCGGTGACGAGGGGATCCGGGCCAAGCGGGCCCAGCAGCAGCTCGACTTCACCTGGTCGCTGGTCACCGACCAGCTCACCGACCGGCTACGTCGCTCCGCCGCGGTGGCCGCGGTGCGCGAGGAGATTCGTACCCGGGTGCTGTCGGGGGAGCTGTCCGCGCCGGCTGCGGCGGACGCGATCCTGGCCGCCTTCGACTCCGCCTGAGAATTTCTCCGCCCCGGTGCCAACCTCCCGGTGCCCGGGCCACGTGTTGTGGGGTGGAGGCGCGGACGGGCCGTGGCTCCACGACCGGAGGAGAACCACGCGATGGTGACGTACGGACGGCCCAGCCGCTGGCTGACGATGGTGGGCGTCGCAGCCCTGTGTGCGGCGGCGATGACGGTGGTCCAGCCAGCAACCTCCGCGGAGGCAGCCGGCGGGAAGTCCCACCCGACGTGTCGCGGCAAGCGCGCGACGATCGTGGGCACCAAGCGCGCCGACCGGTTGGTCGGGACGAGGAAGGACGACGTGATCGTCGGCCTGGGTGGGGACGACGTGATCAAGGGTCGCGGTGGCGCTGACATCATCTGCGGCGGCAAGGGCGACGACCGGATCTTCGGCGGGAAGGACCGCTTCGACCCGGACGTCGACGACCCGGAGACCGTCGGGGACTGGATCGACGCCGGTCCCGGCGACGACCTGATCGTGCCCGGTTTCGACCCGCGCGAGTGGTGGCGCGAGCCGGACCGGATCTCCTTCGCCCGCGCCAAGCGGGGCGTGGTGGTCGACCTCGCCGCCGGCACGGCGAAGGGTCAGGGTCGGGACACCATCCGGCTGGCCGCCAACCGGAAGATCAAGCACGACGTCACCCCTGCGGTGCTCATCGAGGGGAGCCGGTTCGCCGACCGGGTGCTCGGCTCGGAGCGCCCCGAGGGTGTCGTGGCGGGTCCCGGTGCCGACGTCGTCGACCTGGCTGAGGGGAGGAACCACGTCCGCGAGGACCGGTACTCCGCCTCGAGCTGGGTGCGTCGCACCGCGTGGAAGGGACGCGCGAGCGGAGCCGACGAGTACCGCACCGGCGGTGCCGCCGACGAACTGCAGCTCACCGAGGGTGCGGACCGGGTCGACACCGGAGCGGGCGACGACATCGTGCACGCTGGCAAGAAGACGCGGGGGAGTGTCCGGACCGGGGACGGGGACGACCGGGTGTACCTGGCGGAGGGGGCTGCCGCCTCGGCCGACCTCGGCGCCGGTGACGACGACATCCACCTGGACGAGACCTGGGGCGGAGCCATCGACCTGGGTGCAGGTCAGGACGTGGTCGACGCCCAGACCTTCGCCGCCATGTCGGTCGACCTGACAGGGGGCGGCTTCCTGATCGGCGGTCAGCCTCGACCGTTGCCGACCGGGGGCGAGCGGTGGAACCTGCGGGCCTACCAGCGCGACGTCACCTTCACCGGCACGGATGCTGCCGAGACGGTCGACCTGATGGCACGCACCGCGACGGTCGCGACCGGGGGAGGCGACGACCGGATCCGGCTCGACGTCGGGAACATCGCGGGGTCCTCGGTGGACGGTGGTGCTGGTGAGGACGCCATGTACTGGCCGTGGACCGGAGCCGACTCCGACACCGCCGCGGCAGTGACGACCGGCGTCGAGTCGCGCCTGACGTCCTGGACTTCGCCCCGCTGAGCCGGCCCCGGCCGGGTCAGGTCGCGTCAGGGTTCTCCAGGCAGGCCGTGCTGGCCCGGACGGTCAGGCGACCGTTCGGGCTGAGCACGGCCTCGCCCGCGAAGAGCTCGTTGCCGAACGAGACCACCCGGGACTTCCCCCGGCGTTCCGGATCGGCCGGCTCCACCCCGCCGGCCTTCAGCGCGGCGACCACCCGCCGGATCACCTCGCGCGGCTCCTCCCGGGGCTCGACGGTGGCCTCGTAGGGCACGTGCACCCGGGTGGAGTCGGTGCCCAGGTAGCCGCCGCACGGGACGGGGTCGCTCGCCTCGGGCGTCACCTCCGCGCCGGGCGCGGCTCCCGTCAGCAGCGACGACGAGACGGAGCTCAGCTCCTCCCAGGCGCCGTCGGGTGAGTCCGCAGCCTCAGCGTCGCCCCCACACCCTCCCAACAGGGTGAGGACGACCAGACTACCGGCGACCACGGTCGCCGGACCGGACGGGTAGTTCCTGCGTGCACGCACAACCGACCTCCCTCGGTGATCGCCCCCGATGGCGACCACCCGTTCGCCTACCCGCCGGTAGCCACGGGCAAACCGGTCCGTCCCACCCGGTCGGGGTGCGTACCCTAGGAACCGATGTCCACGCCCACCGCCCCCACCGCCTCCGCCGACGCGGCCGGCGCAGCCGCCACCCTCATCGACGAGGTCGTGGCCCGGCACGCCGAGCACCTCGTCGAGGTGCGCCGCGACCTGCACGCCCACCCCGAGCTCAGCTGGGTCGAGCACCGCACCAGCCAGGTCGTCGTCGAGCACCTCGACGGCACCGCCTGGCAGGTGCGCCGGATCGACGGCGGGGGGATCATCGCCGATCTGGGCACCGGTGGCCGGTGCGTGGCGCTGCGCGGCGACATGGATGCGCTGCCGGTCGACGACACCGTGCCGGACCCGTGGCGCTCGACCGTGCCCGGTGTCGCCCACGCCTGCGGGCACGACGTGCACACCACCGGACTGCTCGGTGCCGCCCTCGCCCTCGACGAGGTGAACGCCGCTGGCCTGCTGCCCGGCCGGGTGCGGCTGCTGTTCCAGCCCGCCGAGGAGGTCATGCCCGGCGGTGCGCTGCACCTGATCGCCGACGGGGCGCTCGACGGCGTCGACACCGTCTTCGGGCTGCACTGCGACCCCAGCCTGGACGTCGGCCGGGTGGGTCTGCGGGAGGGGCCGCTGACCGGCGCCGCGGATTTCCTGCAGGTGCGGCTGACCGGACGCGGCGGGCACACCTCCCGTCCGCACCTGACCGAGGAGCTGACCTTCGCGCTCGGCAAGCTGATCACCGAGCTCCCCGCGATCCTCTCGCGCCGCCTCGACCCCCGCGCCGGGGTCAGCGTGGTGTGGGGCAAGGTCGCCGCCGGCTCCGCCGCCAACGTGATCCCCGGTTCGGGTGAGCTCGTCGGCACCGTGCGGATGCTGGACGCGGTCACCTGGGCCGAGGCCGAGCACCTGGTCCGCACCCTGATCGGTCAGGTGGTGGCCCCCTACGGAGTCAGCGCCGAGGTCACCTACCAGCGGGGTGTGCCGCCCGTGGTCAACCAGCGCGAGGCGACCGCCCTGCTCACCGCGGCCACCGAACGGGTCCTCGGCCGGCGCGGCCCGGTGCCGACCCCGCAGAGCCTGGGCGGCGAGGACTACGGCTGGTACCTGGACCAGGTGCCCGGCTCGATGGCCCGGCTCGGCACCCGTACCCCGGGTGGACCCACCTACGACCTGCACCAGGGCAACCTGCGCGTCGACGAGCGCGCCACCCTGATCGCGGCCCGGCTGCTGGCACAGGTCGCGGTGCTCGGCACCGGCGCCTGAACGACCCCGCCGTGGTCAGGATTTCCGGTACGGGACCCCGTCCGCGGCCGGTGCCCGGGAGTGGCCGACCAGACCGGCCACCGCCACCACCGTCACCAGGTACGGCAGCATCAGCATGAACTGGGCCGGCACCGGCGAGTCGACCGCCGCCAGCACCCCGGACAGGTTCGTGGCGAAGCCGAACAGCAGCGCCGCCAGGGTCGCGCGGATCGGGTCCCAGCGGCCGAAGATGACCGCCGCCAGCGCGATGTAGCCCGCACCGTCGGTCATCTCCCGGCCGAACGAGGACGTCGAGATCAGGGTGTAGGTGGCACCACCCATACCGGCCACCAGACCGGCCAGCAGCACCGTCGTGTACCGGGTCCGGATGACGTTGATGCCGACGGTGTCCGCGGCCTTCGGGTGCTCACCGACGGCCCGGACCCGCAGACCCCACTTGGTGCGGTACAGGCCCCACGCCACCAGGATCACCACGAGGTACATCAGGTACCCCAGGGCGGTCTGGCGGAAGAAGGTCGGGCCGATCACGGGGATCTCCGAGAGCAGCGGGATCGGCACCCGCTCGAAGTGCTCGGGCCGGTTCATCGTGTCGGGGTGCTCGGTCATCAGCTGGCCGAACAGGAACCCGGTGACACCCATGACGAGCACGTTCAGCACCACACCGACGATGACCTGCTCGACGAAGTGGGTGATCGCGAAGAACGCCAGGACCAGCGCGACCAGGCCACCGCAGAGCATCGCGGCGACCAGACCGACCCAGGGCGACCCGCCGAGGGTGCCGAACATCGCCGCACCGAAGGCACCGAGCAGCAGCTGGGCCTCGATCGCGATGTTCACCACGCCGGCACGCTCACCGAGCACGCCACCCATGGCGCCGAAGATCAGCGGCATCGCCAGGGTGATGGTGCCGGCGAACAGGCTGACCATCGGCAGCGAACCGCCGGTGGCCGCCCAGGCCAGGAACCCGGCCATGCCGGCCACGCTGAACAGCGCCACCAGCCACAGCGGGACCGCCCGCTGGGCCTTGACCCGCAGCACCGCAGCGACGGTGCACAGGGCCATCACGACCACGGCGCACCACACGGTGGGGGTGGAGGCGAAGCCGAACTCGGGGATCTGGAAGAAGTCGGTCTTGGAGGCGAACCGGTACCTCGTCTCGCCGTCGCGGGCACCGAACAGCACCAGCAGCGCGACCGCCACGGTCATCACCGCGAAGATGATCGGCGTCTTCCACGCCGACTTGAGCGCCATCGAGCGCTCCGGCGTGACCTCGGTGCCGTCCTGCGGGACCGGGGCCGTGGTCTCGATGGTGCTCACGCCGTGGCCTCCTTCGCGGGGAGTCGGAAGATCGCGCGCACCAGGGGCGGCGCCGCGATGAACAGGACGATGAGCGACTGGATCACCAGGACGATCTCGACCGGGATGCCGACCGAGGTGGCCATCAGGAAGCCACCGGCCTTCAGGGCGCCGAACAGCAACCCGGCGGCCAGGATCCCCAGCGGACGCGAACGGCCCAGCAGCGCCACGGTGATGGCGTCGAAGCCAATCCCGGCGTCGAGGTCGCCCGCGACACCACTGGTGACGGTGCCGAGCACCTGGTTGACGCCGGCCAGACCGACCAGCGCGCCGGCGATCATCATCACCGCGACGTAGTTGCGACCCACGTTGATGCCGGCCGAGCGGGCGGCGTCGGGGTTCTCACCCACGGCCCGGAACCGGAAGCCCATGGCCGACTTGTTCAGCAGCCACCACACGACCGCGACGCAGGCCAGCGCCAGGACGAAGCCGTAGTGCACGTTGAACTGGTCACCGAAGAGCTTCGGCAGCTGCGCCGACTCGGGGATCGCCGCCGACTTGGGGTTGCCCGAGCCCGGTGCCTGCAGCAGACCCTGACGGGAGAGCGCGAACAGCAGCAGGTAGTAGGCGACCCAGTTGAGCATGATCGTGACGATCACCTCGTGGGCACCGCTGGTAGCCTTCAGCAGACCGGCGATGCCGGCCCACAGGGCGCCGACCAGGGCACCGACGACCAGGGAGAGCGGCAGGTGCAGCGCGGCCGGCAGGTCGACCGAGATGGCGAACCAGCCGGCGGCGGCGCCACCGAGCAGCATCTGGCCACGGCCACCGATGTTGAACAGACCGGCGCGGAACGCCAGACCGACACCCAGACCCGCCATGATCAGCGGGCCGGAGAACTTCAACGTCTCGGTCAACGGCCGCCACTGGGCTGCGGCGTCGGCGCCGTTGGAGTTGTAGATGGCACCGCGGAACAGCGCGGAGTAGGCGTCGGTGATGGAGATCCGCACCGCCCACAGGAAGTCGTTCGGGGCGTTGAACAGGTACCCGGCCGTGTTCCGCACGTTCTCGTCGGTGGCCAGGATCATGATCGACCCGACCAGGAAGGCCATCAGCACCGACAGCACCGAGACCATCGCGTTGCCGCCGACGATCTCGCGCGCGGCGCCGCCCCAGCGGCTGGGGGAGGGCGGGGTCTCCCGGACCGGGTCCTCCGGTGGGGTCTCCAGCGCGGTGGCCTCGTGCGGGTCGGCGCCGGTGGTCGGCTCCGGCGACGCGTCGGGACGGGCGTCGGGGTTCGGCTCGTCGGGGGTGGTCACGCGACGCTCCCTTCGGTTCGGGCTCCGGCCATCATCAGGCCGAGCGTCTCTCGGGGGGTGTCGGCCGGGACGATGCCCACCACGCGACCGCGGTAGAGCACCATGATCCGGTCCGACAGGGCGGCGATCTCGTCCAGTTCGGTCGAGATCAGCAGCACCGGGACACCAGCGTCGCGGGTCGCGACCACCTGCTTGTGGATGAACTCGATGGAGCCCACGTCGACGCCGCGGGTCGGCTGGCAGGCCACCAGCAGCTGCAGGTCCCGGGAGAGCTCGCGGGCCACCACGACCTTCTGCTGGTTGCCGCCGGAGAGCTGGTTGGCGGTCGAGTTGATCGACTGGGCGCGCACGTCGTACTCGTGCAGCTTCGTCTCGGCGAACTCGTCGAGGTCGCCGGCCCTGATGGTGCCCAACGAGACGAACGGTGCGCCGTGGCTGCGGTTGAGCATCAGGTTCTCGGCGATCGTGAAGGACCCGACCAGGCCGTCGACCTGGCGGTCCTCGGGGATGAACCCGACCCCGCTGTCGAGCACCTGGCGCACGCTGCGGCCCACCAGCTCGGTCCCGCCGAGCCGGATCGAGCCGGTGACGTGCGGGGCGAGGCCCATGATGGCCTCGCTGAGCTCGGTCTGGCCGTTGCCCTGCACGCCCGCCACCCCGAGCACCTCGCCGGCCCGGATGCTGAAGTCCAGTCCGTCGACGTGCACCCAACCGGCGCTGTCGGCGACCCGCAGGTCGGAGACGACCAGGGTGTCGGCGCCCGGATCGGCTGGCTTCTTCTTGACCGTCAGCTCGACGGGGCGGCCGACCATGAGCGCGGCCAGCTCCTCGTTGCTGGCGGTCGGCTCGGCCTGTCCCACGACGGCGCCGCGACGGATGACGGTGATCCGGTCGGCCAGCTCGCGGACCTCGCGCAGCTTGTGGGAGATGAAGACGATGGAGGTGCCCGACTCCTTGAGCTGGCGCATGATCGCCATCAGGTCGTCGGTCTCCTGGGGGGTGAGCACCGCGGTCGGCTCGTCGAAGACCAGCACCCGCGCGTCCCGCGAGAGGGCCTTGATGATCTCGACCCGCTGCTGCACGCCGACGGGAAGGTTCTCGACCACCGCGTCGGGGTCGACCTCGAACCCGAAGCGCTGGGAGATCTCCCGCACGCGTCGCCGCGCCGCCTCCAGGTCGAGCACCCCGGCAGCCTTGGTGTCCTCGTTGCCCAGCATCACGTTCTCGGCCACGGTGAAGACGGGCACCAGCATGAAGTGCTGGTGCACCATGCCGATGCCTGCGGCCATCGCGTCGCCGGGACCATTGAAGTGCTGCACCTGGTCGTCGAGCAGGATCTCGCCCGCGTCGGCGGTGTACAGCCCGTACAGGACGTTCATCAGGGTGGACTTGCCGGCCCCGTTCTCGCCGAGCAGCGCGTGGATCTCGCCCGCCTCGACGGTCAGGGAGATGCGGTCGTTGGCGGTGAAGCTGCCGAAGCGCTTCGTGATGCCCCGCAGTTCCAGTTTCATGCAGTGATCCTCTCCGAGCAGGCGCCGATGCGCCAGTGACTGCCGCGGCGATTCCGGTGGCGGGTGCGGCGACCGCACGACGACGCCCCGGAACGCCGACCGGGGGAGGACGGCACGGGCCGCCCTCCCCCGGGGAAGGTGTTGCTTCCTACCGGACCAGGGTCACTTGAGGTAGGAGTTGACGGTGATGGAACCGTCGATGATGCCGGCCTTCACGGTCTCCAGCTCCTCGGCGAGGGTGTCGGAGATCTTCGACTCGAAGTTGTGGAACGGCGCCAGGCCCACGCCCTCGTTCTCCAGCGTGCCCACGTACGGGGTCGCGTCGAAGTCCTCGGCCGAGGCGGCGACGGCCTCGTAGGTGGACTGCTTCATGTTCTTCAGGATCGAGGTGAAGATGATGTCCTGGGTGGACGGGTCGGTCTCGAAGAAGTCGGCGTCGACACCGACCAGGGCGACGTCCTCGCCGGAGTCCTTGATCGCGGTCTGTGCGCCCTGGTAGATCGGGCCACCGACGGGAAGGATGATGTCGGCGTTCTGGTCCAGGATCTGCTTGGCGGTGTTGGTCGCCTTCTCGTTGGCCTCGAAGCCACCGGTGAACAGGCCCTTGTCGTTGCCCGACCAACCGACGACCTTGACGTCCTTGCCCTTCTCCTTGGCGTAGTAGTCCACGCCCTGCTTGAAGCCGTCCATGAAGATGGTGACGGTCGGGTACGGCATGCCGCCGAAGGTGCCGACGACACCGGTCTTGGTCTGGTCAGCAGCCGCGTAGCCGGCCAGGAACGCCGCCTCGGCGGTGTTGTAGAGGATCGGCTTGATGTTGGGCTGGTCGGCCTGGCCGTCGAAGGTCTGGCCGTCCTCGCCACCGTCGGCCGGGTCGTCGATCAGCACGTAGTGGATGTCGGGGTTGGCCGCGGCCGACTCCTTGGTGGCCGCCGCGAGGGCGAAACCGACGGTCACGATGGTGTCGCAACCCTCGGAGACGAAGGTCTCCAGAGCGTTCTGGTAGTCGTTCTCCGAGGTCGACTCGAACTGCTTGAACTCGCTGCCGAGCTCGTCAGCCGCCTGCTTGACGCCCTCGTAGGAGAGCTGGTTGAACGACTTGTCGTCGAAGCCACCGGCGTCGGAGAGGATGCAGGGGAGGAAGTCGTTGGTCGCACCGGCCTCGCCCTCCTTCTTCTCACCCGGGGCCTCGCCGCACGCGACGAGCATGGACGCCGTGAGTGCGACGACGCCGGCAACGGCTGCCTTGCGCATGATCTTCAAACTTCCTCCAGTTGTCCGGCCCGCACGCACGCGGGGAAATCCGTCCGTCACGGTAACCGACAGTGCTGGCCTTCGACCCGGCTGGCGAGAACGTGTGTTGGATTCGTTACCGAGTCGGAACGCCCCGCCCGGCACCGGGTGGTTGTGGGGACGGCACGGACCGGCCACGCTGGGCCGTCCACGACCGGCGTGGGCCCCGGCACGGGGCAGGTGGAACAGGTGGAAGGAGAGCGACGTGGACGCACGGAGCGAGCACCCCTGGCGGGAGCTCCTGGCCGAGGCCGACCGGATGGCGGCGAACGCCTACGCGCCCTACTCGGGCTACCGGGTCGGGGCCGCGGCGCTGGTCGACGACGGACGCACGGTCTCGGGCTGCAACGTGGAGAACGCCGGCTACGGCGTCACCCTGTGCGCCGAGTGCGGCCTGGTCTCCCAGCTGCACGCCGGTGGCGGGGGACGTCTGACCCACTTCGTGTGCGTCAACGGCGCAGGTGAGGTGATCATGCCGTGCGGCCGCTGCCGCCAGCTGTTGTACGAGCACGGCGGACCCGAGCTGCAGGTCTGGACGGTGCGCGGTCTGCGGACGATGGCCGAGGTGCTGCCGGACGCGTTCGGCCCGGCAGACCTCGACCACGTCTGACGTCAGGCCGACGGGAGCATCTGGCGCCAGTCGATGGCGCGGCCCGGGCCCATCTCGATGAACGGGGAGCTGGGGATCTTCGCGGTGAAGTCACGGCGGTTCCGGTTGTAGCAGCCGCGGCTGGTGCAGTACTGCGTCTGGACCTGCCCGGCGAACTTGAAGCCGACAGTGCCGAATGCGCAGTAGAACCACCGCTTGTTGCGGTAGGTCCGGGTGATCGCCATCGAGGTGGTCGTGGTGGTCGTGCGGCTCAACCCGGCCGAGACCGCCGTCTTGGCCTTGGCGAAGACGACGCCTGCCTCGGCCTCGACGCTGGCAGACGTGCTGAACTGCCACTGCTTGGCCTTCGAGACGGTGCAGGTGACCGTGGCCTTGCCCCGGCCCTTCATCCGGCCGAAGTAGTGGTCCTTGGAGCCGAAGATCGGTGTGGTCTTGGTGAAGCGCACGCACGGCCGGGCCGAGACGGTCTTGCCGTGCTTCCACTTGCCGCACTTCCACGCGGTTGCCTTGGCGGCTGTGGACGTGGCAGCTGGACCCGTCACCGGTGCGGGCTTGGCCGTGGCGGGTGTCTGCAGCCACGGGAGGATCAGCAGCGTGAGGAGTGAGAACAGGGCGAAGCGGCGCATGGTGGGCCTCCCGGGTCGGTGGTGAGCCCGTCACCTACCCGGCAGCCCTCCGGGTCAACCCACCGATGTGGGGAAAGTCGTGCTCGTCGGTCCCTCCCTGCACCGGACCGCGACACCGGACCGGCGGCTGGGTAGGGTCGAAGCATGCTGCACGACGCCGTCGAAGTCATCTCCGCCAAGCGTGACGGGCACACCCTGTCCGACTCCCAGATCGACTGGGTGATCGACGCCTACACCCGCGGCGAGGTCGCCGACGAGCAGATGTCGGCCCTGGCCATGGCGATCCTGCTCAACGGCATGGACCGCGCCGAGATCGCCCGCTGGACCTCCGCGATGATCGCCTCGGGTGAGCGGATGGAGTTCTCGGCGCTGAGTCGCCCGACCTCCGACAAGCACTCCACCGGCGGTGTCGGCGACAAGATCACCCTGCCCCTGGCGCCGCTCGTCGCGGCGTGCGGCGTCGCGGTGCCGCAGCTGAGTGGTCGCGGTCTGGGCCACACCGGCGGCACCCTGGACAAGATGGAGGCCATCCCCGGCTGGCGGGCCGCGCTGAGCAACGACGAGATGATGCGCCAGCTCGAGGAGGTCGGTGCGGTCGTGTGCGCCGCCGGCTCCGGTCTGGCTCCGGCCGACAAGAAGCTGTACGCCCTGCGCGACGTCACCGGGACGGTCGAGGCGATCCCGCTGATCGCCTCCTCGATCATGAGCAAGAAGATCGCCGAGGGCACCGGCTCGCTGGTCCTCGACGTGAAGGTCGGCACCGGGGCGTTCATGAAGGACGAGGCCCGGGCCCGGGAGCTGGCCGAGACGATGGTCGCCCTCGGCACCGACGCCGGCGTCCGCACCGTGGCACTGCTCACCGACATGTCCACCCCGCTGGGCCACACCGCCGGCAACGCGATCGAGGTCGCCGAGTCGGTCGAGGTGCTGGCCGGGGGCGGACCGGCTGACGTCGTCGAGCTCACCGTCGCCCTGGCCCGCGAGATGCTCGCCGGTGCCGGGCGCACCGACGTCGACCCGGCCGAGGTGCTCGCCTCCGGGCGGGCGATGGACACCTGGAACGCGATGATCCGTGCCCAGGACGGCGACCCGACCGCGCCGATGCCGGTCGCCCGGGAGAAGCACGTGGTCAACGCCCCGACGTCGGGCACCCTGACCCGCCTCGACGCGATGGCCGTGGGCATGGCGGCCTGGCGCCTCGGTGCCGGACGCGCCCGCCAGGGCGAGGCCGTGCAGCTCGGTGCCGGTGTCGTGTGGCACGCCCGACCCGGCGACACCGTCACCGCGGGCTCGCCGCTGTTCACCCTGCTCACCGACACCCCGGAGCGTTTCGACCGGGCCCTGGCCTCGCTGGAGGGCGGGTTCGACATCGATGCGGACGCCTCCGGGTTCGCCACGGCTCCGCTGGTGATCGACCGGATCGGCTGAGATCCGCCACACCTGCGTGCCCATCCTGGGGGACGAAACGCCTGTGCGGGTGGGACACGTGTGGTGACATGTGCACCGTGAAGTCCTCCCGCGCCGCCGTCCTGCTCGGCCTGCTCGCGCTGCTGCTCACCACGGCACCGGCAGTCCCGTCGGTCGCCTCTGGCCCGGCCCCCGCGGCCGGGACGGCGACCGTCCGCACCGCGGCACCCGTGCCCGGCGCGACGGCCAAGCGCAAGGTCGTGACCCCGCCGCAGGTCAAGGGCGTGGTGATCGACGCTGCGACCAGGACCTCGCTGGCCCTGAACTTCCCGGGGGTGCGGGCGGCGAAGCGGTACGAGGTCTGGCAGGCCGACAACTACAACATGCGCGGCTCGCGCATGGTGCGCAAGGTGGCGGCGCCCGGCCGGGTCTGGGTCACCGGCCTCACCTCCGGTCGGCGCTACTGCTTCCAGGTGCGGGGCGTGTCGAAGAAGCAGGTCGTCCGGGTGGTCAAGATCCGGCGCAAGAACGGCACGGTCAAGAAGAAGAAGATCAAGCGCGTCATCTACGGACAGCGCTCCATGCGCGTGTGCAAGGCCCCGATCCCGGTCGAGGGGTCCGGCGGCGGCCCCCGCTACAAGGTGGCCACGTACAACGTGTGCGTCGGGCCGTGCGAGAACCGTCGCGGGTCCAAGCCCGGTGTGCCCTGGTCCACCCGGCGCCCCTGG
Source organism: Actinomycetes bacterium (assembly GCA_023396115.1). Classification (GTDB taxonomy): domain Bacteria; phylum Actinomycetota; class Actinomycetes; order Propionibacteriales; family Nocardioidaceae; genus Nocardioides. The sequence goes on along the minus strand of JAEWXC010000017.1, from coordinate 68,208 downwards.
GCCGCCCGGTTCGTCCAGGACCTCGCCCCTGACGTGCTCGGCCTCCAGGAGGCCGGCGGTCGTACCGAGATCCCGGGTGCCTTCGGCATGCGGGAGGCCTACGAGATCCGCGGCAAGTCCCTGCTCTACAACGACAACCGGTTCTCGCTGGCCACGGACCAGTCCGGTGCCCGGACCGGTGCCATCGACCTGGGGACCGACTCCCAGGTGCGGCACGCGGTGTGGGCCGAGCTGGTGGACCACACCAACGCTGACCGCAGTGTCATCTTCGTCAGCGCCCACTTCGCACCCAGCACCGACAACCAGGCGGCCAGCGACCGTGCCCGGGCGGCGAACACCCGGGCCCTGCTCAACGGGGTCGCGGCGGTGAACACCGGCGGCCGTCCCGTGGTCGTGGTCGGGGACTTCAACTCCCACCCGGGTCGCACCTACGACTCGCCGAGCAAGCTGTTCGGTGCCGCCGGCTTCCACGACTCCTACGAGGTGGCCCGCTCCCTGGTGAAGCCGCACCACAACAGCGGCAACCAGTTCCAGCCGGTGCCGATCGTCGGCGCGGCGCAGGGCTACCACATGGACCGGATCTGGGTGAGCGGTCGCAGCACCCGGGTGCTGCAGTGGCGCAACGGCGCCCAGTTCGCCAACGGCCGCTACTCGCCGCTGCCCTCGGACCACAGCCCGATCATGGCCACCATCGCACTCAACCCCTGAGCCCGCTGACGCCGGGTCGCTGCTGCGGCGCGGCGGTAGGGCTCAGGCCTCGGGGGTGGGCGGCCCGGCAATCTCGTCGGGGTCGGCCGGCGGCTCGGGGGTGCGTCGCGCCGCGACCGCGTCCAGGCCCTGCATCAGACCGCGCCGCACCTTCGCGACCGTGTCGGCGTACTGCCCCTCGGTGCGGGTGTTGACCTGCTCCTCGGCCTTGGCCAGCCACTCCTCCACGTCGGCGCGCTTGTCGTGGGCCAGGTCGCCGGCCTGCGCCGCGCCCTTGTCGAAGAGTTGCTGGGCCTCGTCGGCCACCTGCCGGACCTGCTTGTCCAGCTCGGCCTCGTTGATCTTCGCCCGGATGTCGTCGGCCAGTCCCATGTCCGCCTCCTCGTGGTGGATGCCCCCAGCGTAGGCGGGCGATCCACACCCGGGCCGGTGCGGCAGGATGGCCGCATGCCCCCCGTCGCACCCGCCGAGCGCCTGCACACCCTGAGCGTGGGGGAGCAGGGCCCCCGGGTCGCGTTCCTGCACGGGCTGTTCGGGCAGGGCCGCAACTGGATGCAGGTGGCCCGCGCCGTCGCCGGCCCGGACGGCACCGACGCCCGCTGCCTGCTGGTGGACCTGCCCAACCACGGCCGCTCGCCGTGGACCGAGGCGTTCGACTACCGCGACCTGGCCGACCGGGTCGCGGTAGAGCTGCGTGCGGTTGGTGGGGACGACCGCTGGAACCTGGTCGGGCACAGCCTGGGCGGCAAGGTCGCGATGACCCTCGCACTGCGCCACCCCGACCTGCTGGACCGGTTGGCCGTCGTCGACATCGCCCCGGTCGGCTACGGCGACCTGTCCCGGTTCGCCGGCTACATCGAGGGCATGCGCACGATGCCCCTGGACCGGATCACCGACCGCGCGGCCGCCGAGGAGTGGTTCGCCCACGTCGACCCGGACCCCGGGGTCCGCGCCTTCCTGCTGCAGAACCTGCGCCGCGACGGGGCCGGATGGACCTGGCAGCCGAACCTGGAGCTGGTCGCCGCCGACGCGGCCCGGGGCCGGGGATCGGCGATCGCCGGGTTCCCCGAGGCCGGGGACGCGACCTTCGACGGCCCGGTCCTGTGGCTGGCCGGTGGCGAGTCCGGCTACGTGCGCGACGACGACGAACCCCCGATGCGCGCCCTGTTCCCCCGGGTCCGGCTGGTCCGGGTCAGGGGAGTGGGCCACTGGGTGCACAGCCAGGCCCCCGACGTGACCGTCCAGGCCCTGGAGATGTGGTTGGCCAAGCCCGTCGGGTGACCCCGGTTCCGTGGCGGTGCCGGTCGGCGCGTGCTGACGTGCCAGACGTGCGGCCCTTTGGTTGGATGTGGCCATGACGCGCCCCACCCGTGACCAGGTCCACGCCGCCCCCAAGGTCCTCCTCCACGACCACCTCGACGGAGGGGTGCGTCCCGCGACCGTGCTGGAACTGGCCCGCGAGTGCGGCCACCAGGTACCCGCCGACACCGCCGAGGACCTGGCGCAGTGGTTCGCCACCGCCGCCGACTCCGGCTCGCTGGAGCGCTACCTGGAGACCTTCGACCACACCGTCGCGGTGATGCAGACGGCCCCGGCGATCACCCGGGTGGCCCGGGAGTGCGTCGAGGACCTGGCCGCTGACGGCGTCGTCTACGCCGAGGTCCGCTACGCCCCCGAGCAGCACGTCGAGAACGGGCTGAGCCTCGACGACGTCGTCGCCGCCGTGCAGGCCGGCTTCGAGGAGGGCATGGCTGCGGCCGGCGGAAAGATCCTGGTCCGGCAGCTGCTCACCGCGATGCGGCACCAGGCCCGCTCCCGCGAGATCGCCGAGCTCGCGGTGGCCTGGCGCGACCGCGGCGTGGCCGGGTTCGACATCGCCGGCGCGGAGGCCGGCTACCCGCCCACCCGCCACCTGGACGCCTTCGAGTACCTGCAGCGCGAGAACGCCCACTTCACCATCCACGCCGGTGAGGCCTTCGGTCTGCCGTCGATCTGGGAGGCGATCCAGTGGTGCGGGGCCGACCGGCTCGGCCACGGCGTCCGGATCGTCGACGACATCGAGGTCGCCGAGGACGGCACCGTCACCCTGGGCCGGCTGGCCTCCTACGTGCGCGACATGCGGATCCCGCTGGAGCTCGCGCCCGCCTCCAACGTGCAGACCGGCGCGGCCGCCTCGATCGCCGAGCACCCGATCGGGCTGCTGACCAAGCTCCGGTTCCGGGTGACGGTCAACACCGACAACCGGCTCATGTCGCAGACCTCGATGACCGACGAGATGTGGAACCTGGTCGAGGCCTTCGACCTGACCCTGGACGACCTGCGCTGGTTCACCGTCAACGCCATGAAGTCGGCGTTCCTGCCCTTCGACGAGCGGCTGGCGATCATCGAGGACGTGATCAAGCCCGGTTACGCCGAGCTCGCCGGCGACGGGGCCTGAGCTCCCGGGACCAGCGCGAACCAGGGCTGGTCCCAGCCCGCGAGTCGCAGCGGACCCTGCCACCTCGCACGCGCCAGCGTCACGAGCGCGCCGACGGCCGGGTCGTAGACCGGGGTCGCCGGGTCGGTCGGGTCGTGGGGCGGCCCCGTCTGGTCGTCGGTCCGGTCGTCGGCCGGGTAGGTGTCGGGGAGGGCCAGCACCACGTGCCGGGGCAGCCACCGGCTACCGATGTACACCGCGACCGGTAGGTCGTGCCCGGCCACCTGGTCGACCACCGCACCGGTGCGAACCCAGCGGATCCGGTACCGCACCCCGTGCAGGGCGCCGAGCTCGCGGGCCAGTGTCCACGGCGGCGTCCCCAGCGCCCGGGGCCACGGCAGTTGCAGCCGACCGCGGGTGGCCACCGCGGTGAGCCGGCGGTGCGCGGTGAGCACCAGCACCTCGAACGCGGCACGGTCGGCGACCCGGACCGACCCCGCGAGCTGGGCGGCGGTCACCAGCACGCTGGCGCCGCAGGAGCGGGCGTCTGGCTGGCGGAACATCGGCACCCGCCCAGTGTGGTCCGGACCCGGTCGCAGGGTCGAGCACCCGGGCCGTGGGCGTTCGTGCAGGTCACAGGTTGGGCACAAGGACTTGCGGACGGCAAAGAGCCCCGTATCCTCACCTCGGGTTCAAGCGGGAGCACAACGAGGGAGCACGTTTTCATGGACGAAGGCCGCCACCAGGGCAGCGAGGGCTCCGGCGCGTCCGGCATCGTGCCCATCCTGGTCAGTCTGCTGCTCGTGCTGGGCGGTGCCGGCGCCACCTGGATGCTGCTGAAGCCGGACAGCTCCGGCGGCAGCTCCCAGGAGAGCGACGGCCCGGCCAACTGCCCCACCGGGGACCGGGTCGCGCTGAGCGTGGTGCCGCAGATGGAGAAGGTCGCCGCTGCCGCCGTCGAAGCCATCCGGGAGTCGGACCGCTGCTTCGCCCTCGACCTGCGCGTGCAGACCCCGCGCAAGGTCATCGACTCGTTCTTCACCGGGGGCCGCCCCGACCTGTGGATCGCCGACAGCACCGCCCGCGCCGAGCGGCTCAAGCTGAACGGCACCGACTCCTCGATCGTCGCCAAGTCCTTGGCCAGCACCCCGGTGGTCCTGGTCGGCCGGCAGGGCGCCCAGGCACCCGCGTCCTGGCTCGAGGCCCTCTCCAGCCCGTCGCTGGCCAGCGCCGACCCCGAGGTGGACTCCTACACCTCGATGGCGCTGGTCGCGCCGCTGCTGGAGGCCAAGAAGACCGGGGCCAGCGCCGAGCAGGCCAAGGGCGCCGTCGTGAACGCCGCCCAGGCGTTCGGCAGCCGCGCCTCGGACGGGAAGGCCGACCCGGTCGCCCTCACCGAGGTCACCCCCACGTTCACCCGGCTGATCCCCAGCAGCGAGCAGGAGATGCTCACCGCGGGCAGCGCCAACGTCAAGGTCGTGACCCCGCCGACCGGCTCGCCGGTCCTGGACTTCCCGCTGGTGCAGGTCGCCGGCGGAGCGAAGGGTGCGGCGCAGGCCGCCCAGCGGATCAGCACCTGGTTCGCCAGTGACGCCGGCCGCGAGGCCCTGGCCACGGCGGGCCTGCGCGGACCCGACCGTGCCCCGCTGCCCGGCCGCGGCCTGGGCAAGGTCACCACGATGGGTCAGCCCCCGGTGGCCGAGTACAACGGCCTGCTGGGTCAGTGGCAGATGCTGAGCGTGCCCTCCTCGATCCTGGCGGTCTTCGACGCCTCCGGGTCGATGGACTTCGAGGTGCCGGGCGGCAAGACCCGCATGGACCTGGCCGTGGACGCCGCGCTGACCGCGCTGGACATCTTCCCCTCGCACGCACGGATCGGTGTCTGGGCGTTCTCGATCGACCAGGGCGGCCCGGGCAAGGACTGGCGTGAGATGGCGCCGATGAAGCGTCTCGACGCCACCACCAAGGGCTTCAAGCACGCCCAGTACATGCGCGAGCAGGTGCCGACGCTGAAGTCGATCACCCAGGGCGGAACCGGCCTGTACGACACCACCGAGGAGGCGTACGAGGCGGCGGTGAAGAGCTACGACAAGAACTACTTCAACTCCGTCATCCTGCTCTCCGACGGCGCCAACGACGACCCGGGCTCGATCTCGCTCAAGGACCTGCTCTCGCACCTCAAGCGGATCAGCGACCCGGAGCGTCCGGTGAAGATCATCTCGATCGGCATCACCAAGGACGCCGACATGCCGGCGCTGACCAAGATCTCCGAGGTCACCGGCGGCAAGGCCTACCTGGCCGAGGACCCCAACGACATCCTCAGCGTGTTCGCTCAGGCGCTGCTCTCCCGGGGCAACTGACCGGCAGGTCCGCGCCGGGGCTGGACCGCTGATCAGCCACGGGCTCAGCCCACGGGCAGGAACTCGCACAGCTCGGCGAAGGCGCGGTCCCCGGTCGCGGGGCGGCAGCCCATGCCGACGGCGCGCTCCACGACCCGGCCCTGGGCCCGCATCAGCGACCAGCCCCGCGCCAGCAGCACCAGCGGTGGTTTGCGGCGCTCGCGCAGGTCTCGGGAGAGGCGCCGCCAGAACGTGACCAGCGGGTGCTGGGTGACGCAGTACGCGGCGGCCAGCAGCCCGGCGGTGCGGCACCCGGCCACCACGTCGGGGGCGAAGATGCCCTCGGCGACGAAGAGCTCCGCCCCGCGCAGGTCCAGGTGGCGGGTGCCGACGCGGCGGCTGGTGGAGATGTCGTAGTCGGGCACCTGGCACTCACCGGTCCGGCAGAGCTGGTCCAGTGCCGCCAGGGCGTCCTCCAGGCACCACGAGCCCGGGTCGTCCCAGTCGACCATCCCGGCATTGGGGCCCTCGGTGATCCGGGGCAGTCCCTCGGCGTCGCCGTCGCGGTAGAAGTCGTCCAACCGCAGCACCGGCAGGTCGAGGCGTTCGGCGAGGCGGGACTTCCCGGCCCCGCTGGGGCCGGCCAGGACGATCACACGGGCGGGCACCGGCCCATTCTGCCCGGTCCTCACCCGAGGTCACCGTCCAGGTAGACCCACCGCCCGGCCCGTCGGGCGAAGCGGCTCCGCTCGTGCAGCACACCGGGGCCGTCGTTGCCGTCGTGGTGGGCCCGGAACTCGACCACACCGGTCTCGTCCCCGGGTTCGCCGTCGCGGGTGTCGAGGACCTCCAGCCGGGTCCACCGCAGGCCCGGGTCGCTGTGCACGTCCTCGGGCCGCGTGCGCGGGTGCCAGGTGCGGAACAGGTGGTCGTCGTGGCGCAACGCGAACGCGGTGTAGCGCGAGCGCATCAGCTGTTCGGCGGTGCCGGCCTGCTCACGGTTGTCCAGCAGCGGACCGCAGCAGCCGGCCAGCGGGGCACCGGTGCCGCACGGGCAGGCAGGCTCGGGGCGGGAGTCGGTCACGACCCTCGATTGTGCCGCACCGCGCGGGGCACCGATCGGGCCGGTGCTGCCGTGCTCCGTCCGGTGACCCGGCTCAGGGTGACGTGGCTCAGGTGGAGGTGGTTCAGGCGGACATCGCCGGGGCGACCAGCTCGACCTGCACCCCGGGGGTCAGGCCCCAGGCCTCGAACGACCCGGCCTCGGCCTCCAGGACCCCGCGGGCACGCCGCTTCCAGGGACCGAGTCGACCCGGTGGCATGGTCTGGGTGTGGATCACGGTGCCGTTGCGGTCCACGTGGGCCACGTCGATGGCGAACTTCATCCGGTAGGTGTGCACCTGGCGGGCGGGGGCGAGCCACAGCGCGCCGCTCAGGCCGGTCCGGCCCAGCAGCCCCTTGCCGCGGGTGCGCGGGGTGACGGCCATCTCCACGTCGGCGACCCGGCGGCCTGCGACGAACAGTTCCCTCATTGCTGACTCCCGTGTGACGGAGGTCGGGGCGAACGCCCGACCACCGCGACCCTGCCCCGGGTCGCGGTCGGGCAAACCTCGCTGCCCGCCGCGACCCCGGTACCGGGTCTGTTCCGGGGGTCAGGAGCCGGGGGTGCCCCGGCGGCGAGACAGCGCGACACCGGCGCCGGCCAGCACGGCCAGCAGCGCCACCCCGCCCACGCCCCACAGCCAGCGCGGCGTGCCCTCGTCGGAGGAGTTCTCCTCCGCGGCGTCCGCGGCCGGCTCGTCGGTGGCGGAGGTGGAGGCCTCCCCGGTCGGCTCGTCGGTCTCGGTGGGCACCTCGAAGACCGGCTCGCCGGCCACCTCGCCGGAGACCGCCAGGTCGAGGCGGAACGGCACCGGGACGGAGTCCGAGGCGCCCTTCTCCAGGTGCACCACGACCGTCTGCAGCCCTCCGAGGGAGGCGCCCTCACGACCGCTCTCGGTCAGGTTGGTCCACGCGATCGGCCCGGTGGTGGTGGCGACGCTCGCGCCGGGGGCGTTGAGCGAGGCCAGCGTGTCGGTGTCGGGCTCGGTGCGGTCCGCGCCGGCCGAGGTCCGCGCCGGGGAGAAGACCGAGATCCCCAGGCGCGCCCGGAGCAGCGCGTCGGCGAGCTCGGGCTTCAGCTTCGGCACGCTGACCGCGGCGTCGACCGACTGTCCCCAGCCGGCGTCGACGGTGAAGGTGAGGGTCTCGCCCGGCACGATCTCGCCGGAGAACGATCCCGGCTCGAGCGGCTCGGCGTCCGCGAAGGAGGTGCCGCCGCTGACCGGCGTGGGCTTGGACCGGGCCGGGGCGCTCCACGGCACCGGCTGGGCGACCGGGGCGGGCAGCTCGTCGGCGTTCTGCACCGGGGCGAGCTCGGTGACCCGGATCTCCGCGGTCGGTGCGGTGTCGCCGGCGATGGCGCCGAACTCGACGCTCAGCACCAGCTCCTCGGCGGTGCTGCACGGGTCCTCGGGGTCCTCGGTGCCGGCAGAGGCCGAGGCCACGGCCAGGCTCTCCGCGCCGCCGACCGAGACCTCCGAGCCGCACGAGGTGCCGTCGGGCAGGCTCAGGGCCGCCCGGCCCAGGTTGGTGCCCTTGGTGCGCCAGCTGGCCCCGGTCATCAGCACCGAGCCGGGGATCTCGCGACGGACCGTGTAGTGGTAGGTCTCCTGACCCTCCTCGAGGTCGTCGACCCAGTCACCGGCGGTGATCTCGGGCGCGCCGGTGGGCTCGGGCGTGCCGTCGACCGGGGTGCCGACGGTCTGGTAGCCCCGGGCGGCCCGCTCGGCGACCTTGTTCAGGCTCGAGGCCAGGTCGTCGGCGTCGGTCGCGTCGTAGTAGGTGCCGTTGCCGGCGTCGGCGATGCACTGCAGCGCCTCTCGGGCCGTGCTGTCCACGTCCAGACCGACCACGTCGATGCGCAGGTTGATGCCCTTCTTGGACAGCTCGCGCGCCACCTGGCACGGGTCGGGCTTGCAGGTGGGCACCCCGTCGGAGACCAGGATGATGTTGCGGTTGCCCTCGTTGCCCAGGTCCTTGCCGGCCTCGGCCAGGGCGTACCCGATCGGGGTCTCGCCGTAGGGGCGGTACTTCTCCACCGCGGCGAGCATCTTGTCCCGGTTGCCGGTGTCGGGCTCGGCCACCAGCACCGAGTCGGTGCAGGCGCCCGGGTCGGAGGCCTGGAACACCTTCGAGCCGTAGACCCGCAGGCCCACCACCTGCTCGTCGGGCATCGCCTTGATGGTGCTGCGCAGCGCCTGCTTGGCGGCGGCGATCTTGGTCTGGCCGCCGGAGGCCTTCTCGGCCATCGAGCCCGAGGAGTCCAGGACCAGCATCACCTTGCCGGGTCCGCTGGGGGCGGGCTCGTCGGCGGCGGCCAGCGGGCCGGCGGCACCGGCGGAGACCCACGGGGTGGCGCTGGCCATCCCCAGAGCGAGCAGCGAGGCCAGGGCCCCGGCGCCGAGGGCGCGGGCCCCGCGACGGCGTTGGACGGGTCGGTGGGTCATCGGCGTGCGGTCCCGAGCGGACATGCCGTCTCCTCGTGGTCGGGGACGAGTTCTCGACTGGCCGTGAACGTACACGGGTGGCGCGACGCAGCGTCAAGACGAGCCGCTCCCCGGACACCTGCCCGGACGCCCCGCCGGACTCCCGGTCGGACTCCTCGCCGGGTCCCCGGAGCCGGGTCCACCGAAATCTTCACCAACCGGGCAGTCGTCCCCAGGTTTGTGCCACCCGGGCGGGGGTAGTTGCTTCCTCGTCAGGGCAGGACTGCTTCCCGGGGAGAACTCTGTGGCATCAACCTTCACGGTGGTCGCGTGCGGCCACGAGCCGGCCAGGCTCACAGCACATCCGGACCACCGGCGTGTGCTGACCCTGCCCGACCCCGGGCGCGAGGGCTTCCTCGACGAGGCGCTCAACGTGCTCAACTCCCAGCCCACCCGGTTCCCGCTGCTGTTCGTGCACGCGCACGGCCGTCGGCAGGAGCACGAGCTGGGGGTGCTGCGCGCCCTGGCCCGCAAGCACCGCGTGGTGGGGGTCTCGGTCGAGGTCCCGCCGACCGGTCTCTCGGCCCGCTCGACCTGGCTGGCCGCCCTGGCCGCCCGTGGCGTGCCGGCCGGTGTCGCGATCGCCTCGCTGCGTCGTGAGCCCGGCATCCTGGAGACCCGCATCGTCGTCTCCAGCGTCGCCGGCCTGACCGTGCCCGGCGTGACGTTCGGTCAGCACCTGGCCTCCTGGGTGCCCGGGATGACGCTGGCCGGCTGGCTCGACGACGCCGCCCACCTCTCCACCGGCCGCGCGCCGGAGCACCAGCCGCTGTTCCAGGACGTCGACCGCGTGGTCGACGGCCAGGACCGGCTCGCCTCCCGGGTCGCCGTTCCGGGCCTGAACATCGCCCAGAGCGTCCCGCTGGGCACCGTGGACGACAACGTCCGCTGGTGGGGACGCTCCACCTACTACGAGGAGACGCTGGTGCCGCGCAACGTGGACACCGTCGTCGCCCACCTCTCCCGTCAGCCCTTCGGCCGGTGCGTCCACTGCGGTGGCGCCACGTCGGGGTCCTGCCCGTTCTGTTCCGCCCGTGAGGAGCTCGTTGCATGAATCCCCGCCAACGCTACGGATGGATGTTCCTCGGTGCAGCCGTGATCTGCGCCGTGGCCGTCTTCTTCGGTGTGGTCAGCTACGTGAACGACGTCGAGGCCCAGGTCGGTGACCGGGTCCCCGCGTACGTGATCACCAAGCCGGTCCCGGCGTTCACCGAGATCCCCGCCGACGCGGTCGAGGAGGTCGAGATCCCCAAGCGGTGGCTGCCGGCCCAGTCGGTGACCACGCTGTCGGACCTGACCGGTCGGGTCACCGCGGCGCAGCTCAGCGAGGGCACGCTGCTGCAGGCCTCCAACCTGGTGCAGCGGCCGTCGCTGAAGCCGGGCGAGCGTGAGATCGCGATCATGGTCGACGCCGAGACCGGTGTCGCCGGCAAGATTCGCCCCGGGGACCGGGTCGACGTCTGGGCCACCTTCGACGAGGGCATCACCATGGTGGGCCCGCGGACCAAGGTGATCGCGCAGAACCTGCTGGTGATCAACGTCGGACAGACCCAGGAGCGGCAGAAGACCTCCGCGGCCGGGATCCTGATGCAGAACGAGGCGGTCTCGATCACCTTCGCCACCGCCGAGGGCCAGGTGAAGGCGCTGACCTTCGCCGAGACCTTCGCCGCCCAGACCCGCCTCGTGCTGCGACCGCCGGTCGACGACACCGAGGTGGCACCCGAGAACAAGACCTACGCCGAGACGTTCCCGCAGGGTCGAGGAGGACAGCGATGAGTGCCAGGTTGCTGCTCGCGGTCGCGAGTGAGGAGCTGCGCAGCCAGGTCTCGGCGACGCTGAGCGAGCTGCGTGACGAGATCGAGGTGCTGGGAGTCGCGGAGACCTCGGCGGACCTGCTGCTGGCCGTGGACTCGGCGATCGACCTGGACCTGGTCCTGGTCGACGACCAGATCGGCCCGATGCCCTACCAGTCGCTGGTCCGGGACCTGCTGAACCGGGCCCCCGAGGTCGCGGTGCTGGTGATGAGCGCCGACCACGGTCCGTCGATGTACCAGGCCGCGATGGACTCCGGTGCCCGCGGACTGCTGTCCTCGCCGCCGTCGCCCGACGAGCTGGCCGACCGGCTGCCCGCGATCCTCACCTGGCAGCGCCACCTGCGCTCGCGCACGGCAATGGCGCCGGGCATGGCCTTCGGCGGCAGCGACCAGCCCGGCCGGCTGATCGCGTTCACCGGGTCCAAGGGCGGGGTCGGCACCTCGACCGTGGCGCTGCACACGGCGCTGCTGGCGATCGCCTCGAACCGGGACCACCGGGTCTGCCTGATCGACCTGGACCTGCAGCAGCGCGGCATGCGCCACCTGTTCGACGTCGCCCCGCGCCGCACCCTGGCCGACCTGACCCTGATCGCCGACTCGCTCACCGGCCGGAACCTGGACGAGGCCTCGATCGTGCACCGCAGCGGTCTGCGTGCCCTGATGGCGCCCCCGCAGGGGGAGCAGGCCGAGGACATCACCGGCGAGGTCGCCCGGCACATCATCGGGGTGGCCAAGGGGCACTACGACCTGATCGTCGTCGACGCCGGGTCCGTGGTCTCGGAGGCCTCCGCGGTGGCGATGGAGTTCGCCGACCAGCTGATCGTGGTCACCACGCCGGACGTGCCGAGCATCCGGTCGGCCCAGGACAAGCTGGAGATGCTCGACCGGCTCCAGGTGGCCAAGACCGGCGACGCCACGATCCTGTTCAACAAGGTCAGCGCCCGCAACGAGATCCAGCCCGAGTTCGGTGCCCGGATGCTCTCCACCGAGACGTTCCGCACATCGGTGCCCGAGGACCCCAAGCGCCTCGAGTCCGCGGCCAACGCGATGGCCCCGGTGGACCTGGAGGACGGGCCGTTCCGTCGGGCCGTGATCTCCCTGGGCCGTGAGCTGAACCTGGCCCTGCCGGCCCGCGACACCCCCGTCACGCTGGAGGAGGCGAGCCGCGGGGACAAGCCGGACAAGAAGGCCAAGAAGCGCCGGCGTCGCCGTGGGGACGACGGCCAGGTGACCATCGAGGCGGTCGTCGGTCTCGCGGTGGCGATGCTGATCGCGATGATCCTGATCCAGTTCACCCTGCTGGTCATCGCCAACGTCTCCAGCCGGACCGCCGCGGACGCCGCGGCCCGGGTCAGCGCCCGTGGCGGCACCTACTTCCAGGCCAAGAAGGCCGCCGAGGACGCCGCACCGGGCTTCTTCAAGGTGCGGGTCCGCGAGGTCAACGACACCACCTACGAGGCCACCCTCACGGCCCCGACCGTCGTGCCCTGGCTCAACCAGCCGATCAAGGCCAGGGGAAGTGCAGCCGAGGAGGACGACTGATGCGCCGACTGTTCCGCTCCACCCTGCTGAGGCGTCGCCGCACCGAGGAGGGCCAGGCCACGATCGAGATGCTCGGGATCCTGCCGATGGCACTCCTGGTGGCCGGCGCGATCCTGCAGCTGTTCCTGCTCGGCTACGCCGCGGTCTCCGCCGAGTCCGCGGCCCGGTTGGCCGCCCGCGAGGTCAGCAAGGGCACCAGCGCGAACAGCGCCGAACGGATGGCCGAGCGGTCCGTGCCCGGCATCTTCGACCCCGACGTGGACGCCGGCTCCGGTGACCGCTCCCGGGCCGGGGAGGAGCCCGAGGTGCGTGGTGGCGCCGGGTTCGGTGCCGTCTCGGCCGAGGCCAAGGTGAAGATCCCGTTCATGGGCTTCGGGGTGAAGGGGCTCGACATCACCGTCACCCGTTACTCCGTGATGCCCGACACCGACTGACCCGCGTCCCGACTGCGTCGACCGAGGCCCCGGCCCGTCCGACACCCGCCCCAGAGATTGGCTGGAACCCCCGATGTCCCTGCGTGAACGCAAGAACGAGGTCCAGATCGACTCCGTCGTCAACGACAACGGCGTCGCCTACCTCAAGACGATGCTCCTGGAGGAGGTCGACCTCTCCGAGCTGTCCTCGCTGACCGAGGAGCAGCGCCGTGCCCGGCTGGAGCGCGTGGTCGCCTCGCTGCTGACCCGTGAGGGCCCGCTGCTGACCAACCGGGAACGCAACTCGCTGGTCCGCCGGGTGGTCGACGAGGCACTGGGCCTGGGTGTCCTGGAGCCGCTGCTGCGCGACGAGTCGATCACCGAGATCATGGTCAACGGCCACGAGACGATCTACGTCGAGCGGGCCGGCCACATCCAGGAACTGCCGCTGAAGTTCTCCTCGGTCGAGCAGGTCTACCAGGTCATCGACCGGATCGTGGCCACCGTCAACCGTCGCGTCGACGAGTCCAGCCCGATGGTGGACGCCCGTCTGGCCGGCGGCGAGCGGGTCAACGTCATCGTCCCGCCGCTGGCCGTCGACGGCCCGACGATCACCATCCGACGCTTCCCGCGGCCGTTCACCATCGCCCGGCTGATCGAGTTCGGTGCCCTGGACGCGCCCACCGCGCAGCTGCTGGACGCGTTCATCAAGGCCGAGTTCAACCTGGTCGTCTCCGGCGGTACCGGTTCGGGCAAGACCACCATGCTCAACGCGCTGTCGAACTACATCCCCGCCCAGGAGCGGATCGTCACCATCGAGGACGCCGCCGAGCTGGCGCTGCAGCAGCGGCACGTCATCCGGCTCGAGACCCGCCCCGCCAACGTCGAGGGCAAGGGTGAGGTCACCATCCGCGACCTGGTCCGCAACTCGCTGCGCATGCGGCCCGACCGGATCATCGTCGGTGAGACCCGTGGTGGTGAGGCGCTGGACATGCTGCAGGCGATGAACACCGGTCACGAGGGCTCGTTGGCCACCATCCACGCCAACACCGCCGAGGACGCGTTCCTGCGGTTCGAGACGCTGTGCACGATGGCCGACGTCCAGCTGCCCGACGCGACCCTGCGCGACCAGATCAACTCGGCCATCGACTGCGTGGTCCAGCTGAGCCGCCTGGCCGACAAGTCGCGCCGGATCACCGAGATCGTGCTGCTCGTCTCGCGGCACCGCGAGCAGTACAAGATGTACCCGGTCTACCAGTTCCTCCCGGAGCCGTGGAGCGGCACCGGCCCGGTCGTGGGCACCGAGGTGCGGCACCGGCTCCCGGCCCGCTACGCCGAGCGGATCCGGCTGACCGGCCTGCCGATCCCCGACGAGTTCCTGCACGCCCCCGAGGCCGAGGGGTTCTGATGACCATCCCCACCATCATCCTGCTGCTCCTGGGCACCCTCGCCCTGGCGCTGGTGGGCATCTGGGTGCTGTCCGGTGAACGGGCCCGCCGGGCCGACATCGCGTTCGTGCTGGCCCCCGAGGACTCCTCGGCCCTGGCCCGGCTGCGGCGCGCGGTCGAGAAGCGGGTCACCCACACGCCGCGGGGCGCCCGGCTGCGGCGCACCCTCGACAACGCCGACCTGTCCTGGCCGGTGGCCGACACCCTGCTGGGTGGGGCCGTGGTCCTGGTCGTGCTCGGGATCGTCTCGTGGTCGATCGGTGGCCCGGTGCTGTGCATCATCGCGATGACCCTGGCGGTGCTGGGGGCGCGTTCGATGTTCAAGCGCCGCGAGGAGGCCCGCTACATCAAGTTCGTCGACCAGCTGCCCGACCTGGCCCGCCTGCTGGCCAACTCCGCCAGCGCCGGACTGTCCCTGCGCGCTGGACTCTCCCTGGCCGCGCAGGAGTCGATCGAGCCGACCCGCTCGGAGCTGGCCCGGGTGAACGAGGAGCTGGTGCTCGGGTCGTCGATGGACGCGGCGCTGACCCGGATGGGCGACCGGATGCCCTCGCGCGAGCTGGCGGTGCTGGTCAACGTGCTGGTCATCCAGGCCCGCGCCGGCGGCAAGATCGTCACCGCCCTGCAGGGCATCACCGAGGCCCTGGAGACCCGGCGCGACCTGCGCCGCGAGGTCAACACCCTGGTCGCCGGCTCCCGCGCGACCGTGCTTGCGGTCTCGGTCCTCGGTCTGATGATGGTGCTGCTGGTGCACAGCTCGGTCGAGGGCGGCATGCGTGCGGTGCTGTCCACCACCGTCGGGGTGGTCATCTTCGTGGTATCGCTGTCGCTGTTCCTCTTCGGCATCTGGCTGGCCCGCAAGGCCGCCAAGGTGGAGGTCTGAGATGACGCTCTGGTACGGGCTGGGCGGCCTGGCCGCCGTCGCCCTGGCGTTCCACGGGTGGCACCTGGTGCGCACCCCCACCGTCGGCGTGATGGGCTTCGACGGCCTGGAGCTGAAGGAGAAGAAGGAGCAGAAGAGCCTCGTCGCGGCCCTGCTGCGCTTCCTGGACCGGGTCGTCGGTGGCCGGGTGCTGGGCCAGGTCGGACCCGAGACCCGGCGCAAGCTGCGCCACCAGATCCTGCGGGCCGGCTCGCCGGACAACCTCACCGTGGAGGGGCTGGTCCGACGTCAGGCGTCCTGGGCGTTCCTCACCGGCTGCCTGGCGTTCCTGCTGCTCTCCAAGGGCCAGTTCTGGGCGGCGCTGCTGCCGGTCATCGGGTGGTACCTGCCGCGGATCTCGCTGTTCATGCGGGGCCGCAACCGGTCGCAGCTGATCGAGCGCGAGCTGCCCGACTTCCTCGACGTGATGAGCGTGACCATCAGCGCCGGGCTCGGGTTCCGCAGCGCGCTGCGCCGGGTGGCGACCCTGCTGGAGGGCCCGGTCGCGGAGGAGATGCTGGTGGCTCTGCGCCAGATCGATCTCGGCGCCAGTCGTCGGCAGGCGTTCACCGAGATGCGCGACCGCAGCGGCTCGCTGTCGCTGAACAACTTCATCACCGCGTTCCTGCAGGCCGAGGAGCTCGGTACCCCGATCACCGGCTTCTTGGAGGCCTATTCCAAGGAGATCCGCCGGACCGCCGGGCAGCGCGCCCGGACCGCGGCCGCGCGGGCCAACCCGAAGATCTCGATGATCCTCACCCTGGTGATCATGCCGGCCATCACGATCTTCCTGCTCGGGTCCATCATCATGATGGCCATGTCGAGCTGAGCCGGGCACCGTGGCCGTCCTCCAGGTCGCCCCGCACGAGGTCGAGTTCGAGCGGGTCGTCGCGCTCACCGGCATCGCCAAGGCGGTGCTCTCCATCCGGATCGTCTGCTGCCTGCTGGTCACCGGCTGGGTGCTCGCGGTCGAGCTGAACGGCCTGGCCATCCTGCTGTGCCTGGCCAGCTCGTGGTTCGTCACCGTGCTGCTGCGCTGGGAGACGTTCGGGATCAGCCTCAGCACCCACCCACTGATCCTGGGTCTCGACGTGGCGCTGTGCCTGGTCGTTCTCTTCCGCTACGACCCGCTGAGCCCGCTGCTGCTGCTCCTGGGCAGTGGAGCCGTCCTGGCCGGCGTCTGCCTGGGCACCCGCGGGGCGATGGTCTTCGCCCCCGGGATCGCGGTGGGCTGGTGGCTGGCGGCGATGCCGCTGTCGGCGTCCGGGCGCGACGAGCAGTACCTGCTCGGCGTGGTCGTTCCGGTGGTGCTGGCCGGCACGCTGTTCCTGGGCTCGGGGATCAGGGCCTCGGTGCTGGAGGCCGACCGGTTGGTCCGGGAGCAGCAGCGCCAGACCCGCTTGGCCGGTGTCGCGGAGGAACGGGCCCGGCTGGCCCGCGAGATGCACGACTCCCTGGTCAAGTCGCTGCAGGGGGTGGCGATGCTCGCCGAGACGCTGCCGGCGTGGATGGAACGCGACCCCGAGCGCGCCGCCTCCCAGGCCGGCGACGTCTCCCGGATGCTGCGCCAGGCCACCGTGGAGTCGCGCGACCTGGTCGTGGCGATGCGCCGGGCCGACGCCACCGCCGACCTGGCCACCCAGGTGGGCACCGCCGTGGAGCGCTGGCGCGGCACCACCTCGCGCCGCGCCGAGTGCCGGTTGGACAGCACCGCCGAGCTGAGCACCGAGTCCGGCTACGAGCTGCTGGCGATCCTGGACGAGGCGCTGGAGAACGTGCACCGGCACACCCCACCGGAGACCTCGGTGGAGGTGGTGCTGGAGGTCGACGGCGCCTGGGTGGACCTGCTGGTCCGCGACGACGGACCGGGCTCGACCGTGGACCTGGCCAGCGCCGCTCCCCGGCAGGGGCACTTCGGGGTGCTGGGCATGCGTGAACGGGCCGCCCGGGCCGGGGGCGTGGTGCGCATGGAGTCGCAGCCGGAGCAGGGAACTGCGGTGCGGGTGCGGTTGCCCGCCGCACTGGACGAAGAGGAGTTCGAGTGGTGACACGCGTACTGATCGTGGACGACAACCCGGTGATCCGGATGGGGCTGCGCAGCCTGCTGGAGCTCGAGGACGGTCTGGAGATCTGCGGCGAGGCCGACTCCGGCCCCCGGGCCGTCGAGGCGGCCGCCGAGCACGCCCCGGACGTGGTGCTGCTGGACGTGCGGATGCCCGGCGGGGGAGGGCTGGACTCGTTGGCCGAGCTCTCCGCCCGGGCCAAGGTGCTGATGCTGACCTACACCGACGAGGCCCAGGTGGTCTCCACGGCCCTGCGTCAGGGCGCCACCGGTTACCTGGTGCACGGCTCCTTCGACTCCGCCGAGCTGGCCACCGCGATCCGTGACACCGCTGCGGGCCGTCCGCGGCTCTCGCCGGCCGCCGCCTCGGTGCTGCTGGCCGGGAGCTCCGGCGCCCCGCCGGCCGCCGAACCCGACGGGGGACGGTCCGCGGTGGCCGAGGCCGGTGCCCGGTTCGGTCTGTCCCGGCGCGAGCTGGAGATCTCCGAGGAGATGGTGCGCGGGTCGACCAACTCCGAGATCGCCGCGGCGCTGTTCATCGAGGAGAAGACCGTGAAGAACCACATCAACCGGCTCTTCGCCAAGCTCGGCGTCACCAGCCGGCCGGCCGCCATCTCGCTGCTGCTCGGGCTGCGGGAGTAGCTCGTGGCGCACCCGGACAGGACCGGAACGGGCCCCCGGATTGGGCCCTGCGATTGGGTCCTGGATGGGGCCCACGGACACTCCGCGACCCGGCGCTGGGTCCGTAACGTTCCTGTTGTCGGGCCGGGGAACTGAACCGGCTCACACAGACCAAACAGCTCGGGGACACCCGAAACGTAAGGAGAAGAAGATGACCAACCTCGCCGCACAGCTCCAGGCCACCCTCCACGTGATGGGTGTCCGCCTGCAGAACCGTTCCGAGAAGGGCCAGACCACCGCTGAGTACGTCGGCATCCTGGCCTTCGTGGCCCTGCTCGTGATGATCGTCATCGGCATCAACACCGACATCGGCACGATCGTCACCGACACCATCACCAAGGTGTTCGATGACATCAAGGGATCCCTGTGATCCTTCGCCACAGGCGACGCGGGGAGGAGGGCCAGGTTTACCCGGCCCTCCTCCTGGCCGTGATCGGGTCCTTCGCGATCGCCGCGCTCTTCCTGCCGGTCCAGAAGATCCTGGACCAGAGCAACCGGGCGGACACCGCGGCTGACGCAGCCGCCCTGGGCGCGGCGAAGGCCCAGAAGAACCACGCCGGCTCCCCGCTGCTGCTGACCACCACGGCCATGCCGGGGTTCGTGCTCAGGATGCAGGGGTTCTTGTCGTTCCAGATCCAGTCGGAGGCGCAGCGGTTCGCCGCGGCCAACGGCGCGACGCTCAAGGGTCCGGTCGTCCCGCTCGGGTACGACCCCACGATCCCGGGCTGGCGGTTCCGGGTGACCACCCGGCAGAACGACCCGGTCAAGGGCGGCGACACCACGGCGCACTCCGAGGCCACGGCCACCGCGGTCGCGAAGGTCGAGAGCGGTTTCTGCTCGGGCGGCACGGGGTTCACCTACGGGGGGCTCTGCATCACCGACGCCCTGTGGAACTCCAGCTGCTACGCCACAGGGGCCTACCGGCCGCCGTACTGCTATCCCACGCCGATCGGTCCGTCGCTTCGCTGGAAGATCTACCTGACCAACGGCTTCTGATCCACCCCGCACCCAGGGTGCGGACCCGTCCACCCACTCCGCACCGCGCCACTGGGCGCCCACCGTCCCGACCCGGGACCCGAGCAGCAGGGGGCTGCCATGCCTGACCACACGACGACGACCCAGCCGGTGGCGCCCGTCCGGCCCACCCGCCGGTCCGAACGTGGCGCCACGACCGCCGAGTACGTCGGCATCCTGGCGTTCGTCGGGCTGCTCGTGCTCGGTGTCATCGGCATCGTCACCCCCATCGGTGACCTGGCCAAGGGCACCGTGCAGAAGGCCTACTGCCAGATCACCTCGACGCTCGGCGTGTCCACCGGCTGCCCGGCCGACGCCCTGCCCGAGTACCTGCCCGACGACTGCACGCTGTCGTCCAACAGCCAGACCTGGGGCGGCAGCGTCTCGGTCGTGGCCACCGTCGGTGGCGACACCGGTTACACGATCATCCGGGTGCGCGAGCGCCAGCCCGACGGGTCGTTCAAGGACAAGTACATCGTCAAGACCCAGGGTCAGGTCTCCGGCAGCTACGAGTTCGGTCCCAAGGGAGGGGCCGAGGTCGGTACCGGCGACGGGGGAGTCGAGGCCAACGGCGGCGCGACGGTCAACATCAACGGCAACTTCACCGGCGGCCAGACCTTTGAGTTCGACAGCCTCGAGGACGCGCAGAACTTCGCTGACGACAACGCCGCGAACTTCGGCGGCCTGTTCGGCACCCAGGGTGGTGTGGAGCCCAGCTCGACCTACTTCGAGGCCGGCGCCGGCGTCGGGGTCTCCGGTGAGCTCGGGCCCACCGAGCTCGAGGCCAACGGCACCGCGGTGCTGGGCGTCGAGTCCCACTCCAACGGCGACACCACCTTCAGCATGGGGCTGACCGTGGACGCGGCCGCCAACCTGGGCATCCCGATCCCGGACACCCTGCTCGAGGCGAGCGCTGCCGGCGACGTCGAGCTCAGCGTCCAGGCCAACGTCACCTTCGACGCCAACGGCAACGTCACCAACGTCACCGGCGTGGTGGCCGGGCACGCCGAGGGCGAGGTCAACCTGGGGGTCAACAACGAACTCGGCATGGAGGGGCTCGAGGAGGGCGCTCCGGTGCCGAACGGCACGCTCACCGACCTGGCCCTGCCCAACCTCGACCTCGACGCTGGTGGCCAGTTCCAGCTGGAGTTCTCCAGCAACTTCAACAACGAGAACTCCGCGGCCTTCAGCGAGGCGCTGGGCAACATGGTGACCGGTCAGCCGATGTCCGAGGCCGACGCCCAGGCCCTGATGGACCAGTTCAACAACCACTCCCAGGTCAACTTCACCATCGGGACCTACGACAAGGACCACGACGAGTGGGGCGGCAAGATCAAGACGCCGATCGGTAGTGTCGGGGCCGAAGGGCACCACACGACGATCGACCAGAACACCACCGGCGGCTGGTACTACAACCCGACGACCGGGCAGTGGGAGGAGAACCTCGCATGCAGCTGATGCGGATGGGCGTGGCCGTGGCCACGGCGGTACTGCTGGCCACCGGACTCACCGGATGTGGAGAGGAAGGGGTCGACGTGCCCGCACAGCTCACCTCGCAGGTCGACGACCGTTGGGAGGTCGTCGAGGACGCCGGGAGCTCCTACGCCGTCGGTCACGGACTCGTGGTGCAGGTCGACGCGGGGTGGACCACCTACGGCGACGAGCGCGAGGGCATCGACGGCAGCACGTTCGAGTGGGCCATCGGCCTGCCCAACGGCACCAAGCCGTTCCCGGCAGCGCTGCAGATGTCCGCGGGCCAGGAGAACACCGGCGCCCAGATCGACCGGGGCATGGCCGAGGCCGCCGAGGAGATCGCCCGGGTCTCGCCCGGCTACGAGCTGCTCGACAAGGGCGACGTGGACGTGCCCGGTGCCAGCGAGGCCAAGTTCCTGCGGTTCCTGCGTGACGTCCAACTCTCCGACGGCAGCACCGCCAAGGCCGAGCAGGTCACCCTGATGATCGGCGTCGCCGACGGGGTCTCCTCCTCGATCCGGTTCACCGCGCCCCAGGGCGAGTGGGACACCTTGATGAAGCAGGCCTACGAGTCGGTCAAGGTCACCAGCGAGGCCAACGCCTGATGCCTCTCGAACCCGGCGTCGCACTCGTCCGTGGCCTGCTGGCCACGGCGGTGCTCGCCGGACTCCTCGGAGCGGGGCTGCTGGCCCTGGCCGGGGCGTTGGACGTCGAGCCGCTGATCCGCGACCTCGGCGAGTCGGGCGACCGGGTCAACGTGGCCTGGGCCGGGGGTGCCGGATTCGTCACCACCGCCGCCCTGCTGCTGGCCTGCTGCTCCACCGGCGTCAGCCTGGTCGACTCGTTCGGCAGCCGGGTCTCCGGCGCGTTGGCCTGGGTGGTCCTTCCCGCCGGTGTGCTGGCTGGACTCGGCGTCGCCGTGCTGCACCTGGCCGGGGTGCCGGCGCACACCACCGGCCCGCTCGGGGGCGGGGTGGTGATCGGCGTCGTCGGCTCGGTGGCGTTCCTGCTGCTGCGCGGCAACCCCGAGGAGGAGCCGGTCGGCTGGAACCCGGTCACCGGGGCTCCCGCGATCGGGCGCCGCTGGGGGTCCGCCTGACCGGCGGCCCAGGACCCCGGATCCGGGGATGAGCCGGCCCCCGACGCGTGCCCAGGGCACCCGTCGGCCCGGCAGGGTTGCGCTGTGGACGGGCTGGGTAGGTTCTCAGGGCGGCGCCGCCCCGAGCGCCACCCCGCCCGTCAGCAGGAGGTCCGGTGAGGAACGCCCGGCAGCAGCCGCCCACCGTTTGGTCGTCGTCCGCCCGTGCCAGCACCGGACGACTGCGCACCGGACGTCTGCGTACCGCGGCGACAGCCGTGCTCGGCGGCACGTTGCTGGCGCTGGGCGGACTCGCGGGACCGGCAGCGGCGGAGCCCGGGGTGATCACCGACGACAGCCCGATGCGCACCCTGGTCCTGCTGGACGTGTCGGGGTCCATGGCCCGCGACGGCGGTCACGGGGGCACCCTGATGGACGGCGCCCGCCGGGCCCTGACCGAGCTGGTCCACTCGATGCCGCGCGGAGCCGAGTTCGGGCTGCGCGTCTACGGGGCGAACTACGGGGGCAAGGACCGGGCCAAGTCGTGCGCCGACACCAGCCTGCCGGTGCCGATCGGGCCGCTCCAGGCCGAGCAGGTGGTCTCCGAGATCGACGCCCTGGAACCCACCGGCGACACCCCGATCGGCCGGTCCCTGACGATGGCGTCGGTGGACTTCGGCAAGACCCAGCGTCGCGACACGATCGTGCTGATCAGCGACGGCGAGGACAACTGCTCCACCAGCCCGCCCTGCGACGTGGTGCGGGACCTGCAGAAGGACGGACTGCGGGTCCGGGTGCAGACCGTCGGGGTCGCCCTGGCCGGTGCTCCCGAGGCCCGGCAGCAGCTGCAGTGCATCTCCCAGGTGACCGGCGGCAACTACTTCGACGCCCAGGACTCCGACGCGCTGAGCGCCGCGCTGGCCCGGATCAGCCAGCAGTCCAAGGGACGCCTGGGCGGCGGCAAGAACGTGCAGCCCTCCAGCAACGAGCGACGCCCCCCGAAGATCACCCCGGGCGCGTACCGGGTGACGATCCGGCCGGGCCAGTCGCTCTACTACCGGTTCAACGCCCCGGTCGGTGCGCACCCGCGGGTGCTCGGCACGATCCAGGGCCGCAAGGGGGCCCAGGTCCCGGCCGAGGCCAAGGGCTGCCGGGCCTGGCGGGTGGAGCTGCGCAACCGGGCCGGGGAGGGCCGGATCTACCCGCCGTACGGCAACACCGGCAAGTTCGACGGACGAGACTTCGGCTCCACCGGTGCCTCGACCTCCGGCAAGCTCGAGGAACGGCCCACCGGCATCGACTACGCCGGGCGGTGGACGGTCCGGCTGGCGCTGGGCGTGGACGGCCAGAACGAGCTGATGGAGTGCGCCGAGCACCTGGCCGGCCAGGAGTTCTCGGTGCGGTTCAGCCTCGACTACGACGGATTGACCGACCTGCAGCCCGGTCAGGGGGGCGACAAGAACGACGAGGTCACCGAGACCGCCACCCCGACCCCGACACCGACCCAGCAGCCCAGCGCGACGGCCACCACCCCGGCCGCTCCCGAGGCCTCGGACGCCGGGCGGCAGTACGACCTGGCCGAGCCCGAGGGGTCCAACTGGGGGACGCCGGTGATGGCGGTCCTCATCGCCGTCGGCCTGGGCGGTGCCGGGTTCCTGCTGTACCGGATCCGGCAGCGCCGCACCCGCGGCTGGTGACCTGACACCACGACGCCCCGGCTCCCTCGCGGGAACCGGGGCGTCGGTGTGTGGGGGTCAGATGCCGATCGGGTGCCAGACCGTCTTCGTCTCCAGGAACGTGGTCATCCGGTCGATGCCGGGGTCGGCGAGCCAGTCCGGCTCACTGCCCGGCGCGCGCAGCACCCGCTTGAGGTTCTCCGCGCCGGCCACCTCCAGGTCGGCCGCCTGCTCGGCGTCACCGGCCACGCCGGTGAGGTCGAGGCCGTTGACGTCCATGTGCGAGGCGAGCCACTTGGCCGGCTCCGCGGGCGGGCCGGTGAGCAGGTTGACCACACCACCGGGCACGTCGGAGGTGGCCAGCACCTCCGAGAACGTGATCGCCGGGAGCGGTCGGTCGGCGCTGGAGAGCACCACACAGGTGTTGCCGGTGACGATCACCGGGGCGATCACCGAGACCAGACCCAGCAGCGACGACTCCTGCGGGGCCACGATCGCCACGACCCCGGACGGCTCCGGCGAGGAGAGGTTGAAGTAGGGCCCGGCGACCGGGTTGGCGGAGCCGACCACCTGGGTGATCTTGTCGGCCCAGCCGGCGTACCAGACCAGCCGGTCGACGGCCTCGTCGACGACCTTCTCGGCCGCCTTTGCCGCCAGCCCCTCGGACTGCTTGACCGCCTCGACGAACTGCGGCCGCCGGTCCTCCATGACCTCGGCGATCCGGTACAGGATCTGGGCCCGGTTGTAGGCGGTACGGGTCGACCAGCCGCCGAACGCCTTGCGGGCCGCGACGACGGCGTCGCGGGCGTCCTTGCGGGACGCCTTGGCGGCGTTGGCCACGAAGTTCCCCTTGGTGTCGGTGACCACGTAGGAGTGGCCGGACTCGGAGCGGGGAAAGGCCCCGCCGATGTAGAGCTTGAACGTCTTGCGCACGTCGATCCGGCTCACTTCAGGTACCCCTCCAGTCCGTGGCGGCCACCCTCGCGGCCGTAGCCCGACTCCTTGAACCCACCGAACGGCGAGGTCGGGTCGAACTTGTTGAACGTGTTGGCCCAGACCACACCGGCACGCAGCTGGTTGGCCATCCACAGGATCCGGGAGCCCTTCTCGGTCCACACCCCGGCCGACAGACCGTAGGGGGTGTTGTTGGCCTTCTCCACCGCCTCGGCGGGCGTGCGGAACGTCAGCACCGACAGCACCGGGCCGAAGATCTCCTCGCGGGCGATCCGGTGGGCCTGGCTGACGCCGGTGAAGACGGTCGGCGGGAACCAGAAGCCGGTGCTCGGCAGGTCGCACGCGGGGGACCAGCGCTCGGCGCCCTCGTCCTCGCCGACCTGGCTGAGCTCACGGATCCGGGCCAGCTGCTCGGCGGAGTTGATCGCACCGATGTCGGTGTTCTTGTCCAGCGGGTCGCCGACCCGCAGGGTGCCCATCCGGCGCTTGAGCCGATCGAGCACCTCCTCGGCCACCGACTCCTGGACCAGCAGCCGCGAACCGGCGCAGCAGACGTGGCCCTGGTTGAAGAAGATGCCGTTGACGATGCCCTCGACGGCCTGGTCGACCGGGGCGTCGTCGAAGACGATGTTGGCGGCCTTGCCGCCCAGCTCCAGGGTGACCCGCTTGTCGGTGCCGGCCACCGTCCGGGCGATCGCGCGACCCACGTCGGTGGAGCCGGTGAAGGCGACCTTGTCGACGTCGGGATGGCCGACCACCGCACGGCCGGTCGCGCCGGCGCCGGTGACGATGTTGACCACACCGGGCGGCAGGTCGGCCTGCTGGCAGATCTCGGCGAACAGCAGCGCCGTCAGCGGGGTGGTCTCGGCGGGCTTGAGCACCACCGTGTTGCCGGCCGCCAGGGCCGGGGCGATCTTCCAGGCCAGCATCAGCAGCGGGAAGTTCCACGGGATGACCTGGCCGGCGACACCCAGCGAGGTGGCCGACGGGTTGCCCGGCACGGCGTACTCGAGCTTGTCGGCCCAGCCGGCGTAGTAGAAGAAGTGCGCGGCGACCGTCGGCACGTCGACGTCGCGGCTCTCCTTGATCGGCTTGCCGTTGTCCATCGACTCCAGGACGGCGAGCTCGCGGCCGCGCTCCTGGATGATCCGGGCGATCCGGTAGAGGTACTTGGCGCGCTCGCGACCGCTCATCCGGCCCCAGGTTCGCTGGTGGGCGCGGCGGGCGGCCTTGACGGCGAGGTCGACGTCGGCGTCGTCGGCCTCCGCGACCTCGGCGAGCACCTCCTCGGTGGCCGGGTTGATCGTCTTGAACGACGTGCCGTGGCCGTCGACGAACTCACCGTCGATGAACAGGCCGTACGACGCGGCGAGGTCGACGATGCCGGTCGACTCGGGGGCGGGGGCGTAGGCGAAGACGTCGCTCGCCTCGGGGACCTTGACCATGTCTGCGGCCTCCTCAGTCCAGGGTGAAGTAGTCGGGACCGGAGTACCGGCCGGTGAGCATCTTGGTGCGCTGCATGAGCAGCTCGTTGAGCAGCGTCGAGGCGCCGAAGCGGAACCAGTCGGGGTCCAGCCAGTCGGGGCCGGCGATCTCGTTGACCATCACCAGGTACTTGATGGCGTCCTTGGCGGTGCGGATGCCGCCGGCGGGCTTGACGCCGACCTGGGTGCCGGTGGTCAGGCGCCAGTCGCGCACCGCCTCGAGCATCACCAGGGTCACCGGCAGCGTGGCCGCCGGCTGCACCTTGCCGGTGGAGGTCTTGATGAAGTCGCCGCCGGCCATCATCGCCAGCCACGAGGCACGCCGGACGTTGTCGAGGGTCTGCAGCTCGCCGGTCTCGAAGATCACCTTGAGGTGGGCGTCGGGGCCGTCGGTGCGGCGGCAGGCGTCCTTCACCGCGACGATCTCGTCGAAGACCTGCAGGTAGCGACCGGACAGGAACGCGCCCCGGTCGATCACCATGTCGATCTCGTCGGCACCGGCCTCCACGGCGTCGCGGGTGTCGGCCAGCTTGATGTCCAGGGCGGCGCGGCCGCTGGGGAAGGCGGTGGCGACGGCGGCGACGTGGATCCCGGAGTCCCCGAGGGTCTCCTTGGCGGTGGCCACCATGTCGGGGTACACGCAGACCGCCGCGACCTGCGGGCAGCTCGGGTCGGCCGGGTCGGGGTGCTGGGCCTTGGTGGCCAGCGCGCGGACCTTGCCGGGGGTGTCCATGCCCTCCAGCGTGGTCAGGTCGACCATCCGGATCGCCAGATCCAGGGCGTAGGCCTTCGCGGTCGTCTTGATCGAGCGGGTGCCGAGCGCGGCGGCACGCGCCTCGCATCCGGTCTGGTCCACTCCGGGCAGTCCGTGCAGGAAGCGTCGGAGGC
The DNA here is from genome assembly GCA_023396115.1 of Actinomycetes bacterium. GTDB lineage: Bacteria > Actinomycetota > Actinomycetes > Propionibacteriales > Nocardioidaceae > Nocardioides. The sequence goes on along the minus strand of JAEWXC010000017.1, from coordinate 41,709 downwards.
TGGCGTCGCTGCGAGTGATCTCGCCGACGTCGACTCCCGCGCCTGCACTCGTCGTTGAGGCAGTCGTGGTCACGCACCCCAGCATAGGGTTGCCGGGCACCTGCGGGGCAATGGCCGGGAGCCGGGGCAGTGCCATGGCAGCGGGTGCGGGTCGGCAGTACGAGGAGGAGTGACGTGGTCGGGCAGGACGGGGACGAGGAGTTCCGGGCCAACAGCGGTCGGGTGATGGGCACGATGGCGGTGGTCGCGGGCGTCGCGGTGCTGGTGCTCGGCCTGATCGAGGGCGGCATGCCCGTGTGGGGCTGGCCCGCCGCCGGGCTGTGGACCGTCCTGGCCTGGGCGACGATGCTGCGCCCGCGGGTGGCGATCACCTCGGGCCGGCTCGATCTGACCAACGCGTTCAGCACGGTCCGGATCCCGTTGGCCGCGATCGAGCAGAGCGCGGTGCGCCAGGTGCTGGCGGTGCGGGTCGGGGAACGCCGCTACGTCTCGTCGGCGATCGGACGCTCGCTGCGCAAGGTGGTGCGGGGCACGCCCACCCGTGCCGACGCCCCGCCCTCGGAGATCGACTACGCCGACCACGTCGAGCAGCGGCTCGCCCAGCGCTGCGAGGACGCCCGCAGTGCCGCTGGGATCCGGCTGCTCTCCGACGAGCAGGAGGCCCTGGGGACCGAGGTCCGCCGCGACGTCGACGTCGTCCCGGTCGGTCTGGTCGTCCTGTGCGCCGCGGCGCTGCTGGTCACCGTGATGCTCTGAGCGCCGGCGTCCGGCTCAGGCACAGCGCAGCGGGTCACCGCGCCCGGACCACCACCGCGACACCCTGCCCGCCACCGGCGGCGATCGCGGCCAGACCGGTCCGCCCGGGGTACCGGCCAGCTGGTGGAACAGCCGGACCGCCAGGACGGCGCCGGAGGCTCCCCACGGATGGCCCAGGGCGAGCGCGCCGCCCTGGCGGCAGACCCGCTCCGGGTCGAGCCCCAGCAGGTCGCAGCAGGCCAGCACCTGACCGGCGAACGCCTCGTTGAACTCGATGACGTCGACGTCGTCCAGGTGCAGGCCGGCCCGGGACAGGGCCAGCTGCGAGGCCGCCACCAGGCCGGCACCCGGCTCGGTGGGGTCGTGGGCGGTGGTGGCGCTGGCCAGGACCTCCAGCCCCGGCCCGCCAGCCGCGGCGTGCGAGTCGCCGGGCACCACCAGGACCGCGGCGGCGCCGTCGTTGATTCCGCACGCGTTGCCCGCGGTGACGCTCGATCCGTCCTCGGCACGACCGAACGCCGGTCGCAGCCGGGCCAGCCGCTGGGTGGTGAAGCCCGGGCGTGGCCGCTCGTCGGCCAGCACCCCCGCCACCGGCACGATCTCCGCGTCGAAGCCCCCGGCGGCGGCGGTGGCCACGGTCAGGGCGTGGGAGCGGGCGGCGTAGGCGTCGCTGCGTTCCCGGGTGATGCCGTGGCGTCGGGCGAAGGCGTCGTTCGCGGGTCCCATCTCCGGGTCCCGGTCGGCGGGGGCGAACGGGGCGCGGGTGTACGGCACCGGCTCGCTCCGGCCCGCCGTCGGGCGCCAGGCACGCAGCGGTGCGGTGGAGGCGGACTCGACGCCCCCGGCCAGCACGGCCGCGGCGCCGGACCGGACCAGGTCCGCGGCCAGGCTCACCGCAGCCAGGCCGCTGGCGCACTGCCGGTCCACGGTCAGCGCGGGCACCGCGTCCCCGAGCCCCGCGGTCAGGGCCGCGACCCGGGCCAGGTTGCCGCCGGGGCCGGTGCAGTTGCCCAGCAGCACCTCCTCGACCCGGCCCGCGTAGCGGGGGACCTCACCGGCCAGGGCCGCCAGCACAGGAGCTGCCAGGTCCTCGGCGCGCACGTCGGCGAACGCGTGACCGGCGGTGCCGATCGGGGTGCGGAGGCCGGCGACGATCACCGGGGCGGGGGAGTGGGTCACTCCCGCAGGCTAGTGCGCGGGCGACGCGGTCCCGTCCAGGACCGCAGCCCGGACGGCCGACCGGTCCACCTTGCCGTGCGTGGTGAGCGGCCACGTCGGCAGCCGGTACCAGCGGCGCGGCCGACCTCCCGGCGCGAGCGTCTCCCGGGCCAGTCGGCGCACCGGGTCCACCGGGTCACCCGGCCCCAGCACGGCCACCAGCACCTCGCCGAGGTCGACGTGGGGGACCCCGAGCACGACCAGTCCACCCGGAGCCGCGGGTCCCAGGGCCGCCTCGACCTCGGCGACCACGACGGTGGCGCCGCCACTGGTCACGCCGCCGTCGCGTCCGTGCACCACCAGGGCGCCGTCGGCGCGGACCAGCCCCCGGTCACCGACCCCGGCGAACCCGTCGGCGTCCCGGGGTGTGGAGGCAGCCAGCCAGGGGGAGCGGACCCGCAGCAGCCCCTCGACCCTGCGCACCTGCACCTGCGGGAACGGGTGCAGGTCCTCGGCGTGGCGGCCCCAGCCGACGAACGACAGCTCTGCGGCGCCGTAGTAGTGGTGCACCTGCACGCCCCGCGTGGCAGCCTGCTCGGCGAGGGCCGGGGTGAGCCGGTCCCCGGCGGCCACCACGGTGAGACCCGCCGGCACCTGACCGGCGAGCAGGGCCGCGAGCCCGGCCGGGGTGAGGTGGGCGTGGGTGGCGTCGCCGACGTCGTTGACCACGCTCGCCCCGGCCCAGCGTGCCTGGGCGAGGGCGAACAGGTTCATCGTGGCGCGGACCGGGCCCGGCACCCATACCCGGGAGGCCGCGGACGTGCCGGACAGGTCCCCGAACGCGCCGAACGACTCGACCCAGGACGCGGTCGAGCGGTGCACCACGCGGGGTGCGCTCGTGGTGCCGGAGGTGTGCAGCGCCAGCATTCGGCGCTGCTGCGGGGCACGGGCGTGCTCGGCCAGCAGGGCACCGACCGGGTCCGGGTCGGCGAGCAGGTCCAGAGCGGGCTGCTCGGTGCGGCTCACAACCCCGCAGCCGCAGCCACGTCCGCCTTCACCGCGTCCAGACGACCGGCGGCCGCGATCCGGGCCGCATCCACCCCGCCGGCCTCCTCGACCGGGACGACCACCTCGAGGTAGCACTTGATCTTCGGCTCGGTGCCGGACGGACGCACGATCACGCGTCCGCCGTTGGCCAGCGTGTAGCGCAGGCCGTCGGTGGGCGGCAGGTCGGCGGAGCCGGTGCTGAGGTCCTCGACCCGCTCGACGGCCAACCCGCCCAGCTCGGTCGGCGGGGTCTCACGCAGCCGGGCCATGGCGGCGCCGATCAGGGACAGGTCCTCCACCCGCACCGACAGCTGGTCGGTGGCGTGCAGGCCGTGTACCCGGGCAATGTCGTCGAGCTGGTCGACCAGGCTGCGGCCGTCGGCCTTGAGCCGGGCCGCCAGGTCGCAGAGCAGCAGCAGCGCCGAGACCCCGTCCTTGTCCTTCACGTGCTCGGGGTCCACGCAGTAGCCCAGCGCCTCCTCGTACCCGAACGCGAGGCCGTCGAGGCGACCGATCCACTTGAACCCGGTCAGGGTCTCGGCGTACGGCTGGCCGGCGGCCACCGCCATCTTGCCCAGCAGCGAGGAGGAGACGATCGAGGTGGCGTAGGTGCCCCGGCGTCCGCCGGCGATCAGGTGGTGGGCGAGCAGCGCGCCGACCTCGTCGCCGCGCAGCATCCGCCAGCCGTGCACGTCGGGGACGGCCGCGGCGCACCGGTCGGCGTCGGGGTCGTTGGCGACCACCAGGTCGGCGTCGACCTCGGCCGCCAGCTCCATCGCCAGGTCCATCGCGCCCGGCTCCTCGGGGTTGGGGAACGCGACGGTGGGGAACTCCGGGTCGGGTGTGAACTGGGCCTGCACCACGTGCGGCTCGCTGAACCCTGCGGCACCGAGCACGTCGACCACCGAGGTGCCGCCGACGCCGTGCATGGGGGTGTAGACGGTGCGCAGGTCGCGCGGGCCGGGGCCGACCAGCCCGGCGGTGGCGGCCAGGTAGCGCTGGACGACGTCGTCGCCGACCATGGTGCCGCCGTCGCCGCGGGGGACGTCGGCCAGGGGCCCGACGGCGTCGATCCGGGCCGCGATCTCGGCGTCGGCGGGCGGAACGATCTGGGAGCCGTCACCCAGGTAGACCTTGTAGCCGTTGTCCTGGGGCGGGTTGTGGCTGGCGGTCACCATCACGCCCGCCACACAGCCCAGGTCCCGGATCGCCCACGCCAGGACCGGCGTCGGCAACGGCCGGGGGAGCAGCACCGCCTGCAGGCCGGCCCCGGTCATCACCTCGGCGGTGTCGCGGGCGAAGACGTCGGAGTTGTGCCGCGCGTCGTAGCCGATGACGACCGTGTCGGTCGAGGTGGCGCCCTGGTCGAGGAGGTAGCGGGCCAGCCCGGCGGCGGCGCGGGTGACGACGACCCGGTTCATCCGGTTCGGGCCGGGGCCGAGCGCGCCGCGCAGTCCCGCGGTGCCGAACTGCAACGTCTGGGAGAACGCGTCGGCCAGCGTCTCGGCCGCCCCCGCCTCGTCGGCGGTCACCGCAGCCAGCAGGTCCTCCAGCTCGGCACGGGTGGCGGTGTCGGGATCCTCGGCCAGCCAGGCGCGGGCCTGCTGCAGGAGGGCGTCGGAGGGGCCGGTCGCGGTCTGCTCGCTCATGGGGCGAGGCTAGCGCCGCCACCGGGCAGGCCGCGAGGTCGCGAGGACCAGCCGGTGGTCGAGCTTGCCGAGACCCAGACCCGCACCCCAGTCCCACACCACCCCACCTCACCGCCGCCGATGAAACCGCAGGTCCCCGTTCGCCAGCCGCCGGTGGTCGTAGGCGGGGTCGTGGATGCGGTGGTGGTGCCGGTTGCACAGGAGTACTGCGTTCGCGAGATCCGTCGCTCCGCCGTGGGACCAGGGCACCAGGTGGTGCGCCTCGGACCACGTCCCCGGGATGTCACACCCCTCGGCGCGGCAGGTGCTGTCCCGGATCAGCAGCGCCTTGCGCTGCGCCCGGCTGAAGAGCCGCTGCGCCCGACCCAGGTCCAGCACCTCCCCGACGCCGTTGAGGACCGCGGGGATGATCTGGGCGTTGCAGGCGAGTCGTCGGGCCTGGGTGGCGGTGATCCGGTCCGCTCCGTCGGGAGCCGGTGTTCCGAGGGTCGCGGCACCCAACTCTGACCGCAACGAGTCGAGGGTCATCGTGACCACCAGCGCGGTCGCATCCCCGCCGTGGACCGGCAGGCGAGTCGGGTCGACTGTTTCCAGGAACTGGCAGAATGCCCGCGCCGCTCGGTGGCCGTACGGCACCGTGCTCCGGACCTGGACCCCAGCCTCGTCGCGTCGGGGGTTGGTGAAGGCGTGCAGGTACGTCGCCAGTCGGGCCGCGTCCGCATCGGGCAGCAGGCCGCTGATCCTGGTGGTGCCGTCGCCCATCGAGCGCAGCCCCAGCCGCATCCGGGCCTCCGCGGAGGCTTCCAGGTTCGCCAGGTGTCGTGCCTCGACGGCCTCGGCGATCTCGGGCGCCACCACGTCGAGGATCCGTCGCCCCAGCCGCAGCAGGGCTGCGGGGTCGTGGTGCTCGGCCTCCGCGACGAGTGTCTTCTCCGCGAGCTTGATGGTGTCGGGGGCCAGGTCGTCAGGCAGTTCGTCCAGCGCACGGGCGATCACCCCGGCCTGCGCCCGGTTCGCCAGACCCGTACGAAACGCCGCGCCCAGCACAGGCCGGCGTTCCAGGGCGAAGGCGAGCCGCAGGTCCGCCCGGGCATCCCTCCCCGAGGAGTGCGTGGCATGTGCGACCCAGGCGGCCGCGTCCCGCGCCCCGGTCTGCTCGGCCACGTCATCGGCAGCCGCCAGCACCCGGAGGCGGAGTTCGCAGACCCGGGCCTCGACCTCGGCCAGCTCCACCAACGCGGCGGCCTTCTCGTCGGCGTGCATGAACGTCGGGTTCGTGCACGCGACGGAAGCCAGCGAGTCGACGAGGTCGTGCGCGCCCGCACAGATCGGGTGCTCCACGGCCACCTCCTCACCTCGTCAATACCTCCATTCTCCATCGAACACCTGTTCGAGTCAAGGGTGTTTTCGCAGGTCAGGGTTAGTGTCTCCGCTTCGCTTCACCACGACTTTCAGCGCGAGTGCGTGGCGCCGACTTCCCAGGGGCGGGCAACGCAGTGAACGAGCCCGTCGGCTCCGTGCTGGTCTCGCCACCGCCTCTGCCGCGCACGCGGGGTCGGCGGCTGCGAGCTCGTCCCGAGGTCAGTGATGGGTGGCCAGGAGGCTCGATGCGCGCGTCGGGATGAACAGGTGTGCGGGCTCCCGGGTCGTGCGCGCCCGCTCCGGGTCGCGGTGACACTCCCTCGCGCCGAGGTCGGCGACGCGCTCAGCGCAGTGTTCGAGCATTCAGAAGGGGCGGCCCGCACGTGGCGGACCGCCCCTTCTCGGGAGCCGGTGGGACTCAGCCCAGGGCGGCGACGGCCGCGTCGTAGTCGGGCTCGGTGGTGATCTCGTCGACCAGCTGCGCGTGGGTGACCTGACCGCTCTCGTCGAGGACGACCACGGAGCGAGCCAGCAGGCCGGCCAGCGGGCCGTCGGTCATGGTCACGCCGTAGGCCTGGCCGAAGTCCGAGCGGAACGAGGAGCCGGCGACGGCGTTCTCGATGCCCTCGGCGCCGCAGAAGCGGGCCTGGGCGAACGGCAGGTCGGCAGAGACGTTCACCACGGTGGTGTTGTCCAGGCCGGCGGCCAGCTCGTTGAACTTGCGCACGCTCGCGGCGCAGACGCCGGTGTCGAGGCTCGGGAAGATGTTGAGGACGACGCGCTTGCCGGCGGTGTCGTCAGTGGTCAGCGGGGACAGGCCGGCGCCGACGAGGTCGAAGGCCGGAGCCTGCGAACCGACGGCCGGCAGCTCGCCGACGGTCTGGACGGGGTTGCCCTTGAATGCAGTGGTAGCCATGGGCCCCATCCTTGCACCGGCACGGTCAGGCCCTCAACGCATCTCGCCGCCGACCCGGGCGGGTGCGGCGGCGAGAGGCGGGGGAGCGTCGGTGACGCTCGCAGGTCAGCGGGTGTAGGCCGCCAGGTCCTGGCCGAGCTCGGCGAAGTTGCGCTGGTTGTGCCGGAACGCGGTGCGCACCTCGTCCACACCGGCCTCACGCTGCGCGTCGTTCAGCGGCAGGGCGTCCAGGCGGGCCCGGTAGCCGTCCTTGTAGGTCTTGGCCTTGATGTCGGCGAAGTCGTAGAAGGTCAGGCCCTCGGTCAGCTCGTAGGTGCGGGCCAGGATCCGGCCGATCGCCAGACCGCCCGACAGGTCACCCAGGTAGCGGGTGTAGTGGTGCGCGACGAGACGGACCGGGTCCTCCTCGGCGGCCGCGGTGATCCGGGCGGCGTAGGCGCGCGCCTCGGTCAGCTGGCACAGGCTCTCCTCGGGGGCGCCGGTGGAGAGCGTCTCGATGTCGGCGTCCAGGGTGGCCAGGCGCTCCAGCGCCGGGTCGTGCAGCTCGGCGACGATCGGGTCGGCGGCGTGCTGGCGCGACGCCTCCTCCAGGGCCGCGTAGACCACGCGCAGCGACTTCAGGTAGTTCACGTAGCCGGCCAGGCTGACCTTCCCGCCCATGAGCTGCTCGATGAAGGTGCTGTTCTCGGCCTCGTCGTGGAGCTCGGCGGAGCCCTGCTTGAAGGCTGCCGAGAGCGGCAGGGCCTCGGGGCTGGTCGCGGGGCTGGACTCGGTGATGCTCATGTCACTCACTCATCAGTTCATGATCGTGACGCCCAGCCCGGGATCGGGGCGTGTGGGATCGGGATGCGGTCTACGGGGTGTGCGGTGTTAGGATAGCCTAAGCAAATCTCGGGCAGGATTCATTTCGGAAGACTACTGTCTCGCCCCCTTGATGGAGATCACGATGTCTGTGGCCAGGACCGCCTCCGGCCGTCTGCGTACCGCTGTGGTGGCGACGTGCGCCATCCTCGCGCTGGCCGCGTGCGGGGCTCAGGCCGATCCCGAGGGCGGATCCGGCAGCCGCGGCGTCACGGCTCCCGACATCGCCGACGTGACCCCCGCCGAGGACCCCCGCGCGTTCACCGGACCGGTCACCCCCGTGGTCGCCGACACCGAGGTCGACCCGGTGGAGAGCTCGCCCGCTCCCCAGCTGCCGGTCACGATGACCGACGCCCAGGGCACCGAGGTCACGGTCACCGACACCTCCCGCGTCCTGGCCCTCGACCTGCACGGCACCCTCTCGCGAACCGTCTTCGAGCTCGGCCTGGGTGACTCGCTGGTCGGTCGCGACCTGTCCACCCAGTTCGACGAGGCCTCCGACCTCCCGCTGGTCACCGGCAAGGGCCACGAGCTCAACGCCGAGTCGCTGCTCGCCCTCGAGCCGACGCTGATCATCACCGACACCTCGCTCGGTCCGTGGGACGTGCTGCTGCAGATGCGCGACACCGGCATCCCGGTCGTCGTGGTCGACTCCGGCCGCAACCTGGACAACGTCACCGAGATCACCGAGATGGTCGGGGAGGCCTTGGGTGTCCCGGCGGCCGGCAAGGCCCTGGCCGAGCGCACCGAGGCCGAGATCGCGGAGGTCCGCGCGAAGATCGACGACGCCGCCCCGGAGCAGAACGAGCGGCTGCGCACGATCTTCCTGTACGTGCGCGGCGCCGCGAACGTCTACTACATGTTCGGCGAGGGCTCGGGAGCCGAGGACCTGATCTCCGCGGTCGGCGGCTACGACGTGGCCTCCGAGGTCGGCTGGAAGGGCATGCGCCCGGTCACCGCCGAGGGGCTCGTCGCCGCCCAGCCCGAGCTGGTCGTGATGATGACGAAGGGGCTGGAGTCCACCGGTGGCGTGGACGGGCTGCTCGAGAAGGTGCCGGCCCTGGCCAACACCCCGGCCGGGAAGAACCGCCGCTTCGTCGACGTCGACGACTCGCTCGTCCTGGGCTACGGCCCGACCACGGCCGAGGTGCTCAACGCCCTCGCCGTCGCGGTCCTGGCCCCCGACGCCCTGAAGTGAGCCTGCGGACATGTCGGTGAACCTTCCCCTGGCCCCGGGTGCCCGCACCAGCACGCTGGTCCTCGGCGCGCTCGGCGTCGCACTGGTCGTCGCCAGCACCTGGGCCGCGGTCTCGGGCCAGCTCGAGATCCCGGTCCGCGACGTCGGCGTCGCCCTGCTCGGCCCGCTGCAGGACCTGCTGGGCTGGTTCGACGTGCACCTCCCGCTGCCCGAGCTCTCCCGGATCAACGACGTCACCCTGTGGGACGTCCGGTTCCCGCGGGTCGCGATGGCCGTCCTGGTCGGCGCAGCCCTCGGTGCCGCCGGCGCGGTGATGCAGGGCGTCTTCGGCAACCCGCTCGCCGAGCCCGGCGTCGTCGGTGTCTCCTCGGGTGCCGCGGTGATGGCGGCGGCCGTGATCGTGCTGGACCTGACCGTGCTCGGCCCCTGGACCGTCGCGGTGGCCGCCTTCCTCGGCGGCATGGTCACCACGCTGGCCGTCTACCTGCTCTCCCGCAGCGACGGGCGCACCGAGGTCGTCACCCTGGTGCTCACCGGCATCGCGATCAACGCGATGGCCGGGGGAGCGCTGGCGTTCCTCATGTTCTTCGGTGACACCCAGGCCCGCGAGGAGATCGTCTTCTGGCAGCTGGGCAGCCTGAACGGCTCCCGCGGCGAGACCGTCGGGGTCACCGCGGTGGTCTGCCTGCTCGGGCTGGTCGGGGCGTTCGCGATGTCCGGCAAGCTCGACCTGCTCGCCCTGGGCGACCGCGGCGCCCGCCACGTCGGCGTCGACGTGGAACGCGTCCGGCTGATCTGCATCGTCGTGGTCGCGGTGCTCACAGCCTCGGCCGTCGCGTTCGCCGGGATCATCGCCTTCGTCGGCCTGGTCGTCCCGCACCTGGTCCGGATGGTCGTCGGGCCCGGGCACCGGCTGCTGGTGCCGGCCAGCGCCCTGGGCGGCGCGGTGCTGCTGGTGCTGGCCGACCTCTTCGCCCGCTCGGCGGTGGCCTACGCCGACCTGCCGATCGGCATGCTGACCTCCCTGGTCGGCGGACCGGTCTTCTTCTGGCTGCTGCGCCGCGCCCGCAAGTCCGCCGGGGGGTGGGCATGAGCACCACTGCTGCCCTCACCGTGCGCGGCCTCTCGGTCGAGCTCGGCGGACGCGCGATCCTCACCGACGTCGACCTCGACGTGCTGCCCGGCGAGGTGCTTGCCCTGGTCGGCCCCAACGGCGCCGGCAAGACCACCCTGCTCTCCGCGATGGCCGGCGACCTGGACCCCAGTGCCGGGTCGGTCGAGGTCCGTGGCCGCTCGGTGCACTCGATGCGGGCCGGCGAGCTGGCCCAGCACCGCGGCGTGCTGCAGCAGCGTCAGACCCTGGCCTTCGGGTTCCGGGCCCGCGAGGTCGTGGAGATGGGGCGCGCCGTGTGGCGGCGCACCGCCCGCTCCCGCGACGACGAGCAGGTGGTCACCGAGGCGATGGAGGTCGCCGACGTCACCCACCTGGCCGACCGGGTCGTCCCGACCCTGTCCGGCGGCGAGCAGGCGCGGGTGCAGTTCGCCCGGCTGCTGGCCCAGCAGACCCCCGTGCAGTTCCTCGACGAGCCCACCGCCGCCCTGGACATCAAGCACCAGGAGGGCGTCCTGGCCCAGGCCCGGCGCAGCGCCTACGAGGGCGCCGCGGTCGTGGTCGTGCTGCACGACCTCAGCCTCGCCGCCGCCTGGTCGCACCGGATCTGCGTGCTCGCCGGTGGCCGGGTCCGTGCGGTCGGTGCGCCCGCCGAGGTGCTGACCTCCGAGCTGCTGACCGAGGTCTACGAACACCCGGTGAAGGTCGTCGAGCACCACGGGACCCTGATGGTCGTCCCCGTGCGTGCCACGCCCTCCCGGACCCCCGACGAGCCCGTACAGGAGGCGTCGTGCCCCGTCCTCACCTGATCCTCGCCGCACTGGTGGCCGGTCTGGCGACCCTGCCGGCCCTGCTGGCGGTGCCCGCCCACGCCGCCGGCTCGGTGAGCGTCGGCAACGGCTCGAACGGCGCGGTCATCGACTCGCGCTACTCCTCGACGCTGACCGTCCAGGGCCGGGGATTCCAGTCGATCAAGGGCGGCCACGGCGGCATCTACGTCTGGTTCGGCACTGTCAAGGGCGCCTGGCAGCCCAGCCGTGGCGGCGCCTCGGGCAGCAACTACCTCTACGTGCCGGACTCCGAGACCAAGGGCAACAAGGGGTTCCAGCGCTACGTGGCGTTCCCCGGCTCCGACACCGCCTCCTCGGCCAACGGCGGCACCCTCTCGGCCGACGGGTCGTGGCGGGTCAACCTGCTGGTGCCGGGCCCCACCTTCCAGGCGGTCGGGCGCAACGGCGCGGTCGAGACCGTGGACTGCCGCAAGGTCACCTGCGGGGTGATCACGGTCGGTGCGCACGGGGTGCACAACGCCAACAACGAGACCTTCACGCCGGTGTCGGTCAAGGACCTGCAGCAGCAGCCGAGCAGCGGCCAGACCACGACCCCCGGCCAGGACGGCACCACCACCGCGCCGCAGGCGGTCGAGCAGCAGCCGGTCGCCCCGGTGCGGACCGGCAAGCCGAAGCTGAGCGTCGACCGGGCCTCGGCCGTCGCGGGCCGCGGGCTCTCGTTCGTGGCGAAGAACTTCACCCCCGGCTCCCAGCTGACCGTGATCCTCGACGACGGCCTGGTCGCCTCCGGGCCGCACCAGATCGGCACGGACGGCACCGTCGCCGGCGTGCTGCAGCTCCCCGAGGGCCTGCGCGGCGGCACCCACGAGCTGCGCACCTTCGGCTCGGGTCGTGAGGCGGCGGTCAAGTTCGGGGTGATCGCCGGTGAGGCCGACGAGGCTACGGACACCGCACCGGCCTCGGCCGACCGGGAGTTCTCGGCGCCCGCGGTGGCGTTCGTCTCCGTGGCGGCCTGCGTCTTCCTGCTGGCGCTGGTCGTGACCGCCCGCCGGCTGCTCGGAGGTCGTCGTGGCTGACCTGCGTCGGAGCCGACCCGCCGCGGTCCTGCTCGCCCTGGCCGGGCTGTTCCTGCTGCTGCTCGCCCAGGCCGGTGCCGGAGCCTCCGCCGCGCTGTCGGCCCCCGGGCCGGACGCCTGCACCAGCGGCGACCCGACCCCCACCGGGCAGCCGGACCCGACTTGCGCCACCACTGAGCCCACCACGGAGCCGACGACCGACGCGCCCACCACCGCGCCGACCACCGACCCCACGGCCCCCACCACCGGGCCCACGGAGGGACCGACCGGCGAGCCCACGACGGACGCACCCACCACCCCGCCCACGACCGCGCCGACCAGCACGGCACCGACCACCCCGGGACCGACCACCCCGGCACCGACCGACGGTCCCACCGACCCCGCGGGCACGGTCGAGGTCGACGACGCCGTCTTCGCGTGGGGGATGAGCCAGCAGTCCAACGCGCTGTCCCACAACCCCCTCACCTTCAACTTCTTCTCCGCCGGCCAGGCCAACCCCGGCCGGGGCGCCACCGAGCTGCCGCAGTCGAAGTGGAGCGCCCGCTCGGGCCAGGTCACCATCCAGAAGCGCAACTCCTCGGGCGCCTGGAAGAAGGCCACCTGGTCGGGCCTGGGCACCGACGCGGCCGGCCGCGCCGTCGGGGTGTACGGCCCGTTCAGCAACCACCGGGTCCGGATCGGCCGGGGCACCGGCACCCTCGACCCTGGCGCCGACGACGCCACCCTGACCTGGCGGGGGACCTGGACGGTCCTCTACTACGGCGGGCACACCGTGTTCACCCTCACCGACCCGGTGCTCGACGTGCGCAACGGGGTCGGCCGGCTGACCGCGACCGCCGGTGGCTGGGCCTCGGACCGGCAGGACGCCTCGGTCTGGGCGGCCGTGCCGGCGCGGAAGGTCACCGTCGCCGAGTTCACCGGGGTCGACATCACCCGTGACGGCGTGGTGCTCACCCCGCGCTACGCCGGGGTGCAGGTCAGCGGCACCGTCCCGCAGGACCGCACCGTCGACGGCTGGGGGTCGTTCCCGCAGTCCCTGATCAGCTTCCTGGAGCCGATGGGCAGCGACCAGTTCTGGTACTCCACCGGCCTCCAGGCGGACTGGACCAAGCGGCCCCAGCCGATCCAGGTCGGCTGGCACGGCAAGGCGCCGGAGACCGACGATCCCACCGAGCAGGAACCGACCGAGGACCCGACCAACGCGATCTCCACGGCACCCCCGCTGCAGCAGCAGCCGGTCACGCCGTCGGTGCCGGTGCCCGGTGACCTGCTCGGGGTGCCCCCGGCCAACCCGGTGGCCGCCGCTGTCGCCGCCGCGGTGCCCCCACCCGTCCAGGTCCAGCGGGCCGAGGTCGCTCCGCTCGCGGCCGCGGTCGGGGAGTCGAACCTGTTGTGGTGGGCGGGCGGCGGGCTGCTGCTGGCCTCCGCGGCGCTCCTGGTCCTCCCGGGCCGACGCCGAGCCCACTAGCCAGTACTGATCGCCCGTACCCGCAGCACGACCCACCCGAGAACTACTGCACGACCCGCAACACCCCACCCGAAAGGAACCCCATGAAGTCCCTCATGACCGCCAAGCGCAGTGTCGCTGCCGGTGTGGCCGGTGTCCTGGTCGCAGGCGCGGCCTCCGTGCTGGCCGCCCCGGCCCACGCGGCCCCGACGAGCTCCTCGGCCACCGGCCAGCTCTCCTGGAGCATCTCCCAGCAGTTCGTCGAGCACCTGTACCTGTCCAAGGCCGGCCCGGTCCTGCCGACCACCCCCACCGGATCGGTCTCCGGCGGTGCGGGCTACGTCCAGGGTGACCCGACTGTCGGCACCGACGACCGCTTCACCTTCCCGGCCGCCTCGGTGACCACCGACGGTGGCACCACGGTCGCCAAGTACACCGGCACCGTCACCGGTGCATTCACCATGGCCGGGACCGCGTACTACCAGGTCACCGTCACGAACCCGGTGGTCACCACCGACGCGCAGGGCAACGGTCGGGTCAGCGCGACGGTCTCGGCGTCCAACATCGCCTCGGGCCAGGGCCCGGCGGCGAGCACCGAGCCGACCGACGTCACCGTGGCCGAGTTCACTGCCGGCACCGTCACTGGCGACGTGAAGGCCGGTCAGACCATCGAGGCCACCCCGAACTGGGTCGACGTGCTGGCCGCCGGATCGCAGCAGGCCCAGGACCTGGGCATCACCGACACTGCGCGTCCGGTGGACGGCAAGTCGTTCCACCCCGACTTCCTCGGTGCGATCACCTCCGGTGTGCGTGGGCACTTCTACTTCTCCACCTCCGGTGACCACAAGCGCCCCGGCGACGTGGCCGCCACGGTCCAGTCCACCGCCACCGTCACCCCGAAGGTGACCCAGGCGCACCGCAGCCACGGCGTGGACGTGACCGTCTCCGCCACCGACTTCCCGGCCGGCACCACCGGCACCTACGTGATCCTGGCGCCCTCGGACACCGTCATCGACCCGAGCGACCAGGCCGGTGGCATGGCGCAGGCCGCTGCCGTGGCGTGGGTCGACGCCCCCCAGATCGTCGACGAGAAGTTCACCGTCGCGCTGAGCGCCCCGGCCGCCAAGATCACCGCGGGCAAGCCGTACTCGATCTTCACGATCGCGGCGCACGGCGTGGTCAACCCCGACCAGGTCACCGTCACCCCCGTGGCGATCGACTGGGCGAAGTACAACGCCAAGACCGCGTCCAAGACCAAGGTCAAGGTGGCCAAGAAGGCGACCCGCAAGAAGGCCGGCAAGGCCAAGATCTCCGTCACCGGCGCCACCAAGGCGACCGGCAAGGTCAAGGTCACCCTCAAGGTCGCCGGCGTCAAGAAGGCCAAGAAGGTCAAGGCCACGCTGAAGAACGGCAAGGCGGTCGTCAAGCTGCCCAAGGCCAAGAAGAAGGGCACCTACAAGGTCACCGTCACCTACGTGGGCGACGCGAACCTGAAGTCCTCGAGGAAGACCGTGAAGTTCAAGGTCAAGAAGTGAGCTGACCCGGTTCTGCCGTGAGGCGGAACCACGACGGGGCCCGCACCTGCGAAGGTGCGGGCCCCGTTCGTCGTCCGGGCGGATGCGCGCGGACGGTGGACTCAGATGCGCGGGACGAGTTCCCCGAGCAGCCCACCCATCCGGGTGGCCGCGCTGCGCCCGGCCTCGAGGACCTCCTCGTGGTTCAGCGGGGCGTCGCTGATCCCGGCCGCCAGGTTGGTGACCAGGCTGATGCCCAGCACCTCCATCCCCGACTGGCGGGCCGCGATCGCCTCCAGGCTGGTGGACATGCCGACCAGGTGGCCGCCCAGGATGCCGGCCATCCGGACCTCGGCGGGGGTCTCGTAGTGCGGTCCACGGAACTGCACGTAGACCCCCTCGTCCAGGCCCGGGTCGATCTCCCGGGCGATGCCACGCAGACGCGGGCTGTACAGGTCGGTCAGGTCGACGAAGTTCGCGCCCTCGACGGGGGAGTCGGCGGTCAGGTTGATGTGGTCGCTGATCAGCACCGGGGTGCCCGGCGTCCAGGTCTCCTTGAGCCCGCCACAGCCGTTGGTCAGCACGATCGCCCGGCAACCGGCGGCCGCGGCGGTGCGGACCGGGTGCACGACCGAGCGCACACCCTTGCCCTCGTAGTAGTGCGTGCGGGACAGGAACACCAGCACGTTCGAGTCGCCGACCCGCAGCGACCGGATCTTGCCGGAGTGCCCCGCGACGCCGGCGGCGTGGAAGCCGGGCAGGTCGGTGGTGTTGATCTCGGCCGTCGCCGGGCCGAGGGCGTCCACGGCGGGGAGCCAGCCGGAGCCGAGCACCAGCGCGACGTCGTGCGACGCCACCCCGGTCAGCTCGGCCAGCGTGGCGGCGGCCTCGTCGGCCAGGACGAACGGGTCGGTGCTCTGCGGTGCGTTCACCGGACCGATCCTAGGGACCGGGGCCGGGAAATCCCACACCCCGAACCCGCTGCGGGGTGAGACGATGGGCGGGTGCTTGGCGTCGTCGACCTCCCGACCTACCTGGTCGGCCTCATCCTGATCATCCTGCTGCCCGGACCGAACTCCATGTACGTGCTGTCCGTGGCGGCCCGACGCGGCGTGCGGGCGGGCTACGCCGGCGCGGCCGGGGTGTTCCTGGGCGACATGGTGCTGATGGTGCTCTCCGCGGCCGGGGTGGGGGCGGTGCTCCAGGCCAACGTGGTGCTGTTCTCGATCGTCAAGTACGCCGGCGCCGGGTACCTGGCGTTCCTGGCGTTCGGCATGCTCCGGGGAGGCTGGCAGCTGTGGCGGCACCGGCGCGAGTCGGTCGCCGAGATCGTCACCGAGGCCGTCGAGGGCACCGGCGAGCAGGCCCCGGTGCCGGGGGAGAACCCGTTCCGCCGGGCGCTGCTGGTGAGCCTGCTCAACCCCAAGGCGATCCTCTTCTTCATCGCCTTCTTCGTGCAGTTCGTCGACCGCGACTACGCCCACCCGGCCCTGTCGTTCGCGTTCCTGGGGGCGCTGGCGCAGGTGGCGAGCATGCTCTACCTGAGCGTGCTGATCTTCGCCGGATCCCGGCTGGCCGACGCGTTCCGGCGTCGCAAGGCGCTCACCGCCTGGGCGAGCACCGGCGTCGGTGCCGCGTTCCTGGTCTTCGCCGCCAAGCTCTCCGTGGCGTCCTGACGGCCCGCTCCGGGTCTCCGGTCGGCCGCGCTGTCGGTGGCCGGGTGCACAGTGGACGCATGATCGATCACCTGGGCGTCAACGTCAGTGACATGGCCCGTGCCGGGGCCTTCTACGACAAGGTCCTGGGGGTGCTCGGGCACCGCAGGATCATGGACTACGAGGTCGCCGTCGGCTACGGCACCGAGGCCCCCGAGTTCTGGATCAGCACCTTCGACGGGGTGGGGCCCAACCGGGAGGTGCACGTGGCCTTCTCGGCCCCCGACGCCGCTGCGGTCCGGGCCTGGTTCGACGCCGCGGTCGAGGCCGGCGCCGAGGTGCTGCACGAGCCACGGCTGTGGCCCGAGTACCACCCCGGCTACTACGGGGCGTTCGTCCGGGACCCCGACGGCAACAACGTGGAGGCGTGCTGCCACACGGGTGAGTGACCTCACCCGCGCAGCGTTTGCCCGGTGCCGGTCACGGGCGCAAGATCGAGGCATGACGGGGACGGGCAGCACCGGGGGCGAGCAGCCCTGGCGGGGCCGGTTGCCCCGGGTGCGCGTGCCGGCCCCGAGGCTGACCCTGGCCGACCGGTTCGGGGAGCTGCGGCGGCGCTGGCGCACCCTGCTCCGGCTGGGCCTGGCCACGTCCGCGGCGTTCGCGTTCTCCACCCACGTCCTGGACCACCAGCAGGCGTTCTTCGCCCCGGTCGCTGCGGTGATCGTGCTGCTGGCCGGTGCGGGGCTGCGCGGCCGGCTGCTGTTCGAGGTGATCCTCGGGGTGGCGTTCGGGGTGCTCGTCGGCGAGCTGCTGGTGCTGCTGATCGGCCGGGGCCCCTGGCAGCTCGCGCTGGTGGTGGTGCTGACCACGACCACGTCGCTGCTGGCCGGGCTGCGCGGCGTGGCGTTGACCCAGGCCACCAACTCGGCGGTGCTGCTGGCCGCGGTGCTCCCGGTGGCCGGGGCCGGCAACCCGGCCCTGACCCGGTTCACCGACGCGCTGGTCGGCGGGTTCTGCGCGCTCGCCACGATCCTGCTGCTGCCCCGCAACGCGGTGCGCGACATCGACCACGAGGTTCGCCCGCTGCTGATCCGGCTCGAGCACGTGCTGGAGGGGATCGCGGCCGCCATGCGCGACGACAGCCCGGAGCGTGCCGAGATGGCCCTGGCCAGTGCCCGGGGCCTGCAGGGGCAGGTCAACGCCGCCCTGACCACGGCGGGCAACGTCGCCGAGATCGCCAGCCTCTCCCCGTGGCGGTGGGGGCAGCGGGCGGCGGTCGAGCGGTACGCCGCGGTGCTGGACGACATCGACAACGCGATCCGCGACGCCCGGGTCCTGGCCCGGCGCACCGCCACCATGCTGCGTCTGGGCGAGCCCGCCGGGGACCAGCTGGCCCGCGCGGTGGAGGTGCTGGCCCGCGGGGTGCACCTCTACCAGGGCGACCTCGCCGCGCACGAGGGCGCCCAGGCCTCCCGGGAGGAGCTGCTGGAGGCGGTCCGGCTCGCGGTCACCGCGCTGGAGGGACGACTCACCCTCAACTCCGCGGCCGTGGCCTCGCAGATCCGGTCCCTGGCCGCCGACGTGCTGCTGGCCAGCGGGATGACCCGCGACGAGCTCGACGTCAGCCTGGACTTCTGAGCGGGTGGGGTGTGCTCGTTCGGTGAGGTGCCCGACGGAGGAGGGCCTCGAACCGTGCTGGGGGTGGTTCGTGGCTCGCTCCGCTCGCTCCTCACCGAGCGGTAGGTGGGGGCTCGTTCGGTGAGGTGCCCGACGGAGGAGGGCCACGAACCCCGCCGGGTCCGCGGTGGGCAGGTGCCGCTCAGTGCTCGATCGAGCGGCACGGGCGCCGCCGGAGCGCCGCGACGTAGTCGGCCGGGGCGTCCCCGGACTCGGCCGCGTCGGCCAGCACGCCCAGGTAGGACGCCGAGGGCAGGCCACCCTCGAAGGCGTCCAGCACGTAGGTCCACGCGACCACCTCGCCGGTCATCAGCGCCACCCGCACCTTGGTGGTCCGGTACAGCCCGGTGTCGGCGGACTCCCAGTGGTGCAGGGCCTCGGTGTCGGTGTCGGTGAGGTCGTAGAGCGCCACGAAGACCTGCTCGAACGGGTCCTGCACGACCGTGGCCAACGACCCGTCCCAGCCGTGCTCCTCGCCGCCGAAGGTGAGCCGCCAGCCGGTCAGCCAGCCGGTGCCGGCCAGCGGGGAGTGGGGACACCGCTCACCCATCCGGGCCGGATCGAGGTTGGTCCCGTAGGCGGCGTACAAGGTCACGTCCCCCACGGTATCGGTCCGTCGTGGCACCCGGTCTAGGCTGGGGGTCGTGACTGACTCTGCTTCGCACTTCGATGTCCTCGTTCTCGGTGCCGGCCCCGGCGGCTACGTCGCGGCCATCCGCGCGGCCCAGCTCGGCAAGACGGTCGCCGTGGTGGAGGAGAAGTACTGGGGTGGTGTCTGCCTGAACGTGGGCTGCATCCCCTCCAAGGCGCTGCTGAAGAACGCCGAGCTCGCCCACACGCTCACCCACGAGAAGGCCAAGTTCGGCATCGAGGGTGACGCGACGATGGCGTTCGGGCCGACGCACAAGCGTTCGCGCCAGGTGAGCGCCGGAATCGTCAAGGGCGTCCACTTCCTGATGAAGAAGAACAAGATCACCGAGATCAACGGGTGGGGCACGCTCACCTCGCCGACCGGGATCGACGTCAAGGACGCCGAGGGGGCCACCACCTCCTACACCTTCGACAACCTGATCATCGCCACCGGTGCGACCGTGCGGACCATCCCGGGCGTCACCGTCGGCGGCAACGTGGTCACCTACGAGGAGCAGATCCTCGACGAGAACCTGCCGGGCTCGATCGTCATCGGCGGCTCCGGCGCGATCGGCGTCGAGTTCGCCTACGTGCTGAAGAACTTCGGCGTCGACGTCACCATCGTCGAGTTCGCCGACCGGATGGTGCCGGCCGAGGACGCCGACGTCTCCAAGGAGCTGGCCAAGCACTACAAGAAGCTCGGCGTGAAGGTGCTGACCTCCACCGCCGTGCAGGGTGTCGTCGACACCGGCTCGGGCGTGCAGGTGCACGTGGCCCCGGCCGGCGGCGGCGAGACCCAGGTGCTGGAGGCCGACAAGTTCCTGGCCGCGTTCGGCTTCGCCCCGCGCCTGGAGGGCTACGGACTGGAGAACACCGGCGTCGAGACCACCGAGCGCGGTGCGATCAAGGTCGATGACCACTCCCGCACCAACGTGGCCAACGTCTACGCGATCGGTGACGTCACCGGCCAGATGATGCTGGCCCACGTCGCCGAGGCGATGGGCATCGTGGCGGCCGAGACCCTGGCCGGCGCCGAGACCATGCCGATCGACATGGCGATGATCCCGCGGGCCACCTACTGCCAGCCGCAGATCGGCTCGTTCGGCTACTCCGAGGCCCAGGCCAAGGAGAAGGGCCACGAGGTCAAGACCGCGACCTTCCCGTTCTCGGCCAACGGCAAGGCCCAGGGCCTGGGCGAGGCCGTTGGTTTCGTCAAGGTCGTCGCCGACGCCGAGCACAACGAGATCCTCGGCGCGCACATGATCGGCCCCGACGTGACCGAGCTGATCCCGGTGCTGACCCTGGCCCAGCAGTGGGACCTCACCACCGACGAGGTCTCCCGGATGGTCTTCGCGCACCCGACCCTGTCGGAGGCGGTCAAGGAGGCCGTGCACGGCATCTCGGGTCACATGATCAACTTCTGACCCACCTCGACACGGCCCCGCCCCGGACTCCCCGGGGCGGGGCCGTGTCGTTCGCCATGCTCCGGCAGGGGCGTGAGCGACCAGGATTCGGCCTCACCGCGCGCTCTGCGAGAATGGGGGCATGGTGCACGTGGTGATCATCGGTGGCGGTCCGGGTGGGTACGAGGCGGCGCTGGTGGGTCGCCAGCTCGGGGCCGAGGTCACCCTGGTCGACTCCGACGGCATCGGCGGCTCCGCGGTGCTCACCGACTGCGTCCCCTCCAAGACCCTGATCGCCACCGCCGAGCTGATGAGCGAGGTCCGCGGCGCCAAGGAGCTCGGCATCCGCCGCCCCGACATCGAGGGCGTCACCCTGCCCGAGCTCACCGTCGACCTGGGCGTGGTCAACGCCCGGGTGATGGCCCTGGCTGCCGAGCAGTCCGCCGACATCACCCGCCGGCTGACCCGCGACGGGGTCCGGATCGTGCGCGGCCACGCCCGCCTGGACGGCGCCGAGCAGGTCGTTGTCGACCTGGCCGACGGTGGCACCGAGACGCTCGGGGCCGACGCGGTGCTGATCGCCACCGGTGCCGCACCGCGGGTGCTGCCCACCGCCCAGCCCGACGGGGAGCGCATCCTCACCTGGGAGCAGGTCTACGACCTGGCCGAGCTGCCCGAGAAGCTGATCGTGGTCGGCTCCGGTGTCACCGGCGCCGAGTTCGCCAGCGCCTACCTCGACGTCGGCGTGGACGTCACCCTCGTCTCCAGCCGCGACCGGGTTCTGCCCGGCGAGGACGCCGACGCCTCCGCCGTGCTGGAGGAGGTCAGCATCCGCAAGGGCATGCACGTGCTGGGGGAGTCCCGGATGGAGTCGGTGACCCGGGACGGCGACACCGTGACCGTCACCCTCACCGACGGCCGCACGGTCAGCGGCAGCCACTGCATCCTGGCCCTCGGGTCGATCCCGAACACCGCCGACCTGGGCCTGGAGTCGGCGGGCGTGTGGACCGACGAGGGCGGCTTCATCCGCGTCGACCGGGTCTCGCGCACCACCGCCCGGGGCGTCTACGCCGCCGGCGACTGCACCGGGGTCCTGATGCTCGCCTCCGTGGCGGCCATGCAGGGCCGGATCGCGATGGCGCACCTGCTCGGCGACGCGGTGCTGCCGCTGAACCTCAAGCAGGTCGCCTCCAACGTCTTCACCGCACCCGAGATCGCCACCGTCGGCGTCACCCAGAAGGCCGTCGACTCCGGCGAGATCCAGGTCGAGACGGTCAAGCTGGACCTGGCCGGCAACCCGCGCGCCAAGATGCAGGGGGTGCGGGACGGGTTCGTGAAGCTGTTCTGCCGCACCGGGACCGGCGTCGTGGTCGGCGGTGTCGTGGTGGGTCCGCGGGCCTCCGAGCTGATCCACCCGGTCTCGCTGGCCGTGGCCGAGTCGCTCACCGCCGACCAGTTGGCCCGCACCTTCACCGTCTACCCCTCGATCAGCGGCTCGCTGGCCGAGGCCGCCCGACGACTGCACCGGGTCTGAGCCGTGCAGGGGGTCCGGTACGCCGTCGCCGCGCTGACGCTCGCGCTGCTCGCCCCCGTGGCGCCGGCCATGGCGACGTCGGCCCCCGACGCCCCGCGCCGTGAGCCGGCCACGGACACGGTCGACATCCCCGACCGGGGACGGGTCGTCCTCACCGGTCACGGTTACGGCCACGGCCACGGGATGTCCCAGCACGGAGCCCAGGGCGCGGCCTTGGCCGGGCTGACCCACCGCGAGATCTTGGGCTTCTACTACCCGGGCACCACGTTCGGGAGCACCGGCGGGAAGATCCGGGTCCTGGTCTCGGCCGACACCACCGACGCCCTGGTGGTCCGGCCCCGCAGCGGCCTGACCGTCCGGGCCGTCGGGGGAGCGAAGCTCGCCCTCCCGGCGCGCCGGAACGTCACCGCCTGGCGGATCACCGCTGCCAGCCGCGGCCGCAGCGCCGTCGCGTTCCGCCGCCCCGGCCGGGGCTGGACGGTGTGGAAGCGGCTGCCCGGCGGGGCCGAGTTCGCCGCCGCCGGACGGCCGGTCACGCTGGTCCTGCCCGGCGGGGCCACGGCCCGCTACCGCGGCCGGCTCCGCTCCGCCCCGGTGCCCGGCACCGCCCGCTCCCGCGACACCGTCAACGTGGTCGGGCTGGAGAAGTACCTGCGCGGTGTGGTCCCCCGCGAGATGCCGGCCAGCTGGCACCCGCAGGCGGTGCAGTCCCAGGCCGTCGCGGCCCGCACCTACGCCGCCTTCGAGCGGGCGGCTGCTCCGGCCGGTCGGCACTGGCAGGTCTGCGACACCACCGCCTGCCAGGTGTACGGCGGCGTCGGGGCTGAGCACCCGGCCGCGACAGCGGCGCTGCGGGCCACCGCCGGGCTGGCCGTGTTCGCCGACGGGGCACCGGCCTTCACCCAGTTCTGCGCGAGCAGCGGCGGCTGGACCTCCGCCGGATCGCGCCCCTACCTGGCCGCGCAGCAGGACCCGTACGACGACTGGACCGGCAACAGCGTGCACGACTGGACCGTCCGGTTCGACGACACGGCCCTGGAACGCCGCTGGCCCGTGCTGGGCAACCTGACCCGGGTCCGGGTCCTGGACCGCGACGGGGCCGGCGAGTGGGGCGGCCGGGTCCGTCGGATCCGTCTGGTCGGGACCACCGGGCAGGTGACCCTGACCGGTGACGAGTTCCGCTTCGCCCTCGGGCTGCGGTCCACCTACCTCCAGGTCACCGCCCGCGCCCGCTGAGCGGCCCGCGCCGGAGCGGCGAAACCCGGTGGCGCCGGCCCGAACCACCCGCGACGATGACGCGGTGAGCAACCACGACACCCCCGAGACCCTGCTGGCCGCCTACGACGCCCAGCTGCGCACCGACGCCGAGATGGTCGGCGCCGAACGGGTCGAACGGATCGGGCCGCTGCTGGTGGGGACCTTCCCCGGCGGCCGGGGGCACGTCACCTACCCGCACCCCACCCCGGCCCTGGCGCCCCGGATCGCGGAGTGGGTCGGTGAGGCCCTCGCCCTGCTGACCTCGGACCCCGGCGTGGTCGAGGCGGAGGTGAAGACCCGCGGCCACGACGGCCTCGGTGGCCTGGACGCGGTGCTGGAGGACCTGGGCTGTGTCGCCGGGGACGCCGAGTCGGTGATGGTGGGTCGCGCCGACCTGCTCGCCGTCGAGGTCGACCTCCCCGACGGGGTGACCCTGCGGCAGGTGCACACGCCCGCGGACGTGCAGGCGATGGTGCGCCTGGCCGACGAGGTCTTCGGGCGGAGCTCGGTAGGAGACGAGGTGAAGGAACTCCTCGACCGGCTCGCCAGCGGCGACGGGACCTCGCTGTGGGTGGCCGAGGTCGACGGTCAGCTGGTCAGCACCGGTCGCCTCGAGCCGGTGCCCGGGACCGAGTTCGCCGGTCTGTGGGGCGGCTGCACCCACGAGTCGTGGCGGGGACGCGGCATCTACCGGGCCCTGACCGCGGCCCGTGCCCGGGCCGCCATCGACCGGGGTGTGCGGTGGCTGCACTCCGACAGCACCGAGTGCTCCCGCCCGATCCTGGAACGCTCCGGGTTCCACCGGGTCACCACGACGGTGCCGTGGGTGTGGCGACGCCCGGCGTGAGGCTCAGACCAGCGGACCGGCCGGCGGGATCCGGCGCGCACGCGGCACGTTGATCCGTCGCAACGGCAGGCTCCGGCGCACGGTGGAGTACCGGCTGCGCACGCTCGGGGCACCCGAGCCGACGAGGCGCTGTGCCGACCAAGCGGCCACGACGAGCAGCACCACTCCGGCCGCCAGCATCGCCCAGATCGACGGGTACAACGCCAGCCGCTCCCACGGCCCGCCCTCGAACGGCCGGTAGGCGATCGACCCGGTCTGTCCACGGACCCGGTCGGCGGGGTTACCGATTCCCAGCCCCGGCGCCAACCGGCCGGCGGTCCACAAGGTGCAGGTCGCGGCACCGGTCCACAGCCAGGTGCTGACCCGACCCTGCCCGAGCGTCACCAGCGCCAGGGTCACCGCACAGCACAGCGCCGCCAGGGCCACGGTCATGCTCCACATCGGGCCCACCACGGCCTGTCCCTGCGGCAGGAACATGCTCAGGCACTCGTCGGGGTAGTCGCACCGCTCGGACAGGTTGGTGAACCACCAGGTGGTGGCCGCGGCCAGCGCCAGGGCGCCGGTGCCGCTGAGCAGAGCCAGGGCGCCGCGGGCGATGAGCAGCCGTCGCACGGTCAGACCCTCCGCGGGCAGCCGCCGGGGTCGCGGGGGTGCGTGGGTGCCTGTCATGGCGACACCCCTGCGGGTGGGTGGACGGCACGCAGCGTCCCGAGATTCGTGCGCATCACTGAACTCCTCCGACAGCGGGAACCTGGCTGGGGGGGTGCCTGGGGGGAACGGCCGCTGCCTGCGTCGAGTGTGCGCCCGCGCGCGTGGCCCGCTCATCACCGAATTGAGGGAATCGTCCCGGGGGTTGGGTTCGGCTGCCCCGGCCCGGCGGTCCACCTAGGGTGCACCCATGCCCCGCACCCCGGCCCCCACCCCGATCCTCACCGTGGCGACCGTCGGACTCCTCCTGCTCACCGGGGTGCACCTGGTGGCCCAGCTGCTCGACGCCGACCGGGTCAGCCACGCGACCCAGGTGCTGCTGATGCCGGGCCTGGCCGGCTGGTTCCTGGCCCGGGTCCCGCGCCAGCAGTGGGGTGCCCCGATGGTGCGCCTGGTGCTGCTCGCGCTCTTCTTCTCCTGGCTGGGCGACACACTGCCCCGGTTCTCCTCGGGCGACACCGGGTTCCTGCTGATGGTCGGGGGATTTCTGGTCGCGCAACTGGTCTACGCCTGGGCGTTCTGGCCGGCCCGGGACCGCTCGCTGCTGCGCCGGGCCCCGGGGTGGCTGGTGGTCTACGCGGTGGTGCTGGTCGGTCTGGTCGTCGTGGTCGCCCCGAGCGCGAAGCTGTTGACCGTGGCCGTGGCCGGCTACGGACTGGCGCTGTGCGCGATGTCGGTGCTGGCCTCCGGGTTGGGGCGCCGCGGACTCGTCGGCGGCCTGGTCTTCCTGGTCTCCGACGCCATGATCGGGCTCGGCGCCTTCACCAGCCTGACCCTGCCCGCCGGCGGCTTCTGGATCATGCTCACCTACGTCGCCGCCCAGTGGCTGCTGGCCGAGGCGGTGGCGCGCCGCCACCCGGTCGTTGCCGCACCGGACGCCCGGCCCGACGCCGCGGGCGGGAGCGTGGATCAGGCGGTCGTGCGCCGTTCGGCCTCGGCCACCATCGCCCCGGTGAGCCGGGGCATCAGCCAGCGCAGGAACAGCAGGTAGGGGCGCCCGAACAGGCCGTGCGGCCGGTAGTCGCCCGACCACACCACCACCGTGCCGCCGTCGGTGGAGCGGGTGCAGCGCACCTCGGCGTGGTAGTCGCGGGCCGGCCCGCCACCCAGGATCGTGTACCCCAGCAGTCCGGGCCGCTCCCAGGCCTCGATCTGCTCGCGCGCCACCACCCCGGCGGAGCCGACGAGCCGTACCGCACCGACCCGGGTGCGCGCCGGGTCCTCCCAGCCGGACCGCGACACCAGCGGCGCCCAGGTCCGCCAGCCGGGGGCGTCGGCGACGACGTCGAAGACCGCCTCGGGGGAGGCGGTGGTGTGCCGCTCGACGCGGTAGGACAGGCGCTTGCTCACGGCGCCAGCCTGCCAGCCACTGAGCCGCCCGGTGGCCGGACGCGCGAACCCGCGGCGCGCTGCCTAGGGTGAGCCCATGTTCGACCTGCAGCAGACCGACCGTCCGGTGGGCAGCGAGCCCACCGAGTTCGACAGCGCCACCGCCGTGACGGACCAGGGTGGCGGTCGCTTCGCCGCCGAGCTGGGCGCCGGGTGGAGCGTCGGCGGCGGCATCAACGGCGGCTACCTGCTGGCCATCCTGGTCCGCGCCGTCTCCCGGGCGGTGCCGGAGAAGCCGGACCCGTTCGCGGTCTCCGCGCACTACCTGTCGGCCTCGACCGCCGGCCCCGCCGAGGTCGCCACCGAGGTGGTCCGCGAGGGCGGGTCGGTGGCCACCGTCCGGGCGACGCTGCGTCAGGGCGGGGTGGCCCGGATCGACGCACTCGCCACCACCGGACGGCTGGCGGACCTGGACGACGAGGTCGCCACCACCGCCGTCGAGTTCGACCTCGCCCCCCGGGAGAAGTGCGTGACCGGCGAGATGGCTCCGCCGGAGGTGCGGGCGATGGCGCCGCTGCTGGGCCGGTTCGACATGCGCTTCGACCCCGACCACGTCGGGTGGGCGCTCGGCGACCCCAGCGGGCGTGGCGAGATGAAGGCCTGGTTCCGGCTCAACGACGACCACGAGCCCGACCCGTTCGTGCTGCTGGCCGCCCTCGACGCGCTGCCGCCGGTCACCTTCGACCTGGGGCGTCCCGGCTGGGCGCCGACCTTGGAACTCACCGCGCACGTGCGCGCGATGCCCGCGCCGGGCTGGCTGAAGGTGCGTCACGCGACCCGGAACCTGGCCGGCGGGATGTTCGAGGAGGACTGCGAGGTCTGGGACTCCGCGGGACGTCTGGTGGCCCAGTCGCGTCAGCTGGCGCGGGTGCCGCGCTGAGCCACCGTCCACCGGTCACTCGGACCGGTGGAGGCAGGCCGAGCCCTCAGCGGTCGAACCACTCCCGCTCCATCTGCACCAGCCACCGGCGCCGCGGGTGCTCGGTGACGGTCCACAACGTGTCGTCGCGCGAGCGGTAGGACAGGTCCTCGGGGCCCATCGGCACCGCCCAGCGGAACGGGCGCAACGCCCCCGGTGCCCCGGTGAGGATCGTGCCGGGCGTCCACGGCCCGCACGAGACCGACACGTGGTGGCGGCCCCGGGCCAGCGCCACGCCCTGCATGCCCCGCACACCACCGCAGTCCAGGCTCAACGGTCGGGACGTGCCGTGCGCGTCGTGGGCGGGCAGGCCCGCGTCGGGGTCGAGCGGGAACGTCGCCAGCCGGGTGCTCTGCTCGCCGCGGCCGTACTCGCCGGCCAGCAGCACCGGGGGAGCGGCGTCGGAGGCGGTGGCCAGGAACGAGTAGCGCAGCTTCTCGTGGCCGTCGTCGGCGTGCGCCTTCCAGGCCTGCCGCACCGGCCACACGAACCGGTGCCCGTAGGAGTCGACCCGGTCCGGGCTCATCCCGATGCTGCCGGGGCGCAGCTGGCTGGTCTCCACGCGCATGATGTCGTCGGTGTGGGCCGAGAACAGGCCCCGGCCGGTGGCGGCGACGTGCAGCCAGTCCCCGGACCAGGCGATCCCGCCGGCGTGGATCGTCAGCGGCTGCAGCGTCGGGCCGTGCACCGGGTCGGTCACCGCCTGCACCAGCAGCACGTGCCGGTAACGCCCCCGGTCGGTGTCGACGAAGCTGATCCGGGAGCCGTGCGAGCCGTCGCCCAGGTCCTTGGCGTACCAGCTGGCCGCGATCACCGGCTCGTCGGCGTGCGCCGTGGACTCGGCCGCGGTGCTCACCCCCTGCGGCCACCACCGGGGGTCGCGCTGGTCGTAGGAGTCGAAGCGCCAGGCCCGGTGCACCGCCCGGCCCAGCAGCCGGGGCAGCAGGGCCGGCCGCAGCTCCCACTTCAACGTGCCCAGGACACCGTCCAGACCGATCCGGCCACCCAACCGGGCAGCCACCGCCTCGATCTCGGCGGAGTCCTCGTCGGTGCGGACCAGGTGGACACCCAGGGTCGGTGCGGTCTCCTCGGACATGCCCCGACCCTAGCCACCCGGCCCCGGCCGGCGGTGGGAGATGATGGGCGGGTGCGCGCCATCTTCTTCGACCCCGCCGACGCCGAGACCGCGGTGACGCGGCTGGTGGCGGCCGGCTACACGGCCAGCTCGGTGCGGGAACGGCTGCACGGCGAGGACGACGACGAGGACCACCCCTGGGCGGTCACCAGCGACGCCCCCGAGTTCGTGCTCGACCTGCTCGTCGACGAGCTCGACGGGTGGCTCGACTTCGACGACCAGACCCCGCCGAGCCCCCTGCCGCCGCTGGACCTGCCGGCGGCGCCGCAGCGGATCAAGCGCCCCGACGCGGGTTCGGCCCCGGGACCGTCGGAGGGCCCCGATACGCTCGCCCCATGAGTGAGATCGGTTCCGAGCGACGTCTGCTGCTGGTGCACGCCCACCCCGACGACGAGTCGATCGGTACCGGCGTCACGATGGCCCGGTACGTCGACGAGGGCGCCCAGGTCACCCTGGTCACCTGCACCGCCGGTGAGATGGGCGAGATCCTCGTGGAGGAGTGGCAGCACAAGGCCGCCGACGCCGACGACACCCTCGGCGAGCACCGTCGCGACGAGCTCACCGAGGCGATGCGTCGCCTGGGTGTCACCGACCACCGGTTCCTGGGCGGGTTCGGCCGGTTCCGCGACTCGGGGATGAAGTGGCACGAGGACGGGTACGCGATCGCGGGCGACACCACCCACGACAACGCCTTCGCCAACGCCGACCTGCTCACCGCCGCCGACGAGCTGGTCGCGGTGATCCGGGAGACCCGCCCGCAGGTGCTCATCACCTACGACGAGTTCGGCGGCTACGGCCACCCCGACCACATCCAGGCGCACCGGGTCGCCATGTACGCCGCCGTGCTGGCCGCCGCCCCCTCGCACCGCAAGGACCTGGGCGAGGCGTGGGACGTCGCCAAGATCTACTGGAGCGCGATGAGCGAGTCCCGGATCCGCGAGGGCCTGCGCGAGCTGCGGGCCCAGGGCGACACCGAGACCTTCGCCGGGATGGATCCCGACGGGGACCTGGGCCGTTGGGTCACCTCCGACGCCGACATCTCCGCCCGGATCGACGGCCAGGCCGTGATCGACCGCAAGATGGACGCCCTGCGCGCCCACCGCTCCCAGATCAACGAGGGCGACGTCTTCTTCTCCGGCGCCGAGTCCGGCCACGCGCAGTGGGCCGAGGAGTTCTTCCGCCTCGTCCGCGGCACCCCGGGGCCGGTGGACGCCCAGGGCTGGGAGTCCGACCTGTTCGCCGGTCTCTGAGACCCGTTTCCCCGGACCCTGACCGTGCACCCGCTGCTGCGTTGGCCCCTGGCGCTCGCCGCGCTGGGGGTCGGTGCCGCGACCGGACTGGCCACCGTGGTGCTGCACCACACCGCCTGGGCGCTGCCCGCGGCGCTGGTCACGGTGCTGGTCACGGTGACCCTGCCGTGGTGGGCCCGCCTTGGGTTCGTGGCCGGGTGGGTGCTGGTGGCGGTGCGGGCGATGCTGCCCACCCCGTCGGGTGACTACCTGATCGGGGCCGACGCTCGCGGCTACGCCCTGCTGGGCCTCGGGCTGGGCCTGGTCGTGGCCTGCGTGGTGGGTCTGCCCGCCTCGCGGGCTGGTCGGGAATCGGGGCAGGAGCCACCCGCCACCTAGGATGACCGGGTGTCTGGAACTGGTGAACGCGAGGGCGCGGGGGGTCGCGTCGTCATCTGGTTGCTGCTGGGGCTGGTTGTCCTCTTCGGCGGCGCCTACGTGGCTGCCCACTTCTACGCCGGCGACTCGATCGCCCGGGGGACCACGATCTCCGGGGTCGAGGTCGGTGGGCTGACCGCGGACGAGGCCGTCGAGGAGCTCCGCTCCGGCCTCGCCGACGCCGAGGCCGCACCCGTCCGGGTGAAGGTCGACGACGGCGAGACGCACCGGCTCGACCCCGAGGACTGGGGTCTGGCCGTCGACCACCACGCCTCGGTGGACCAGGCGCCCAGCGGCAACACCTGGTCGCCGCAGGAGCTCTGGGAGCACTTCACCGGCGACCACGAGCTCGACGCGGTGGTCGAGATCGACGAGCCGAAGTTCGCCGACGCCCTGCACCAGCTCAACGAGGAGGTGGGTACGCCCACCACCGAGGGAGCCGTGCGGTTCGAGGGCAGCCGGGTGGTCACCACCGAGCCCGCCCCGGGTCACGGCGTCGACGCCGACACCGCCCGTCAGGCCCTGCCGGTGGCGTGGCTCAACAGTGAGCCGGTCTCCCTGGACCTGCGCGACATCGACCCGGAGATCGACGGCGACGACGTCCGCGAGGCACTCAACTCGTTCGCCAACAACGCCGTCTCGGGCCCGGTGAAGGTGAGCTTCGGCAAGAGCCGGATCAGCCTGTCCCCGGCCGACTTCGCCCCGGCCCTGAGCATGGAGTCCGACGGCGAGCGGCTGGTGCCGCAGCTGAACCCGAAGAAGCTCGACAAGGCGATCAAGGGGTCGGTCTCCTACGACGGTGCCCCGGTCGACGCGACCGTGGAGCTGGTCAAGGGCAAGCCGAAGGTCGTCCCGGCCAAGCCCGGGGTCACCTACGACGCCGACCAGCTCGACCAGCGCTTCCTCGAGGCGCTGGCCCGCACCGGTGAGCGCACCGTCTCCGTGGACGCCACCGAGCAGCAGGCCGACTTCACCACCGAGGACGCCAAGGCCCTCAACATCACCGAGGTGGTCTCGCGCCAGTCCACGCACTACCCGCACGCCGACTACCGCAACACCAACATCGGCCGCGCCGCGGAGCTGATCGACGGCACCGTCCTCAAGCCGG
The DNA here is from genome assembly GCA_023396115.1 of Actinomycetes bacterium. Classification (GTDB taxonomy): domain Bacteria; phylum Actinomycetota; class Actinomycetes; order Propionibacteriales; family Nocardioidaceae; genus Nocardioides. Next base: position 10,891 of record JAEWXC010000017.1, on the reverse strand, counting down.
GCGAGACGTTCTCGCTCAACGACACCGTCGGCGAGCGGACCCGGGAGAACGGGTTCACCGAGGGCTTCATGATCGCCAACGGCATCTTCAAGTCCGACCTGGGCGGCGGCGTCTCGCAGATGGCCACCACCCTGTTCAACGGCATGTTCTTCGCCGGTCTCGAGGACGTCGAGCACAAGCCGCACTCGTTCTACATCAACCGGTACCCGGTCGGCCGCGAGGCCACGGTCGCGTGGGGTTCGGTGGACCTCAAGTTCACCAACGACACCGACCACGGGGTGCTGATCCACGCCTGGATCGAGCCGTCGAACTACTCGCGCCAGGGCACCGTGACGGTGGAGATGTGGTCCACGAAGACCTGGGACATCACCTCCAGCACCGGCGACCGGTACAACTTCACCTCGCCGGCGACCCGGACCCTGACCACCCCCGACTGCACGCCCAACAGCGGCTACGGCGGGTTCGACATCGACGTGAAGCGGTACTTCCACCGGCCCGGCTCCAAGGCCGTCGTGCGGACCGAGAACTTCCACACCACCTACACGCCCTCGGACACCGTGATCTGCAAGAAGCCGGGCAAGGACAAGAACAAGGACAAGGACTGACCCCGGCGTGACCCGGGACCGGCGCCCGCTGCTCGCAGCGGGTCTGACCGCCGTGCTCAGCCTGACCCTGCTCGCCCTGGCGATCGGGTACGGCTGGCTCGGGGCGGACGTGGGCCGGGGAAGCCAGTTCTGTGAGGCGTTCCGGTCCGAGTGCCTCAAACAGCCCGCCAACACCCTGTCGAACGCGGGCTTCGTGGTCGCCGGCCTGGCCATCGCCTGGCACGCGCGGCTCCCGTCCCGACTCGGTGACCGGCTCCCGGCGATGCCCGGACTGGCCGCCGGCTACGCGTGCGTGGTGGTGCTGCTCGGTCCCGCCAGTGCCGCCATGCACGCGACCGGTACCGAGCTGGGCGGTCGCCTCGACCTGCTCTCGATGTACCTGGTCGCCTCCTTCGCGGCGGCCTACGCGCTGACCCGGTGGTGGCGGCGCTCCAGCGGCACGTTCTGGGTGCTGTTCGCCGTCATGGTGGTGGCCTGCGAGCTGATCGGGCTCTACCCGGGCCACGTCCCGGTCGTCGCCTTCTCCGGCAACGTGGCGTTCGCGGTCCTGCTGGTCAGCGCGGCCGTGCTGGAGGTGCGGCTGTGGCGGCGCGCGGAACCGGGGGAGACCCGCACCCGACTGGGCTGGGGTGTGGCGTCCATCGGTTCGATGGTGGTGGCGTTCACGATCTGGAACCTCTCCCAGGGCCCGTGGTGCGACCCGCACTCCCTCGTCCAGGGCCACGGGGTCTGGCACCTGCTCTGTGCGCTGGCCGCCTACCTGCTGTTCCGGCTGCACGCCTCCGAACGCACCCGCCCCTGAGGCCCGCCGACCGGGCGTTTACGCGACGCCGACCGGGCACTTGCGTGAGCCTGACCGGGCACTTACGCGACGGGGCGGAGCGAAATGGTGGAGGGACACGCGAGCGCCCACGGCTGTGGCCGACCCAGGGCGCCGCACAAGTGCCCGGTCAGCGACAAAGTGCCCGGTCGGCGCACAAGTGCCCGGTCAGCGGGGGTGGTGCACGAGGTAGCGCATCGAGTGGTGGGTGCGGAACCCGAGCGAGGCGTACAGGGCCAGGGCGGGGTCGTTGTCGGTCTCGACGTGCAGCCAGGCGGTCAGGGCACCGGAGGCGGCGGCCCAGTCCAGCGCCTCGGCCAGTGCGGCGGTCGCCCAGCCGGCCCGCCGGTGCTCCGGCGCGACGACCAGGTCGTCGAGAGCCACCAGGTCCCCGTCGGGGGAGAGGGTCGCCCGGAGCCGGACCCGCGGGTCGTCGAGCAGCAGCCGGCGGCCCTGCTCCACACCCTCCAGCTCGGGGCGGGCCCACTGGGCGACGGTGCGCAGCGCCCGGGAGACCGAGGCCAGCTGGGCGTGGGTGTCGCCGGCGCCGCTGGGGAGCCATCCGAGGTCGGTCAGCTCCCTCTCCCGCGGCGAGCCGAGCTCGACGTGCGCGGTGGGCACCTGCCCCCGGGCGGCGTAGAACTCCTGCACCCGGCCCAGCGCCGTGGCCGGGTCGGTCCCCGGGTCACCGAGCACCAGGGCGGAGTTGACCCGCCGGCGCGGCCGTTCGCCGGCCGGCGTCCAGGAGCGCAGCAGCCACTCACCCACCGGTGCCGTCTCGACCCCGTCGAACAGGTCCAGCACCCGCAGCTCCACCGCACGCGGCGCCATCCGGTGCCGGACCGGGGGGCGGGGCGGCACCGGCTTGCCGGAGACGATGTCGGCCACCCGCACCTCGACCAGCTCGCCGTCCTCGCGCCGGACCCGGCACACGGTGCCGTCCCAGACCTCGCAGACCCCGAGCACGTCGGTCATCGCCGGTCCACCGCCGGGGCCGGTGACCCCGGGGAGCAGGCGGCGCACCACCACCCGTTGCCCGACCACGTGCTCGCCCAGCAGGTGCGAGCCGGTCCGGTGGGCGGGGTCGGCGTCCCGGACCGGGCCGGTGTCGGGGCCCGTCGCGGGGGAGGGGGCAGAACTCACCGGCAGATTCCCCGTACTTTCGGTATGTGAAGAGCCGTCCGGTGTCGTATCGTGGTGTTCACGTCCAGCACCCATGCGGGGATACTAGGCTGGCTCGTGCTTCAGCATCCGCACCCCCAGGAGGACCCCCGGTGACCTACGTCATCTCCCAGCCCTGTGTTGACGTCAAGGACCGTGCCTGCGTCGACGAGTGCCCCGTCGACTGCATCTACGAGGGCAAGCGGATGCTCTACATCCACCCCGACGAGTGCGTCGACTGCGGTGCCTGTGAGCCGGTCTGCCCGGTCGAGGCCATCTTCTACGAGGACGACGTCCCGGAGGAGTGGAAGTCCTACTACGAGGCCAACGTGCACTTCTTCGACGACCTCGGCTCGCCCGGCGGTGCGGCCAAGATGGGCGAGATCGACCACGACCACGCCTCGATCGCCGAGCTCGGCCCGCAGAACCAGGACCACTGAGTCCTCTTGAACCACGTGCTGCAGGAGCCGGTCGGAGCAGTCTCCGGCCGGCTTCCTGACTTTCCCTGGGACTCCCTGACCGCCCACGCCGCCCGCGCCCGCGAGCACGCCGACGGGATCGTCGACCTCTCCGTCGGCACCCCGGTCGACCCGACCCCGCCGGTGGTGCAGGCCGCCCTGGTCGCCGCCGCCGACTCGCCCGGCTACCCGACCACGATCGGACGGGTCGAGTCCCGTCAGGCGGTGGTCGACTGGCTGGCCCGCCGCCACGGCATCACCGGGCTCGGTCTGGACGGGGTGCTGCCGCTGATCGGCTCCAAGGAGTTCATCGGCGCGCTGCCGCTGCACCTGGGCATCGGCGCCGGCGACCTGGTCGTCCAGCCGGCCCTGGCCTACCCGACCTACGAGGTCGGTGCCGCCCTGGTCGGCGCCCGCTCGCTGGCCACCGACAGCCTCACCGCGATCGGCCCCGAGGTCCCGAAGCTGCTGTGGATCAACAGCCCCTCCAACCCGACCGGTCGCGTGCTGGGCGTCGACCACCTGCGCAAGGTGGTCGAGTGGTGCCGTGACCGCGGCACGCTGCTGGTCTCCGACGAGTGCTACCTGGAGTGCGCTTGGGAGGCCGAGCCGATCTCGGTGCTGCACCCCGACGTCTGCGGCGGCAGCCACGAGGGCATCCTCTCGGTGCACTCGCTGTCCAAGCGTTCGAACCTGGCCGGCTACCGGTGCGCCTTCGCCGCCGGGGACCCGGCGGTCATCGCCGAGCTCCTCGCGGTCCGCAAGAACCTGGGCCTGCAGATGCCGACGCCGCAGCAGCACGCGATGGTCGCGGCCCTGGACGACGACGCGCACGTGACCGAGCAGCACGCCCGGTACGCGGCGCGTCGCACGGCGCTGCGGTCGGCACTGGAGCAGGCCGGTTTCCGGATCGACCACTCCGAGGCCTCGCTGTACCTGTGGGCCACCCGGGACGAGGACTGCTGGACCACCGTGGCCTGGCTCGCCGAGCGCGGCATCCTCGCCGCCCCGGGCTCGTTCTACGGCGGTGCCGGTGCCCGGCACGTCCGGGTGGCGTTCACCGCCACCGACGAGCGGGTCGCGGCCGCGGTGCAGCGCCTCACCGCCTGACCCCGGACCGCAGGCCCGAGGCAGGCGTCAGCGCACGTCGACGTGCACGTGGTCGCGGTGCTCGAGGATCTCCGGGTCGCCGCTGGAGGAGGCGGGCACCCGGTAGTCGCGCCACCCCTCGCTGCTGCGGTCCCCGGCCCGCCAGATCCGGTCGTCGAAGATCACCGTCGCCACGTCCAACCGGCCGGCGTTGGCCACCAGCCAGGAGGCCACCGCCCAGCCGCGCTGACGGTTGGCGTCGGTGACCGGGCGGAAGAAGATGTCGATCGCGCGGCCGTCGTAGTGCGCCGAGGAGGCCATGTGCCCGGTCTGGACACCCTCGGGGGCGAACCCGCCCAGCGGCAGGTCGCCGAAGGCCCGCTCCAGCTCACGCCGGACCCCGGCAGCGCGACGGGTCAGGCCGGTGTCGTCCAGTGACGCGTCCTCGTCGACCTCGGCCGGCTCGTGCACGGTGCAGGTCAGGGCCCCGGGCTGGCGCCCGGTGAGCGCCGAGCTCAGCAGCCGCGCGTCCGGCTCGTGGTCGGCGTAGGCGTCCGGGTACCCCGAGAGCTGCACCCGCTGGGCCGCCTCGGTGATCGGCATCTCGCGGTAGCCGGGGATCTTCGTCAACGCGTCGTAGAAGCGGTTGCTGGCGTGCACCGGGTCCCGGACCTCCTCCGCGGTGCCCCAGCCCTGGGAGGGGCGCTGCTGGAAGAGGCCCAGGGAGTCCCGGTCACCGTGGTCCAGGTTGCGCAGCCCGGACTCCTGCCACGCCGTGGCCAGGGCGATCGAGACCGCCCGGACCGGCAGCGAGCGGCGCACCCCGACGGCGGCGATGATCGAGGCGTACTTGGCCTGCTCGGGCGTCAGTCGCACGACCCCGTCGCCGGCCCGGGCCACGCACGAGTCCTCCGGCGGTGAGGTGGTGAGCTGCTGCACCAGCACCAGCCCGCCGACCAGCAGCGCCACCGACGCGACCACCGCGACCGCCCACCGCCACCTGCCCCGCACGCGTCCGGCGCCCGTCAGTCGTTGGCGTGCAGCGCGGCGTTGAGCTCGATGCCCTGGCCGGCGCGGGCGACGGCCTCGACGGTGCCGGTCACCGAGTTGCGGCGGAACAGCACGTTGTCGGCGCCCGACAGCTCCCCGGCCTTCACCACGCGCCCGTCCTGGTCGGCCAGTGTCACCTTGGTGCCGGCGGTGACGTACAGGCCGGCCTCGACCACGCAGTCGTCGCCCAGCGAGATGCCGATCCCGGCGTTCGCGCCCAGCAGGCAGCGCTCGCCGATGGAGATGGTCTCCTTGCCGCCACCGGACAGGGTGCCCATGATCGAGGCGCCGCCGCCGACGTCGGAGCCGTCACCGACCACGACCCCGGCCGAGATCCGGCCCTCGACCATCGAGTTGCCCAGGGTGCCGGCGTTGAAGTTCACGAAGCCCTCGTGCATCACCGTGGTGCCGTGGGCCAGGTGCGCGCCCAGGCGGACCCGGTCGGCGTCGGCGACGCGGACACCGGAGGGCACCACGTAGTCGACCATCCGGGGGAACTTGTCCACGCCGAAGACGGTGACGTGCTGACCGGCGGCACGCAGCCGGGCCCGGGTGAGCTCGAAGCCCTCCACGGCGCACGGGCCGGCGGAGGTCCACACCACGTTGGTGAGCAGGCCGAAGACCCCGTCCATCGACTGCCCGTGCGGGGCGACCAGGCGCGAGGAGAGCAGGTGCAGGCGCAGCCAGGCGTCCTCGGCGCTCGCCGGCGCCGTGGCCAGGTCGTCGACCTGGACCAGGACGACCTCGCGCCGGACCTGGCGCAGCTCGTCGGTCCCGACCAGGGCCAGCAGGTCGGCCGGGGCGTCCGAGCCGTCGTGGGCACCCAGCGCAGGGGCGGGGAACCAGACGTCGAGCACGGTGCCGTCGGTGGCCGCGCCGGCGGCGGCGTCGGTCAGGGTGGCCAGACCCCAGGCGTGGGCGGAGGTTTTCTCAGGCGTCGTCGCAGTCACGCCGGGTGAGTCTACGGAGCAGGCCCCGGGGGCGGTGCCGGGGTCCGGGGCGCGGATGGGGTCGTCCCCCTAGGGTGGAGCCATGCCACCGCGTACCGACGCCCCGCTCCGTGTTGCCCTGGGTCTGGGATCGGGTGGGGCCCGCGGCTTCGCCCACATCGGCGTGGTGCGGGCCCTGGAGGAGCGCGGTCACCGGGTGGTGGCGGTCGCCGGCACCTCGATGGGGGCGCTGGTCGGCGGGATGGTCGCGGCCGGGCGGATGGACGAGTTCGCCGAGTGGGCCACCGGGCTGCGGCAGCGCGACGTCCTGCGGCTGCTCGATCCCAAGCTCTCGGCACCCGGGATGGTCAGCGCGGACCGTCTGCTGGAGTCGCTGGCCCCGATCTTCGAGGACGTCGACATCGAGGACCTGCCGATCCCGTTCACCGCGGTGGCCACCGATCTGGGCTCCCGCCGCGAGATCTGGTTCCAGCGGGGACCGCTGCGGGCCGCGGTGCGTGCCTCGATCGCGATCCCGGGACTGTTCACCCCGGTGATGCTGAACGGCCGGATCCTGGTCGACGGTGGGCTGACCAACCCGGTGCCGCTGGACCCGACCGCGTCGGTGCCCTCCGACCTGACCGTGGCGGTCTCCCTGACCGGCCCCCGCACCGGAGCGGTGGACAACCCCCGCGGGTCGGTGCTGTCGGGGGAGTCGGCCGAACCGCAACGCTTCGAGGAGTGGCGCCACCGGCTGCGCCGCCTGGCCGGGCTGACCGGGCGGGACGAACCCGGCGAGACGGGCGAGTCCGCCGAGGCCGGTGCGGAGGCCGGGGTGGAGGTCGAGGAGGACGCTCCGGAGTTCTCCGTGCCGCCGCTGGCCACCGGGCCCGAGGCGGACGTCGCGGCAGCGGCCGGTGACGGGGTGCTGACCGACGACGTCGGGACGCCCCCGGAGGTGGTCGAGGTCGAGCCGGCCCGCACCCCCTGGGGCACCGACCCGCTGCCGGCGCAGCTGCGGATGCGGGACGTCACCGCCCAGTCGTTCGAGGCGATGCAGGCCGTCGTGGGCCGGTTCCGGATGGCGGCGGTGCCCGCCGACGTGCACGTCACCGTCCCGGTCGACGCCTGCCGGACGATGGACTTCCACAAGGCCACCGAGCTGATCGACCTGGGCCACTCGCTGGCCACCGAGGCGCTCGACGCTGCCGGACTCTGACCCGGTGCCCGCCCCGGGCCGCGTGGCGCCCGCCACGCCCCGCGCGGGCGCCGTCACACCTGCTCCCGGTCACTGACGGGGCCCGTGACGGGACCCCGGGGCCAGGTCTACAGTGCGAAAGGTGAGCAGCCGACGCACCTTCCAGCACCTGTTGAGCCCCGGCCGGATCGGCCCGATGGAGCTCCCCAACCGCATCGTCCTGCCGGCCATGGACATGAACGTCTCGGTCGACGGTGAGATCGAGCAGCCCGAGATCGACCACTACGCCGCGCGTGCCGCGGGCGGTGCCGGCCTGATCATCACCGGGGCCTGCGCCATCGACTTCCCGGTCGGTGCGGCCTCGATGAAGGAGCCGGGCCTCTCGGAGGACCGGTACGTGCCCGGGATCCGGGCCCTGGCCGACGCGATCCACGCCGCCGGCGCCAAGCTCTGCATCCAGTCCACGCACCACGGCAAGGTCGCGCGCGTCGACATCGCCAACGACCGGCCGCTGATCGCGCCGAGCAAGCCCGACTACTCCTACGACATGTCCGCGCTGGTCGACTGCACCGGCGAGGAGCTCATGCGGATGGCGTCGGCCACCGGCGGCAAGCAGGGCACCTACCACGTGCTCAGCACCGACGAGATCGCCGAGATCGTGCGCAAGTGGGCCGACGCCGCGCAACGGATCGCCGACGGCGGCGCGGACGCGATCGAGATCCACATCGCGCACGGCTACATCCTCGGTGTCTTCCTCAACCAGCGCGACAACCAGCGCACCGACTCCTACGGCGGCCCGCTGGTCAACCGCGCCCGGTTCGCCTGCGAGGTCATCGCCGCGGTCCGCGAGCGGGTCGGGGACCGGCTGGCGATCATCGCCCGGGTCGCCGGGGAGGAGTACGGCCAGGAGGGCGGGCTCACCCTCGCCGAGTCCATCGAGGCCTCGCAGCTGTTCGAGGCCGCCGGTGCCGACGCGATCCACGTGACCGGCTGGGGCCGCAACCCGTTCAACAACTTCACCGACGGCCCGATCCCGGACAAGGTCGGTCCCTACCTGGACAACGCTGCCGAGATCAAGAAGCACGTCAGCGTCCCGGTGATCACCGTCGGCCGGGTGCTGCCCGAGCTGGGTGAGGACGCGATCGCCAGCGGTCGCGCCGACTTCGCCGCGATGGGCCGGCAGCTGCTCGCCGACCCCGACCTGCCCAACAAGCTCAAGGCCGGTCGTCCCGAGACGGTGCGCCCGTGCATCGCCTGCACCCTGTGCGCCAACGAGAACTTCTTCGACGACACCCCGTTCTGCGCGGTCAACCCGGCCCTGGGCAACGAGCAGGTGCTCCCGCTCAAGCCGGCCTCGGCCAGCAAGCACGTCGTGGTCGTCGGCGCCGGCCCGGCCGGCCTGGAGTCCGCCCGGGTGCTGACCGAGCGCGGCCACCGGGTCACCGTGGTGGACAAGGGCGACCGCCTCGGCGGGACGCTGTGGTTCTCCACCCTCACCACCCCCGACAACGAGCGGCTGCTGGACTGGCTCGGCGAGGAGGTCGAGCGCCTGGGCATCGCGGTCAAGCTCAAGACCGAGGCCACCGTCGAGTCGCTGCGCGCGATGGGTGCCGACCACGTCATCCTGGCCACCGGCGCGAAGCGCCCCAAGCCGGACGTGCCCGGCGGCGACGGCCCCAACGTGCAGACCGGTGACACCCTGCGCGGGCTGATGCTGGGCACCGCGGAGAAGGGCGACGCCAGCCTGGGCCTGCGGGTGCTGGGCAAGCTGGGCAAGCTCTCCGGTGCGACCAAGAGCCCGCAGCTGGTCCGCGAGGCCACCAAGAAGTTCCTGCCGATGCCGCACGACGTGGTCGTGATCGGCGGGTCGCTGGTGGGCCTGGAGCTGGCCGAGTTCCTCTCCGACCGGGGCCGCAGCGTCACGCTGCTGCACGAGGGCCGCAACCTGGGCCTGCCGATGTCGATGCCCCGACGCTGGACCGCGGTGCGCCACAGCGCCGAGAACGGCGTGAAGATCCACCGCAACGTCACCGTCACCCGGATCACCACGGAGTCGGTGGAGTGGACCGAGCAGTCCGGTGAGGAGACGGTGACCCGCACCGCCCCGGCCGGGATGGTCGTCTACGCCGAGGGCACCTACGCCGACGCCCCGCTCGCCGAGGGCCTGCGGGCCGCCGGGGTCAGCGTGGACGTGGTGGGCGACGCCAACGAGGTCAACTACATCCACGGCGCGATCCACTCCGCCTGGGACGTGGCCACCACCCTGTGAGTGGTCGCCGGGTCGGTCACTACGCTGGAGCACCGTGTACCCCTCGTTGAGCTACGCCGTGGCCGGCCTGCTGGCCTGTGTCGCCGTCCTGGCCGTGGTGGCCGTCCCGCTCGTGAACCTGCGCCCGGTCGCGGGCATCGCCATGAAGACCGGGCACGCCGCCGCGGTCCTGGTGGTGCTGGTCGACGTGATCGGGCTGCTGCGGGGGCACGAGGTGGGGTCGATGCTGACCCACGTCGGTTACGCCGTGGCGATCGTGGGCCTGCCGTTCCTGCTGCTCAACACCGAGCCGGACGTCGGCGAGGACGGGGAGCCGCAGCCCGCCGAGCCGCCGCACCCGGTGGTGGTCGCGGTCACCGCGCTGGCGATGGCGGTGCTGGTGTGGCGCCTGCAGATCACGTGGTGAGCCGGGCCGCACCGGCGCCCCGGCGTCGTGCCCTGGGGCAGCTGCTGGTGGCCGCGTACGCGGTCTTCGCGATCTCGGCGGCCGCCCGGGCCGGGGTGCAGATCGTCACCGACTTCGACACCGCCCCGCTGGCCTACCTGCTCTCCCTGCTGGCCGCCCTGGTCTACCTGGTGGCCACGCTGGCGTTCCGCCGTCCCGGTCTGCGCGCCTGGCGCACCGCCCTGGCGGCCTGCGCCTTCGAGATGGCCGGGGTGCTGCTGGTGGGCACGCTCACCTACGTCGACGCCGACCTGTTCGCCGAACCGACGGTCTGGTCCCACTTCGGTCAGGGGTACGGGTACGTCCCGCTGGTGCTGCCCTTCATCGGCCTGGCCTGGCTGCTCCGGGTGCGCCGCGAGGTCGTCTGAGTCGAGGCCGTCCCCGGGACCTCCCGGATCGGCGTCAACCCCGCGGGTGGCGCCGATCTGGCGTTTCCTGCCGGGGTGGGTAGGCTGGTCGCCACAGCGTCCGAGCCGTCATCAGCGGCGAGCTCCCGGAAGAACAGCCCTCCCGCACCGGGGAGGAGCCCAGTAGAACCGGGCGGGGCCGGCCCGTCACAGCCGATGAACGAGCGGTCGCACCTGCGGTGCGGCAAGCGAGGTGGTACCGCGGCACCCGTCGTCCTCGAGTCCGACCGACCGAGCACGATGCAGGAGCCCCCGCCATGGCCTACCCCCTGGTCTCCCACTCCGACGCCTTCGGCGTCCCCGCCTCCCCGGCCTTCCCGGCGATCGAGGAGCAGGTGCTGGCCTACTGGGCCGCGGACGGCACCTTCCAGGCCAGCATCGACGCCCGCGACGGCGGCGCCAACGGCGAGGACGAGTTCGTCTTCTACGACGGCCCGCCCTTCGCCAACGGCCTGCCCCA
>JAEWXC010000014.1 GCA_023396115.1 Actinomycetes bacterium | reverse complement strand
GCGACGGGCCCGCCCGGGGGGGGGCGGGGCCGTCCGCACGGTGCCGGTCGGATCGACCCGACCGGAGGGCTCAGTTGGCCCAGTTGGCGTTCCAGCCGTCGACGTCCGAGGCCGGGCGCGAGGCGGGGCCGGTGTAGATCGCCGAGGGGCGGATCAGCCGGCCGGTCTTCTTCTGCTCCAGGATGTGCGCCGACCAGCCGCCGGTCCGGGCGCAGGTGAACATCGAGGTGAACATGTTCGCCGGAACCTCGGCGAAGTCCAGGACGATGGCCGCCCAGAACTCCACGTTGGTCTCCAGGACGCGGTCCGGGCGACGCTCGCGGAGCTCGGCCAGCGCGGCCTTCTCCAGCGCCTCGGCCACCTCGTAGCGCGGCGCGTCCAGCTCGCGCGCGGTCCGACGCAGCACCCGGGCACGGGGGTCCTCGGCGCGGTAGACGCGGTGGCCGAAGCCCATCAGCCGCTCGCCCTTGTCGAGCAGACCCTTGACGTACGCCGCGGCGTCGCCGGTGCGCTCCACGTCCTCGATCATGCCGAGCACGCGCGAGGGGGCACCGCCGTGCAGCGGGCCCGACATGGCGCCGATGGCACCGGAGAACGCGGCCGCGACGTCGGCGCCGGTCGAGGTGATGACACGGGCGGTGAAGGTCGAGGCGTTCATGCCGTGCTCGGCGGCACTCGACCAGTAGGCGTCGATCGCCTTGACGTGCTTGGGGTCGGCCTCGCCCTTCCAGCGGATCAGGAACTTCTCGGCCAGGGTCGCGCCCTCGTCGACCAGCTTCTGCGGGACCACCGGCTGGTGCAGGCCGCGCGCGGACTGGGCGGCGTAGGACAGCACCATGACGGCGACCCGGGCGAGGTCCTCGCGGGCCTGCTCGTCGGTGATGTCGTAGGTCTGGCCGAACCCGAACGCCGGGGCCAGCATGGCCACCGCGGCCTGGACGTCCACGCGGACGTCACCGGTGTGCACGGGGAGGTTGTACGGCTCGGCGGCCGGCAGCCCGGGGGTGTAGGAGCCGTCGATCAGCAGGCCCCAGATGTTCTCGAACGGCACCCGCCCGACGATGTCCTCGATGTCGACGCCGCGGTAGCGCAGCGCGGAGCCCTCCTTGTCGGGCTCGGCGATCTGGGTCTCGAACGCGACGACGCCCTCGAGTCCGTGGTGAACCTCGGTCATGGGTGGTGACTCCTTCGTCCGTACGTCCGCGGAGTTGTGCACGCCGACGTGGTTGAGCTTCGCATTCTGCCCCGACACACCCCGATCTCCACCCTCGGGGACCCCGGATGTTCCGAGGCGTGGAACGCCGCCGCCAGCCGCCGCCTACGCTCGGGCACATGGAGCAGTTCCCCGATCTGGCCGCCATGCGCGAGGAGTACGGCATGGCCGGGCTCGACGTCGCCGACTGCGCTGCCGACCCGTTCGACCAGTTCGCCCGGTGGTTCGCCGAGGCCGCGATGCTGCCCGAACCCAGCGCGATGGTGGTGGCCACCGCCGACGCCACGGGGACACCCTCGGTACGCACGGTGCTGCTCAAGGGAGTCGCTGCGGGCGGCTTCACGTTCTTCACCAACACCACCTCGGCCAAGGGCCGTGACCTGGCGGTCCGTCCGGCGGTGGCGCTGCTCTTCCCCTGGCACCCGCTGGAGCGTCAGGTCCGGGTCTCCGGGGCCGCGCACCGGCTCCCCGACGACGAGGTCGCGGCCTACTTCGCGACCCGGCCCCGCGGATCGCAGCTCGGGGCCTGGGCCAGCCACCAGTCGACGCCGGTGGCCGACCGCGCCGAGCTGGAGGCCGCGCACGCCGCGGCGCAGCAGCGCTTCCCCGACGAGGTCCCGGTCCCACCGCACTGGGGCGGCTACCGGGTCGTCCCGGAGTCCTTCGAGTTCTGGCAGGGACGCCCCGGCCGGATGCACGACCGGATCACCTACACCCGTCGCCCGGACGAGAACTGGCAGCTGGGTCGTCTCGCGCCCTGAGGGGCCCCCGGCCCGCCGCTGGTGGGCGTTGCCCGGGTCTTGTGTCGGGGGTCCCGTCCATGGTCTGACCACGCGAACGATCGCGTGATCCGATCGCACTGCAGTCGTCCTCGGGGGACCGGCGGTGCTCGCAAGACGAGGTACCGAGATGAAGATGAAGATGGTGATGGCCGCGGTGCTCGTGGCCGCCCTGCCGTTCGTGGCCGCGTGTGAGGTCCCGGAGGACGACGGCCCGAAGAAGAGCACGAACTCGTCGTCCAAGAAGGACGGCGCCAAGAAGGACGGCGCGAAGGCCGCCAAGAAGGCCGAGACCAAGGGCCAGGAGAACGCCCGGCGCTCGGCCGAGACCTACGTCGAGATGTCCGGGTTCTCCCGCGACGGCCTCGTCCAGCAGCTCAAGTTCGAGGGCTACTCGACCAAGGACGCCGCGTACGGCGCCGACAACTGCGGTGCGAAGTGGCTGGACGAGGCCGCGGAGTCGGCCGAGACCTACCTGGAGACGGGGAGCTTCTCCCGGCAGGGCCTCATCGACCAGCTGAAGTTCGAGGGCTTCACCGCCGAGCAGGCCGCGCACGGCGCGACGCAGGCCGGCTACTGACGGGGTGCCGGGGTGGCGCCGGTGCGCCGCCCCGGTCCGTCCGGAAACCCACTGGGGAATGTCCGTGCCCGGGTCTAGGCTCGCGGAGCCGCCGGCGGACCCACCCCCGGCGGGGCCACGAGGAGAATCCATGCTGCTGCGCCTGGTGCGCACCCACCTGCGTCCCTACCGGCGCCACCTGGCCGCGGTGGTGCTGCTGCAGTTCCTGGGCACCCTGGCCATGCTGTACCTGCCGGGTCTGAACGCCGACATCATCGACCGCGGCGTGGTGCCCGGCGACATCGCCGAGATCTGGCGACTGGGCGGCATCATGCTGGCCATCGCGCTGGGCCAGGCCCTGTGCTCGGTCGCCGCGGTCTGGGTCTCGGCCCGGATGGCGATGGGGTTCGGGCGCGACGTCCGCTCGGCGATCTTCGAACGGGTCGGCTCGTTCTCGGCCCGCGAGGTCAACCAGTTCGGCGCCCCGTCGCTGATCACCCGCGAGACCAACGACGTCCAGCAGGTGCAGATGGTGGTCCTCATGGGCGGCACCCTGATGGTCACGGCACCGATCATGATGGTCGGCGCGATCGTGATGTCGGTGCACGTCAACGCCGGCCTGGCGTGGCTGGTCGCCGCGGTGGTGCCGGTGCTGGCGGTCTCGATCGGGTTCGTGGTGACCCGGATGGTGCCGAGCTTCGCCAAGATGCAGACCCGGATCGACGAGGTGAACCGGTTGCTGCGCGAGCAGATCACCGGCGTCCGGGTGGTGCGCGCCTTCGTCCGTGAGGACCACGAGGTCGAGCGGTTCGGGGTGGCCAACCGTGACCTCACCGAGGTGTCGCTGACCGCCGGGCGCTGGATGGCGCTGATGTTCCCGATCGTCACCCTGGTCGCCGGCATCGGCACCGTCGGGGTGATCTGGTTCGGCGGGCACCGGGTCGACGAGGGTCTGATGGACGTCGGCGACCTGACCGCCTACCTCAGCTACATGATGCAGATCGTCATGTCGGTGATGATGGCGACCTTCATGCTGATGATGATCCCGCGGGCCGCGGTCTGCGCCGAGCGGATCGTGGAGGTGCTGGACACCGAGAGCTCGGTCGTCCCGCCGGTCGACCCGGTCACCGAGGTCACCGCGCGGGGCCACCTGGACCTCGACGGGGTCACGTTCGCCTACCCCGGCGCCGACGTCCCGGTGCTGCGCGAGGTCACCCTGCGCGCCCGCCCCGGGGAGACGGTCGCGGTGATCGGCTCGACCGGCGCCGGCAAGTCGACCCTGGTCAACCTGGTCCCGCGGCTCTTCGACGTGACCGGGGGAGAGGTCCGGGTCGGCGGGGTGGACGTGCGTCGCCTCGACCCCGACCTGCTCTGGTCCGACCTGGGGCTGGTCCCGCAGAAGGCGTTCCTGTTCTCCGGGACCGTCGCCTCCAACCTGCGCTACGGCAAGCCGGACGCGACCGAGGAGGAGATGTGGGCGGCGCTGGAGATCGCCCAGGCCCGCGACTTCGTCGAGGCGATGCCCGGCGGCCTGGAGGCCCCGATCGCCCAGGGCGGCACCAACGTCTCCGGTGGCCAACGACAGCGCCTGGCCATCGCCCGCGCCGTGGTCCGCCGTCCCTCGCTCTACCTGTTCGACGACGCCTTCTCCGCGCTCGACCTGGCCACCGACGCCCGGCTCCGCGCGGCCCTGCGGCCGGTCACCGCCGACGCCACCGTGGTGATCGTCGCCCAGCGGGTGGCCACCATCCGCGACGCCGACCGGATCGTGGTGCTCGAGGACGGGCTGGTCGTCGGCACCGGCAGCCACGACGAGCTGCTCGCGACCTGCGAGACCTACGTCGAGATCGTCAGGTCGCAGAAGACCGGGGAGGAGGCAGCATGAGCACCACCGACCAGAACGGCACCTCGACGCCGCCGGACGCCCCCGGAACCAGCGGCGACCTGCAGGTCACCGAACGCGCCCAGGCCGCCGGCCCGGGCCACGGACCCGGCGCCATGGTCGGGCAGAAGGCCACCAGGTTCGGGCCCTCCCTCAAGCGTCTGCTCGGCAGGCTCGCCCCGCACCGGGTGCAGGTGGGGATGGTGCTCGCGCTCACCGTGGTCAGCGTCGCGCTCTCCTCGGTCGGACCCAAGATCCTCGGCCACGCCACCGACCTGGTCTTCAACGGTCTGGTCGGCCAGGGGCTGCCCGGCGCGGACAAGGCCGAGGCGGTCGAGCTGCTGCGGGCAGGTGGCCAGGACAAGGTCGCCGACATGGTCTCCTCGATGGACGTCGTCCCCGGGGTCGGTGTCGACTGGGGCGCCGTGGCCCAGACGCTCGGCTGGGTGCTCGGCGTCTACGTGGTCGGCGCGCTGCTCGCCTGGTTGGCGGCGTTCATCCTCAACACGGTCGTGCAGAGCACCATCCGCCGGCTCCGCAGCGACATCGAGGACAAGGTCCACCGGATGCCGCTGAGCTACTTCGACCGCCAGCAGCGCGGTGAGCTGCTCAGCCGGGCCACCAACGACATCGACAACCTCTCCCAGTCGCTGCAGCAGACCATGAGCCAGCTGCTCACCTCGGTGCTGACCGTCGTCGGTGTGCTGGCGATGATGCTGTGGATCTCGCCGCTGCTGGCGCTGATCGCGATCGTCTCGGTCCCGGTCTCGATGCTGGTCGCCGGCCAGGTGATGAAGCGCAGCCAGAAGCTGTTCGTCGCCCAGTGGCGCCAGACCGGTGCGTTGAACGGCCACATCGAGGAGACCTTCTCCGGCCACGCCCTGGTCAAGGTCTTCGGCCACCAGAAGGCGGCCGAGGCCACCTTCGCCGAGCAGAACGACGAGCTCTACGGTGCCTCCTGGAAGGCGCAGTTCATCAGCGGTCTGATCATGCCGATCATGATGCTGGTCGGGAACATCAACTACGTGCTGGTCGCCGTGGTCGGTGGCCTGCGGGTCGCGTCGGGGAACCTGAGCCTGGGTGACGTGCAGGCGTTCATCCAGTACTCGCGCCAGTTCAACCAGCCGCTGAGCCAGGTGGCCTCGATGGCAAACCTGCTGCAGTCCGGTGTCGCCTCGGCCGAGCGGGTCTTCGAGCTGCTCGACGCCCCCGAGGAGACCGAGGACGCCACCGGCCGCCTCGTCGACGGACCCGGTGAGGTGCGCTTCTCCCACGTGGCGTTCTCCTACACCCCCGAGCGGGAGCTCATCACCGACCTGTCGCTGGTGGCGCGCCCCGGGGAGACGGTCGCCATCGTGGGGCCCACCGGTGCCGGCAAGACGACCCTGGTCAACCTGTTGATGCGCTTCTACGACGTCTCCGCCGGAAGGATCACCCTGGACGGGGTGGACGTCGCCGAGGTGCCGCGCGGGGAGCTGCGCAGCCGGATCGGGATGGTTCTGCAGGACACCTGGCTGTTCCGCGGCACCATCGCCGAGAACATCGCCTACGGGCGCCCGGGAGCCACCCGCGAGCAGGTCGTCGAGGCCGCCAGGGCCACCTTCGTGGACCGGTTCGTGCACTCCTTGCCGGAGGGCTACGAGACGGTGCTGGACGAGGAGGGCTCCAACCTCTCGGCCGGTGAGCGTCAGCTGGTCACGATCGCCCGGGCGTTCCTGACCGACCCGGCGCTGCTGATCCTGGACGAGGCGACCAGCTCGGTCGACACCCGCACCGAACTGCTGCTGCAGCAGGCGATGGCGGCGCTGCGGGCCGACCGCACCTCGTTCGTGATCGCGCACCGGCTCTCCACCATCCGTGACGCCGACCTGATCCTGGTGATGGAGGACGGCGCCATCGTCGAGCAGGGCACCCACGAGGAGCTGGTGGCCGCCGGCGGCGCCTACGCCCGGCTCAGTGCGGCCCAGTTCGCTGCGGCCGCCACCGCGGAGTAGCCAGACCGTCCGGGACACGACGACGGGGGCGGGACGCACTCAGCGTCCCGCCCCCGTCGTGGCGTCAGGGCCCCGGGTCCGGCCGAAACGGCCGGGGTGCCCCGGTGCCGGTCAGCCGATCTTGTAGGTGTGCTTGTCGCCCGAGCAGCGGACCTTCTTGCCACCGACCTTGACGGTCTTGGGCTTCAGCGTGGCGCGCATGTCGCCGGGGCCGACCTTGCGCTGGGAGAAGCGGATCTTCCACTTGCCCGACCGGCTGGTCCTGTCCTTGCCGACGTTGACTCCGGCCTCGATCTGGCGGAGCTTGACGGTGCGCTTGTTCCGGCACTTCTTCACGCCCGACTTCACCACGCCCTTGAAGACCACCGGGCCCGTGACGCCCTTGACGTCGAAGCCCTTGATCACCACCTTGCTGGCCGCCTTGCGGGCGTCGGGGGTGGGCAGGGCGGTGGCGGGTGACGCCAGGGCGACCGGGGCTGCGAGTGCCACGGCGCCGACCAGTGCTGCGATGCGGGTACGGGTCTGCATGGTTCCTCCTCGAGTGGAACGGTCCTCGGTCTCCTGCCCGGTCGGGGCCGGTGGAAAACCCGTTGGCATCGCCGGGGCGCCGGACTACCGTGGAGACACACGGGAAAGGAGGTGGTCCGGAACATGAAGAATCTTCGGATGCGTGAGGTGGCTGTCCGCTGAGAGCGGTCCCCACCCGTGGATCGTGACGTAGGCGAATCCACAGCAGTCACCCGACCCGCAGGCTCCGGACCATCCATCCGGCTCAGGCTCCCAGCAGGGGGCAGCCTGCGGGTCGCTGCTGTCTGCGGGGGCGGTGGTGCCAGGGGGTGGCCTCGACCACAACAAGTTGTCGGGAGCAACCACTTGGGGATATCGTTGCTCTCGGCAACCAATGGCCTGCGTGGCCGTTGCCCCCTCAGGCGCCACCAGTTGAAGGAAGTTCTCTGTGTCCCACTCCGCACCCTCCGCCGCCGCGGAGACCGGGCAGTCGATGACGCACCGCCAGATCCTCGAGGCCCTCAGCGGCCTGCTGCTGGCGATGTTCGTCTCGATGGTCTCCAGCACGGTCGTCTCCAACGCGCTGCCCACGATCGTGGGCGAGCTGCACGGCAGCCCCACCGGCTACACCTGGATCATCGTCGCGACCCTGCTGACAATGACCGCGACCACCCCGATCTGGGGCAAGTTCGCCGACCTGTTCAACAACAAGATGCTGGTCCAGCTGGCGCTGCTGATCTTCCTGGGCGGCTCCCTGCTGGCCGGGTTCGCCTCCGACATGGAGACGCTGATCGCCGCCCGCGCGATCCAGGGCGTCGGCGTCGGCGGCCTGACTGCGCTGGTCCAGGTCGTCATCGCCAAGATGGTCACCCCGCGTGAGCGTGGCCGCTACTCCGGCTACATCGGCGCCACCTTCGCGCTGGCCACCGTCTCCGGCCCGCTGATCGGCGGCCTGCTGGTCGACACCGTCGGCTGGGAGTGGTGCTTCTGGTTCGGTGTGCCGCTGTCGCTGCTGGCCTTCGTGGTGCTGCAGAAGACGCTGAAGATGGAGTTCGTCAAGCGCGAGGTCAAGATCGACTACGTCGGCGCGCTGCTGCTGATGGCCGGCATCTCGGTGCTGCTGATCTGGGTCTCCCTGGCCGGCAAGAGCACCGGCTTCGCCTGGGTGTCGTGGACGAGCCTGTGGCTGGTGGCCGGCTCCGTGGTGCTGACCGTGCTCGCGATCGTCTGGGAGGGCCGCTTCGCCAGCGAGCCGGTGATCCCGCTGCGCCTCTTCAAGGACCGCACCACCTCGCTGGCCACCGCGGCCTCGGTGATGATCGGTGTGGCGATGTTCGGTGCCGTCACCTACCTGAGCCAGTACTTCCAGATGGCCCGGGCGATGACCCCCACGCACGCCGGCCTGATGTCGATCTTCATGGTCGGTGGGCTGTTCGTCTCCAGCGTGGTCTCCGGGCGGATCATCACCGCCACCGGCCGCTGG
The DNA here is from genome assembly GCA_023396115.1 of Actinomycetes bacterium. GTDB lineage: Bacteria > Actinomycetota > Actinomycetes > Propionibacteriales > Nocardioidaceae > Nocardioides. The sequence continues at coordinate 29,419 of JAEWXC010000014.1, read as the reverse complement.
AAGCGGTTCCTGGTCTCCGGCATGGTGCTGGTCGTGGCCGGGCTGTCGCTGCTCGCGCTGATCGACGCCGACACCAACATCTGGCTGGTCGGTGGCGCCATGACCGTGCTCGGCCTCGGCCTGGGCATGACCATGCAGAACCTGGTGCTGGCGGTGCAGAACAACACCGCCAACGCCGACATGGGTGCGGCCTCCTCGGTCGTCGCGTTCTTCCGCTCGATCGGTGGCTCGGTCGGTGTCGCGGCGCTCGGTGCGCTGCTGAGCACCCACGTCTCCGACTACAGCACCGAGCACGGCCCCGAGGCGCTGGCCCGGATCTCCGACCCGTCGGTGGCCCAGCAGGTGATGGACATGCTGAAGGCCCACCAGATCCCGCTGCCCAGCACCCTGGAGGAGATGGGCGCCGGCCCGGTGGCGCAGATGATGGAGCAGGCCTACGGCTCCGGCATCGGCAGCCTGTTCCTGGTCGCGATCCCGTTCTCGCTGATCGCCCTGGTCCTGGTCGTCGCGATCCGCGAGGTGCCGCTGCGCACCACGATCCTGCGCGAGGACGAGCTCGACAAGGTCGCCGCCGAGACCGGCGTGGCCGAGGCCGTGGACGCCTGAGTCGTGGAGCGGATCGAGGTGCTGCAGCTCCTGGAGCGCGAGGTCAGTGTGCTGATGCGGCGCAGCCGACGGGTGATCGGTGAACGGGCGCACCTGGTGCACCCGGAGCTGACCCCGCCCGGCTACCTGCTGATGATGTACCTGCAGTCCAACGCCCAGTGCCGGGCGGCCGACCTGGCCGACGCTCTGAGCCTGGACAAGGGCGCGGTCTCGCGCAGCGTCCACCAGCTGGTGAGCCTGGGTCTGGTGTCCAAGGAGGCCGATCCGGCCGACGGCCGTGCGGTGCGGCTGCGGGTCACCGAGGAGGCCGCGGCCCGGATGCACGAGATCGGCCGGAGCCGGCTGCAGGCGCTGGACGAGAAGCTGGGGGAGTGGAGCCAGGAGGAGATCGAGACCTTCGTGGCCACCTTCTCCCGGTACAACGACCTGCTCGAGGTCAGCTACCCCCACCACGGCTGAGCCGGGCGGAGTGACGCGGGAACGGCCGGCGTGGCACGGGTGCCACGCCGGCCGTTCTCATGCCAGCCAGACGGCTGTGTCGACCGGCAGGAGCAGTTCTGACCCGGCATCACCCGGCAGCAGGTCCCCGGAGGCAGCCACCGGGACCCGTCCGGCAGGCAGCGGGACCGGGGCGCTGCCGGTGTTCAGCAGCACCAGCAGGTCACCGCGGCGGATCTGCAGCAGCCCGGGCTCCGGCACCTCCACGCTCACCTCGCGGGGGGCGGGCAGGGCGTGGCGGCGGCGGGCGGCGAGCAGCCGCTGGTGGGCCGACCAGGTCGAGCCGGGGTCGCCCACCTGGGCTTCGTGGGTCAGGCCCGCCCAGTCGTCGGGCTGCGGCAGCCACGGCTGCCCCGGTCGCGGGGAGAAGCCGTAGGGCGGTTCGGTGCCCGACCACGGCACCGGCACCCGGCAGCCGTCCCGGCCGATGCCCATCCGGAACCAGGCCGGGTCCTGACGGTCGGCGTCGGACACCTCGACCTCGGCCAGCCCGAGCTCCTCGCCCTGGTAGAGGTAGGCCGAGCCGGGCAGCGCCAGCATCACCGTGGTCGCCGCGAGTGCGCGCCGCAGCCCCTGGTCCCCGCCGCCGTAGCGGGTCACGTGCCGCACCACGTCGTGGTTGTTCAGCACCCAGGTCGGTGATGCGCCGACCGCCTCCAGGGCCGTCATCGTCGAGGTGACCACCTGGGCGAACGACTCCGCCGACCACTCCGCGTAGAGCCAGGCGAAGTTGAACGACTGGTGCAGCTCGTCGGGTCGCAGGTACCGGGCCATCGCCTCGGGGGTCTGCGTCCAGGCCTCGGCCACCGCCATCCGGTCCCCGGGGTAGGAGTCCAGCAGCTCGCGCCAGGTGCGGTACACCTCGTGCACCTCGGGCTGGTCGAACATCGGCTGGTCCTGCACCACCAGCGCCGGGTCGTGCGGGAGGGCGTCGCGCAACGACTCCTCCTTGAACAGGGCGTGCGCGACGTCGATGCGGAACCCGTCCACCCCCGCGTCGAGCCAGAACCGCAGCACCTCGAGGAACATCGGCGCCACGTCGCGGTGGCGCCAGTCCAGGTCCGGCTGGCTGGAGTCGAACAGGTGCAGGTACCACTGGTCCTCGCCGGGCACCCGGGTCCAGGCGGGGCCGCCGAACATCGAGCCCCAGTTGTTGGGCGGGCTCTCCCCGCCGTCGCGACCGGTGCGGAACAGGTAACGCTCCCGGGCGGGTGACCCGGGCGGCGCGGCCAACGCCTCCACGAACCAGGCGTGCTCCACCGAAGTGTGGTTGGGCACCACGTCGACGATCACCCGCAAACCGAGCTCGCGGGCCCGGGCCAGCAGCGCCCGGGCGTCGTCCATCGTGCCGAACAGCGGGTCAACGGCCAGGTAGTCGGCCACGTCGTAGCCGTGGTCGTGCTGCGGCGAGGCGTAGAACGGCGTCAACCAGACCGCGTCGACGCCCAGCTCGACCAGCGAGTCGAGTCGCGCGGTGATGCCGGGCAGGTCGCCCACGCCGTCACCGTCGGAGTCGGCGAAGCTGCGGACGTAGACCTGGTGGACCACCGCGTCGCGCCACCACGGGACGTGCGCGGGCGTGCTCACGTGAAGTCCGCCGGGTCGATCGCGATCCACACGTGCTCGACGGTGGCCACGGTGCGCCCGTCGGCGTCCAGGAGGGTGCCCGCGGTGAACGTCTTGCGGCCCTCGGTGCCCAGGTGCTCCCCGACCAGCACGTGCTCCTCCCCGACCAGGGGCAGCGCCTCGACGGCGGCGGTGATCCGCCCCAGCACCATCGGTCGCTCCAGCAGGTCGCCCGACCAGCCGCCGATGCAGTCCAACGCGCTCCAGGTCACCGGCAGCGACGCCACGGACGGATCGGCGGGGTCGGTGTGGCCGGGCTGCGGGGTCCAGGTGCTCGCCACCCGTCGGCGGCCGGACTCCCCGGAGGCGACCTCGCCGGGGAAGATCCGCAGCCCGTCGCCCTCGGCCCGGTCGGGTCCGCAGGAGAAACAGGTGCTGAACGGGTGTGCCTCGAAGCCGAGGTAGTGCGTCATCGCGGCGGCGGCGCTCGACGCGGGGACCGGTTCCAGCGCGGCCGGCGCCTGCTCGACCCGGCGGGCCTGCAGCACCGCGGCACCCCGGTGCAGCGCGGTGGTGAGCATGCCGTCGTCGACGACCTCCATCGCGGTGTCCAACGGGGGCGGCTGGCGCAGGGTCACCTCCACCGGGGGCCACGACCCGGTGCGGGGGTCGGGGCCGTCCCCGGCGACCAGTGCGGCCAGGGCGCCGGCGCTCCAGCCGCCGTTGCCCGAGGTGGGCGGTCCGTTGAACCGGGCGGGAACCGTGAGGTTCCGCGCGGGGGAACCGGAGGGTGTGCTGGCCGAGGTGCCGGAGGCGGGGGAGTCGGTCACGTCGCCACCCTGCCACGTTGTCGGCGGCATGGGACACAATGGGCCGCGTGAGCGACCTCATCGACACCACCGAGATGTACCTCCGCACGATCTTCGAGCTCGTCGAGGAGGGAATCGTGCCGCTGCGCGCCCGGATCGCCGAGCGTCTGCACCAGAGCGGACCCACGGTGTCGCAGACCGTCGCGCGGATGGAGCGCGACGGGCTGCTCACCGTCGAGGGCGACCGGCACCTGGAGCTGACCCCCGAGGGGCAGCGCCTGGCCACCCGGGTGATGCGCAAGCACCGCCTGGCCGAGCGGCTGTTGACCGACGTGATCGGCCTGGACTGGGAGCTGGTGCACGCCGAGGCGTGCCGCTGGGAGCACGTGATCAGCGAGAACGTGGAGCGCCGGCTGCTGGAGCTGCTCGGTCACCCCACCGAGTCGCCGTACGGCAACCCGATCCCCGGCCTGGAGGAGCTCGGCGAGACCGGGGACGCCGAGGAGTTCATGGAGGGCATGGTCGCGCTCTCCCAGGTCGCCGCCACCAGTGACGTGCGGGTCCGGATCCGTCGCATCTCCGAGGAGGTGCAGAAGGACGAGGCGCTGATGAGCACGCTGCGCCGGGTCGGCGCGATGCCCGACCAGACCGTCACCGTCGCCGCCACCGAGAACGGGGTCCTGCTCGGCTCGGGCGGGGAGACGGCCGAGGTCGACTTCGAGGCCGGCGACCACATCTTCGTCCGCCCCCTGTGAGCCTCCCGGCCGGCGACCGCCTCAGTTGACGCGGCGGTCCCGGTCGGCCCAGTAGGGCGCCCGGAGCTTGAACTTCTGCAGCTTGCCGGTGGCGGTGCGGGCCAGCTCCCCACGGAACTCGATGGACGTGGGGGCCTTGTAGCCGGCCGCCCGCTCCTTGCACCAGGCGATCAGCTGCGCCTCGTCGACCTCGGCACCCTCGCGCAGCACCACCAGCGCCTTGATCGTCTCGCCCCACCGCTCGCTGGGGACACCGATCACCGCGACCTCCGCGACGTCGGGGTGGCTGAACAGGACGTCCTCGACCTCGATCGAGGAGACGTTCTCGCCGCCGGTGATGATCACGTCCTTCTTGCGGTCGCTGATCGTCAGGTATCCCTCCGCGTCGATGCTGCCGCCGTCACCGGTGTGGAACCAGCCGTCGCGCAGCGCCGCCTCGGTCTCCTCCGGCTTGCCCCAGTAGCCCTTGAGCACGACGTTGGACCGGGCCAGCACCTCCTCGTTCTCGTCGACCCGCAGCCGCACCCCGATCGCGGGGGCGCCGGCCCGCAGCAGCTTCGCGGCCCGCTCCAGCGGGGTGAGGTCGTCGAACTCGGCCCGGCGCCGGTTGACGGTGAGCAGCGGGGAGGTCTCGGTGAGCCCGTAGATCTGGATGAACTCCCAGCCCAGGTCCTCCTCGACCCGGGCCACGATCTGGGTCGGCGGCGGGGCACCGGCCACGACGATCCGGACCCGGTCCCGGCCGGGGACCTCGCCCTCCCAGTCCGGCAGCGCGTCCAGCACCGCCGAGACCACTGCCGGTGCCGCGCACATCAGGGTGACCCCGTGGTCGCGGACCCGGCGCAGGATCTCGGCGCCGTCGACCTTGCGGAGCACCACGTGCCGGGCGCCGACCCCGGTCATCGCGAACGGCATGCCCCAGCCGTTGGCGTGGAAGGTGGGCAGCGTGTGCAGGTAGACGTCGCGGTCGTTGGCGCCCAGGTGCAGGCCCATCGTCATCGCGTTGGTCCAGATGTTGCGGTGCGTGGACTCCACGCCCTTGGGGCTGGCGGTGGTGCCGGAGGTGTAGTTGATGGTCGCGGTGGCGTTCTCGTCGGGCTCCCACGGCTGCGGCTCGACACCCGGCGCGGCGTAGAGCGCGTCGTCGTCGCCGAGCACGTGGCGGAACTCGGCCTCCACCCCGGCCAGGGCCTCGTCCAGCTCGGGGTCGACCAGCAGCATCCGGGCCCCGGACTGCTCGACGATGTAGCGCACCTCGGCGGGGCTGAGCCGGAAGTTCACCGGCACCAGGACCCGGCCGTAGGCGCTGACCCCGTAGAAGGAGGTCAGCAGCCGCGCCGAGTTGTGGCTGACGATCGCGACCCGTTCCCCGACCCCGATCCCGAGCTCGTCGAGCCGTGCGGCCTGACGTCTGGCCAGGGCCAGGATCTCGCGGTAGCTGAGCTCACCCAGTGAGGTGGCGGGCTGGTCGGGCTCGTCGACGATGCCGGTGCGGTCGCCGTAGACGGTCGCGGCACGGTCCAGGAAGTCGCTGATGCTGAACGGGACGATCACTCCGGGGCTCCTCGAGGAGTCGGGTCGAGCGGACACCCCATTGCACGGTGCGCCGCGCGGACCCGGCAACCCCGTGCGGCCGGTTCGTCGGTGAACGGGGGTCGGGGCCGGTCGAGTGGTGCGGCTCACACCAGCCGTCGTGCTGGCCGGACCGGTGGGATCAGCGCGTGTCAGCGGTCCCGGCGGCCCAGCACCCGGCGGCGCAGCTCGGCCAGGAGCGCCCGGGTGGGCACCGTGTCCAACGGCGGGGTGCCGGGCTGCTTCCGGGCCTGCTCGAGCTGGGTGGCACGTCGGATCAGGCGCTCGGTCTGGCGGTTGTCGCGACGGACGGCGGCGCCGAACATGCCGCGCAGCATCGCGGCCGCCTCCTGCACCTCGACGGTGTCCGGGGCGGTGGCGCCGGTGACCGGCGGGTCCAGGGCGAGCAGGGTCCCCGGGTCGCCGAGCACCCGCACCCCCGACCCGGTCAGGGCCCGGTGCTGGGCCTGGGCGCGGGCGGTGACCAGCTCGTGCGCCCACGCCGGCAGACCCGGAAGCCGTACCGGGGAGTCCACGGCCGGGAGCTCCCGCAGCCCCGGGACGACACCGGACTGGACCAGCCGGTGGTAGTGCTGCCGCGTCGCCCCGTCCCGGTCCCAGTCGGCGTTGAAGGCGCGCAGCACCTCGGCGGCCGGCCAGCCCAGCGACTGGTTGAACTCGCCGCCACCGGACAGGAACCCCTCGGGCAGGCCCAGCAGGCCGCAGAAGACGTCCGGCACCAGGGCGCGGTCGGTGTCGTCGGCCACGACCAGGGTGAGGTTCTCCGCGCCGACGAGTCCGGCCCAGCGCGGTACCAGCGTGGCCAGGTCCATCGGGTCCCACGTCAGCCGGGCCATGCCGGGGTGCGGCGTGGAGTCCGCCAGAACCAGCCGCAGCCAGTCCTCGTACCCGGTCACGGAGCCGGCCTTCACCAGCTCCTGGTAGACCGAGGGCAGGTAGCGGTCGATCCGGCGGACCACCGCCACCACGTGGGGTCGCTCACCGCCCAGACCCGCCACGATCCGCGCCGCGGCCGCGTCGTCGGCGCGGGCGAAGTCCTCGTTCGAGACCAGTACCCGCGGTTGGGTGCAGGCCGCGACCTCGGCCACGTACTCGTCCCAGTCCTGCTCGGTCGCGGGGCGCCGGCCGATCGCGGCACTCATCCGCAGCGCCCACCACCCGGCGTGCCGGGCCCGGGTGCCGCCGCGCGCCGGGAAGTCGACGCCCAGCGCGGGCAGGTCGTCGCGCCGGTCGGCGAGCACCTTCTGCAGGGTCGTGGAACCCGTCTTCTGGGGGCCCAGGTGCAGCAGGTGGGTGCCCTCGGGCAGCAGCAGGTCGGGGAAGCGCGACATCGGGTTCTCTCCACGGCGGGGGCGTCGCCCCATCATAGGAGCGCGGCCGGGCCGCAGCGTGGTCGTCCCTTCCCCGCCGACCGGACCGGGCCGGGCCGGATCAGGTGCCGTAGCGGGCCTGGGCACGGGCCCGGGCCTTGGCCGCCTCGACCTCGCGGTTCTTCGGCGGGGCCTGGGTGACCAGGTGGTCGAGCAGGTGGGCGGTGATCGCGGCGATCTCGCGCACCGCCTCGTCGAAGACCGCCTGGTTGGCTGTCGACGGCTTGGTGGTCCCGGCCACCTTGCGCACGTACTGCAGGGCGGCCGCGGTCACCTCGTCGGGGGTGGCCGGCGGCTCGAAGTTGTTGAGCGGGCGGATGTTGCGGCACATGCCGACCAGCCTACGACCGGTGGGCCGGTGCCGTCCGGGGTCGCGTCGTGGCGGTGCTGACCACCCACGGGACAGGATGGGCGCATGAGCGCCACTGCCGACCGCGAGTTCGACGTCGTCCTGCTGGGGGCCACCGGCTTCACCGGCACCCTGACCGCGCAGTACCTGGCCGAGCACGCCCCCGACGACCTGAGGTGGGCGCTGGCCGGCCGCAACCCCGGCCGGTTGGCCGAGGTCCGTGCCGGGCTGGGCAAGCGGTGGGCCAAGCTGCCGCTGCTGCACGCCGACGCCGGGGACCCCGAGTCGCTGGCCGCGCTGGCTGCCTCGACCCGGGTGGTGGCCAGCACCGTGGGCCCCTACCTGGTGCACGGCGAGGCGCTGGTCGGGGCGTGTGCCGCGGCCGGCACCGACTACGTGGACCTGACCGGGGAGCCGGAGTTCGTGGACCGGATGTTCCTGGCCCACGACGCCACCGCCCGGGCCACCGGGGCCCGGCTGGTGCACTCCTGCGGGTTCGACTCGGTGCCCCACGACCTGGGCGTGCAGTTCCTGCTGGAGCCCCACGCCGGTGCCCAGGAGGTCGAGGTGCGCGGGGTGGTCCGCACCAGCGGGTCGTTCTCCGGCGGCACCTTCGACTCGGCGTTGACCGCGTTCGGCCGGGCCAAGCAGATGAAGGCCGCGGCGGGGGAGCGCCGTGACGCCGACCCGCGGCCGGAGGGACGGTCGGTGCGCGGGGTGGCCGGTCGGCCGCACAAGGACGACGTGCTCGGCTACTGGCTGGTGCCGCTGCCCACCATCGACCCGCAGGTGGTGCTCCGCTCCGCCGCCGCGCTGCCGGAGTACGGCACCCGGTTCCGCTACTCGCACTGGGCCGGGACGAAGACGCTGCGCTACGCCGTCGGGGGCATGGGCGCGGTGGGCGCGATCGCCCTGGCCGCGCAGTTCCCGCCGCTGCGCGAGCAGCTGCGGGCGCGGGTGCCGGCCGGCAGCGGGCCCGACGAGGCCCGCCGGGCACGGTCGCGGTTCTCGGTCGACCTGGTCGGCACCGTCGACGGGGCCCCGGTCCGGGCCCGGGTCAGCGGCGGGGACCCCGGCTACGACGAGACCGCGAAGATGCTCGCCGAGTCCGCGATGTGCCTGGCCCTCGACGACCTGCCGCCCACGGCCGGCCAGGTCACCCCCGCCGTGGCGATGGGTGCGGCCCTGCGTGAGCGGCTGGTGTCCGCCGGGATGCGGTTCGAGCGGCTCTGAAGGGCGGCGGGCCTCAGTACGGGAGGACCCGCGACTTCGCCCGCGGCCAGCCCTTCTTCGGCTTGCCCGACCAGGACAGCGAGGCGGCGGTGAACGTGGTGTGGGTGCGGTCGCCGGCGAACTTCACCCGGTAGCGGGTCGGCTTCTTCTTGATGCCCCGGCGGACCACACCGGTACCGCTGCGGTCCAGGCGCAGGGTGGTGAGCTTCTTCCAGCCCTTCGCGGTGTGCTTCTGCACCGTCACCCGGGCGCCGGAGAGCCGCTCCCAGTAGCGGACCTGGCTCTTGTACTTCGACGCCTTCTTGCCCAGGTAGCTGGACCGGCCGTGGATGTAGAGCACCTTCTTCTTGCCGAAGTGGTTCACGATGGCGGTCGACATGGCGCGCACCCGGGTCTTGTCCGAGGAGGCCTTCCCGGCCACGGTCGCACGCTCCGGCGAGGTGTAGTACTCCAACGACACCTTCGTCACCTTGATCTCCTTGCCGACGTGGCGCGGCTGGATGGTGAAGAGGAACTGCAGACGCGCACTGGAGTAGTCGCCGGTGCTGTCCACGTAGGTGTTGCCGACGGTGCCGATGACCTTCTCCCCGTTGATCTTGGCGACCGCGCTGCCGTAGGCGCCGACCCGTTCGGCACCGCTGGGCGGCGTGAACTTCGCCTTGGCCGGCAGCAGCAGCATCCGCACCGGCTTCTCACCGGGACGCTTCTGCCCCACCGCGACGGCGTTGCCCAGGTCGAGGGAGAAGGTGGCGGCCTTGCGCGCCTGCGGCGCCCGGTCGGCCGCGTGCCCGACACTCGAAGGAATCCAGACCAGGCCGGCGGCCACCAGACTGGTCAGGGCCGCGGTGGCGGCACGACGGGTGGTGGAGCGGAGCATGCGGGGTCCTTCCGAGCGGGAGCAGTGCAGTCCCGGTGTCGGGACCTCCCCAGCATGCCCCACACGGCGGGCGACAACACCTGACGAGTCGGTGGTGCCCCAGGCAAGAGTCGAACTTGCGACCTTTCGCTTAGGAGGCGGCTGCTCTATCCACTGAGCTACTGGGGCGTGCGGCCGACCCTACCGGCAGCCGGGCCCGTCACCGACCACGCCCCGGCCGGCGGCCGCGCGCGTTTAACCGACACACCGCACCGAGTGCAAGAATCCCCCCGCCCCCGTTTGGTCGGACCGGTAGGTTCGTGCCGTCCCCCAGCCCTGAGGTTCGCGTCGATGAGTCTGCCGCCCCCGCCCGCCCCGGCGGCCGCTGGCGACCCCGCGGACGAGCCGGGCAGCCCGTCGGGGGCTCCGGGGACCGACGCCGACACCTCGACCTCGCGCCGCGGCAGCCGCAAGGGCCGCGGGCGGCGCAAGCACACCATCGGCTACGTGCTGCTCACCTCGGTGGTGGTGCTGGGCATGGTCACCGCGCTGACGATGGTCTTCCTGTACCGCCACTACAACGGCAACATCGAGGTCGACGACGGTCAGAAGGGCCTGGAGAACCGGCCCGATAAGATCGAGGTCGCCGGCCCCCAGGAGCCGCTGAACATCCTGGTGATGGGCATCGACTCCCGCGAGGGCGACAACAACATCGACGGCCTCACCGGCCTGGGTGACCGCTCCGACACCACGATCCTGATCCACCTGTCCGCCGACCGGAAGCGCGCCTACGGGATCTCCATCCCGCGCGACTCGATCGTGGACCGCCCCTACTGCAAGTCCGGGGACGTGCCGCCCGCCACCGACAGCTGGAACGCGGCCTACACCTACGGCCAGTCGGGCTGCACGATGCAGCAGTTCGAACAGCTCACCGGGGTCCGCCTGGACCACCACGTCGTCGTCGACTTCTCCGGCTTCAAGGGCATGGTCGACGCGGTCGGCGGGGTCCGGATGTGCATCCCCGAGCCGATCGAGGACCGCAGCCACGGCATCTTCATCGAGGCCGGGGACGACCGCCTGCTCAAGGGCCAGCAGGCTCTGGACTACGTGCGGGTGCGTTACGGCGTCGGCGACGGCTCCGACATCTCCCGCACCCGGCGCCAGCAGGCGTTCATCGCCTCCCTGGCCGAGACCGTGGTCTCCCGCGGGACGCTGACCAACCCGCTCAAGGTGGTCAAGTTCCTCGACGCCGCGACCAAGTCGCTCAAGGTGGACCCGGGTCTGAAGGACCTCACCAAGCTGGGCGGGCTGGGCTTCCAGTTCAAGGACATCGGGCTGGACGACATCCAGTTCATCACCATCCCCAACGCCTACTTCCCCACCGACTCCGAGCACCCGGGCAAGGTCTACTGGACCGACGACGCCGCCGTGGTGTGGAAGGCGGTGGCCAACGACCGGCCGATCCCGCGCCGCCTGCTCGGTGGCGCGATCAAGGCCAAGGGCGCCGGCGGACGTGACACGGACAAGACCGACGAGCCGTCGAGCACCGGCACCCCGGACGCCACCACGACCGGTCCCGAGGGCACCGCGACGGAGCCGAGCACGCCGCAGTACACGAACATGTACGACGACCCGTCGAAGAACGGTCTGTGCGCGTGACCTCCTCCGACCCGGCCGAGCACCCCGACCAGGAGTCGGGGAGCGAGGCCCCGGTGGCCGGGGACCCTGCGGACGCGGACGCTGCGGACGCGGCCCCCGCGGACGCAGAACCCGAGTGGAAGCGCCGGCGGCGTCTGGCCGAGATCTTCGGTGACGTGCTGCCCGCCACCACCAGCGACGAGCGCGGTCCCGGCAATGACGGGCCCCGGGAGTCGGCCAACGACGCCTGGCTGCGAGCCCAGGTGCCACCGCACCACGGCTCCTGACACGCCTCTCCCGACGGCGCGCCGGCTGGTCCGCACCTGAGGTGCACTGTCTGGATCGCGCTCCCTGACCGGCGCCGCTGACCCCGCTCCGGCCCCGGCCACGTCGACGTTCGACGTGGCAGCCCCCCCGGACGACACACGAGCCCGCCCCCTGCACGGGGACGGGCTCGTGGGTGAGGCGGGATCAGGCCTGCGGGCGCTGGGCCTTCAGCAGGTCGCGGATCTCCTCCAGCAGGGCCACGTCGGCCGGGGTGCCCTCGGGCTCGCTGGGGAAGAACTTCTCCTTGGCCTTGGTGTAGGGCATGACCACGAAGAAGTAGACGACCGCAGCCAGGATGACGAACGCGATCACCGCGTTGAGGAACGCACCGAACGAGTTGAGCTCGTTGGAGAAGACGTCGTCGACGCTCTCGGGCATCTGCGCGGTCAACCAGTTGGTGAAGGTGGTGACGACCGCGCCGAACGCGGTACCGATGATGACGGCGACCGCGAGGTCGACCAGATTGCCTCGGAGGATGAAGTTCTTGAAACCGGACATGTTCAGGTTCCTGTCTGCCGTGGACCCCGCCGTGGGAGGTCGTCGTGAGTCGGACAGCCAACCACGCTATCCGGGAACGGCCAGTGAGAGCCACTGCCGCGCGGAAGCGCCGACGACGGGTCCCACGTCGGCCGGCGTGAGCGCGAGCACCACCGGGAGCCCGGGACGGTCGGCGTCGCCGCCGCTGCGCGGTACCGAGACGACCGGGACGGCGCGGGCCACCACCCGCCCCTGACCCTCCTCGTCGACGGCCACCACGTCGACCGGGTGGCCCACCCGGACCAGGGCCAGCGCGTCCGGGTCGGAGACCCGCACCGGTACCGCCACCCGGCCCGGGTAGCCGGCCACCACACTCGGCCCGAGCAGTCGGACGTCGGTGACGGTCTCGCCGCGGCGCACCGGGGCGGCCAGGGTGCGGCCCTCCAGGTCTGGTGCGGTGCCGTCCGGGACCTGGTCGGCCGCCATCTGCACCCGGGTGAGGTCGTCGCCCTCCAGCACCGTCCCGGCAGGCAGGTCGTGGGCGGCCACGTGCACGGCGACGGTGGCCGGGGCCGGGGGTGCCAGCACCCGGAGTGCCGCCAGCACGGCCACGCCGGCGCAGAGCGCGGCCAGCCAACGCCGGTGGGTCAGCAGGAATCGGTGGACCGGCCGGTGCCACGGCCGGCGGGCGGGGGAGCGGTGCAGCAGGTCCATCCCGCGAGGCTAGGACGCCGGCGACCGACCGGGTCGGGCCTCGTCCACAGGCCCGGGCCGGGCCCGGGCGGGATCAGGAGGCGCTGGCGCTGCTGGTCGAGGAGCTCGTCGAGCTGCTGGATGACGAGGACGTGGACGTGGAGGTCGACGTGCTGGAGGACGACGTGCTCGAGGAGGAGGTCCCGGCGTCCGAGGACGAGGACTTGCCGCGCGAGTCGGTGCGGTAGAAGCCGGACCCCTTGAAGACCACGCCGACGGCGTTGTAGACCTTCCGCAGCCGGCCGGAGCACTCGGGGCACACCGTCAGGGCGTCGTCGCTGAAGGACTGGAACTGCTCGAACGCGTGGCCGCACTCGGTGCAGGCGTACTGGTAGGTGGGCACGGGGCTTCCTCTGGTCGTGGTCCGCTGGCCACCGCGGCGCCCGGCCGAGCCGGTCGGCTGGCACTCGACGGTGTCGACTGCCAATTCTAGCCGCCGGGGGCGCCAGTCCCGAAGTTCGTGACCAGCGCCACCCGGAGCCCGCCCGGGCGGCGGCGCCGGTGAGTGGTCCTCAGCCGCGGACCCAGCGGTGCACGGACTGCTCGGTCACCGCCACGTGCACGGCCCGGTCGTGCGGTTCGGCGGGAACCGCGCGGTCGGTCTCGCCGGGGTGCAGCAGCACCACCACCGGCACCGTCCGCGGCAGCCGCTCCAGCGCCCGGTCGTAGGAGCCGCCGCCCCGACCCAACCGCATCCCGTCCGGGCCCACCGCCAGCCCCGGGACGAAGGCGACGTCGACCCCGCCGATCGCTCCCACCCCCTGCGCCGGGGTGTCCGGGTGCCGGGTGCCGCGCCGGCCGGTGACCAGGTGGTCCGGGCCGGACCACGGCGCCCAGTCCAGGTCGTCGTCGTCGAGCAGCACCGGCAGCAGCACCTCGACCCCGCGGGCGTGCAACGCCGCCACCAGGGGGCCGGTGTCCGGCTCGTCGGGGGCGGGGACGTAGAGGGCCACCCGGCTGACGCCGTCGAGTTCGGGCAGGTCCAGCACCAGTCCGGTCAGCGCCGCCGTGGCCCCCGGGGCAGCCGGTCCACGGGTCCGTCGGGCCGCGAGCAGGTCGCGTCGCAACGCCCGTTTGGCACCGGCCGGGTCCGGCCCGGGGAGGGGTTCGTGGGAATCTGGCACCGGCTCAGCCTACGATCGGGAGCATGGCGAGCAAGGGCCTGGAACTGGCACGCACCAAGATGCAGGACGCGGGAGTGGACGAGGTCGCGATCGAGACCTTCGCCCACTACTACCGACTCCTCGAGCACGGCGAGACCGGGATGATTCCCGAGTCCACCATCGACCCCCTGGACATGGAGTCGTTGGCCGACGTCGAGGTCCCCGACGACGTGGCGCAGGCCGCGATCGAGGCCACGGTGGTGATCAAGCTCAACGGCGGCCTGGGCACCTCGATGGGGATGGACCGGGCCAAGTCGCTGCTGTGCGTGCGCCGCGGCCTGAGCTTCCTCGACATCATCGCCCGGCAGGTGCTGCACGTGCGGCGTGAGACCGGCGCCCGGCTGCCGCTGCTGCTGATGAACTCGTTCCGCACCTCCGAGGACTCGATGGAGGCGCTGGAGCGCTACACCGACCTGGCCGTCGAGGGCCTGCCGCTGGAGTTCCTGCAGAACAAGGAGCCCAAGCTCCTGACCAGCGACCTCACCCCGGTCACGTGGCCCAAGGACCCCACCCTGGAGTGGTGCCCGCCGGGCCACGGCGACCTGTACACCGCGCTGCGCGGCACCGGGCTGCTGCAGCAGATGATCGACCAGGGCTACCGCTACGTCTTCGTCTCCAACTCCGACAACCTCGGGGCGGTCGCCGACCCGCGGGTGGCCGGCTGGTTCGCCTCCTCGGGGGCCCCGTTCGCGATCGAGGCCGTGCGCCGCACCGCCTCGGACAAGAAGGGCGGCCACTTCGCCCGCCGCAAGTCCGACGGCCGGATCGTGCTGCGCGAGACCGCCCAGACCCTGCCCGAGGACAAGGCGGCGCTGGGTGACCTGAGCCGGCACCAGTTCACCTCCACCAACAACCTGTGGTTCGACCTGCACCAGATGGTCGAGGTCCTGGATGCCCGCGACGGGATCCTCGGACTGCCGCTGATCCGCAACGTCAAGACCGTCGACCCCTCCGACTCCGCCAGCCCCGAGGTGGTGCAGGTGGAGACCGCGATGGGCGCGGCGATCGAGGTCTTCGACGGGGCCCGCACCATCGAGGTGGGCCGCGACCGGTTCGTGCCGGTGAAGACCACCAACGACCTGCTGGTGCTCCGCTCCGACGTCTACGACCTGGGCGCCGACTTCGTGCTCGACCAGGTGGCCGGCGCGGTGCCGCTGGTCGAGCTCGACGAGCGCTACTACAAGCTCGTCGGCGAGTTCGACAAGCGGTTCGCCCAGGGCGCCCCGTCGTTGCGGAACGCCGAGCGGTTCCAGGTCACCGGGGACGTCACCTTCGACGCCGGGGTCCGGGTGCACGGTGCCGCCGAGGTCAGCGTCGCCGGCGGCGACCGGGTCGGAGCCGGCACGGTGCTCGGCTCCCCGGCCGACGGGGAGCAGGACTGATCGTGGTGGACGCAGCGGTTCCGGGGCCGCACGGCGCCCCCGGCAGCTCCCCGGCGAGCGTGGAGCAGCACCTGGAGCGGGTGCTCGGCACGATCGAGCCCCTGCCCTCCTTCCCCCAGCCCCTGATGGAGACCCTGGGCCTGGCCGCGGCCGAGGACGTGGTCGCGCAGGTCGGGTTGCCCGGCTTCGACAACTCCGCGATGGACGGCTACGCGGTCCGGGTCGACGACGTCGCCGGCGCCAGCAGCGACACCCCGGTCCAGCTGCCGGTGGCGGGCGAGATCGGGGCCGGCCGGGCGCACCTGGTGGCGATGTCGCCGGGCAGCGCAGTGAAGATCATGACCGGCGCGCCGGTCCCCGAGGGTGCCGACGCGGTGGTGCCCTACGAGTGGACCGACCGCGGCGTGGCGCAGGTCCGCATCGAGCGGGCACCCACCCCCGGCCAGCACATCCGGCGCGCCGGCGAGGACGTCGCGTCTGGTGACGTGGTGGTGCCGCACGGCACCGTCCTGGGCCCGCGCCACCTGGGCCTGATGGCCGCGGTCGGCCGGGCCCAGGTGCGGACCCGGCCCCGCCCCCGCGTGGTGGTGCTCTCCACCGGGTCGGAGCTGCGCGACCCCGGCACCGCGCTGGCCCACGACTCGATCCACGACGGAAACTCCTACCTGCTGGCCGCCGCAGCCCGGGCGGCCGGTGCGATCGCCTACCGGGTCGGGATCGTCCCCGACGAACCCCGGGCCTTCGCCGACGCGCTGAGCGACCAGCTGGTCCGGGCCGACCTGGTGGTCACCTCCGGCGGGGTCAGCGAGGGTGACTACGACGTGGTCAAGCAGGCCCTGTCGGGTCTCGGCACGATGTGGTTCGGCCGGGTCGCGATGCAGCCGGGCCAGCCGCAGGGCTTCGGCACCGTCGGTGAGGACGCGACCCCGATCTTCACGCTGCCGGGCAACCCGGTCTCGGCCTACGTCTCGTTCCAGATGTTCGTGCTGCCGGCGCTGCGTCGGTTGATGGGTCTGGAGCCCGAGGTCCGGCCCACCACGCGAGCCCGGCTGGAGGCTCCGATCACCGCGTCGGCCGGACGCCGCCAGTACGTGCGGGCCCGCTACGAGCGGTCCAAGGGTGGCCCGGTGGTGCGCCCGGTCGGTGGTCACGGCTCGCACCTGCTGGGGTCGCTGGCCGAGGCGAACGCGCTGGTCGTGGTCCCCGAGGAGACCACCGGACTCACCGCGGGCGAGCAGGTGCAGGTGCTGCTGATGGACGAGGAGAACTGATGGGCGACCGGCTCACCCACACCGACGAGCACGGCGCCGCCCGGATGGTCGACATCGCCGGCAAGGACGTCACCGACCGCCGCGCCCGCGCCACCGGCCGGGTGCTGGTCAGCGCCGAGGTCGTCGCGCTGCTGCGCGGGGAGGGCGTGCCGAAGGGCGACACCCTGGCCGTGGCCCGGCTGGCCGGGATCATGGGCGCCAAGCTCACCCCGACCCTGGTCCCGCTGTGCCACCCGCTGCCGCTCACCTCGGTGATGGTCGACCTGGCCGTCACCGACACCGCCGTCGAGATCGCGGCGAACGTCGGCACCACCGGCAGGACAGGGGTCGAGATGGAGGCGCTGACCGCGGTGTCGGTGGCCGCCCTGACCGTGGTGGACATGGTGAAGGCCGTCGACGCCCGGACCACGATCACCGACGTCCGGGTCACCGAGAAGCGTGGTGGCCGCTCGGGGGACTGGGTCCGGTGACCCGCACCGCGCGGGTGGTCGTGGCCTCGACCCGGTCGGCGGCCGGCGAGCGGGTCGACGAGACCGGCCCGGCCATCGTGACGTGGCTGCTGGAGCGCGGCTGGAACTGTCCGGAGGCGGCCGTGGTGGCCGACGGTGACCCGGTGGGTGCCGCGATCGCTGCTGCCCTGGCGGAGGGCTGCCACCTGGTGCTGACCACCGGCGGGACCGGGTTGGCGCCAACCGACCGCACGCCCGAGGTGACCCGTCCGCTGCTGGACCGCGAGGTGCCCGGGATCGCCGAGGCGGTCCGTGCCCACGGCGCTGCCCAGGGGGTGCCGACCGCTGCGCTCTCCCGGGGGCTCGCCGGTGTCGCCGGGAGCACGCTGGTGGTGAACCTGCCCGGATCGCCGGGCGGTGTGCGCGACGGTCTCGCGGTGCTCGGCCCGGTGCTCGAGCACGCGGTGGACCAGATCGGCGGCGGGGACCACCCCCACTCCGGAGCCGGGTGATGGTCGGGCCCGGTGCCTTCCCCGGGGTCTGGCCGGTGACGTTGCGGCACGGCGAGGTGATGGTGCGGGAGCTGCGCACCTCCGACGCGGTCGCCTGGCGTGAGGTCCGGGAACGGAACCTGGAGTGGCTGGCCCGGTGGGAGGCGACCACGCCGCCCGGTGGGGAACGTCGACCGCGCTCGTTCGCGCAGGTCGCCCGGCGGTTGCGCCGGGGCGCCCGCAGGGGCACGGTCTGGCCCTACGTGATCGAGGTCGAGGGCCGGTTCGCCGGGCAGGTGACGGTCAGCGGGGTGACCGGTGGCTCGGCCATGTTCGCCTCGGTGGGCTACTGGGTGGACCGCGCCGTCGCCGGCCGCGGCGTGGCACCCCGGGCCGTGGCCCTGGTGCTCGACCACGTGCTGAGCTGTGGGCTGCACCGGGTCGAGGTGGCGGTCCGCCCGGAGAACAGCAACTCGCTGCGGGTGGTGGAGAAGCTCGGGCTGCACGAGGTCGGGTTCGCCCCGCACTACCTGCACATCGACGGCCTGTGGCGCGACCACCGGCTCTACGCCGTCACCGCCGAGGACTGGCCCCCCGGGGGCCTGCTGCGGCGGGTCCTCGCCGGGGAGTGACCTGCCCGGGTCGCCGACCGGGCCCATGTGCGGCGCTGACCTCCCCCCTTCCGCGACGCTGACCGGGCACTCCCGCGACGCCGACCGGGCACTTGCGTGACGCTGACCGGGCATTCCCGCGACGCCGACCGGGCACTTGTGCGACAGCCGCCAGAACCCAGTGGTCACACCCGTCACACAAGTCTTGTGGCGACACACGCGCCCAATGCGCCACGGGCTGGGTGCCCGAACCTACGCTGGGCCGCGTGGACCTGAGCCCCCTGATCTTCGTCGCCCTGGCCGGGCTGTGGCTGGTCTACCTCGTCCCCAAGGTGCGCCGTCACTCCGACGAGCTGTGGCGCAGCCGCCCGGTCGACGAGATCTCTGACCAGGCTCGTGTGATCGCCCGACGCGACGCCGTCGACTCCCGCTCCGCCGCGTTCGTGGTCAACCGCACCGCCCGGTCCAGCGCAGCGGTCACCGAGCCGGTGGCAGCGACGACGGTCTCCGAGGACGTCGATCCGGCCGAGGCTGACTCGTCAGGGACCGAGGCTTCCGAGGTCGAGGACGCCACGATCGAGCAGGACGACCGCACCGACGCGCAGCGCAAGGAGTCGGCGCGCCCCACGAAGCGTCCGGCCGGTGCGGCTCGCCGTCGCCGCCGGGTGCTCGGCCTGCTGCTCCTGGCCCTGCTGGCCACCGTCGGCACGGCCGTCGCCGGACTCATCCACCCCGCGTGGACCGCCCTGCCCGGTGCACTCGTCGCGGCGTGGCTGGTGGCCTGCCGGCTGATGGTCCGCCGCCCGGTTGCGGCTCGCGCGCCGCGGACGGCCAGCTCGGCCGGCCCCGAGATGGTCCAGGTCTACGACGAGACCGGACAGTTGGTGAGCGTCCCGGCCGACGTGGTGCCCGCCGAGTCGACCGAGGTCCCGCACGTGGCCACCCTCGACCCGGTCACCGGCTCGTGGGACATGGTCCCGATGATGCTGCCGACCTACGTCGACAAGCCGGCTGCCGCCCGCCGCTCCACCCGCCAGCTCGACCACGACTCCACCGGCGTGTGGAGCTCGGGTCGCAAGGAGGCCGACTCCGAGCTGGCCCGCCGGGCCGAGCAGGAGCGGCGGGAGTCCGCCGAGCGGGCGCGTTCCGCTGCCCGTCGCACCGGTTCCTGACGCCGGTCGTCCCGGGCTCTGACGCGAGCCCCTCCCGTCCCGCACAAGTGCCCGGTCAGCGCCGCGCAAACGCCCGGTCGATCCCGCACAAGTGCCCGGTGAGCATCACGCAAGTGCCCGGTCGGCGCACAAGTGCCCGGTCACGGCCACGGAAGTGCCCGGTGAGCGCCGCACAAGTGCCCGGTCGGCGATGAAGGGCCCGGTCCTGCGGACCTCCATCGAACGATGGACACCGGACCCATCGCAGGGTCGATGTGCCGGACCCCCTGCGGGGGGTGGACTGGAGACATGTCCAGCACACCGCCTCCTCGCACCTCCAGCACACTCCTGTACCGCCTCTCGGAACGGCTCACCTCCCGCCTCGGCGCCCGCGTCGCCGCGGCGCTGGGGTTGGGCGTCCTCCTGGTCCTGATCGGACTCCTGTCCGGGGCGGGCACCCCGCCGCGCGGTGACGCGGTCTCCGCCGACGCCGAGTCCGCCCGCGTCGCGGCGCAGGTCGCCGAGGAGTTCCCGGCCACCCCCGACACCGTCCTGGTCGTCGCCCACGTCGGTGACGACCAGCGGCGCGAGGTCGTCGAGGGGATCCGGGCCGCCGCCGAGCAGGCCGACCTGCGCTCCG
This sequence comes from Actinomycetes bacterium, assembly GCA_023396115.1. Lineage (GTDB taxonomy): Bacteria > Actinomycetota > Actinomycetes > Propionibacteriales > Nocardioidaceae > Nocardioides. The sequence goes on along the minus strand of JAEWXC010000014.1, from coordinate 9,431 downwards.
GCCAGGCCAGCACCAGCCAGGACACCGAGGCGAGCGTGGTGCCCGTCGTGCTGCCCGAGGGCGAGGACCCTGCCGGCCCTGTCGACGACCTCCGGGCCGCCCTGGCCGAGCACGTCGACGTGCCGGTGCACGTCACCGGCGGCGCCGCGTTCGGTGTCGACATCGCCCAGTCCTTCGACGGCGCCGACCTCACCCTGCTGCTGGTGACCGTCGCGGTCGTCGGTCTGCTGCTGATCCTCACCTACCGCTCGCCGGTGCTGTGGCTGCTGCCGCTGCTCGTGATCGGTCTGGCCGACCAGACCGCCCGGCTGCTCACCGCGGCCGCCGGCACCGCCTGGGGGTGGTCGTTCGACGGCGGCATCATCGGGGTGCTGGTCTTCGGGGCCGGCGCCAACTACTCGATGCTGCTGATCTCGCGCTACCGCGAGGAGTTGCGCACCACCGCCGACCACCGGGCCGCCCTGGCCCGGGCCTGGCGCCACACCGTGCCCGCCGTCGTCGCCTCCAACCTCACCGTCGTGCTCGCCCTGGGCACCCTGGTGCTGACCACCGTGCCGGGCACCCGTGGCCTGGGCCTGGCCGCCGCGCTGGGGCTGCTGGTCGCCGCCGCTGCCGTGCTGCTCGTGCTCCCGCCGCTGCTGGCGCTCGCCGGTCGTCGCGGCTTCTGGCCCTCCGTGCCGCAGATCAGCGACCGACCCGTCGACCTGGCCCGGGACTCCTGGTGGGGTCGCCTGGCCACCCGGGTGCTGCGCCGCCCCGGCGCCGCGGTGCTGGTCGGCAGCATCCTGCTCGCGGTGATGGCGACCGGCCTGCTGGGCACCTCGGTCGGGCTCGCCCAGGCCGACCGGTTCCGGGTCGCCTCCGACTCCGACGCCGGGCTGACCCTGCTGGCCGACCACTTCGGCCCCGGACAGGCCAACGACGTGCAGCTGCTGGCCCCCACCGACCGGGCCGAGCAGGTGGCCCAGCGGGCCGAGGGCGTCGAGGGTGTGCTCGGGCTGCGTCCCGCCGGGACCAGCGCTGAGGGCGACCTGACCCGGTGGAGCGTCCAGGTGCAGCCCGGCCCCGGTACGCAGGCCAGCGAGGACCTCGTCCGTGACCTGCGCGCCGAGGTCGCCGGGACCGGTGCCCTGGTGGGCGGCACGGGTGCCGAGGACGTGGACGCGCTCGACGCCAACCGGCACGACCTGCTGGTGGCCGCACCGCTGGTGCTGCTGGTCAGCCTGCTGGTGCTCGTGGGCCTGCTGCGCTCTCTGGTCGCGCCGCTGATCCTGCTGGTGGCGAACCTGGCCAGCGCGGTCGCGGCGATCGGTGCGGGCTCGTTCCTGGCCCGGGTGGTCTTCGACCAGCCCGCCCTGGACGTGCAGGTCCCGCTGCTGGCGTTCCTCTTCCTGGTGGCCCTCGGCATCGACTACTCGATCTTCCTGGCCCACCGGGCCCGGACCGAGAGCGCCAGCGCCGGCACCGCCCTGGGCATCCGCCGCGCGGTGGGCGCCACCGGTGGCGTCATCACCAGCGCCGGTGTCGTGCTGGCGGCCGTCTTCGCCGCCCTCGGGGTGCTGCCGCTGGTCACGCTGGGGCAGCTGGGTCTGATCGTGGGGCTCGGCGTTCTCGTCGACACCCTGGTGGTGCGGGTGCTGCTGCTGCCGGCCGTCTTCAGCCTGGTCGGCGACCGGGTGTGGTGGCCCTCGCGACCCGTCGACCGCCCGGCTGCGGACCAGGAGGCGCAGACGGCACAATCGGGGCGTGACCTCGACCGTGCCGGTGCCTGAGCCGACCCCCGCAGGGGGCCACGCCGCGCACGCCGGCCCGATCCGGATCGGCGAGGTCGGGCTGCACGTGCTCACCGGGGCGTTGCTGCTGGTCTCGGTGGTCCGGGCGGTGACCGACCTCGGCGCCGGGTGGCGGCTGCTCGCCACGGTGGCCGGAGCCCTCTGCTTCGCCACCTGGTACACCGTGGGTGTGCTGCGCCTGCGCCCCCTGTCCACCGGGCGCGGGCCGCGGGCCTGGTTCGCCGGGCTGGTCGTGCTGTGGGCCGCCTCGGTGGCGGTTTCCGACGAGTTCATGTGGCTGGCGTTCCCGCTGTGGCTGCTGGCCGGCCACCTGCTGCGGCTGGTTCCGGCGGTCCTGGTCTCCCTGGCCATCTACGCGCTGGTGGGGCTGGCCCCGGTGCTGCACGAGGGCACGACCACCTACCCGGCGCTGGTCGGGCCGCTGGTGGGCGGCGTGTTCGCGCTCGGCATCGCCCGGGGCTACGCCTCCCTGCTGGCCGATGCCCGGGAGCGCCAGCGGCTCATCGACTCGCTCGTCGCCGCCCAGGCCGAGACCGCCGACCTGGCCGACGAGCTGGCCCGGACCCAGCGCCGGTCCGGGGTGATCCAGGAACGCACCCGGATCTCCCGCGACCTGCACGACACCGTCGCCCAGGGGTTGTCGTCGGTGCTGCTGCTGTCCCGCGCGGCCCGGCAGGGGGACCCGGCCAGCAGCGCCGACGTCCTGGCCCGGATCGAGCAGCAGGCCGGGGAGAACCTGGTCGACGTGCGCCGGATCGTCGCCGAGTTGGCGCCTGCGGACCTGGACGAGGCCGCCCTCCCGGGGGCGCTGCGCAGGATGCTGGACCGGTTGGCCGAGGAGACCGGGGCCGCCACCGAGCTGCACGTGGAGGACGGTCTGCCGGCCCTGCCGACGACCGTCGAGGTGGCGTTGCTGCGGACCGCCCAGTCGGCACTGGCCAACGTCCGTCGCCATGCCGGCGCCTCCCGGGTGGTGATGCACCTGGAGGTGGCCGGTGAGACCGTCCGGCTCGACGTGGTCGACGACGGGCGCGGCTTCGACCCGCAGGGGTGGCAGCACGGCGCCGACGGCTCGTTCGGGCTGGTCGGCACCTCGACCCGGCTGCGCGAGCTCGGCGGCGGATTGGACGTGGAGAGCCGGCCCGGTGACGGCACCGCCCTGTCCGCGCACGTCCCGCTGGTGGCGGCGCCATGAGCATCCGGGTGCTGCTGGTCGACGACCACCCGGTGGTCCGGGCCGGCCTGCGGGCGGTGCTGGACGCCGAACCGGGGGTGGACGTGGTGGCCGAGGCGGCCACGGGGGAGGAGGCCGTCGCGGTCGCGGCCCGGGAGGCTCCCGACGTCCTGCTGTGCGACCTGCGACTGGGGCCGGGCATGGACGGGGTCGGGGTGACCACCGCGGTGCGGCGGCTCGACCCGGCGCCGGCGGTGGTCATCCTCACCACCTACGACCGCGACGCCGAGATCATCGCCGCGATCGAGGCCGGGGCGGCCGGGTACCTGCTCAAGGACGTGGGCACCGACGTGATCGTCGCGGCACTGGCCGACGCTGTCGCCGGGCGCACGGTGCTGGACCCGACCCTGGTCACCCGGGTGGTGCGCGGCATGGCGGCCCCCAAGGTGCAGCTGACCGAGCGCGAGCTGGAGGTGCTGCGGGCCCTGGACGCCGGGGGATCCAACCGGGACATCGCCCGGGCGCTGGTGATCAGCGAGGCGACGGTGAAGACCCACCTGGTCCACGTGTTCACCAAGTTGGGTGTCGACTCCCGCACCCGGGCCCTGGCCGCGGCGCGCGACCTGGGGCTGCTCGAGGGTTGATCCCATCCTGTCGATGCACGACCGCGTGGACCCGGGACGGATGCGCAGTGACGACGAGGGGCGGACCGACCGGTCCGCCCCTCGTGCCGTCCGCCGTGGTGCTACTTGTCGAAGATCGAGTAACCGCCGGGCCCGACGATCAGGCCCACCACGATCAGCACAATGCCCCACAGCACCTGGCCGCGGATCAGGGAGAAGATGCCGCTGATCACGAGGACCGCAGCGATGATCAACAGGAGAAGCGTCATATGGCCCACCCACTCTCACTCGGGTCGGTCCGTCCGGATGACGGACCGACCCGTTCGACTTTGCCAGTCACCGGACCTGCTTGCAAGCCGCGCCCGGTGGCCGATCGGAGGGCGGGCCGCTCCCGTCGTCCGCTGCGACGGCGGCGCGGCACGGCATCTCTGACTTTAGTCAGAGCATGACGTCCACTGCTTCCTCCGTGCTCCGTCGCTTCAACCGGACCTACACCCAGCGCATCGGTGCGCTCGACGAGTCGTTCCTCGGCACCGGTCGGCCCCTGGCGGTCTCGCGGCTGCTCCTCGAGATCGGCAGCGGTGACCGGGCAGGGGTCCGGGAGCTCCGGGAACGTCTCGACCTCGACTCCGGGCACCTGTCCCGGATGCTGCGGCGGCTCGAGGAGGAGGGGCTGGTCGCGATGGAGGTGGACACCGGCGACCGTCGGCGTCGCGTCGCGGTGCTCACGCCCGCTGGCCGGGAGGCCTACGAGGACCTGGAGCGACGCTCGGAGGTGCGTGCCAGCGCGCTGGTCGACCAACTCACCCCGCGCCAGCAGGAGCGCCTGACGGCTGCCCTGGCGACCGCGGACCTGCTGGTGCGGGCGGCCACGATCCGCCTGCAACAGGTCGCTGCCGACGACGTGCTCGCCCGGGAGGCGACCGCGCGGTACTTCGCCGAGCTCGACGACCGGTTCCCCGGTGGCTTCGACCCGGGCGGCCCGGACGCGCCCGAGCCCGGGGCGACCTACGTCGTGGCGACCTCCGACGACGACACGGTGGCGTTTGGTGGCATCCGCCCCGTCCCGGCGGTGGGGCCGCAGACCGCCGAGGTCAAGCGGATGTGGGTGCACGACGTGTGGCGCGGGGCCGGACTGGGGGCGCGGATGCTGCGCCACCTCGAGGACGTCGCCCGGGAGCAGGGCTACCGCCGGATCGTCCTGGACACCAACGGCACCCTCCTCGAGGCGATCGCCCTCTACGAGCGTGCCGGGTACGAGCGGATCGACCGCTACAACGACAACCCGTACGCCGAGACGTTCTTCGCGCAGGAACTGTGAGGTCCCTCGGGCCCTGAGTGCATCCGGCGGGCACGGAAAAGGCCCGCGGCGACGTCTCCGTCGGCCACGGGCCTCTTCCTGCTGCTGGTGGACGCCGGTGGACTCAGCCCGAACACGTGGGAGCGGCTGGAGCGACTGAGTGCCGCGTGGGAGCAGGCGAAACCGGGCATCGTGAGCGCACGGCCGTTGGTGACTGAGCCCGAGCCGGGGGCGGTCTCGAACCCAACGCGACGGTCCCGAACGCCACTGACGCCGGAAGAAGTGGACGCAATCCGAACCGCCCGCACCAACGGAGAGAGCGTCCTGTCGATCGCGAAGCGGTTCGGCGTGCACCGGGTGACGGTATGGGAGCAGACGAAGAACTCGTAAGCCTGGGCGGGCGGTGCGTCGCACCGAACAGGCTGCGGCGACAAGGTATCGGCGGTGAGGATGCCGGCGGCTACTGCACCCTCACCGCCTTCACTGTGCTCTACGCGGCCGACCGTCCGTCGGAGTCGTTCTTATCCAGACGCTCGGCCACGAACGCCTTGAATGTGGCGAGCAGATCCTCGGCGTTGTCGAAGGCCCGCATGGTGATACGCATGTTGGTGCCACGTCCGCGGCCGAGACCCGACTGCTTCTTGAGCCGATCTTTGGGGGTCTTGATCAACCTGCCATCCGACGCCCTCACCGCCTGCTCCAACTGCGCAAACGACAACACACTTGTCTCGTAGTAGCGCGTAGCGGACATGAGGAGAGTCGGGCGGGCCCACTCCCGGGGGACGAGCACGAGCGGCTTTCCGTCCACCACCGGGAGTGTCATGTCCGCTTCGTCCCAGTCACCGATGATCGGATTCCAGATCTGCTTGCGGTACGCCTGGGTCTTGTGTCCAGCAGAGTTGAACTGTGGATACGTGTCGATCATCAGCTGGGTGAACTGCGCGAGCGGCCCGAAGATGATGCGCGTGGTGATGTCGGAGGTAATGTCGCGATCCACGCCCTCGACGAACAGCGGAAGGTCCTCGATCTGTTTGAGGATCCCAACGCGAACCAACGCTTCCACGTCGTTGTTGAGCACGTCCCAGATCCAGGTGCCGACGACGTCAGCGCCCCCGTGGCCGTGGAAGCCCTTTGCAGACATTCCGAGCCGGGTCTCCCATGGCTCGACGAAACGCTGCAACAGCCTTTCGCCCCGACGGCCGGTAGCCCCGGCCCCCTTGATGATGCTGTCAGTCACCTGGCGGGTGAACGTGTCGACGCACTCCAGCGCCTGATTGGCGAACGGCTGGGGTGTCCTCCGCAGCCGGATCGCATGAGGGTCGACGTAGAGACGGTTGTCAGCCGTGACCTCCACATCGACGAACGGAACGGGACCCGTGATCCCGTAGTGGGTGGTGATGGTGGGCATGACGCCCTCCTTCCTTGGGTTTGGAGCCCGAGGAAGAAGCAGAGACAGCGCGTCTCAGGAAACTTCGGTACGCTAGAGGTGACTGAGCAAGTCATCACCGCGCCCTCGGGCCGGTACTGGCCTGATCCCGCACCACCGGGGTCGGGCCAGAGTCTTCTATAGCTAGCGCGCATCGGGCTCCTCTGAGTCCGCTGGCTCTACACGCTTGGCACGGTTGCCACGCACCTCCGCACTCGGCCCCGTCAGATCGATGCAGAGCATGCCGTCCTGCTCATACGGCTTGTACCGTCGGCTGACGCTTGTGTCGATGTCGTAATACTGAGTGAAAGCGGTTGCTGACAAGATGACCTGGCCAGTGTCCCGCGACGACTGCGGACGAATCGAGTACGCGTGAGGCTCCTTTGAAGGGCGCAGAGCGATAACCTTGTTCTCCTTGTCGAACAACAGTTCCACCGTCTCCGGCTCTTCAATCAGCTTGTGAGCTACGCGATTGATCGAGAAGATACCTCTCTTCTGGATCGTCACGCTTGGAGCCTTCGCCAGCGGCGCCATGCGCTTGTCGAACACCTCGAACCCCATCAAAACTCTCCTCTCGTCGTCATCACGTTCCGAGTCTAACAGATTGATCCGCCTCAGCGTGTTTGAAGTTCTCTATCGCACGATCCGGCACATCCGAACTTCTGACCTAGGGCATGACATGCCGATGCGTCACCGACTCTGCCTGGCGCACACGCTAGGTTTCCAGCAGTGACATCTCACGCCCGCCTAGCATCAGAGTTGGAGTTGGCAACAGGGGTATCGCTGTGGTGGTGGTCAGGAGACGGACCACTCGGAGCGTCTTGATTGTTTCAACAGTGCACTGATCAACAGAACCATGGGAGAAGAAGTACCGCGTTCTGGTGAACTACGGAGGAGCCATCGTGCCCTCCGAAGTTGTGAAGGCAGGAAGCAGCTGCCCTGCTCAACGCTGCAGCAGCTTCGATGTACGCTCGCGGATGTGCACGCCAAGACGCGTTCGGGAGCTTCCCGAACGGTTTGCGTCGATGAGCTTTGGCGCTTCTACGCCTCATGGCTGAAACGAGGCTGACCCCGGCTAGGGACCGGGCCAGAGTGACCAATCCTCCGATCGCGACGCAGCCCGACAGAAGCCCGGACCGTCGTCCGCCGTTGCCGGACTTCGTCCACGAGCCAGACCGGCTCCCGGAGCACGGTTGGCCCCGCGGTCAACGGTGGCGCATCGCCTTCGCCGACGCGCGGAACTTTGACGCAGCCTGCGATGTCTTCGGCGACGTAGCGGGCCTGAACAGCAATTGACCCACCGGGTTGGTGGCCGTTAGGACGTCGATACAGTCTTGTGCGGTGGTGTAGTCGAGCCGGACGAACAGCCCCGCGGCGTCTTCGATGTCACGTTCATCCCGGGAGACGTGCAGCTTCATCACCAGCAGGCACTCCGGCGACTTCGTTGCAGGCATTGTGCGGGCTCCAAGAGGAGTATCCCCTCAGACTTGGTGTGCAGGAAGCTCAATACAGCTCTTCGTCTCGTTCTCAGCTCAGCAACGTCACGCCTCTTGCAGATCGAGGTGCCGACCAGGTCGGTTCCGGTCGATGCAGCCATCTTCAGCGACCACCCGGTGCAGCATCATCGGGGCACCCAGGGGGCGCCAGTCCTCGATCTGCAAGACGCGTGGCAGCTCTATGGGATCACTCGCGGAGGTGGAGGTTCGTCGGGCACGGACGGCCTGCAAGTCGGTTCTGGCCTGTGGTGATACGGATCTGCGCGTCTTTGACGCATGGACGGGTTATTGGGTCGCCGAGTGGCGGTGGGGTGACCTACGCTGGTTGGCATGTTGGTTTACGGCACTGCTTCGCTGCGTCTGCGCAGCCGCTAACAGCGGCGAGCACCCTCCACAGGTTGTTGCTCCCGCCCCGGTGATCACGGCCGGGCGGCTCTTTCAGCGTGCCCGGCTCCGCAACAACCACGGAGCAAACAGTGCCTATCTATCGAGGTGGCCGTCATGAGCACGGCCAGAACTTCCTGACTGACCCATCCATCATTGCCACGATGACCCGGCTCGTGGCCGCCACAGATGGCCCGATCATCGAGATCGGCCCCGGTGACGGAGCACTCACCACCCCGCTGGCCCAGCTCGGGCCACCGGTGACAGCCGTCGAGATCGACACCCGGCTCGCCCAACGCCTGGCCGAGCGGTTGCCGTCGCACGTGGAGGTCGTCGCCGACGACTTCCTGGACTACCGGCTTCCAACATCGGCGCATGTGCTCGTCGGGAACCTGCCGTTTCACCAGACCACGGCCATGCTGCGACGCATCCTGCATGCCCCGGCATGGACCGATGCAATCGTGCTCGTGCAATGGGAAGTTGCGCGGCGCAGAGCGGGCGTCGGCGGTGCCACGATGATGACCGCGCAATGGGCGCCCTGGTTCACCTTCACGTTGCACAGTCGTGTTCCCGCTCGCGCGTTCACCCCACGTCCGGGCGTCGACGGCGGAATCCTCACCATCCACCGCCGCGAACACCCGCTGCTGCCCCCGGCGCGGCGACGCCAGTTCCACGCCCTGGTCCACCGCGTCTACACCGGTCCCGGACGTGGGCTGGCCCAGATCCTCGCACGCAACACCTCGCTCGGCTCGCCACAGGCGGCACAGGCGTGGCTGACGGGCCACGGCGTGAAAGCCGCCGGACTGCCGAGAGACTTGCCCGTCGAGGCATGGGTGGACTTGTTCGAGACCACGGGCTCCTCGCCACCGCCCCGCCGCACGCAGTCGTCCTCAGGAGGGCGGCGGCGATGAGCATCGAACCCTCGTGGCGAGTCTGCCCTGACGAGATCACACCCAGCCATGTGTGCCCGACCGAGACAGCCGCACACCATGCAGCACGGCTCCTCGCTCAAGGCCCCGGACGGGCTTGGCGACTTCGTGACCTCGCCAACCTCGTGCACCTGTCCACGTCACAACTGGGCAGGGCCTTCAGCCAAAGCTTCGGGATGCCGCCCATGCGGTACCTCGCTCATGTTCGGGCCCACCGGCTGGCCGAGCTCCTGGTCGAAACCGACCTTCCGATCGGTGTCGCCATGACACGAGTCGGGTGGCGCAACCGCGGCCACGCCGCACGAC
>JAEWXC010000046.1 GCA_023396115.1 Actinomycetes bacterium | reverse complement strand
CGCGGTTCTGGGTCGACGACAGATCCGAGGCAGGGCACGTGGCCAGTGGTCGAGCGAGTCAGTCGACCCAGAACCTGACCCCCGATCCTGCCGGACCAAAGAGCCTGCCCCGATCATCACTGTGGTCGAGCTCGCCGAGACCCGGGCGAACCGCTCAGGCGGAACGCTCAGGCAGCCTGCTCGACCGGGGCCGGCGCCACCTCGGCAGCCGGGCGCCGCGGGAGCGCCAGCGCGACCAGGGCACCGGCGAAGGCCACCACCGCCCCGATCACGAAGCAGATCTTGAACGCGGTCTCCGAGGGGATCGGCAGCCCGGCGAAGATCGACATCTCCCGGGTCAGCACGGTCGCCATGACCGCTCCGGCGACCGTGGTCCCGACCGAGCGCATCAACCCGTTGAGGCCGACCGAGGCACCGGCCTCGGCCATCGGTACGTTGTTGAGGATCAGGGTCGGCATCGCGGCAAAGCCGATCCCGACGCCGGCCGAGGAGATCATCATCGACAGCATCATCTGCCACGGCTCGGCCATCAGGAACGTGGCCAGCAGGTAGGCCACGCCGAGCACCCCACCACCGATCGCGAGGGTGTACTGGGCGCCGATGGAGTTGATCAGGCGGCTCGAGACCGGGGCCATCGCCAGCATCACCAGTCCACCGGGGGCCATCCAGAGGCCGGCGTGCAGCAGCGACTGGCCCATGCCGTAGCCGGTCTCGGCGGGCAGCGCGAGGATCTGCGGCACCACGATCGAACTGGCCATCATGCCGAAGCCGATCATCAGGCCGGCGATGTTCGTCATCAGCACCGGGCGCCGGGCCGTGGTGCGCAGGTCGACCAGCGGGTCGGCGTGCCGGACCTGGTGCACGCCCCAGGCCACCAGCACCAGGACGCCCCCGACGATGCAGCCCCAGGTGGTCGGCTCGACCCAGCCCCAGTCGTTGCCCTTCGAGACGCCCACGAGCAGACCGCCCAGACCGAGCGCCAGGCCGACCATGCCGACCAGGTCGAGTCGGGCCGGGTGGGCGTCGTGGACGTGCGGTACGAGGAACCAGGTGCACAGCACGGTGACCACGGCCAGCGCGGCGGTGAACCAGAAGATCCAGTGGTAGTCACGGCTCTCCGCGACCCAGGCGGCGCTGGGGATCGCCAGGGATCCGCCGACGCCCATGGTCGCGCTGATCGCGGCGATCGCCAGGGCGTTCATCCGCGGCGGAGTGACCTCGCGGACCAGGGAGATCGCGACCGGCACGTAGCCCATCGCCATGCCCTGGAGCACCCGGCCGATGAGCATCGGGGTGAGCGAGTCGGCCAGCGCCGAGACGATCGAGCCCAGCACCAGGACCAGTCCGCTGATCACCAGCACCCGCTGCTTGCCGAAGATGTCGGCGAGCCGACCCGCGACCGGCATCGTCACCGCACCCGCGAGCAGGGTCGCGGTGATCACCCAGGCGGCGTTGCTGCGCGAGGTGTCGAGCAGCGTGGGCAGCTCGGCCTGGATGGGGATGACGAGGGTCTGCACCAGCGAGGTGGTCAGGCCACCCAGGCACAGGATGGCGACGACGAGGCGGGGGGACGGACCCGTGGCGACCTCACGGTCGGTGGGGTCGGTCAGGGAAGGCTGCGGCACGGGACGGCTCTCGGGACGATCGGGTGAAGGTGTGTAAGATACATACATATCGTTGTCGTCGTCCACCAGGGCCCACTCCATGAAACCCTCCCCGCAGGTCGAGCCTGTCGACATCCCGCTCCCGCCGCACCGACAGGTCGCCCGGCTGCTGCTGCGCCTGGACCGGTTCCGGCACCTGATGCGCCAGCACGGCGGACTGAACGCCGCCGACCTGCGGCTGCTGTGGCTGCTGTGCGAAGGACGTCCGCGGACCCTGCGGGAGATCTCCGAGATCCTCACCCTCGAGCAGTCCACGGTGAACCGCCAGGTCAAGGCCGCGGTGACCGCCGGTCTGCTGCACCGGTTCCGCCCCGAGGGCGAGAGCGTGCTGCTGATCGAGCCCACCGCCGCCGGCCGGGCCGCGTTCGAGCGCGACACCGAGGTCACCCTCGCCCAGCACGAGGCCGCCCTGGCCGCGCTCGGGGACGGGGCCGAGGAGTTCCTGGACCAGCTGGGCCGGTTCACCGCCGCCTACGGCCGGTCGGTGCGCACCGTGACCCGCCCCGGGGAGCACCCGGGCGACTGACGCCCGGACCGCCTCAGGCGGGGTCGATCCCGCGCGAGCGGGCGTGCAGCTGACGGACTCGCTCGCTGAGCTCGGGGGCCGGACCGTCCACCACCGCCCCGGGCACCACGACCCCGACGGGGAGCGCCGCGACCGGGGCCGTCGGCTGGTCCCAGCCGGTCAGCCAGCCGACCAGCTGCTCGCTGGTGGCGGCCACCACGATCCGGCCCAGACCGACCCAGCCGTGCGCCGCGGCGCACATCGGGCAGTGCTCACCGGAGGTGTAGACGGTGGCGGCGGCCCGCTCGGCGGGGCTGAGGTGCTCGGCGGCCCAGCGGGCGATGGCGAACTCGGGGTGCTGGGTGTGGTCCCCGCCGGCGACGTGGTTGTGGTCGGTGAACCGGACCTCGCCAGTGGCGTCCACCAGCAGCGACCCGAACGGCTCGTCGCCGGCGGCCAGGGCCGCCTCGGCCAGGTCGACGGCGCGGGTGAGCAGGGCCAGGTCGGTCGCGGACAGTGTCATGGGGCTGATGGTGGCACGTGGCCCGGCCCGGTTCGGGTCCACCCCGACGTGGCACCTCGACCCGCGACCGGCGGCACGGTAGAACCGAACCATGCGTCGCTCCCCCGTGCTCCCGGTCCTGGTCCTGGGCGTGGCCTGGTGGCTCTTCGCCGACCTGGCCCAGGTGTGGGGGCCGTCGCTGATCACGATCTTCGGCCAGGCCGCCAGCACCCCGCCGGAACTGATGGGCGCCTACGCCCTGGGCTGCGTCGCGGCGGGCGGGCTGCTCGCCCTGCTGACGCGTCGGGTGCCGCTGGTGTGGCTGGGTCTGGCGCTGGCCCTGGCCGGTCGGGTGGTGCTGCAGTTCGGCCCCGGCGACACCGTCCAGCTCATCGCCGCGAGTGTCGGGCTGGCCGGTGCCCTGGCCTGGTTGGCGCACGCGGTCTCGGCGCACGGTCGGTACCTGCCGGCCGGGTTGGCAGCCGGGTGGCTGGCCACCTCGACGGTGGCCGCCCTGGGCGGCACCTGGGCGCCGGTGTGGCGCCAGGACCTGCTCGGCACGGTGGTCACCGCCGTGCTGGTCGCCGCCGCACTGGCCACGGCGCTGGCGGTGCGGAACCCCAGCGGGGCACCCGGTCGCCGGGTCGCGCTCTCGGCGATGCCGGTGGCGCTGGTCGCGGGCATCGCGGTGGTCAACCCCGGCCGGGCCTCGCTGATCGACGTGGACGCCGGCCCGTGGCTGCTGGTCGTCGGGTGCGCCACGGCGCTGCTGGCCGCCACCGGACTGGGCCGCTCGCCCTCGCGCTGGGGCCGGCTCCTGGTCGGTGTCGTCGCGGTGGCCGCGGTCGCGGTGAGCCTGCTGCTGCCGCCCGGTTCCTCGGAGCTGCCGATGCAGCTGCTCGGCTGGATCGTCCCGGTGCTCGTGGTCGGACCGGTGGCGCTGGCGGTGGTGCTCACCGAGGACCGGCATCCCGAGGAGGCTGACCCGGAACGGACCGAGCCGACCGAGCCGACCGAGCCGACCGTCGGGAGCACCGACTCGACCGACTCGACCGATGGCGCAGTGGGCGACGCAGCCGGCGTGACGGAGAGCCCCGCCTCCCCCGCGGCCCGGCCCGCCGCCCTGCCCGCCCCATGGATGTTCCTGCTCGGCACCCTGGTCTGGGTGGTCGTCTTCTTCGTCTACTACGCCGGCTACGACCTGGGCTACCGCGCCGACCTGGTCGTCGTCGCGCTGGCGGTGCTGCTGGTGCTGTGCACCGCGGTGCGCCGCCCGGTGGTCAGCGGCGCGGCCGGGTCGCCGCTGCTGGTCGGGCTGGTGCTGCTCTGCGTGGTCGCGGCCGGCGCGGGGGCCTGGCACGAGCGGGTCCCGCACACCGTCACCCGGGTCGCCGACAACGAACTCACCGTGACCGCCTGGAACCTGCGGATGGGGTACGGGATGGACGGACGCTTCGACCCCGAGGCGGTCGCGGAGGTCCTGGCTGGCTCCGACGTGGTGCTGCTCAGCGAGATCGACCGCGGCTGGCTGCTCAACGGCGGGCAGGACCAGCTGGCGATCCTGTCCCGGCTCACCGGCAAGCGGCTCTACTTCGCCCCGGCGGCCGACCCGGTGTGGGGCGACGCGGTGCTGACCACGCTGCCGGTCACCGAGGTCCGCCGGCTCCAGCTGCCCGCGCACGGGGCGGTCACCGGCGCCGGTGCCCTGTCGGTCCGGATCCGGGTCAGCGGCAACCCGCTGTGGGTGGTCTCCACGCACGTGCAGCCCACCACCACCGTCGAGGACGGCACCATCGGCCAGGCCAAGGTGCTGGCCGGGTTGGTCGAGGAGCTCGGCGGGGACCAGCAGGGCGTGGTGCTCGGCGGGGACCTGAACTTCGAACCGGACAGCCCCTCGTTCGCGGCCCTGACCGGAGCCGGGCTCAGCGACGCCCTGGTCGAGGAGCGGCCGGTGCTGACCTCGCCGGCCGACGACCCGGCCGAGGAGATCGACCACCTGCTGGTGCGTGGACCGTGGTCGGTGGCCGAGTCCGGGGCGCACGAGTCGCTGGCCTCGGACCACCTGCCGGTCTGGACCCGGCTCGTCTACCACGACAAGGAGTGAACCGGGTGCGTGCAGTGGAGCCGGGTGAGACGCCCGAGACGTTCTGGGAGGGCTTCTACTCCGGCGAGCACCCGTGGACCGGACGGGTCAACCAGGTGCTCGCCGACGAGCTGGCGGCCCGGCCGTTGGGACCGGGCACCCCGCCGGGGCGCGCCCTGGACCTGGGCTGCGGCACCGGCGCGGACGCCCTGTGGTTGGCCTCGCTCGGCTGGCGGGTCACCGGCGCCGACATCGCCGAGTCCGCCCTGGCCCGGGCGCGGGACGGGGACCCGCACGGGAGCGTCGAGTGGCTCCGGACCGACCTGGGCGCCGGGGTGCCGGCGGGCCCGTGGGACCTGGTCACCGCCAGCTACCTGCACTCGCCGGTGGAACTGGAGCGGGAGCAGGTGCTCCGCGGGGCCGCCGAGGCACTGGCCCCGGGCGGCACCCTGCTGGTCGTGGTCCACCTGGTCGGGCCGTCCTGGCGCGAGGACGCCCAGGACCACGGGCACGGACACGGCGAGGGGCCCGACGAGGGTGCTGGTGCGCCGCGTCCGGACCTGCCGCCCCTGGAGCAGACCGTCGCATCCCTGGACCGGCCCGGTTGGACGCTGGTGCACGCCGGTGAGGCGGTGCTGCCGACCACCTCCCCCGACGGGGTGCCGGGCACCCGGACCGACGGCGTGGTGCGCGTCCGCCGGGACTGACCCCGACCACGGTCGCCGGCGCAGCCCTCAGCCGCGCGCCGCGGTCAGGATGTGGTCGCGCACCCGGTCGGCGAGCCGGTTGGGCTGCCCCTCCAGGTTCCGCAGCATCTCCCACCCGTGTCCGTGGGGGGCCCGCAGGAAGGTGGCCTCCAGACGCCGTGCCAGACGCTGGTTCTGCTGGAACTCGCGCTCCCCGTCCCGCGGGGAGTGCACCACCAGCCCGCCCGGCGGCACCGAGCCGGCGAGGTCGGTCAGGGAGCGTCCCTCCCAGCTCACCGGGCCGGACAGGTCGACGTAGCCGACCACGTCGGCGCCCTGGGCCACCGCCCGCACGGCCAGGGAGCCACCCATCGAGGCCCCGACCAGCACCACCGGCAGGTCCGGGTTCCCGGACTCCTCACGCAAGTGGGCGACCGCGGCATCGACTTGGCTGGCCTCGACGTCGGGGCCAGTGGCGCAGTCGGAGTCGTCGTAGCCGCACGCGTCCATCGAGGCCACCAGGACCCCGGAGTCGGCCAGGTGGGCGGCGAACCGGAGCCCTCCGCACAGGCCGCCGCTGACCTGCGGCAGCATCGCCACCCCGAGGTCCGGCTCTCCCTCGGGCGCCACCGTGCCAGCGTCGACCGCCACCCCGGGGGCGGTGATCCGGACCGGGGTGACAGGAGCGTCGGGGGTGTTGCTCAGGCACCGGTCCTCGACCGCGCTCTCGGTCCACACGGCCGTCGGTGCGCTGGTGGCGTCGGCCCCGGGGTCCTGCTGGGGCGACGGACCGGACCCGCCGCCGCACGCCTGGACGGTTCCCGCCAGCAGCAGGACGGCCACTCCCCCGAGGATCCGCATGCCGCCCACCGTAGGAGCCGCGCTCCGGCCCATACAAGGGGGAGGTCCGTGCCGCGCAAGCGCCCGGTCGGCCTCACGCAAGCGCCCGGTCGGCGTGCGCGGGGACGAGCCGTCAGCCGCGGTACTGGGCGGTGAGGTCCACTCCGGTGCAACTGAACCAGCCGGTCGTCCGGTTCTGCGGATCACCGCCGGAGACGATCAGGCAGCCGTCCTGCTGGCGCGGCCCGAACCGGCCGACCTCGATGACGTCCACCTCACCGTCGGGGATCTGCTGCTCCATCACCTCCAGCACCCGACCGACCACGGCCGGGTCCACCCTCCTCAGGTCCAGGCGTGGCTGTTCGACCGAGCCGACGTCGTCGCTGTTCTCGCGCCACCCCTCCTGGGTGTGGCTCCAGGTCACGTACCGACCGCTGTCAGGCTCGAGTGGCACGTACACGTAGCTGCCGTCGGAACGGACGAAGGCGTGCATCACCACCGGCCCCGGGCCCCCGTCGGAGAGGTCGGCGACGAACTCGTTCCAGTCCGCGAGCTGCACCGGCTCCGACACCGGCGCCTCGGCCCGCTGTGGGGCAGCCTCCTCGTCCTGACTCACGGCCCAGATGCCCACCGCCGCCACCACGCAGGCCGCAAGACAGACCCCCACGGTGTGCCGACGAGTCCACCGGCTGCGCCAATCCCCGTCCGGGGTCGCGACCTCGGCGCCCTCGTCCCGGTCCGCGTCGTCGAGCGGGTCGGCGAGGTCGGCGGTCATCCGCTGCAGCGGCGCCAGGGTCTTGGAGTGCAACACCCGGGTGACCCGCTCGTCGTGCAGCGCCCGGTTGATCCGCCCCTCGGCGTAGGCCCGCGCGAGGAGGTCGACCGCGTGGGCGCGGTCGGCGTCGCGGGCGCGTTTCCTGGAGAGGGCCACCGCCCCAGCATAGGAACCGCCCCCGGTGCCACTGGGGGATGATGACCGCATGACGGTGGCGGTGGTGACGGGTGGGACCCGCGGGATCGGTGCGGCGGTGGCGCGGCGACTGGCGGGCGAGGGGTACGACCTGGTGCTCGGACACCGCAGCGACGAGACGGCCGCCCGGGCGGTGCGCGAGGAGGTCGCGGCCCTGGGGGTGCGGGTGGAGACGGTGTGCGGGGACCTGCTCGACGACGGGGTCGTCGAGGCGCTGTTCGCGACCGCCGCCGACCTGGGCCCGGTCACCGGGGTGGTCGCCAACGCCGGCACCACCGAGATGTTCGCCCCGCTGGCCGAGACCCCGGCCGACTCGGTACGCCGGGTGGTCGAGGTCAACCTGACCGCCACCGCCCTGGTGGCCCGTGCCGCGGTGCAGGCGATGAGCACCCGCTACGGCGGCAGCGGCGGGGTCCTGGTCACGGTCTCCTCAGGCGCCGCCACGCTCGGCTCACCGGGCGAGTACGTGCACTACGCGGCCGCCAAGGCCGGGGTCGACGCGCTGACCAAGGGCCTGGGCCTGGAGGTGGCCGACCAGGGGATCCGCGTCGTCGGGGTGGCGCCCGGACTGATCGAGACCGACCTGCACGCCGCCACCGGCGACCCCGGCCGGGTGCAGCGGATGGCTCCCCAGATCCCGGTCGGCCGGGCCGGGCGCCCCGAGGAGATCGCGGACGCCGTCGCCTGGCTGATGTCCCCGGCGGCCGGTTACGTCACCGCCACCACGCTGCGGGTGGCCGGCGGCCGCTGAGGCGACCGGGCCGCGGCTCAGTCCTGCGGGCCCCGGCGGGAGACCTCGCGGCCGTTGCAGGTGTAGGAGACCGAGGCGTCCTCCCCGAAGCGGTTGCTGGTCAGGACCGAGAAGCACCGCGGCTCCTCGACGCCCGGGTCGGGTGCGGAGAACACCACGCTGGTCCGGTCCCGCTCGGCGTCCTCGACCAGCTCCTCGGCCGTGCGGACCCCGTTCTCGATGTCCTCGGGGTCGATCCGGAGCAGGTCGAGGCGGCCCTGCTGGCTGGTGCCCACCTGGTCGGTTTCCTCCCACCCCTCGGCGTCGTAGCGGACCAGGTGGTACCGGTCGGAGGAGCGGTCGATGGGCAGCTCGAAGGAGGCGCTGTCACGCGAGACGACCGCCGAGAAGACCACTGGCGGCCCTTCCAGCGAGTCGTCCAGGTCGGCGACGAGCTGCTCGTAGGCGCCCTCGGCGAGCAGGTCGACCCGGGCGGGGTCACTGCCTGCGTGGGTGGCCTCCTGCTCCTCGGTGCCGAACACCCGCGGCAACAGGATCACGGCGAGGACCGCCGCGATCACTCCGGCCGCGATCCGTCCGCGGTACCGGGCGGGGATCCCGTCACTGGGCACCACCGCCGCCGTCGTCGACGACGCCGGGGTCGGGTCGGAGGGCAGTTGCGTGGGGACGCCCTGCAGGTCGCGGGTCAGGCCGTGCAGTGCGGTCAGGTGCCGGGCGGCGAGCGCCTGGTCGACCCGGGTGTCGTACTCCTCGTGGGTCAGCTGGCCGTCGGCGTAGGCGTCGGTGAGCGCGTCGACGGTGACGTTCCGGTCGGCGTCCCGCGCCCGCTTCCCCTTGGTGGCCATGCGCAGAAGGATAGGCGGCGTAGGGTCTCGCCATGGCTGTCGTGCACCCCGCGGAACTGACCCCCACCAAGTCCGAGATCGCCGCGGCCTGGTTGGACGCCCAACCCTGGGGCGGCAGCGGCGAGGTGGAGCACCTGGGTGGCTACCGGTTCGACGACCCGGACGGTGAGGTCGGGGTCGAGGGCGTGATCTTCAGCCGTGGGGACCTGGTCGCGCACCTGCCGATGACCTACCGCGGCGCGCCGTTGGAGGGCGCCGAGGATCACCTGCTGACCACCATGGAGCACGGGGTGCTCGGGCCGCGCTGGGTCTACCACGCGATCGGCGACCCGGTGGCGCTGGACTGCTTCGCCCGGGCCCTGCTGGGCGGTCAGGAGCAGGCCACGGTCGAGGCCCACCTGGCCGACGGGACCGTGGAGCCGCGGCCGCTCACGGTCACCGTGCGCCAGGAGGGTCCGGTGGAGGTGTTCGGGGCGCTGCAGTTCACCGGCGACCTGGCCGACCCGGTGAGCGGCACCACCACCCTGGTGGCCCGCTGGGACGGCGGCGAGGGCGTCGTCGCGGCCGTCTGACCTCAGCTCGGCAGCGTCGCGGGGCGTCGGCTCCACAGCCACGTCATCAGCGCCCACACCCCCGCCACGACCAGCACCTCCACCACCACGTAGCCCGGCCAGGGGCCGAGCAGGTCGAGCGCGGAGGCGTTGGCCGGTTTGCGGTTGAGGTAGCCGTAGTTGGTGCCGACGACGGCGTTGAAGACCATCACCGACGCCGCCCACACCGCGGTCAGCAGCACCGCCAGCCGGTAGTCACGCCAGGTCGGCACGAGCCGCAGGCTCCAGACCAGGTAGACCGCCGACCAGACGATCAGCCAGTGCATCCCCCAGAACATCCAGAACCGCGGCTCGGCCCAGCCCGAGCCCAGGTCGGGGGTGAGCATCCCCTGCAGCGTCAGGGTGAGCCCCCAGAACCAGTTGACCGCCGCCGCCCAGCGCCGCCGGGTCCACAACGCGTACACCGCCAGCACCCACGCGAAGTCGCAGATCTGCAGCGGCAGCGACGTGTGCAGGTTCCACTCCCGGGGCAGGAACTGCAGCACCTGCATCGGCACGGTGAACAGCACGATCGCCACCGCGAAGCCCCGCGCGAACGGGCGGGCCCGCTCGGTGCCGCGCTGCCGCCGCCCCACCAGCGCCACGACCACACAGCCCACGACGAACACGACCAGCATGGCCAGGTGCACCGGGCTGAACGTGGTGAAGTCGGTGCGGGCGTCGGCGAGGCTCATGGTCCGATCCTGACGCAGTGTCCCCGCGCAGCCCTGAGCATCCGGACCCGCCCGGTCAGCGCCGCAGGCAGGCCGGGCGACCCACGGTGAGGGTGCGATTCCGGGTCAGCGGGCCGGCCGTGGCACTGACCCGGGCCCCGATCCGTCCGGGCACGCGGCGCCAGCGGGAGGCGCGCAGCCGAACGCTGAATGGCCGGCTGCGGTCGGTGCCCACCACCCGGCGCCCCACGGTGAAGGTGACCGCCCCGACCTGCTCGGAGGCCCGGCGCAGCTTGACCACGGCGCGGGTCCTGCGGTTCTTCCCGACGCACCGGCGCTTCAGCCGCACCCGGTCCAGGGCGCCAGCGACCTGGGTGGCCCACGGGACGCCGGCCCGGTACGGCCGACCCGGCAGGCCCGCCCAGACCTGCCGCACCACACCGTCGAGGTGCGCGGCCACGGCCCGGTGCCCGGCCTCCGTGGGGTGCAACCCGATGCCGGGTCCGGAGGGGCCCCGCAACCACTGGGCCTCGGGGGCCGCGCAGACCGTGTGCTCCAGGCTGCCGGGCACGTGGCGCAGGTCGGCGAAGTGCCCGCCCGCGCCCAGGGCAGCCTCGCGCAGCCGGTTGCTCAGGTCGTCGACGGCCTCCTGCACGAAGACCATCTCGCTGTCGCTCATCCCGGGCATCGACGCGCACGCCCGGCCCGGTAGGTAGGTGCCGTACCCGACCACCAGCACCGCAGCCCGGGGTGCCCGGCTCCGGATCGCCTCGACCGCCTCGCCGATCCGCTGGCCGGCGGCCTGGGCACGCACCGCCACCTTGATCCGGGTGGACCCGTCGTCGCAGGGGTCGGGATCGCCCAGGCAGCGTTGCAGGAGGCTGATCAGGCCGAGGTCGTTGGCGCCGACGGTGCCGAGCAGCACCAGGGTCGTGTCCCGTCCCACGGCGCTGATCTGTGCGGGGTTGCCGCCGCCGTAGGTCTGGGCCCGGCGCAGGTCCACGGTGGTGGCGCCGCTGCAGCTGGCCTCGGTGAACTGGGTGGTGCCCAGCGTGTCAGCCAGCAGGGTGGCGTAGTTGACCCTGCTGCGCCCGCAGACACCGGGCCGCAGCGGCGCGATCCCCGGGCCCGAGGCGTAGGAGTCGCCCATCGCGACCAGGCGTTCACCCCCGGGTGCGGTGTCCGGGCCCTCGTCGAAACCGGCCGAGGCGGGTGCACCGACGAGCAGCACGATGGCCAGCAGCACGCAGAGCGCGCCCCGGGAACTCGCACGCGCACCCGTGCTGCGTGTCCTGCTGTTCCGCACTGTCATCGACCCCCGTCGCGTCCGTCCCCTCCACCGTAGGGCGGGGGTCCGACGCGGTCCAGCGTCAGCGGCGCAGGCAGCCGGGTCGGCGCTTCACGAACGTCTGGGCACGCACCGACGGGCCAGCCTTGACCGTCACCCGGGCCTTGACCCTGCCCTTGACCTTGCGCCACTTCTTGGCGCTGATCCGGGTCGTCAAGGGGGCGGCGGTGTCGGTCCGGATGACCCTCCCGGCGACCCGGAAGACCACGCGGGCGATCCGGTCCTGGCCGCCCGCGACCGTGAGCCGCACCTTCTTCCTGCGCTTCGGCCCGGTGCAGGACCGGGTGAACCGGGTGCTGGCGAGCGCCCGGCTGGTCTGCACGGTCCACGGGGTCCCGGCGGCGATCGGGTGGCCGGGCAGTCCCGCCCAGGTGTCCCGCACGACCTGGCTGACGTGGTCGGCCACGGCCCGCATCCCGGCCGCGGAGGGGTGCATCGGGGCGCCGTCCCCGTAGGTGTTGATGGCCCGCATCCACTGGTCCTCCGGCGCGGCACACGGGGTGTGGTCGAGGCTGCCGGGGATCTCGCGCAGGTCGGCGAAGGCGCTGCCGGTCTGCTCCGCCACCCGACCCAGGGTGTCGCTGAGCTGGTCGATCACGCCCTGCATGGCGACCATCTCGGCGTCGGTCACCCCCTGCAGGGCGGCGCAGGCGGAGCTGGGCAGGTAGGTGCCGTACCCGACCACCACGACCACCGCGCGGGGGGCCCGGCGCTTCGTCTCGACGATCCCGGCCCGCAGCGGCTCCTCCGCGGCGTCGATCCGGGCTGCTGCCCGGGCCATGTCGTCGCCGGTGGTGCAGTCGGCCGTGACGCACTTGGTGGCCAGCTGGACCAGCCCGGCGTCGTTGCCGCCCAGCATCCCGAAGGTGACCAGGGTGGTGTCCGGGCCGAGGGCGTCGAGCTGCGGACCGTTTCCGGTGCCGGACTGCGCAACGGTGAGGTCCTTGGTCTGCGCCCCGCCGCAGCTGGCGTCGGTGAACCCCGCGACCCCCAGGTCGGCGGCGACCAGGCTGGGGAAGTTCTTCGTGCTGCGCATGCAGCCGCCGGCACGACCCGGCGCGATGCCCGGACCCGAGACGAAGGAGTCACCGAAGGAGACGTAGCGCTCCCCGCCCGGGGCGTCGTCGACGACCGGGTCGAACGGGCCGGCACCTGCCGGGGCCGCCCATGCACCGGTGAGCAGCGTCGCCGCCACCCAGAGGGCAGTCACTCGGATGATTCGTCGCACGGTCGCACACACCTCTCCCTCGGATCCGCCGAACGTAGCACCGGCGGCCGGGGTCGGGGAGCAACGAATCCGCGGAGTGCCCGCCCGGACCGCGGCGCCGCTGCGCCCGGCACCCACCTGGCAATGACCTAGGGTCACAGACGTGCCCCGTTCCCGACCCGACGCCGCCTGGGTGCGCGACGCCGTCCGCCTGCTGGAGGCCGACGCGAACCGCAGCACCGACACCCACCTGCACGTCTTCCCGCTGCCGCCGGAGTGGGGCATCGACCTGTACCTGAAGGACGAGTCGGTGCACCCGACCGGCTCGCTCAAGCACCGCCTGGCCCGGTCGCTGATCATGTACGGCCTGGTGAACGGCCGGATCGGGCCGACCACCCGGCTGATCGAGGCCTCCAGCGGCTCCACGGCCGTCTCCGAGGCCTACTTCGCCCGGATGCTGGGGCTGGGGTTCACCGCCGTCGTCCCGCGGGCCACCAGCCGCGAGAAGATCGAGATGATCGAGTTCTACGGCGGCACCTGCCACTACGTCGACGCCCCCGCCGACATGTACCCCGAGGCGGCGCGGCTGGCTGCGGAGTGCGAGGGGCACTACCTGGACCAGTTCACCGACGCCGAGCGGGCCACCGACTGGCGCGGCCACAACAACATCGCCGAGTCCGTCTTCGCCCAGCTCACCCGGGAGCGGCACCCGGTCCCGGCCTGGATCGTGGTCAGCGCCGGCACCGGCGGCACCAGCGCCACCTTCGGCCGCTACGTGCGCTACCGGCAGCACTGCACACAGGTCGCGGTCGCGGACCCGGAGAACTCCGCCTTCCACGGCGGCTGGGCCAGCGGCGACCTGACCCACACCGTGTGCGGGCCCAGCCGGATCGAGGGCATCGGTCGGCCGCGGGTCGAACCGTCGTTCGTGCCGAGCGTGGTGGACGAGATGATCCAGGTGCCCGACGCCGCGTCGCTGGCCGCGATCCGGTTGCTGCGCACCCGTACCCGGCACTGGGCCGGCGGGTCCACCGGGACCAACCTGTACGCCGCGTTCGAGCTGATCGCGCGGATGCTGGCGGCCGGCGAGACCGGCAGCGTGGTCACCCTGATCTGCGACTCCGGTGAGCGCTACGCCCACACCTACTACGACGACGACTGGATCGCCGAGCAGGGCTTCGACCTGGCCGGCCCGACCCGGGTGATGGAGCACTTCCTGGCCACCGGCGAGTGGACCGGCTGAGCCGCGGTTGCCCGACGTGGGAGGCTGGGGCCATGGCTGAGGAGAAGACCGGACTGTCGCTGGGCGGCACCGTCGTGGCCGTCGTCGTCGGCGGGTTGCTGCTGTGGCTGGTGTGGGGACTGCTGAGCGCCGTCCTGGCCCTGGTCAAGGTGGTGCTGACGCTGGTGATCATCGGTGCCGTCGTCTACGGCGTCTCCAAGCTGTTCAGCCGCACCTGACCCCGCGTCAGGGCAGGTTCGCCGTGAACGTGCCCAACGCCAGCGCCAGCAGGAACGCCCACCCCCCGGTCAGCACCCGGCCACCGGGGCGGGGCGCGCGTTGCACGGTCGCCCCCGAGAGCAGCAGGTAGGCGATGCCGCCCACCGGCATCCAGGTGAACCCGACCCAGAACCAGGCCCACCGGGTGGCGCGCCACGGGCGGGGCCCGGCGACCAGCAGCATCAGCTGACCCACACCGCACACCAGCACCAGGGCCGACCAGGCGCCGGTGAACTCGCGCCCGGCGATCTCGGTGGTGATCGGGAAGTTCCGCTCCCGGTACTCGGTGGCGACCAGCGTTGCCCCGTCGCCCACCCCGGCCAGGTCCGCGGCGATGTCCCGGGTCACCCCGGTGCGCTCGTCGGTGGCCATGCCCTCGGCCTGGCGCCGCGGCCGGGCCTCCACCACGACGGTGCGGTACTCGCGCCAGCCGACCTTCCAGGACAGCTCCACCGTCGCGGCGCCGCGGGCGCCCTCGAGGCCGAGCCCACCGGCTGCCTCGACCCGGTCGACCTCGCCCACGGCGACCGCGTGCAGCAGGTCACCGTAGGCCGCCGGTCGGGGGGCGAGCGCCCAGCCCACGACCACCGCGCACCAGCCGACCAGGAGCAGCCAGCCGACGGTCCGCAGCAGGACGCTGCGCGGGGCCGGCGCGGCAGTCGGGGCAGTCGGGACGGGCCCGGCGGGGCCCGCCCCCATCGGCGCCAGCGGGGACGCGTCGGTGCCGGTGGTCTCGCTCACCGGGACAGTCTGGCAGGTCGGTGCCCTCCGCCGAGCGGCCGCGTCGACCTCGGCCAGGCCGATCCCGGGCAGCCCGGCGGCCAACCCACCGATCCGGTCCAGGTCCGCGGCGAACGGTCCCCCGGACACCGATCTCACCGGCGGGCCGGGGCGGGCTCGGACACACCCGCGACCCGGGCGGGCAGGTCCTCCTCGGCCTGGCTGATCGGGTCGGAGCGGAGCCGGAGGGTCGAGATCAGCCCGACATCGACACCGACGTGGAGGGTGTGGGACGTGGGCGGCCTTCTCCTTCGGTCCCGACGCCTCGACCCGTTCGACGATCGGACGGCGAGTTCCCGATGAGCCCGCTCTCCCCCGCGTCTCCTGCTCAGTTCAGGTCGATCCAGTACCGCCGGGTGCCGTCCAGGACGTCCTCCAGGACACCGCCGTTCTTCTCGATGGTGGCCGCCGAGCCGGCGTTGTCGTCGGCGCAGGTGACCAGGGCCTTCTCGATGCCCAGTTCCCGGGCCCGGTCCAGGGCCAGGGCCAGCGCCCGGCCGGCGTGGCCGCGGCGGCGGTGCGCGGGTGCCACCGAGTAGCCGATGTGGCCGCCCTGGCGACGCAGGAAGCCGTTGGCGGTGTCGATGCTGTGCCGTACCGCCACGAAACCCACCACCTCGGGCGAGGTGCCGTCGGGGCCGTCGGTGGTGATCCACCAGTAGTCGCTGTGCACCCGGTCCGGGCCCAGGTCCCGGGTGGTGTCGCCCTCGGTGCGCACCATCTCCAGCAGCGCCTCCAGGCTGGCCCGGTCCGGACCGAAGTCCGTCACCGCCCAGCTGCCCGACCCGTCCATCGCGGTGCCGGCGAAGTCGGCGACGCAGGCCATCCACTCCTCGGCGAGCTCGACGGTGGGGGTGTGCAGGCGGGTGGGAGGAGTCATGGGCACCATCCCAGCAGAGACCCGGGCGGCCGGCCCACCGGATTTCCCCGGCCCCGGGGCGGCAACCTCTAGGTTGAGGACGTGATCCTGCGCACCCGCCCCGACCTGGCCGACTTCGACCACCTCGACACGCTGCCGGCGGCCACCGGGAGCTTCTCGGTCACCTGGGGAGGCGTGGCGACCCTGCTGCTCGACGACGGCACCGACCAGTTCCTCACCGACGGGTTCTTCTCCCGCCCCTCGATGCGCAAGGTGGGGCTGCGCCGGATCCGCCCGGACCAGGAGCGGATCGAGCGCGGGTTGGACGCCCTGGGGGCGGACCGGGTCCGGGTGCTGCTGCCCGTGCACAGCCACTACGACCACGTGATGGATGCGGCGGTGGTCGCGCAGCGCACCGGTGCCCTGCTGGTCGGGGGCGAGTCGACCCTGAACGTGGGTCGTGGCGGGGGGCTGGCCGAGCACCAGATGCAACGCGTGGCGGCCCGGTCCAGCGTGCCGGCCGGCGCGTGGACGGTCTCGGTGCACCCGGGTCGGCACAGCGAGCCGGACCGCTTCCCCGGGGAGATCACCGCGCCCGTGGTGCCGCCGGTGCGGTCGACTGCCTACCGGTGCGGCGAGGCCTGGTCCGTGCACGTGGAGCACCCCACCGGGCGTCGGATGCT
The DNA here is from genome assembly GCA_023396115.1 of Actinomycetes bacterium. Taxonomy (GTDB): domain Bacteria; phylum Actinomycetota; class Actinomycetes; order Propionibacteriales; family Nocardioidaceae; genus Nocardioides. The sequence continues at coordinate 39,852 of JAEWXC010000046.1, read as the reverse complement.
GATCCAGGGCAGTGCCAGCTTCGTGCCCGGTGCCCTCACCGGACTGCAGGCGCAGGTGGTGTACCTGGGGGTGGGACAGCTGGGCAAGCTCAGCGTCGAGCACGTGCGGGCCTACTGGAACGAGGTGGTCCGGGCGGTGGGTGCCCGACGGGTGGTGCTCTTCCACCACGACGACTTCTTCCACGGACTCGACGAGCCGCTGCGGGCCCTGCCCTACGTGGGCGACGACCTGGGCCGGACCGTGGAGCGGTTGACGCCGCTGGCCTCGACCGACGGCGTCAGCCTGCACCTGCCGCGGCTGATGGTGCGTCAGGACCCGTGGCAGGGTCTGGGCGGCTGGGACGGTTGAGCACCCGGCCGACCGGGAAGGGAGCGCAGGTGACCTCGAACCCGACCGAAGGTGGTGCCGCATGCCGGCCGGACTGATCTTCCTGCTCGTCGTGCTGGGTCTGGCGGCCGCCTCGGTGGCGATGTTCCGCACCGGCGCCGGGACCCGGCGGGCCCAGCGGGACTTCGAACGGCGCAGCCTCACCACGACCGGCACCGTGGTCGCACTGGACCAGTCCCAGATCAACACCCCCGGCCGCGGCAGCCTGCGCACGGTCACCGTCTTCCACCCGGTGCTGGAGTTCACCGGTCCCGACGGCCAGCCCCGGCGCGCTGCCACGATCACCGGCTCCAAGCCCGCCCCCGCCCAGGTCGGCGACGTCCGCCAGATCATGGTGGACCCCGCGGCCCCGGACCGGATCGAGCTGGTCGGCCACAGCATGCGCGGCGCCCTGCCGGCGCTGCAGCTCGTGATGGGCGTGGTCTTCGCCGGCTTCGCCGTCCTGGCGGCGCTGGTCGGGCTGCTGCTGATCGTCGTGCTCGACCTGCCGATCTGAGCCTCCCGGCCACGACACCAGCGCCGGGTTCGGCCGAACCCGGCGCCGAAGTCGGGCATCCGCCCTACTCTGGGGCGCCGGCCGGGCGCACCGGTCCCGACGTCGAACGGAGCAGCATGAAGCAGCAGGTCAGGGTCGCCCTCGTGGTCGCGGCCGCCGGCATGGTGGCGCTCACCGGCTGCGGTGGTGGCGGCGAACCCGACACCGCCCCGAGCAGCCCGACCGGCGCGACCAGCAGCGCCCCCACCTCCGCCGCGCCCAGCTCGCCGGCCAACACCGCGGAGCCGGAGCCGTCGGCCACCACCGACGCCACCACGTCGGTGGAAACCTCGCCGCCGGTGGCGCAGGAGAAGGGTGGGGTCCGGATGCTCTCGGCCCGGGACTGCTCCGCCCTGGGCGGCACCCTGGAGACGCTCGGCGAGGACGGCGGGCACGTCCAGTGCGCCGACGGGTCGTTCACCGTCTACACCACCCAGGACCAGGAGCCGTTGTCGGCCGATCCCGGCACCCTGCCCAAGGGCTGGAAGCGGATCAAGGCGCCGGGCTGGACCTACGGAGTCATCCCCACCACCGAGGGACGCCGGAGCAGCGCGCAGTTCATGCTCCAGGACAAGTCCGGCACCGTGCTGGCCTGCACCGCCCAGGGAAGCACGACCCAGGCGCGGGCGTTCTGCGACGACGTGCGCCGGCGCCTCACCACCTGAGCCGGTCCGGCACGTCCGGCACGTCCGGGACCCGCCCTCCGAGGCGTGCACCGGCGCGACACCACGATCTCGACACATTCTCTGCGGGGGTTCCCATGGATCTTCTGGGCACGATCTTCGGTGCGGTCATCACCGCCGTCGGATTCACTCTCACCATCCTCAGTTTCCGTGCCGACCGGCGCGCCGAGGCGGCCGAGCGGTACGACCGGCGAGCCGGCATCATCCAGCGCGACATCGGCTACATCGACATCTTGAACGAGCTGAAAAGCAGCGAGGCACTGGCGGCGAGGCGGACCCTGGAGTCCGGTGCACAGCAGGAACGGTCCGAGGCCCACGCGTACCTGCGGGGGCTGCACGACCGCGTGTTCGCCAAGACCGAACTCCTCAAGGAACCCGAGCCGTCCGAGCCGGCACCGTCCCCTGGACGACTGCGGCGGACGTGGCGGGCCATGTGGCTGCTGGACGGCGCCGCCAGCCCGCTGCCCGACGGGTACGAACGGCACCGGGCCCAACTGCTGGGCGACATGGAAGAGGCGCTGGGCGACCTGGGGAAGGCACTCGACGCGCACCGCACGACGCCCACGACCGACGCCGGGACGGCCCGCCCGGGTGCTCGGGACCACTCCAGGTGGCGCTGGGAGGACCACGGCCGGTACACCAAGCTCCAGGTGCTCCAACAGGCGGCGCGCAGGTTCGCCGACTCCCGCAACATCACCTCCCGGGCGGAGTTCGAGTCGGAGTGGGCCGCGGAGCTGGCCCGGGTGCGTCCTGCCGACCAGACAGTGCCCGGTCAGGGCCTGGTGTTCTCCCCCGCGGAGTTCGACCGCACCCACCGCAACGTGGCCGAGGCCTCGGGGACGCTCCACCTGGACGGTCAGGAGTACGTCATCGACTGGCGGATGGGCTACCCGGTCCAGCAGTACGGCGTGCTGACCCACCTGCCGGCCATCGAGCACTTCCGCCGGGAGGGCTACCCGATCAGCCCCGCCCCGTGACGACCGGTCGGGCCTCGGTCAGGACTTGGCGAGCACCAGCAGGAGCAGCACCAGTGTCCCCGGGGCGAACGCGGTGCCGACCGTCCACAGGTCCGCCTCGGCGGCGAGCAGGGCCGCAGCGCGGTGCACCGGCTCGGCCGCTGGTCTCCTGCTCACGCGCTCAGGCCAGCGCCGGCTCGGCTTGGGTCTCAGACGTCGGGGCCGCGCAGCACCACCGGGGAGTCGGGGCGTCCGGTGTGGTCGAGCAGCCAGCGCGCCCGCTCCCGCGGCCGGCACCGGCGCAGGTAGATCCGCTGCCCCTCCACGTACCGCTGCACCGACGGGTGCTCCGGGTCAGGGTGGGACCCGTCTCGGGCAGCCATCCGGGCGACGCTGACCTCGAACGGGACGTCCAGGAAGATCCCCACATCCAGGGCGTCCACCAGTTCGTCGCGGTGCAGGAAAGGTCCGTCCAGCACCAGCACGGTGGGTTCGGGCGAGTGCTCCGAGAACGGCTCCACCGCACGGTCGGTGGCCAGGTCGTGGATGCGGCGCACCCAACGGCCCTCGGCACGGAAGGAGTCCAGCACCCGGACCCGGATCGACGTCAGGTCGTAGGAGTCCTCGAAGAACCCGGTCGGGGAGTCCCTTCCGCGCCGGTAGCGCAGTCCCGAGGGGTGCAGGTGGTCGTCGGTGCTGACCCGCACCACACGCAGACGAGACGCTTCGACACGGGCCGTGAGGGCCTCGGCGAGCAGGTCGGCGAAGGTGCTCTTGCCGGCGCCATCGACCCCGTCGACGCCGACCACGGCCCGGCCGTGCGGGCTCGCCCCGACCGCGCGGAGCACGTCCGCGAGCAGATCACCCAGCACCCCCTGGAGCATCCGGCGATGCCAGCCACCCGGGCGGCCGGTGGCCAGTGCCGGGTCCGTGGACCGGGCTCAGCCCGATCCACCCACCGGCCGCGTCGCGAGCGGCATCGGAGGGGTGGCTCGGCACGCGGAGGGTCTCCTGACCTGCACCGCATCGGACGTGGATCGGGATGCCGCACGGCGATTCTGTAGGTGTGCGAGTGAAGCATCACTCGCACACCTACCAATTCCCCACAGATGTGGGGTATTGGTACCTGTCCATCCAGGCGCACCGGTGAGGACGTGCTGGCGGGCCGAGGCTCTCAGCAGGTCTCGATGGTGCGCACGCGCTTCTCGCCGCCACCACCACCGCCGGACCCGAGCACGTACTGCACCTTGTCGGGCGAGGCGCTGGCGAGAGGCCGTAGGGGCGTACGCTGGCACCGCCGGGTCCACCGCGTCCCGGTCCTGAGGAAACCTTGAGCCTGCAGCCGGGCTCAGACGGAGTCGACCTGGCCCAGCGCGACCGCCTCGGCGATGGTGAGCGGGTAGATCCGCACGCCGCCGACCCGGTTCGGGTCCCGGTTGATGTAGGCCACCGAGTCCACGTGCGCCTCGAAGGCGGTCACCTTGTCCCGGGGGGCGCCGATGATCAGCTGGAAGCCGAGCCCGCGCAGCGCGGCCAGGGCACGGCCGGTGTACTCGGTGTCGGCCTTGACGAACCCCTCGTCGAGCACCACCGGCGCGTAGGAGGGCCGGTGGTCGGCACCGTGGCCGAGGCGGTAGCGCAGCGCGGCGCCGAGCACGAACGCGATCAGCTCCTGGCCCTCACCACCGGACTTGCCGCCGACGCCGGTGTGCACCACCTGCGCGCCGTCCTCGCGGTGCTCCACGGCCCGGAACTGGACGTGCTCGCGGGCGTCCAGCACCCGGTGCCGCCAGGCCTCGCCGGCCCGGGTCTGCTCGTCGAGCCGGGCCAGGTCCCGGCGCAGCGCCAGGAACCGCTTCTCGATCGTCGCCTCGTCCGCCACGGCGTCCTCGGGGGCGTCGGGGTCGACCTTGGTGTGCTTGCCCAGCACCCGGCGGAACTCGCGCAGGTCGCCGTTCTCGCTCAGCACGGCCTCGATCTCCAGGGTCGAGGAGCGGCGGAACTCGATCCCGGCCAGCACCTCGTTGATCGGGCGGATGCCGCGGCGGATGACGTGCGCGTCGTCGCTGATCTGGGTCAGCAGCGACCGCAGCGACTCGGTCATCGACGCCCCGGCCTTGGCCAGCCAGTCGGACTTGGCGCGCGGCAGGTCGTCGCCGAGCAGGGTGCGGTGCACCTCCAGGACCGCCGGCAGCGAGTCGATCGAGGCGTCGAACTCCGCCCCCGGGTCGTAGTCCAGGTACCGCTCGAAGGTGCGCACCAGCAGCAGCTCACCCTGCTCGACCTGGAGGTCGTGGGTGGCGGCCTGCTCGCGCAGGGCGTCCAGGGCCGCGCGGCGGGACCGCTCGACGTCCTTGGCCTCGTGCGGGGCGGTGAACGCGAGCTGGCCCAGGAAGACCCGTTCGGCCTGGGTCAGCGGGTCGGTCTCGGCGATGACGTCGCGGGCGGCGTCCTCGGCCTCGACCAGCTCGCCCCAGATCCGGTCCAGGTCGCGCAGCTTCACCTGGCAGGTCTCGGCCCGTGCCTCGGCCCGGGCGCGGGCCTCGGCGTGCGCCTCCATCGCCCGGGTCAGCTCGGTGATCGCCGGCTCGTCGGTGGCGAACGCCGCGAGCTCGCTCTCCAGGGCACGGATCCGCTCGCGGTGCGGGTCCAGGTCGATGCTGCGCCAGTCGGTCTGCTCCAGGTCGGCCAGCAGGTCGATCTGGCGGCGCCGGTCCTCGGTGCCGTGCTGGTGGGTGTCGTAGGCCCGCTTGGCGGCCTCGATCCGCCGGGTCAGGTCCTCGATCTCGCCGGTGATCTCGGTGACCCGCATCGAGTTGTCCAGGCCGATCCACGACGCGATCCCGCGCCGGTCGTCCTTGGTCACCCGGTTGCGGCCCAAGGTCCGCATGCCCTGGCGGGTCACGGCGCCCTTCACCGAGGCCGGACGGGACGCGTCGAGGTCCTCGGTGCGTTCCACGCAGAGCACCGAGGCGTCGTCGACCAGCTCGTCGACCAGCCAGCCGTGGAACGGGCTGGCGGTGTCGAAGCGCAGCATCGCCGGCACGGTGCCGGGGATCGGCCGGCGGCGGGCGGTGGTGCCGGTCTGGGCGGGGACCAGGGTGATCGACCCGCGCATGTCGTTCTCGTTGACGTGACGGCGCACCGCGGCGAAGTCGTCGACGTCGACGAGCAGCTGGCGGGCGGTCGCCCCGAGCACCCGCTCGATGGCCACGCTCCAGCCGCGGTGCTCGTGCTCGACCTCGACCAGCTCGCCCAGGTAGCGCAGGCTCTCCACCGGCACCCCGGCCCCGGCCGCGATGGAGCGGCGCCGGGCGTCGGCGTCCTCGGGCACGTTGGAGCGGCGGCGACGGAACGAGTCCAGGTCGCGCTGGCGGCGGGTCAGCTGCTGGTTGAGGTCGACCACCCGGGCAGCCAGCTGCTGGGTCTGCTCGGTGTCCAGGGTCCGTTCGAGGACGAACTGCTCCCGCTTCTCGGCCATCGTGGCCAGCAGGTCGTCCATCTGCTCGGCGGTGTCGGGCAGACCGAGGCCCACTTGGGCCAGCCGGCCACCGAACGAGCGGCGGTCGGACTCGACCCGCTCGGAGGCGGCACGGGCAGCGTCGAGCTGGGTGCGGACCAGGGTGGACCGGTCGCCGCCCAGGGCGACGATCTGGTCGGCGGCCGACTCCCAGCGCTGCTGCGCGGCGCGTGCCTCGGTGGCCGCCGCGGCCCGCTCACGCTCGGTCTCGGCGCGAGCGACCCGGTTGAGCTCGACCTTCTCGACGGCCCACTTCTCGATCCGCTCGGCGTGCCACAGGTCCAGCCGCGAGTGCGGGGCGTCGTCGCTGGTCAGGTGCAGTTTGCGCTTCTCGGTCGCGGCCTCCATGGCCGCGGAGTAGCGCTCGGCCTGGACCGGCACGTCGGCCAGGATCTCCAGGCGCTTGCGGGCCACCTCGAAGACGTCGTAGAGGGCCGAGGCCTCCCGGTAGGCGCTGAGCGTGGTCTCCCAGCGGGAGAGCGCGAGCGGCTCGTTGAGCACGAACTCCTTGAACAGGTCGCTGATCGAGAAGATGCCCTTGGAGGCCTGTGCCCGGCGCAGCAGGGTGAGCGCCTTGAGCTGCGACTCCTCACTGCCGCCGATGCCCAGGCGTCGGCAGAACCGGGCGCGCAGGGTCGGCTGCGAGGAGGTGACCAGGTCGTGCGGGCCGTCGGCCAGCTGCCGCAGGGCCGATTCGGTGAGCGGCGAGCGGGCGCCGCGGCTGGGCTCGACCTCGCTGAGCCGGGAAAGCCCGAACTCGCCCTCGACCAGCAGGTAGACCGTGGCCGAGTTGAGCTCCTCCTGGGTGGAGGTGTCCGCACCCACCCAGGCGATCCGGACGGCGGTGACCTGCTCGCCCAGGTCGGAGCGCCAGGTGATCGCGGCGCCGGTCGGGAACGCGGTCCCGACAGGACGCAGGTACTGGGTGGTGGTGGCCTGGGAGGTGGCGTCCTTGACGTCGTCGGTCTTGCCGCGCGCGTAGGAGTAGACGGTCCGTTCGGCCTTCTTGCCGCCGTCGTCGCGGGCGGCCCGGTTGAACTCCTGCGGGTTCGGCATGATGACCGCGGCCATCGCGTCGAGGATGGTCGACTTGCCCATGCCGGTGGGGCCGAGGATGGCGGTGCCCTGGTGGCCCACCGGCATCTCGTGCAGCCCCGCGTAGCCGCCCCAGTTGAGGATCTGGACCAGCTCGATGCGGAACTGGTTGCTCACCATCGCGTCGTCGCCGGTCTCCAGCAGGGTCTCGGTCATCGCGGGTCCTCCTGGCCGGGCGTGGCGGTCTCGTCGGCGGCGCCCTCACCGGTCTCGGGCTGGTCCGGCTCGCCGCTGGCCGCGGCCCGGGCGGCGGCCTCGGTGTAGGCGTCGCGCAGGTGCAGCAGCACGTCGGGGGTGACCAGCGGGACCACGGCCGGGGAGACCACCATCAGCTCCTGGTCGTCGTCATCGGGTTCGAGCAGGTGGTAGAGCTCCAGGGCGCGGACCGCCGCGTCGACCCGGCGGTCCAGCGCCACCTGGTCGTGGGCGCGGCCGTCGGAGAACCGGTTGAGGAAGTCGGCCACCTGGTCGCGGGTGACCACCAGCGGCTCGTCGAGGGCGTCGTGGTGGGCGTGCTCGGTGCGCAGGTGCACCAGCAGCAGCGAGGCGTCGCGGGACAGCGCCCGGTCGCGGCGCAGCAGCACCGGGATCCCGTCGCCGACCACCTGGCGCTTGAACGCCACCTCCAGCTCGCGGTCCACCTCGAGGTCGAGGAAGAGGTCGGCCAGCCGCTCGCGCAGCTCCGGCTCGTAGGCCAGCAGCGCGTCCCAGGCCGCCGGGTGCTTGGCGCGGGTGATGAACCGGTGCGTCATCAGGGTGGCCAGGGCCAGCCGGGCGTCGTGGGCCAGGCCGGGGCCGGGGCCGTCGCCGAAGGCGTCCTCGCCGGGGCTCTCGGGGGTCTCCGCACGCTCGCCGGTCTCGGCAGGCTCGACCACCGGGGCGGTCTCAGCGGGGGTCTCGGCAAGCTCGACCACCGAGGCGGACTCGTGCTCGGTCTGGCTCATGGGGCGTCCTTCCCGCGGACTGCGGTGTCGAAGCGGACGTGGGGCAGGCCCACCTCCAGGGTGTCGCCGGCCTCGGTGACCAGCAGCACCCGTTCGGGCTCGGCGTCGGTGACGGTGCCGTGGCTGACGGCCAGGTCGAGCAGGCTCAGCACGGTGCCCAGCCGGCGGAACTCCGGCGCCGTGGCGTCGTAGACCTCGCGACCCGAGAGCGGTCCGGCCTGGGGGTCCCGGTCGGTCAGCAGCCGGTTGACGGTCCCGGCGACCGCGGCCGGGGAGGTGCCGGCCTGCAGCCGCAGCGCCGCGAACTCGGAGTCGGGCAGGGCGTCGGTGTGCGTCTCCACGGTGACCTCGACCGACCGGGCGCCCGGGTCCCGCCACAGCTGGGCCTGGGTGAGGTCGCGCAGGGCCAGGGGGCCGATCCCCAGGACGTCGGGCATCGGCGAGGCAACCGTCTCCACCCGAGCCCACTCCATGCCCGCCTCGAGGGCCTCCTCGGCCAGGGCCAGCAGCCGCTGCTGGCGGCCCGAGACGCTGCGGGTCAGGTAGCGGCGCAGCGAGGCGGTCCAGCGCAGGTAGTTCTCCTGGACCACGTGCTCCTCGGCCAGCAGCGCCGAGACGAGTCCCTCCAGGCCGGCCCGCTCGGCGGGGTTCATCTGCCCGGCGGCCAGGTCGTGGCGCAGCACGTCGCCGATGTCGGAGCGCAACTGCTCCACGGCCCGGGTGCTCAACGCCTGCGCGAAGCCGCGGTAGGCGCGCCCCTCGGGCGTCTGGTCGAGCAGGTCGTTCTCCCGCAGCCACGCCTCGACGATCTCGCCCTTGCCGAAGTTCTCCACCGACGCCCGCCGGGCCACCTCGCGGTGCCGCTGCTCGACCATCGCGCCGAGCTGGCGGAAGTCCTCGGGCAGGGACTCGGTCAGCCGCAGCACCTCACCGAGCTGGCGGCGGGTCTCCTCGGCGGTGGCGCCGCGGACGCGTCCGGCGGCGACGTCGTCGCGGTGCCGGGTCAGCTCGGCGATCTGGGCGTCGAGGCGGCGGACCCGGGCCTCGGGCGAGGGGTCGGCCATGTCGGCGAGCTTGCGGACCGCGTCGCTGATCGAGCCGAGCCGGGCCTCGGAGACCCCGGACTCGCTGCGCACCAGCTCGCGCACGATGCGCAGCGCCCGCAGCGAGTGCGAGGAGAGCCGGTACCAGATGGCGGTGTCGCCGTCGCGGGTCCGGGTCCGGACCAGCCAGCGGTTGTCGACCCAGTTCTTGCAGTGCTCGGCCGGGGAGACGTCACCGGCCCACTCGGGGTGGGTGGCCCGGGCCTCGGCGACGCGGGCGTGGAACCACTCGGCAGTGACCGGGCCGGCCGCGAACTCCAGGTGCTCGCTGAACAGGGGCAGCACCCAACGGGCGCTGGTGCCGCGGAGCAGGGTGAGCGTGGGGTCGTCGTCCCAGGCCTCGCGGACCTGCTCCTCGCGCAGCACCTCCTCGCTGTGAGGGGCGTCGTGCACCTGCCCCTCCTCTCGTGCGGGTCGGTTGCCGCAGCACATCGTGCCTCACCGGGGACCCCGGCGCCCAAGTGACCCGACGCCCCGCCCTTGTAACACTGACTGGTCACCTGTGGTGCGGTGACACACCACCGCATCAGAGGGGACAGATCAGTGTTACAGCGCCGGTGACGGCCCGCCGGGGAGGCACGGACGCAGCCGACCCCGCCGGAGGTGGGCTCCAGCGGGGTCGGTGGTCCGGCGTCCGGCGCGGTGCGCGCCGCTCAGTCCGGGTCGGGCGGGGTCACTGCCCGTAGATCGAGGCCACGCCCTCGGCGTCGGTCGAGCTGAACGTCAGGTCCTGCGAGGAGCCGTTGCACTGGGGGTAGTGCATGATCGAGGCGCTGTCGTAGGGGGTCAGCGGACGCCAGTTGTCGTCCTCGAAGCAGGTGCCGGCCTCCGGGCGGGTGTGCTCGTGGCGGAACCCCAGGGTGTGGCCCAGCTCGTGGGCCAGCACGTTCTCCGGCGCCCAGCCCGAGGACCAGATCGAGTCGTCGACCAGCACGTTGCGCTCGGACTTGGGGCTGCTCGGGAAGAACGCCCGGGCGATGTACTGGCTGGTGCTCACCGGCTCGACCGAGAACACCACCGAGTCGTTCGAGGTGTTGCAGTCGGCGTCCTGCGAGGTGTCGTGGACGAAGTCGATGCTGCTCGAGGCGTTCTCCCACATGGCCGCGCCGTCGGCCATCGAGGCGGCGATGTCGGCCTGGTCGGCGCCGAAGTCGTCGCTGACGCAGTAGGTCAGGTTCCCGATCTCGCTGCTCGACCAGACATCGTCCTCCCCGTAGACGGTGTTGACCGTGAGGTCGGTGCCCCGGGTCTTGGTGCTCTTCTTCTTCCCGACCATCTTGTCGTAGAACTTGCGCAGGGCTGCGTCGCCGGTGACCGGTTCGTCTCCGTTCACGATCCAGGTGCCGTCGGTGTCACGGAACGTGGAGGACTTGAACTCCTGGTAGTCCGGTGCCGCGGTCTGCGCGACTCCCGGTCCGGCCAGGGCCACACCTGCTGCGGTGGCAGCGGCGGTGAGGGCGAGGGTCCTTCGTGCGGTGAACATGTGAGCTCCTCGTGTTGGTTCCCTGCTGTCTGCAGGTTCCTCCAACGTAGGAAGCGCCGAGCGCGAGGTGAACCGTGACCGCGGTGCGACTTCGTGCATCTCACGAAGTTGCACCCGGAACCACGAACTGTCACATCCGAGCAGTTCACGGCCCCTGACCAGCGGTTTTCAGACACCACGGCCCCGCCGGAAAACACGTTCCGGCGGGGCCGTGGTGCTGGGGTGCTGCGGCGGGGTCAGTTCCCGTAGACCGTGCGCACGCCCTGGGCGTCGTAGGAGCTGAAGGTCAGGTCGTCCGAGGAGCCGTTGCACTGGGGGTAGTGCATGATCGAGGCGCTGTCGTAGGGGGTCAGCGGGCGCCAGTTGTTGTCCTCGAAGCAGGTGCCGGCCTCGGGACGGGTGTGCTCGTGACGGAAACCGAGCGCGTGGCCCAGCTCGTGGGCCAGCACGTTGGCCGGCGCCCAGCCCGAGGTCCAGATCGAGTCGTCGACCAGGACGTTGCGCGAGCGCTTGGAGCTGCTCGGGAAGAACGCCCGGGCGATGTACTGGCTGGTGCGGACCGGCTCGACCGAGAACAGCACCCGGCTGTTGCGGGTGGTGCAGTTGCCGTCCTGGCTGGTGTCGTGGGTGAAGTTCACCCCGCTCGAGGCGTTCTCCCACATCGCGGCACCGGCGGCCATCGCCGAGGCGATCCGGGCGCGGTCCGTGCCGAACTTCGTGCTCACGCAGTAGGTGAGGTTGCGGGCCTGGCTGGCCGACCAGACGTCGTCGCGCCCGTAGACGGTGTTGACGGTCAGGTCGGTGGAGGCGGTCTTGGTGCTCTTCTTCTTGCCGACCAGCTTGTCGTAGAACTTGCGCAGGGACTCGTCCCCCGTGACGGGCTCGTCACCGTTGACGATCCAGGTGCCGTCGGTGTCACGGAACGTGGAGGACTTGAACTCCCCGAAGTCGGGGGCCGCGGTCTGAGCCACCACCGGTACGGCGGTCAGCGCCAGCCCGGCGGAGGCCGCGGCAGCGGTGAGGGCGAGGGTCGTGCGTGAGATCTTCATCGTGCTCCTCGTGTAGGCCCTGCAAGGTGGCAGGTCCCCTCAACGTAGGAACGCCCGGCGCGCCTCGGGAACGGCTGCGCTGCTGCGCGTTCGTGCACCTCAGGAAGTTGCACGCCTCCGGCCGGAACCGGTCCGGGTGCCCGTCCGTCGCGCCGGTCCCGGTGGGTGGGTGGGTCGGGCGGGTCCCTGGCCCGGACATGTGACCGGCCCCGTCGGAGCAGGAGCTCCAACGGGGCCAGTGGGGCCCGGTGGGGGAACCGGGCGTGCTGACCGGCCGCATCTGGATGGGGGGGGGAGCGACCGGACAGGGTTCATGCAGGTGGGACATCTCCAAGGTAGGCCGGGCCGGGGAGTCCGGGGAGTCGAATCGGCTTGCGACTTCCTGCAACGCAGAAACATGCACCTCGGTGCATGGCGATCCACCGGGTCAGGGTGCAGGGTCACGGCGCGGGGTCACGGCGCGGGGTCAGGTGCCGGGTCCCACTGCTCCCCCACCCAGGTCAACATGGCCAGGGTCTGGTCGTTCCAGTACTGCCGGGTGTGGCCGCCCGCCGTGGTGCTCACCCGGTCCGGGCCGCCGGGCCACCCCGCGGCCAGCGCCCGGGTGCCGGGCAGGAACGCGTCGGACAGACCGCACCACAGCCCCAGGGGCAGGTCGGCGACGGCCGCACCGGGCGTGGTGAGCGGGTCCCCGGGGCCGACGGCCGGGCTGAACAGCGCCAGCGCGGACCACCGGGCGGCGTGGGTGGTGACGTGGGCCAGCGCCGAGCGGCCGCCCCGGGACCAGCCCCACAGGGCACGCCGGTCGGCGGCGAACCCGCGCTCCTCCAGCCACACCGGCAACTCGTCGACGAGCAGGGAGTCGGGGTAGGCGCCGCTGACGTCGGGGTCGGTGCCGGCCAGCACCATCGGGTGCCCCGCGCGGGCAGCGGCGGTGACGAAGCGGGGGAACCCGAAGTCGCGGTAGTCGGCGATCCTGGCGCTCGACCCGTGCAGCACGACGAGCACCGGCAGACCGGCACCGTCACCGTGGCCCTCGGGGACCGCGGTGAACAGCCCGGTCCTGCCCAGCACCGAGGAGGTCACCTGGTCGATCCGGACCTGTCCCTCGGGCGCCCGGGGCACGAACGGGTCCGGGTTGAGACCGAGGCGTTCCTTGATCCGCCACCGCGGCCCCGACGGGATCGCGTACCACCCGGCCGCGCCCGCGGTCAGCGCCGTGGCCGAGCCCACGCCGCCCAGCAGCAGCGTCCGGCGTGACACGGCACCGTCCTGGTCCACCACCGCACGCCTCCCCCGCGCGCCGGGGACTGACCCGGCGCCCGGGACCACTGTGGCGTGCCGGAGCGCTGGGCGGCATCCCCCGAACGGGTGAGGTGGCCCCGGGACGAGCGCAGCTCAGCGCAGGGTCACCAGCTGAGCTCGATCTCGATCTCGTTCTCCTCGCCCACCTCGACCTCGACCGACAGCTCCACCTGGTCGGGCACCGCAACGGTGATCCGGGTGCCCTTCTTGAGCACCTCCACCTGGTTGTGCCGGGACAGCTGGTCGGCCAGGGCGCGCAGCTTCTCCGCCGCCTGCTCGCGGCTCATCCGCTGGGTGGTCTCGGTCTCGAACAGCTCCACGGTCTTCTCCTCTGTCACGGGTGGCGTCGTGGCCGACGGTAGCGGCTCGACCTGGAGCCGCGGGTGACGCCGGTCCCACGCCGGGGGTCCGGGGGCCGGGTGTCGTCGGTGCGTGGGGGTCGGTTTCCTAGGCTGGTGGGTGGTCGCGGGTCCGCCGTACCCGTCCCGCGTCCCACCCTGCGCCGGGTGGCCCTCTCCCGGCGTCCGACCCCGGAGCGTCCCGTGTCCCTTGCGCCACTGTCCCCCACCCCCGGCACCCCGCCCGTGCCCCGGGTCCTCCGCCGGCGCACCCGGCCCGGCGTGCTGGCCGTCCTGGCGGGTCTGGTGGCGACGCTGCTGCTCGGGACCGCACCCGCCCTGGCCCACACCTCGCTGGTCGAGGTGGACCCCGCCGACGGCGCCGACCTGACCCGGGCACCGAGCCGGATCACGTTGCTGTTCAACGAGCGGATCGACCCGGCGATGGCCACGGTCGCGCTGCAGCGTGCCGACCGCACCACCGCCCAGCTCGAGGTCACCGCCGGCGAGCGGGTCGGGGAGCTGGTCGCCCAGGTGCCGGCCCGCAGCGGTGACGACGTGCCGTCGCGCTGGGTGCTCACCTACCGGGTGACCTCGGCCGACGGCCACCCGATCCAGGGGCAGACCACCTTCACCGTCGCGCGCACCGACACCCCGGGCTCCAGCGGGCCCGACGCTGCCAGCACCACCCCAGCCGACACCGAGGACGGCGCGGGCCGCCCGGGCTGGGTGCTCCTCGGCGGCGCCGCCCTGGCGGTCGTGGTCGCGCTCGTCGTGGGCGTCGCGGTCACCCTCGCCGTCCTGGCCCGGCGTCGGCGCAGGTCCACCCCGTGAGCGCCCGGACAGGCGGACCGGACACGTCGACCACCGACGCCCCGGCCCGCTCGCGCTGGAGCCCGGCAGCGGCCGCTGCGGTGCTGCTCGGACCGGCCCTGCTGACCACGCTGCTGCTGGTGGCCACCGGCGGGGAGACCCCCCTGCCCGGGCTGCCCGACCCCGGTGCGGTGACCCGGATCGGGCTGCCGGCCGTGCAGGCCGTCCGGGACGTCGCGGTCCTGCTCGCCCTGGGTCTGCTGGCCGTCGCCCTGGCCTGCGTGCCCCCAGCCCCGACCGAGACGTCGGGCCGGCTGGGCGCCGAACGGCGTCGGCTCGTCGACCTGGCGGCCCGGGCGCTGCTGCTGTGGGCCTCGGCCAGCCTGGTGCTGGTCCTGCTCTCGTTCTCCGACGCCTCCGGTCTCCCGCTCGGCGAGACCCCCTGGGACCAGGTCACCCACTTCGCCCGCTCCTACGACCTGGGTCGCTACCTGCTCGGCGCCGCGGTGCTGGCCGGGCTGGCCGGCGTGGTGGCGCACCTGGCCAGCACCCCGCGGGTGGCCGGTGGCGCGTTCGCGCTGGCCGTGCTCGCCACCTGGTCGGTGGCGCTGGCCGCCCACGGCACCGGTGGCCTCGAGCACGACCTGGCCGTGTCGATGCAGTTCGTCCACCTGCTCGCGGTCGGCGTGTGGGGTGGCGGCGTGGTCGCGCTGGCCGTGGTCTCCCGCAGTCTGGGTGAGCGGCTCGAGCCGACGCTGCGCCGGTTCTCCTCACTGGCCACCGTCAGCCTGGTGGCCCTGGCCGCGGCCGGGGTGCTCGGTGCCTGGATCCGGTTGCCCGACCTGGCCTCGCTGGGCACCACCTACGGCGCGTTCCTGATCGCCAAGATCGTGCTCACCCTGCTGGTGGGGCTGGTCGGTCTGCAGCAGCGGCGCGCGCTGCTGGGCGCCTTCGAGCCCACCCGGGTCCGGCGCCTGCTGCTCACCGAGACCGCGGTCCTGCTGACCACGGCCGGGGTTGCGGTGGCCCTGAACCGGACGCCGCCCCCGCCGCGTCCGGTGGCGCTCAACGTCGCCGAGGACCTGCTCGGTTTCGACCTGCCCGGCGAGCCGTCGTTCACCGACTGGTTCACGATGTGGCGCCCCGACGGCTTCTGGGGGCTGCTCGCGGTGCTGGCCGTCGTGCTCTACCTGCTGGGCGTGCGACGCCTGCGGTCGCGCGGCGACGCCTGGTCGGTGCTGCGCACCATCGCCTGGGTGCTCGGCTGGGTGATGCTGCTGTGGGCCACCAACGGCGCGCCCGGCATGTACGGCCGGTTCCTGTTCAGCGTGCACATGGTCCAGCACATGGCGATCGCGACCACGATCCCGGTGCTGCTGGTGCTCGGGGCGCCGGCCACCCTGGCCCTGCGGGCGCTGCCGTCCCGGCGCGACGGCTCCGCCGGCCCGCGCGAGTGGGTCCAGCTGGTGCTGAACTCGCCGCCGGCCGCGTTCTTCGGGCACCCGCTGGTGGCCGGCGGTCTCTTCGTCACCGGCCTGTTCGCGTTCTACTTCACGCCGCTGTTCGAGATCGCGCTGCGCACCCACACCGGTCACGTGCTGATGACCTTCCACTTCCTGCTCACCGGCTACCTGTTCGCCAACGTGCTGGTCGGGATCGACCCGAGCCCGCACCGGCCCAGCTACCCGATGCGGGTGGTGCTGACGATGGCCGTCTTCGCGATGCACTCGTTCTTCTCGGTGGCGCTGATGTCGACCGACCAGGTGCTGGCGGCCGACTGGTTCGAGCAGTTCCCGCACGACTGGGGACGCTCGTTGGCCGACGACCAGCACCTGGGCGCGTCGCTGGGCTGGGCGCTGGGCGAGATCCCGCTGCTGATGCTCGGGTTCGGGCTGGTGGCCCAGTGGGTGCGGGTGGACCGCGCCGAGCGTCGCCGGTTCGACCGGCACGAGGCGCGCACCGGTGACGAGGCGCTGAACGCCTGGAACGCCCGCTTCGCGGCGCTGGCCGACCACGACAGCCAGCAGCGCGAGGACCGGGACTGACCCCGACTGTCCCGCGTCCGGGGCCGGGATTCCCCGGACAGGCACGCCTCCGCAGCCCTAGGCTCGGGGCGCCCGCGGTACCCCGCGGAACGTCCCCGTCCCCCCGACGCCCCGGAGACCACGTGCCACCCCTGTCGACCCCACCCGCCACGCGCCGCTCGGTGCTGCTCGGTGGGGCCGGTGCGGCCGGTGTGGTCGGGGCCGCTGCGGTGGCACCTCCTGCCGCGGAAGCGGCACCCCGGCCGGGCCGGTACAAGCGCACCCCTGTCCCCTCGGCGACCACGCTGCACCGGCTGAACCGGTTCACCTACGGCTGGACCCCGGCACTGGGACGCCAGGTGGAGCGCAAGGGCGGGTTCGAGCAGTGGTTCGCCGACCAGCTGCGCACCCGCCCCGACCCCTGGTACGCCAAGACCTCGGGGTGGGCGACCTCGCTGACCGCCTCGCCCTCGACGATCTGGTCGCGGGACAAGTCCGGCGCCGAGTCGCTGTGGCGCGCCAACGCCAACTACGCCGCTTGGACCCTGGTCCGCCAGATCGGGTCGAAGCGCCAGGTGCACGAGGTGATGGCGGAGTTCTTCGAGCACCACCTGCACGTCCCGCTGCACAGTGACGCGGGGCCCTACCGGATCGACTACGGCAAGGTGATTCGGGCCCGGGCACTGACCTCCTACGCCGAGATCCTGCGCGCGGCGGTGCTGCACCCGGCGATGGGGATCTACCTGGACAACGCCAACTCCAGCAAGAAGGCGCCCAACGAGAACCTCGGGCGCGAGCTGCTGGAGCTGCACACCGTCGGCGTCGGCAACTACACCGAGAAGGACGTGAAGAACTCGGCCCGGCTGCTCACCGGCTACCGGGTCGACGCGTGGCGGACCTGGGCGTGGAGCTACGACCCGGCCCACCACTGGACCGGTCCGGTGCAGGTGGTGGGGTTCAAGCACGCCAACAGCGCCGCGGACGGGCGTCCGGCGTTGTACGCCTACCTCGACCACCTGGCGATGCACCCGGCCACCGCCCGCCGACTGGCCCGCAAGCTGGCCGTCCGGTTCGTCTCCGACACCCCCTCCGCCGGGCTGGTCAACCACCTGGCCGAGGTCTACCTGCGCCACCGCACCGCCATCGCCCCGGTGCTGCGGGCCCTGGTCGCGCACCGGGAGTTCCTCGCCGCCCGCGGCAGCAAGGTCCGCACCCCCACCGAGGACGTCGTCGCCACCTACCGGGCACTGGGAGCCCGCCCCACCCGCGGCGGCGGTTCCCAGCGCGACCTGGCCGTGCTGTGGCAGACCCAGCGGGTGGGCCTCACCCCGTACGACTGGCCCCGGCCCGACGGGCGGCCCGACTCCGGTGCCGACTGGGCCTCGACCGGACGCTTCCTCGGCTCGCTCGACGTGCACTGGTCGATGTCGGGGGGCTGGTGGCCGAAGGCGGCCACCAAGTACGTGCCGGACTCCGCCCGGCTGCCGCAGCCGCGGCTGCGGTTCGACCGGTTCGTGGACCACCTGTGCCGCACGATGCTGGGCCGTCGCTCCACCCCGCTGATCCTGGAGGTGGCGTGCCGGGCCACCGGGTGCCGCCCGGGCGAGAAGATCACCGCCCGGCACCGGCTGGTCCGCTGGGACATGCACAAGCTGCTCACGGTCCTGCTCGACAACCCGATCCACATGAGCCGGTGAGGGCCGTGACCGACCAGACTCCCGACCAGCCGACCGACGACTGCGCCTGCCCGGGCCCGAGCCGACGCACCCTGTTCCGCGGCCTGGCTGCGGCCGGTGTCGCGACCGCGCTGCACGGCACCGCGTTCACCCAGACCGCGTTCGCCGCGACCCGGCGGGCACCGCAGGTGCTGGTGGTGCTGTCGATGCGGGGCGCCGCCGACGGGATGAGCCTGGTGGTGCCGCACGCCGACCCCGTCTACTACGCCGCCCGCCCGCGGATCGCGGTGCCCGCCGGACGGCTGCTGGTCAAGGACCAGTTCTTCGGCCTGCACCCGCACCTGTCGGCGTTGGTGCCGATGTGGAACGAGGGCCGGATCGCGGCGGTGCACGCCACCGGGATGCCGGTGCCGAACCGCAGCCACTTCGAGGCGATGGAGATCGTCGAGGACGCCGACCCCGGCTCCTCGGCGCGGGTGGGTTGGTTGAACCGGCTGCTGGCCCGCGACTCCTGGCAGCACCCGCTGCAGGGGATCGCCCTGGGCAGCGGGAGCGGTCCGACCGCGCTGCACGGCCCGCACAGCCACTCGGTGGTCCCGGACCTGGGCGGCTTCACCCTGGCCGGGGCGGACAAGTGGGACACCGGCGGCCGGCGGCCGGCGTCGATGAACCTGATGTGGGCCCGGACCCCCGGCCCGCTGGGTGCCGGTGCCCGGGCGGCGCTGGGTGCGGTGAAGGACTTCACCCCCGCGCTGCGGCAGGGCACCACGCCCGCCCACGGGGCCCGCTACCCCGACGGTGACCTGGGCTCCGCGCTGGCCGCGGCGGCCCGGACCATCCGCGGCGACGTGGGCGCCGAGGTGATCACCGTCGACCACGGCGACTGGGACCACCACGCCGGGCTGGGCACGCTCGAGTGGGGCACGTTGCAGCAGATGACCACCGAGCTCGGCCGTGCTCTGGCGGCCTTCTTCACCGACCTGGGCACGCTCGCGGAGAAGGTCACCCTGGTGACGATCTCGGAGTTCGGCCGCCGCACCCGGGAGAACGCCAACACCGGGTTGGACCACGGCCACGGCAACGTCATGTTCGTCATGGGAGCCGGGGTCAAGGGCGGCTACCACGGCACCTGGCCCGGCCTGGCCAACACCGTCGACGACGACCTGCGGGTCACCACCGACTACCGCCAGGTGCTCGCCGAGGTGATCTCCCGACGCTTCGGCGCCTCCCCGGCCGCCGTGTTCCCCGGGGTCGCCTACCGCCCCGTCGGCTGCATGCGCTGACCGGGCACTTAGTCGACGCCGACCTCCCCCCCTTCCGCGACCCTGACCGGGCACTTCGTCGACGCCGACCGGGCACTTGTGCGCCGACCGGGCACTTGTGCGCCGACCTCCCCCCTTCCGTGACGGCCCCCGGGTCGCGCCGGTCGTTGACACCCCGAGCACCCCCACCCCCACGATTGAGACATGTCGCGCGATTTGTCTCACGAGGTCCGGTACTCCGCACGCAGCGGACCCACCTGGGAGGACCCGTGGTCGATGTACGCGGCCCTGCGCGAGCACGACCCGGTGCACCACGCCGCCGGCGCACCCGGAGGTGGCCACTGGGTGCTGACCCGCCACGAGCACGTGATGGCGGCCGTGCGGGACCACGAGACGTTCTCCTCGGCCGACGGCCTGACCACGGTGCGCGGCGAACTCGAGGCGATCGGGCTGAGCGAGAACCCCCCGATGGTGATGACCGACCCGCCGGCCCACACCGCGTTCCGGCGGCTGGTGAGTCGCGGTTTCACGCCCCGCCAGGTGAGCTCGGTCGAGCCGGTCGTGGCCGCGTTCGTCGCCGAGAGGCTCGGTCGCCTGCGCGAGGCCGGCGGCGGGGACATCGTGGCCGAGCTGTTCAAGCCGCTGCCGAGCATGGTGGTGGCCCACTACCTCGGCGTGCCACGGGAGGACTGGGACCGCTTCGACACCTGGACCGAGGCGATCGTCGCGGCCAACGCGGCCGGCGGCACCGGCGGCGCGGCCGGGGCTGCGGCCGACCTGGCGGGCTACTTCACCGAACTGATTGCGCACCGTCGGGCCCATCGCGGCGACGACACCGTCTCCCACCTGGTCGCGGCCGGGGAGGCCGAGTCGGACGCCGGGCTGCTGCGGGTGCTGGCGTTCGCGTTCACGATGGTCGCCGGGGGCAACGACACCACCACGGGGTTGCTCGGCGCGGGTCTGCCGCTGCTGGCCGAGCACCCCGACCAGCACGCCGACGCCCTGGCCGACCCGGGAGCCGCGGTCGAGGAGCTGCTCCGCCTGACCTCTCCGGTCCAGGGGCTGGCCCGGACCACGACCCGCGACGTGACTGTCGAGGGCGTCACGGTCCCGGCCGGGGAGAAGGTGCTGCTCTGCTACGCCGCGGCCAACCGGGACCCGCGGGTGTTCGGTGCTGACGCCGAGGAGCTGGACGTCACCCGCCAGCCGCGCCAGATCCTCAGCTTTGCGCACGGCGCGCACCACTGCCTCGGTGCGGCGGCCGCGCGGATGACCGCCCGGGTGGCGCTGACCGGGGTGCTGACCACGCTGCCCGGGCTGCGGGTGGTGCCGGGGTCGTTGACCTGGGCGCCGGGGGCCTACGTGCGCCGGCCGCTGACGCTGCAGGTCGAGGTCGGACGATGAGCCGCGTGGAGGTCGCGGACCGGATCCTCACCGCCGCCGGGGAACTGTTCGTCAGGGACGGCGTCGACGGTCCGGGGATGGGCGAGGTGGCCCGGTCGGCGGGCTGCTCCCGAGCGACCCTGTACCGCCACTTCACGGACCGCCAGGCCCTGCTGGACGCGTTCGCCCGGCGTGAGGCAGCCGCGATCGGGGCCGAGGTGGCGGCGCGCACCGCCGGACTGCACGGGCGGGCCCGGCTGGTCGAGGGGGTGCTCGCGACCCTGGCCGCGGTCCGGGCCCGGGAGCACCTGACTGCCTGGTACGCCCACGGCACCGACACGTTGCACCGGGTGCTCGGCGAGGAGGTGCTGGCCGCGTTCGGTCAGACGCCCGCGGACGCGGACCGCGGCGCGTGGGTGCTGCGGGTGGTGCTCTCGTTCCTCACCCTGCCCGAGGACGACGCCGCCCGGGAACGGCTCCTCATCGAGAAGTTTCTGCTCCCGGGCGGCTGACGGGCTGCGCGGCCCGGAGACTCCGCTGATTGACGGCTGCGAGTGGTGGGTAGCTTCCGCGTGAGCTCGTGTCCACTCAAGAAAGGCCGTCATGACCACCCACACTCCGCTCCGCGCACCCTCGATCTTCCTGGGGGTGTTGGCGCTCGTCGCGGCACTCCTCGTGCCCCTGTTGAACGCCGCGCCCGCCCAGGCCGAGAACCCGCACAACTGCACCACGCAGGTCTCCTCTTTCGGCTTGGCCAACAAGAAGAAGAACGTCCGCATGAAGTACACCGTCTGGTGCAACCGGAAGCAGGAACGCATCTACGTCACCGCGGACATCCTGATGCAGGCCTCGCCCTTCACCCGGAAAGAGGTCAACAAGCGCTGCGATGACGCCTACGCCTGCCACGTGGTCGTCAAGATCAAGAATCCCCGGGGTCGCCAGAAGTTCCGCGGCACGGCCTACGACTGTCTCGAGGGGGTCCCGTCCTGCGTGACCATGGCGATCCCGTACCGGGGCAGCATCGTCGAGATGCGGGAGATGAACTGCAGTGGCAAGTGCCACAACGGCGGGCAGTTCATCAGGAAGACCTTCTGATCCACCCCTGACGGGCCGGGCGGGACTTCCCCGCCCGGCCCGTTGCGGCTCAGTCCTCCGGCAGCTCGGCGAAGTCGGCCTTCATCTGCCGGTACCAGCCCAGCGAGCGCTTCGGGTGGCGCCACCGGGACTTCATCTCGTCGCGGGCCGGCTGGTGCTCGGCGTCGCCGGCCTTCTCGGCCGCCTTGAGGTGCTGGTCCTGGGCGTTGATCACGTCGTCGGCGCTCTCGCCGGTGTGCGCGAGGTCGCAGGGTCCGCCGAGCTGGCGGCAGGTCATGGTCTTCATCGGGGCATCTCCTGGGTCGGTGTGTTCACTGGTCTGACGATCGGGGCGCCACCGGTGTGACGGTCCCGCAGATGTTCTCCGGCGCCGCCTTCGCGGACGCGCCGTCGCGGCGCTGCACCCGGGCCAGCAGCTCGGGCTCGGCCCGGAACGTGATCGCGGCAACCTGCCCGTCGACGACGGTGAAGTCGAAGAGCACCATGGCCCGGCCGCGGTGGAACCACGCCGATCCGGGCCGTTCGTCGACGAGCACCGGCAGCGCGGCGGCGGCCGATCCGTTGAAGAACGCGGCCACCTCGTCGCGCCCGTCGATCCGTTCGGGGGTGCCGGTGCTGACCGCCGTCGCGTCGGCGCGCACCACGGCGTCCGGGGCGAGCAGCTCCAGCAGCCGGGCGAACTCGCCCTCTCGGGCGGCCTCCATGAACGCGTCGACCACCTCCCAGTCGGCCAGCGCGTCCTCCGGTGTCGCGGCGCTGGTCTTGGCGCGGGCCCGGGAGGCCAGCTTGCGGGCCGCGGCCGGGGTCGTGCCGAGCACCGCGGCCACGGTGTCGAAGGGGAACCCGAAGGAGTCGTGCAGCACGAACGCCACCCGCTCGCTGGGGGTCAACCGGTCCAGGACCACCTGCAGCGCGATGCCGACGGTGTCGGCGAGCACGGCGTGGTCGGCGGGGTCCACCGGCGCCACCTCGTCCTGCGGCCTCGGTTCGGGGAGGTCCTCGACGAGGTCCGGGCGACGGGCCTTGAGCCGGTCCAGACAGAGCCGGGTGGTGACCGTGGTCAGCCAGCCGGGCAGGTTCTGCAGCTCCTCGCCGCCGGTGGTGGTGTGCCGGTGCAGCCGCAGCCACGCCTGCTGGACCACGTCCTGGGCCTCCGCCGGGTCGCCGAGCACCCGCGCGGCGATACCGGTCAGCCGGGCCCGTTCGTCCTCGAAGATCCGGGTGGTCCCGGTGATGTCCCGTCCACTCGCCCTCATGGGGTCAGCCTCGCACTCATGCCCCGTTGACGAGCGGCACGTGCGCGGTGTGACGGGTCAGCGGAACAGGTTCAGCACAAGGCCCGTGGTGCACAGCAGGGACAGGACCACGAACGCGACCAGGACGGCGTGGGTCTCGGTCGGCAGCGCGGTGTCCCGACGCATCTTCCAGGTGGTTCTCATGTCGTCCTCCGAGTGGGTGTCTCCTCCACCATTGCCAGGAAAACGCCACGGGAAACCTCCGGGTGTGCTACAAGGCCCCCGGGCGGCGTGCTCAGGGCAGACTGGAGCGATGAGGTGCCGCCACGTGAGTGTCTGGATCGACCGCGACCCCGACGAGGTGTACCGCCACGCCTCCGACCCCGCGCTGCTGCCCGGCTGGGCCGCCGGACTGGCCGCCGGGGTGTGGCAGGAGGAAGGCCGCTGGTTCACCCACGCCCCGTTCGGGAGCGTCGAGGTCCGGTTCGTGCCCGCCAACGAGCACCGGGTGCTGGACCACGACGTGGTGCTGCCGGACGGGACCACGATGAACAACCCGGTCCGGGTGCTGGCCGTCGAGGGCGGCGCCGAGGTGGTGTTCACGGTGCTGCGCCGGGGCGCGTCGGCGCAGGAATTCGCCGCCGACGTGGCCGCGGTGGAGGCCGACCTGGTGACGTTGAAGCAGGTGCTGGAGACCGGCCCGGGCCGCTAGTCGAGCAGCGCCGCGACGGCCTCGATCTCCACCAGCTGCCCCTCGTACCCCAGCACGGTGACCCCCAGCAGCGTGCTCGGGACGTCGTGCTCGCCGAACGCGCTGGCGACCACCTCCCACGCGGCGAGCAGGTCGGCCCGGTCGGTGCTGGCCACCAGTACCCGGGTGCCGAGAACGTCGCTGAGGCCGGCGCCGCACTCGGCCAGGACGGTGCCGAGGTTGGCCAGGCACTGGCGGGTCTGGGCGGCGACGTCGCCGGGCCCGACCACGCGTCCGGCCACGTCGAGGGGGCAGGAGCCCGCCAACTGCAGCACCCGGGCGTGCGCCGGGGCGGTGGCCGCGTAGGCGTACGGGGCGCCCCCGAAGAGTTCGGCGGAACGGACCAGACGGACCGCGCTCACGCCGGGCCGCCGGTCAACGGGGCGAGCACCTCGGCCAGGTCGGCCGGGGCGACGTCCGGGCTGGACCGCGCGGGCAGCAGGCAGAACTCGTTGCCCGAGGGGTCGGCACAGGTGCGCCACGGCAGCTCGCCCCACCCGGGGTGCAGCTCCTGCCCGCCGCGCTCGACCAGGGCCGCCAGGATCGCGGTGAGGTCGTCGGCGGGCTCCAGCCGCACGTCGAGGTGGATCCGGTTCTTGCCGACGGTGCCCGGTCCGGTCTGGGGCACCATCGCCAGCACCGGGCCCAGGCCCGAGGGGTGACGCAGCGCCTGCCGGCCGGGGACCGGCTCCCACCCGGAGATCCACGCCCAGAACTCCACCGCGGCGCCCGGGTCGGCGACCTCCAGGTCGAGCGTGCTGAGCCGCAACGGTCCGGGGGCGGCCTCCACGGTGAAGGTGTTGCCGGCCGGGTCGGCCATCTCGTGGGCCGCACCCTCGGCCCGCAGCACCGGGGAGCCGAGTCCGGCGTCGCCGGTCAGGCCCAGGTGCAGCCGCTCGGGGCCGGTGACCGGTCCGGCGACCTGCTGGAAGCAGAGGTCGAGCACGGGGCCGTCGGGCAGTTCGAGCCGGGTCTCGTAGCCACCGGGCTCATCGGTCAGCGGCTCGGTGCCGAGCACCGCCTCCCAGTACTGCCCCACCAGGCGGGGGTCGACGGCGTCGAAGACGATGTTCTCCAGGTACACCTCGCCCACCCTAGGGGCGCGCGACGACGTCGGGCCGGGTCAGGGGGTCAGGACGCGAGGAGCTGACCGGCGCGGCAGCGGTCCAGGATCCGGTGCAGCTCCAGGGCGTCACCCGGGAGCTGGGCGACCCGGTCGGTCAGGTGCGCCCCGAGGGCCAGGAAGTCCAGGTCGTCGCGGCGGTGCATCCGCCCGGGGATCGCCGCCATCGCGGCCACGACCTCGCGCACCGCACGCCCGAACAGCTCGGGGCTGGTGCTGGTGCCGGCCAGTTCCTGGGCCGACAGCGTGCTGACCACGCCCAGGTCGATCCGGCGCCGCAGCCGACGCACGGAGATCCGCGGCCGGCGCAGCGACTCGCCCCGCCCCCCGGTGAGGAGCAGCTCGACCTCGACGGTCCGGATCGCGGCACCGACCGGTGGCATCGCGTGGTTGAGGTAGTCCTCGACCGCGGTGTGACCGCAGGCTGCCGGCGAGCTGGCGTGCACGGTGATCTGCACGGTGACCTCCTCGGGGAGCGTGGCTGCGGGGTGCGGCCACCGCCCTCCTACCCACGTCACACGTTCCCGACACCCCGGCAGGCCGGGTCGTTGCGGCTCTGGTGTGCCGCGCCATGATGGTGGACATGCACGACGAGCACCTCCCCTCGGCGCAGAACCCGCAGCACCCCGCGACCTCGACCGGCCAGCCGGCACCGTCGGCCGAGCAGGACGGCGCCGACCTCTTCGCTCACGCCGCCCGCGGGGTGGTCGACTACCTGAGCCGGCACACGCCGCTGCGTGACTGGTCGGTCTCCCGGGTCGCCGGGGGCGAGCAGGTGCACGTGCACGTCCACCACGACCAGCTGATCCATCCGGGGGCGCGGGTGCCGTGGGACATCTCCTTCTGCCAGCGGATGACCGGGGGCGCCGCGCACGTGGTGCCGGACTCGACCCGCGACCCGGCGTACGCGACGCTGCCGCACGCCGGCGCGGTCCGGGCCTACGTCGGGTACCCGATCACCGACGACCACGACGAGCTGTTCGGGGTGCTGTGCGGGGTCGACCCGGAGCCGTTGGCGGACTCATCGGTGGTGGACGCCGAGCTGGTGCAGCTGTTCAGCTCGCTGCTCTCGGCCCAGCTGGCCGCCTCGCGGGTGGCCGACCGGGTCCGCCGCGACCAGGACCTGTCCGCGGCGCTGGCCGAGACCGACGACCTCACCGGGCTGCTGAACCGGCGCGGCTGGCGGGGCGTGACCGCCGACGCCCAGCGCCGGGTGGACGCGTTCGGCGACCCGGTGGCGGTGGCGGTGATCGACCTGGACGGACTCAAGCAGGTCAACGACACCGAGGGGCACGACGCCGGGGACCAGCTGCTCCGCCGGGCCGCCGACACGCTGCTGCGGGTGGCCAACGAGCGGGACCGGGTGGCCCGCTACGGCGGCGACGAGTTCACCGTGCTCACCAACTCGGTGGCCACCTCGGACCTGGACGCGCACTTCACCCGGTTCTCCGCGGCGCTGGCGGCCGAGGGGATCAGCGCCTCGCTGGGATACGCGTTCGCCGGCCCGGGGGTGCACACCCTGGCGGAGGCGTTCCGTCGTGCCGACGCCGCGATGTACACCGCGAAGCGGGAGGCGCGCGCCCGCGGCTGAGACCCCGCGTCGCAGCCGGTTCAGTCCGGGGTGCGGTCCACGGCTTCGCGCCGGCGCACCTCGGCCTCGGCCCGTCGCCGCGCGTCGTCGAGCTGGGCGACCAGGGCAGCGTGGCGCCCGGAGAGGACCACCAGACCCACCCCGCCCAGGGCGGCGAGCCCGACCAGCGCGGCTCCCCCGGCCAGCAGCAGGGTGTGGGTCCGGACCCGGCCGCAGACCACACCGACCTCCTCGGCGTCGATGCCGTGCTGGGACAACGTGTGCCCGTCGTCCTCGGCCACCTCGTCCTTCTCGACCGACTGCGGCGCCCAGGCCTCGCTGTTCTCGTGGCGGGCGTTGCCGGCGACCACGCTGGCGCACTCCACCCGCGCCGTGCTGTCCCGGAAGCCGTCCTCGGTCTCGACCCTGCCGCCGAACACCTGGTGGCCCGAGTCGTTGACCAGCCACAGCACGCCCACGAACGCGACCACCGCCAGCGCGAGCAGCAGGCGCACCGCCCCGACCCGGGTCATCCCCGACGCCCCCACCGGGCGAGGTGGTGCCGTACGGCCGGGGAGCAGGGGTCCGGGTTCATGGGGTCGGTCTGCCCGACGGGGTGGTTTTCACACCTGCTCCGGACCGGGGTCCCGGGACTCGAGCCGAGCGGCGCGTTCGAGCAGGTGCCGCTGCTCGGGGATCGAGTCGGTCAACGCGGCCGCCCGGCGGTAGCTGCTGGCCGCGTCCGGGTCCCCGAGCCGCTCCAGCAGGTGCGCCCGGGCGGCATGCACCCGGTGGTCGCGGGGTCGCTGCTCCAGGAGCGGCGCCAGGGCCGCCAGCCCCGCGGACGGGCCCTCGACCTCGCTCCGTGCGATCGCGGCGCCCAGGTCGACGGCCGGTCCGGGGGCCACCCGGCGCAGCATCGCGTAGAGCTCCAGCACCTGGGGCCAGTCGGTCGCCTCGAACGTGGGGGCGGTTGCGTGCACCGCCGCGATCGCTGCCTGGAGCTGGAACGGTCCGACCGGACCGTCGGCGAGCACCGGCTCGAGCAGCGCGACGCCCCGGTCGATCAGCGCGTGGTCCCACCGGGTCCGGTCCTGCTCGCCCAGGGGCACCAGACGACCGGCGTCGGTGCGGGCGCCCGCCCGTGCCTCGACGAGCAGCATCAGGGCCAGCAGTCCGGTGGTCTCGTCGTCGCGCGGCAGGGCGCGGTGCAGCCGCTCGGTGAGCCGGATCGCCTCGGTGGTCAGGTCCGGGTCGAGCAGGTCCGAGCCCTCGGGGAGCGTCGACCCGGCGGTGTAGGTCAGGTGCAGGACGTGCCGCACCGCGTGCAGGCGCGCGGGCAATTGCTCGCCGCTCACCGGGGCGAAGGTGGCGCCGGCGTTGCGCAGCGTCCGTTTGGCGCGGCTGATCCGCTGGGCCGCGGTGGCTTCGGGGACCAGCAGACCGGCGGCGACCTGTCGGGTGGTGAGCCCGGCGACGGCCCGCAGCGTCAGCGCGACCGCCGAGGTGGGGCTCAGCGCCGGGTGGCAGCAGAGCACGAGCAGCTGCAGCGAGTCGTCGAGGTCGCCGGTGCGGCCCGCCCAGCCGCCGGCCGGTTCCGCCTCGGCCCGACTCGCCTCAACCTGCTCGCGTCGGGCCCGGGCCGTGTCAGCCCGGTGGGCGTCGACCAGGCGGCGTGAGGCGACCCGGACCAGCCAGCCGCGGGGGTGGTCCGGCACCCCCTCGACGGGCCACTGGGCGAGGGCGGCCAGCAGCGCCTCCTGGGCGGCGTCCTCGACCTCGACGAGCGGGTCGCCGCGCCGCAGCAGCGCGGCCAGGACGTGCGGGGCCTCCCGGCGCCACACCTCCTCGACCGCGCTGCGCACGGGTCAGGCGTCGCAGCCGGGACGCATCACCGGGCGCAGCTCGACGGTGTCGCCGGGGCAGGAGAACGCGGCGGCGATCTCCTCGGCCCGCGCCTGGTCGGTGACCTCGATGACGAAGAAGCCGGCCAGGTGCTCCTTGCCCTCCGCGTACGGACCGTCGGTGGGGATCGGGGCGCGGTCGTAGCCGAACACGCGGGCGGCGTCGGGGTCCCCGAGCGCGCAGCCGTAGAGCACCTCGCCGTTGGCGTCGGCCTCGCCGAAGACCTTCTCCCAGTGCGCACCCAGCTCGTCGCGGGTGGCCTGCGGCAGGGCCTGGTACTCGGCGGTGTGGTCGCTGGTCGGATGTGCCCAGGGACGGGGGTTGGAGTGGATCAGGATGACGAATCGCACGGCTGCTCCTCAGGGTCGGCGGGGCGCGTCTCGCCCCGTCCACCGCTACGTCGGAACTGTGCCACGGGTTCTCGACACGACCCGTCGGGTCACGCCCTCAGGGGCGCAGCGCACGGCTCAGCAAGGTCAGGGTCTCCTCGACCACCCGGTAGAAGGCCCAGCGTCCGCGCTGCTCCCGGACCACCAGGCCGGCGTCGACCAGCTGCTTCATGTGGTGCGAGACGGTGGGTTGGGAGAGGCCGACCGGGTCCACCAGGTCGCAGATGCAGGCCTCACGCTCGGGCTGGGCGGCGATGAGGGAGAGCAGCCGGACCCGGGTCGGGTCGCCCAGCGCCTTGAACACCCGGGCGAGCCGGTCGGCCTCGTCGGTCGACAGCACCCCGGAGGTCACCGACGAGCAGCAGCCACCGGCCAGGTCGGCCTGCGGTCCGTCGGGCGACTGGTCGGGGAGGAGCGGGAGCTGGGTGGGCACGACGCCACGCTACCCCATGCATTGACATCCTTCGATAGATCGAGAAGGATCGATGCATCGACGTTCATCCATCGAAAGGGAGCTGGCCGTGGCCGGGAACGAGGAACTGCGTGACGAGGTGCGGCGCCGCTACGCCGGAGCCGCCACCGCCGTGAGCGACGGAGCCGACAACCGGCAGCTCAACGACGCGCTGCAGGTGGTCGAGGACTCCTGCGCGACGTCGTGCTGCTCGGGCACCGCGCCCACCGACAGCGACCTGGGCGCGTCGTTCGGGGCGGACCTCTACGCCGCCGACCAGCAGGCCGACCTGCCCGTGGAGGCCCTGGCCGCGAGCCTGGGCTGCGGCAACCCGACCGCGGTCGCGGCCCTGGCCGCCGGGGAGCGGGTGCTCGACCTCGGCTCGGGCGGCGGCATCGACGTGCTGCTCTCGGCCCGCCGGGTCGGGCCGCAGGGCTTCGCCTGGGGCGTCGACATGACCGAGGAGATGCTCGAGCTGGCGCGCCGCAACGCCCAGGCGGCCGGGGTCGAGAACGTCGAGTTCCTGCACGGCACCATCGAGGACGTGCCCCTGCCCGACGGCGCGGTCGACGTGGTCATCTCCAACTGCGTGATCAACCTGTCGACCGACAAGCCGGCCGTGCTGGCCGAGATGTTCCGGGTGCTGGCCCCCGGCGGCCGGATCGGGATCTCCGACGTGGTCGCCGAGGACCACCTGGACCCCGCCGAGCGTGCCGAGCGGGGCTCGTGGGTCGGCTGCATCGCCGGCGCCCTGTCCCGCCAGGAGTACCTCGACGGCCTGGCGGCGGCGGGATTCGTCGACGCCGAGGTGGAGTTCACCCACGAGGCAGCCCCCGGGATGCACGGCGCGATCGTCCGCGCCACCCGACCCGCGTGAGCACCGGCACGAGCACCGGCACCGGCACCGCCCCGACGGCGGCACGCCTGTCCACCCTGGACCGCTACCTGGCGCTGTGGATCGGGTTGGCGATGGTCGCCGGGCTGCTGCTGGGCCGCTGGGGGCCGGCGGTCGCCGACGGCCTGGACGCGGTGCGCGTGGGTTCGCTGTCGCTGCCGATCGCCCTGGGCCTGCTGGTGATGATGTACCCGGTGCTGGCCAAGGTCCGCTACGACGAGGTCGCCCAGGTGGCCCGCGACCGCCGCACGATGGTGCTGTCGCTGGTGCTGAACTGGCTGGTCGGCCCGGCGGTGATGTTCGCGCTGGCCTGGATCTTCCTGCCCGACCTGCCGGAGTTCCGGACCGGGCTGATCGTGGTCGGACTGGCCCGGTGCATCGCGATGGTGGTGATCTGGAACGACCTGGCCGGCGGCGACCGGGAGGCGGCGGCGGTGCTGGTCGCGCTCAACTCCGTCTTCCAGGTGCTGATGTTCGCGGTGCTCGGCTGGTTCTACCTGGACCTGCTGCCCGGCTGGCTGGGGCTGCCCGGCGACGGGCTGGAGGTGTCGCCCTGGGTGGTCGCGGGCAGCGTGCTGGTCTTCCTCGGGGTCCCGCTGCTGGCCGGCTGGGCGACGCGCCGCTTCGGGGAGGCCCGGTGGGGGCGGCAGGCCTACGAGGAGCGCTTCCTGCCGCGGATCGGCCCGTGGGCGCTGTACGGACTGCTGTTCACCGTGGTGGTGCTGTTCACCCTGCAGGGCGCCGCGATCACCGAGCAGCCGCTCGACGTGGTGCGGATCGCCCTGCCGCTGCTGGTCTACTTCGTGCTGATGTGGGGCGGTTCGATGCTGCTCGCGCACCGGGTCGGGTTGGGCTACGAGCGCGCCACCAGCGTCGCGTTCACCGCGGCGGGCAACAACTTCGAGCTGGCGATCGCGGTGACCATCGCCGTGTTCGGGGTCGCCAGCCCGCAGGCGTTGGCCGGCGTCGTCGGCCCGTTGATCGAGGTCCCCGTCCTGGTCGCGCTGGTGCACGTCGGCCTGCGCACCCGCCGCCACTTCACCGGAGGTCAGCCGTGAGCGTCCCTGTCGTCGTCTTCGCCTGCCGCGCCAACGGCGGCCGTTCCGTGGCCGCACGGCTGCTGATGCAGCACCACGCCGGCGGCCGGGTCCGGGCCCTGTCGGCCGGCACCGCACCCGGCCAGGGGATCCACCCCGAGGTGGCGGACCTGTTGACGTCGCTGGGCCTGGACACCTCCGGGGAGCGGCCGACGCTGCTGACCGCCGAGACCATCGCCGGCAGTGACCTGGCGGTCACGATGGGGTGCGGCGAGACCTGCCCCTACGTCCCGGGCGCCACGTACCGGGACTGGCCGCTGGACGACCCGAAGGGCCAGGACGCGGCCACGGTGCGGGCGATCGTCGCCGACGTCGAGGCCCGGGTGCGGGCCCTGCTGGTCGAGCTGGTGCCCGGCATCGAGCTGGGACCGGCACTGCTGGAGGGGCGCGCCTAGGGTGGCGTCGTGCCCGACCACGCCCTGGAGCTGAGCTTCGACGAGCCCTCGGCCTCTGCCGTGCTCGCCCAGTGGGAGGCACTGCGCCGGGCCGGGTTGCCCTCCCAGGCCGAGCACCGCTCGATGACCAACGCCCCGCACCTGACCCTGGTCGCGGCCAGTCCGGTCGACCCCGCCCTGGTGGCGCCCGCGGTGGAGTGGGTGGCCCCGCTGCTGCCGACCCCGCTGACGGTCCGGGGGCTGGTGCTGCTGGGGACCGGGCCCCGGGTCACCCTGGCCCACCTGGTCGAGCCGACACCCGAGCTGGCCGCGGCGACCGGGCGGCTGCGCGCGCAGGTCCCGGCGCTGCGGCACCCGGTCTGGACCCCGCACGTCACCCTGGCCCGCCGGGTGCCCCGCGCCCGGGTGGCCCACGCGCTGGAGGTGCTGGCCGCGGTCGAGCCGCTGCGCACCCTGGTGGCCGACCGGTTGCGCTGGTGGGACCCCGAGCGTGATGTGGTGGAGACCGTGGCCGGGTGATCGTCCGGTCGGTGCGACACCCGGGCCCCGCACCGCAGGGGTGCCCGGGAGGTACCGGCCCGGAGCGATACGATCACCGGGACATGTGACCCCGGTCACCCGGACGGGGCACGTCAGGCTGACACCGGCCCCGCGGAGACCCCGCTCCACCGGTTCGAACCAGGAGGGCATCCATGTCGACGGCACAGGAGACCGAGAAGGCCAGCCGAGGAGCGTTCTCCTCCCGCAAGGTCTTCATCCTCGCAGCGATCGGCTCAGCCGTCGGGCTGGGCAACATCTGGCGCTTCCCCTACGTGGCCTACGAGAACGGCGGCGGCGCGTTCATCATCCCGTACCTGGTCGCGCTGCTCTGTGCGGGCATCCCGTTCCTGTTCCTCGACTACGCGCTGGGCCACAAGTTCCGCGGCTCGGCGCCGTTGTCGTTCGCCCGGCTCTCCCGGCCCGCAGAGGCGCTGGGCTGGTGGCAGGTGGGGATCTGCTTCCTGATCGCGGTCTACTACGCGGCGGTGATCGCGTGGGCGGTGCGCTACACGTTCTTCTCCATCGACAAGGCGTGGGGCAGCGACCCGACCGGCTTCTTCTTCGGCGAGTTCCTCAAGGCCGGTGACCCGGGCGTCGACTCGACCGTGGTCGCCGGGGTGCTGGTGCCGCTGCTGCTGGTCTGGGCCGTGCTGGTGGTGATCATGGTGCTCGGCGTGCAGAAGGGCGTCGGGGCCACCGCGACGGTGTTCATCCCGATCCTGGTGGTGTGCTTCGCGCTGCTGGTGATCCGCTCGCTCTTCCTCGACGGGGCCGCGGAGGGCCTGGAGGCGCTGTTCACCCCCAACTGGGAGTCGCTGACCCACCCGGGCGTGTGGGGGGCGGCGTTCGGCCAGATCTTCTTCTCGCTGTCGATCGGCTTCGGCATCATGATCACCTACTCCTCCTACGTGGAACGGGACACCGACATGACCGGCTCGGGCCTGGTCGTCGGCTTCGCCAACTCCGGTTTCGAGCTCCTCGCCGGCATCGGCGTCTTCGCCGCGCTGGGCTTCATGGCCCAGGCCAGCGGGCTGGAGGTCTCCGAGGTGGCCTCGGACGGCATCGGGCTGGCGTTCATCGCGTTCCCGACGATCATCAGCGAGGCGCCGGGCGGCGCCGTGATCGGGGTGCTGTTCTTCCTGTCGCTGGTGATCGCCGGCATCACCTCGCTGGTCTCGATCATGGAGGTCGTGATCTCGGCGGTGCGCGACAAGTTCGCGCTGTCCCGGGTGGCGGCGTCCCTGGCCGTCTGCATCCCCGCGGCCCTGCTCAGCCTGGTGTTCTTCTCCACCACCAGCGGCATCTACGTGCTCGACATCGTCGACCACTTCATCAACCAGTTCGGGATCCTGCTGGTCGCGGTGATCTCGATGATCGTGGTCGGCTGGGGTGTGCGCGCACTGCCCGCCCTGGCCGCGCACCTCAACCTCACCGGCTCGGTGCGCCTGGGGCTGTGGTGGCGGGTGCTGATCGGGCTGATCGCGCCGGCGGCGTTGATCTACATCCTGGGCCAGGCGTTCTGGACCGACATCGAGACGCCCTACGAGGGCTACCCGACGTGGATGCTGGCCTGCTTCGGCTGGGGTGCCGCGGTCCTGGTGATGCTGCTGGGCTACCTGATGGCGCCGGTGCCGTGGCGGGGTCACGACACCGACAGCGGTGATCCCGAACCCGTGGAACCGCCAGCGACCGACGACCTGGAAGGAGACCTGCGATGAGCACCTCGTCCATCGTGATGATGCTGGTGGCGATGGCCGTCATCTGGGGCGGCCTGGTGGTCGCCATCGTCAACCTCAACCGGAGCCGCAGCGAGCTGCCCGAGCCCGACGAGGTGCGCCGCGACCTGTGACCGGACCGGTCAGTCGACCGGACCGGTGCCACCCACCCCGACCTCGTTGCCGTCGGGGTCGCGGTAGAGCAGCTTGGTGACCCCGTTGTCGTAGGTCTCGACGTGCTCGGGGACCAGGCCGCGGGTGGCTGCGGCAGCGCGGAAGCCCACCAGGTCGTCGACGAACAGGGTCACCGCCGCGTGGCCGGCGTCGGCGGGGCGCAGCACCACGTAGACGTGCGCGTCCCGACCGAGCGTCCACACCTGCTCGGTGTCGTTCGGGGTGAAGGTCTCCGCGTCCGGCAGCAACCGGTCCCACCACGCGACGGCACGGTCCAGGTCGGTCACGGCGACTCCGGCGAAGAGGGCACTCATCGGTCCACTGTGTCCCAACTCGGGGTCCGTGTGAATCCGTCCGGGTCCGAGGCAACCCCGGCGCCGGTCCCGGAGTCAGGTGGGGTGGAAGGAGGTGGTGCGCGGTGTTCTCCGCCACGACCGGCACGGACCAGCAGACGTTCACCGAGTACGCGACCCACGCGTGGCCGCGGCTGTACCGCTACGCCTACCTGTTGACCGGGCAGCACGCCGACGCCGAGGACGTCGCCCAGCAGACCCTGGTCCGGGCACACCAGGCGTGGAGCCGGGTCGCGGCCGCGGACTCCCCCGACGCCTACGTGCGTCGGATCCTGACCAACGTCTTCCTGTCCTCCAAGCGACCCCGGGCCCGGCGCCTGGAGCTGCTCACCGACGAGGTCCCCGAGGCGGTGAGCAGTGGCCCGTCCTCGGAGCCGGCGCTGCTGTGGCCGCATGTTAAGGAGCTGCCACCGCGCCAGCGGGCCGTGGTGGTGCTGCGCTACTACGAGGGCCTGTCGGAGGCCGAGATCGCCGACGTGCTGGAGGTCTCGCCCGGGACCGTGAAGTCGAACGCGCACAAGGCGCTGAAGTCGCTGCGCGCCGCCCTGGAGGCCGAGGGCCACCGCCCGAACCGCTCCGCTGACCCGAGGAAGGAGGACCAGTGATGGCCCACGACATCGAGGACCTGCTCGCCGACGAACTGCACCGGGTGGCCGACCAGGTGGCGGTACCGCCGCTGCCGGCGTTGCCCACCGACGCCCCGCGCCCCGCCCGCTGGCTGCCTCTCCTGGCGACCGCCGCGGTGCTGCTGGTGGTGCTCGGGCTCGGCGTGTACGTGCTCTCCCTGGGTGAGGGCGACGACGTCGCCCCGGCACCGCAGCCGACCCCGACCGGGGCCGTCGACCCGGACCGTGCCGGACCGTTGTCGACGGCGGCCCCGACCGACCACGCCTACGTCCTCGACGGGCGCCTGTACGTGGGGACGGAGCGCGCCGAAGGAACCTGGGCCTACGCCCACGGCACCCCCGAGGGGTGGCTCGGGCTGCGCGGGGACGGCACCTGGTGGTTCGGGTACGACGCCGAGCCCCAGCCGCTGGGACCGACCCCGGCCGAACTGCCCCAGCCGCCGGCGCTCTCCCCCGACGGGCGGTACCACGCCGAGATCGTGGCCGAGGACGGCCAGGGCAGCCTGACCGGGGCCTCGACGGTGTCCGGTGGCGAGGGGTTCGGCGTGCCGGTTCCGGTGCCGCTCACCCAGGACGGGGTGGACACCTCGGTCCGGGCGGTCACCAATTCCGGGCAGGTGATCGTCCAGGGCCCCCGGACCGCGGTGCTGTGGCAGCCGCTGGTGCCGGACAGTGAGCCGGTCGACCTGACCCGGAGCGCGCCGGACCAGCAGGTGCTGGGGGTCAGCGACGCCGGGCTGCTGATCGTGGTCGACGGCTCCGACGGGGCCATCGACGGCACCATGGGCGAGCCGTACCTGGCCGAGCTGGGCGAGGACGGGACGATGACCGGGAAGGTCCGCCTGCCGAACTTCAGCGCGATCGCGGTGGGCACCGACTGGGCCGTCTCGGCCGAGCCCGGGTCGCTGGGCGGGGAGGGCTTCACCCTCGACGAGCTGACCCTGACCCCGCTGGACGGCGGCGAGCCGGCGACGCTGTCCCCACCGGAGGGGTACGCGTTCGTCGGGCCGAGCCCGCAGAGCAGCTGGTGGGCCGGGAGCACGGAGCTGCTGGTGATGGTGCACGCCGACGAGAAGTACCGGATGGCGCGGTGCGACGCCGAGCGGACCGAGTGCGTGCTGGTGGACCTGCCCTGAGCGTGCCGGTGCCCGGTGGACGGCCGGTCAGCGACGGCTCGCGGCGGCGGCCGCCAACCGGACCACCTCGAGCCGGCACAGGCTGTCGAGATGCAGGGAAGACGGATGAGTTCAACGCTGGCGATGTTGACGAGACCGATGCCATTAGAGGCCTTCGTCAAAGTGCGCGGACCGCGGCTACTAGGAGACTTTCCGCAGGATCGGTGTCTGGCCAGACTCTGATCTAGGTGATCGGCGGGACGCTCTCATTCGCGGCTGCCCACCCGCTCTTGGGTGTGGCTGTCATCTGGAATGCGACCCGTCGTTCACCGTGACGAGGCGTGGCTTAAGAGGGGTCTGCCCAGCTCGTAGTAGCACTGCCCACCTCGCCGTCCGAGTGGATGCCAGAACACAGATGAGGTGAGTAGATGAGCAAGACGAAGGGCGAGATCATCGGGGTCGACCCCCACAAGATGTCGGTGACGATCGAGGTCGTCGACACCCACGAACGGCTCCTCGGCAGCGGACGGTTTGAGACCACCAACGCCGGGTACGCCGCGATGCAGCGGTACGTGAAGCAGTGGCCCGACCGACTCTGGGCCGTCGAGGGAGCCAACGGCGCCGGTCGTCCACTGGCCCAACGACTCGTCGCCGCCGGCGAGCAGGTCGTCGACGTGCCAGCCAAGCTCGCCGCACGCGTGCGGCTCTTCGACACCGGCCACAACCGCAAGACCGACGCCCTGGACGCCCACTCCATCGCGGTCGTCGCGGTCCGCACCGAGGGCCTGCGGGTGCTGGTCGAGGACGGTGAGCTCGAAGCCTTGCGGATGCTCACCGACCGCCGCGACGAGCTCGCCCACCAACGAGTCCAGACCGTCAACCGGCTACAACGACTCCTCAGCGAACTACTGCCTGGCCAGCGCAAACGCGACCTGTCCGCCGCCCAGGCCAAGGCGATGCTCGTCACCGTGCGACCCCGTGACATCTGCGGCAAGACCCGCCGCCGGATGGCCGCCGAAGAGATAGCCGACCTGGTCGCAGTCGACGCCAAGCTCAAGAAGATCAAGGCCGAGCTGAAGGCCGCGGTCACCGCCCGCGGGTCGCACCTGATGGACATCTACGGCATCGGACCGGCAGGCGCGGCCCGCGTGCTGGCCGACGTCGGCGACGTAGCCCGGTTCGCCGACCGCAACCGGTTCGCGTCCTGGACCGGCACCGCGCCACTGGACGCCTCCTCAGGCGAGCAAGCCCGCCACCGGTTATCGCGGGCCGGGAATCGGCGGATGAACCACGTCCTGCACGTCGCCGCGATCGTGCAGATCCGCCACGACACCAAAGGCCGCGCCTACTACCGCCGCAAGCTCGCCGCCGGCAAGACACCGATGGAAGCACTGCGCTGCCTCAAACGGCGCCTGTCCGACGTCGTCTACCGCCAGCTCATCGCCGACGCTCAACAGCAGGATGGAGCGGATCCGGGAGGGCACTGCGGGGCGGCTCTTCAATCCAGCGCGGTCGACTCGCACCCGCTCATCGACACTTCGGATCAGCCACTTCCCGGACCCGCGAACCCGACGCTACGCCCAGATAGCGACCCCGTGAAGAACCTCGTTCCAAGCACCCGTTGACACAGAGGGGTGCCAGATCCGGGTGTTCCGATCAGGCGCCTGCTCTCGCGACTGCTTCGACAGTCGGCGCATCGCCGGAACGACTCGGCATCACGAACATCCACCAGCCCTGATCGGTGCATTCGACTGTGTGCCTGGCGGCCTGAAACTCAACCGTGACCATGGCTCGCGGAGTTGCCCGCCCCCATGCAACTGCCATGAAACCCGTCGCGAACGCCCCCGTGTCGTCACAGTTGCTACTGGCCACCTCGACCCAGCGCCCGTCCGCTGCCTGCTCGTACTGATCGAGGTCAACATCGGCACCGTCGCCGTTCGTGTCAACGAGAGCCGCAGCGACGCCATCGCGAGCAGACGTCGCCAGCACCACCGCGTAGCGAGGGTCCCAACCACCCAGACGCAGGGCCGACTCGTGATCGAAGTCCATGACGGGGAGTCTCGCCGAGACCCGCTGACAACGCACGGTTCGCGGCAGATCCGGACGTTGCCTAAAGCGCCGCGGACGGTAGTCGGGTAAGGCGGTCCTAGTGGGTGGCGCCCAGTTCGACCATGAGCACGCCGCCGATGATGAGGGCGATGCCGCCGAGCATGATCGGGGTGAGGGGTTCCTTGAACAGGATCTTGGATGCGACTGCGGTGAGGGCGACGCCGGAGGCTGCCCAGATGCCGTAGGCGACGCCGAGGCCGAGGCCTTCGTTGAGGGTGAGGGTGAGGAAGCCGAAGGCGAAGAGGTAGCCGACGGCGACGGCGCCGTAGTAGGCGCGTTGCCCAGTGGCGGCCATGCGCAGAGAGATGGCCCCGAAGACCTCGAAGACGATGGCTCCGATGAGGAACAGCCACTGCATCAGATGGACTCCTTCGTGTGAGCGTTCTTGTGCGCGGCTTGGGAGCCGAGTTCGACGGTGAGGACGCCCGCGATGATGAGGGCGATGCCCAGGCCCATGAGGGCGGTGAGCGCTTCGTCGAAGATGAGGGCGGACATGACGGCGGTGAGGGCGACGCCGAGCGCACCCCAGATGCCGTAGGCGACGCCGAGGGCCATGCCTTGCTTCAAGACCAGGGCGAGGAGCGTGAATGAGGCGAGGTATCCGACGGCGACGACGGCGTAGAGCGCGGGGTGGTTGAGGGCGCCCTTGAGGGACAGGGAGCCGGTGACTTCGCTGCAGATGGCTGCGGCCAGGAGGAGCCACTTGGTCATGAGTTCTCCTTGAGGAGTTGGTGGGCGAGTGCTTGGACTGCGTCGCGGTCTTGGTCGGTCAGTGGGATGCCGTTGCTGGCGGCGTTGAGCCAGATGCCGTCGGCGATGAGCCGCACGGCGTGGAACCGGGCGCGTTCGTGGGCAGGGAGGGTCTCAGCGATGTCGACCCATGCGCCCATGCGTTCGTTCCAGCGTTCGCTCAGTGGCTCGCGCAGGCGGGGGTCGGTGAACATGACGAGGTCTCCGAGGTCGA
Source organism: Actinomycetes bacterium (assembly GCA_023396115.1). Classification (GTDB taxonomy): domain Bacteria; phylum Actinomycetota; class Actinomycetes; order Propionibacteriales; family Nocardioidaceae; genus Nocardioides. The sequence goes on along the minus strand of JAEWXC010000046.1, from coordinate 793 downwards.
AGTGCCCGTCGCACACCCAGTCGAGGTAGGCACCGAGCCGTGCAGCGGTCGTCCTTGCTGTGGTGTCACTAGTCGGAAGCCGGGTGGTGAGTTCATGCTCGTACTGGTCCATCAGATGGTCGATGACCGCTGTCATCAACGCCTGCTTGGTCCGGAAAGTGGTACATCAGCCCCGCCTTGGTAACCCCGGCGGCGCGGGCGGCGGAGTCCAGCGAGACCGATGCGCCGGTGCGCGCCAACGTCAGGGTGCTGGCGACCATCTCGTCGCGCATGGAGGGCCGGTGCGCTGGAGCCGGGGCGGATGACATCACTTCGTTACTATACCTACCGGTTGGCTAACTAACCAAAGCGGCGGCACGGCTCTTCGAGAGGGGCCGCATCACACGCTCATCGGCAGATCCGGTAAACGGCGCCGTCCTCCTAGAGGGCCTCCCCCGGCTCAGTCTCGGCAGCGTTCATCGTCACGACCAATGTCGAGTGACGCAGTGTTGAAAAGATCATCAAGCCTGTTTGGAAAAGTTCGCTGCATCTCGACAACCGGTGTCGAGATGCAGCGAAGATTGACGGACTGATCGCATGGCACATTGACGGAGCGAGCGTCATTTGGCAGGGCTGTCAAAGTCCAACACCGGTTCCCCGTCCCCAACGGCCATTGGAACGGCTAGGTGTGATGTCCAGGGACGTTGTTGAGTCGGTCGAAGGGTACGCCGCCAATCGCAGAGTGGTGTCGGTGGTGGTTGTAGAAGTGGAGCCAGCCGGGCAGCGCCAGGCGTCGTTCGGCCTCTGAACCGTA
>JAEWXC010000045.1 GCA_023396115.1 Actinomycetes bacterium | reverse complement strand
CGGACGCTCCTATAGATCGTCAAGTGCTGATTGGTGCTGGTTGGCTGGCGAGTTCTTCGCGGATGATGGGGAGGAGTTCGCGGGCGATGTAGCGCTTGAGGCAGCGGATGATGTCGCGTTTGGTGAGGCCTTGGGCGGTGCGTCGTGCGACGTAGTCGCGGGTGGGTTGGTGGTGTCGCATCCGGACGATGGCGACGGTGTAGAGGGCGCTGTTGGCTGCTCGGTCTCCGCCGTGGTTGACGCGGTGCCGGTTAGTTCGGCCGGAGGATGCTGGGAGTGGGTTCACGCCGCACAGGGCGGCGAAGGCGGCGTCGTTGCGGATCCGGTGGGGGTTGTCTCCGGCGGTGACCAGGAGTTGCCCGGCGACCTCGGTCCCGACTCCGAACTGTTCCAAGAGCCGCGGGGCGGTGTGGGTCAGCAGTGCCTTGAGATCGGCGTTGGCTTCGGCGATTTCGTCGTTGAGGTGTTGGCAGCGGTGTGCCAGGCGTCGTAGCGCGGTCTTGGTGCTGTGGATCGGGTTGGCCAGGTCGGAGCGGTCGGGGCGCAGTCGTGCGCAGGTGCTGATCAGCTCGGACTCGGGCTGGGCGGTGAGGTGGTCGCGTAGTTCTTGTGGGGCGGTGATGACCAGTTGGTGCAGGGCGTTCAGGGCTGCGGTGCGGGACTTGACCGCGCTGCGGCGTGCCACGCGTACGGCACGGATCGCTTCGACTGATCCGTCGCGGGTCTTCGGGGTCCCGGTGGCTGTTCGGGCCAGGACCGCGCGGGCGGCTGCGATGGCGTCGAGTGGGTCGGACTTCCCGGTGCGGCGCCGTGCCCGGCGGTCGGGACGGTCCACTTCGACGATCTTGACGTCATGGTCGGACAGGTAGCGGGTCAGGCCGGCGCCGTAGGACCCGGTGCCTTCGACACCAACCGCGGTCACCTGGCCGTGGCGGCGTAGCCAGGTGTGCAGGTCGCGGTAGCCAGTTGTTGTTGCTGGGAAGGTCGAATGGGCCAGTACGCGGCCGAGGTGATCCAGTGTGGCGACGGTGTGGGTGTCGGCGTGGGTGTCGATCCCGCCGATGATCTCTACCATGGGTGCTGCCCGTTCTGTTGTGAGTGATGGGACGGCGCAACAGCCGGTCGGGCGGACAGCACAGTGACGAGGACGCGGCCAAGCTCCTATTAGGTCACACTCCGTCCGGCCGGTGCGCGGTTCTGGGTCGACGACAGATCCGAGGCAGGGCACGTGGCCAGTGGTCGAGCGAGTCAGTCGACCCAGAACCTGACCCCCGATCCTGCCGGACCAAAGAGCCTGCCCCGATCATCACTGTGGTTGAGCTTGCCGAAACCGCCCGCGCGTCAGTGCCCGGCGGTGAACCGGATCGGGAACTCCACGGCGCCGGTGTTGCCGGAGACCGGCAGCCACACCCCGGCCCCGTCGGGACGCGCGTCGGGCATCCGGGCCGCCAGTTGCGGCAGCGCCACGGCCATGTCGGTCCGGGCGACGAAGTGGCCCAGGCAGTGGTGCACGCCGGCCCCGAACCCCAGGTGCGGCGGGCGCTGCTGGGTGATGTCGAAGGCCGGGTCGGGCATCGCCCGCGGGTCGGTGCCGGCGGAGTGGCTCAGCACCTGCACGATGCCGCCCTTCGGGATCGCCAGGCCGCAGAACTCGAGGTCCTCCAGCGCCTCCCGGGTCACCCAGGTGACGGTCGGGTTGACCCGCATGACCTCCTCGACGGCGTTGGCGCCCAGCTCGGGCTGCTCGCCCAAGAGCCGCCACTGGTCGGGGTGGGCGAGCAGGGTCTGCAGGGCAAGCCCGAGCTGGTTGCGGGTGGTCTCCATCCCCGCGAACGCCAGGAAGACCAGCGCGACGCCGAGCTCGTGGCGGCTGAGCCGGCCCTCGCTGTCGGAGGCCTGCACGAGCGTGGTGATGAGGTCGTCGCGGGGGTTCGCCTCCCGGTCCGCGACCACCTCGAGCAGGTAGTCGTGCAGCTCGGTGAGCGCGGTCTCGATCACCTCGACGTCGGAGCCCACCGAGATCCCGAACGACTTGCCCAGGTCGTCGGCCCAGTGCGCGACCTGCCGCCAGTCCTCCTCGGGCAGGCCCATCAGCAGGCAGATGATCCGGGCCGCGTAGGGCTCGGCGAACTCGGAGATGAACTCCACCCGGCCCCGCGGCGCGAACTCGTCGATCAGCTCGTCGGCCAGGGCGGCGAACGCCGGGCGCATCGCCGCGATCGTGCGGTTGCGGAACGCGGGCATCAGCAGCCGCCGGATCCGGGCGTGGTCCTCGCCCTCCAGGCTGAGCAGGGTCTCGCCCCACCAGTCGTGGAACAGACCCGAGTGGATGCCGTTCTGTGCCGGCCACTGGGCGTTGCCCTGCTGGAAGCGGCGGTCCTTGAGCAGCGCGGCGCCCTCCTCGTGCCGCAGCACGGCCCACCCCAGGTTCGTCTCCACGTACCAGTCCTGCTCGCGGGCGGCGTGCACCACGGGCGAGGTGACGTCGAAGGTCGGGTCGCTCAGGTCGAAGTGGGCCATGCGCCCATGGTGAACCGGGTGGCCGGGCAGCGCGGTCCGCGTCCCACCCGTTGGTGTCTGGTTCCCGAGACTGACCGGAGGTGTCCGGGTCTAGGCTCGGCGGCATGCGGATCACCAAGTTCGGGCACTCCTGCGTCCGGATCTCCCACGGGGGCCGGACCCTGGTGGTGGACCCGGGGGTCTTCGCCCAGCCCGACGCGGTCGACGGGGTCGACGGGGTGCTGGTCACCCACGAGCACGTCGACCACTACTTCCCGGACCTGCTGCGCCGGGCCGACGCCCCGATCTGGACCATCGCCGCGGTGGCCGACATGATCGCCGCGGACGCCCCCGACCTGCGCGAACGCGTCCACGTCGTGGCGCCGGGGGAGCGGTTCGACGCCGGCCTCCCGGTCACCGCGGTGGGCGAGCAGCACGCCGTGATCCACCCCGACCTGCCCCGGGTGAACAACAGCGGCTACACGATCGAGTGCGGGACGCAGAAGGTCTTCCACCCCGGCGACGCCCTGACCGGGCCGGGTGAGCCGGTCGACGTGCTGTGCGTGGTCGTCTCGGCGCCGTGGATGCGCGCGGCCGAGGCGGTCGACTTCGCCCGCAGCGTGGGTGCCCCGGTGAACCTGGCGATCCACGACCGGGTCTACTCCGAGGCCGGCCTGGGCATCGTCGACGGCCACATGGAGCTGCTGCTTCCCGGGGAGCTGACCTACACCCGGATCCCCGACGGCACCGACCTGCCCTGAGCCCCCCCTGAGCCGGCCCGATCTCGCCCGCCGCCCCACCAGATCGCTCATGTAACGCGGTGTTGGGTGAGGTGTCACAGGTGCCGACGCCTCGGGAAGTAGCCCGGTCGCCGCACAACAACGGCCGGGACGCAGCGCCCGATGGAGCACGCCCCCTGGTCCGCGCGGGTCAGGTGCGGGTCAGTCGCAGGCCAGGGACTCGCGCACCGGCAGGAACTTCGCCTGCGACTCGGCCAGCTCGGCCTCCGGGTCGGACCCGGCGACGATGCCGCACCCGGCGAACAGGCGCACGGTGTCGCCGTCGTGGAAGGCCGAGCGCAGCGCGATGCCCCACTCGCCGTCGCCGCTCGCGTCCATCCAGCCGACCGGGCCGGCGTAACGGGCCCGGTCCATCTGCTCGATCGAGGCGATCAGCGCGACCGCGTCCGGGGTCGGGGTGCCGCCGACGGCGGCCGAGGGGTGCAGCGCCGCGGCCAGCGCCAGCGAGCTCACCTCCGCGGCGTCGTGCACCACCCCGGCCACGTCGGTGGCCAGGTGCATCACGTTGGGCAGGTGCAGCACGAACGGCGACTCCGGCACGTTCATGCCCGAGCAGTGCGGGTCCAGCGCCTCGGCCACCGACCGGACCGCGTACTCGTGCTCCTCGAGGTCCTTGCTGGAGCGGGCCAGCGTCGCCGCCAGCGCCAGGTCGCGCTCGTCGTCGCCGGTGCGGCGGATCGTCCCGGCCAGCACCCGCGAGGTGACCAGGCCGCGTTCGCGGCGCACCAGCATCTCGGGGGTCGCGCCGAACATGCCGCGCACGTGGAAGGTCCAGCAGGTGGGGTACTGGGTGCTGAGTCGACGCAGCGGGTGCCGCACGTCGATCGGCTGCTGCGCGGTGGCGAGCAGGTCGCGGGCCAGCACCACCTTCTCCAGGTCGCCGGCGTCGATCCGGGCCACGGCCTCGGCCACCACCGACATCCAGCGCTCCCCGTCCAGGGAGCCGTCGGCGAAGGTGATCCCCACCGGTGCCTCGGGGGCCTCGGTCGGGGTGGGGGTGACCGGAAGGGAATCGGTGGGGCCCACGGTGGTCAGCCAGGTCCGGTCACCGCGGCGACCCACCACGACCCGCGGCACGACGACCTCGGAGTCGCCCGGGGCGTCGGCGAACGTGAAGGAGCCGAAGCAGATCAGGCCGGTGCCACTGAGCTGCACCGGGTCGTGCACCTCGGCGTCGGCGACCACGTCGGCCCACCAGTCGTCGGCGTCGGCAAACCGGTCCCGACCGTTGGTGTGCACCTGGGCGGCGACGCCCCACCCGACCAGGCCCTCGCCGTTGCGCAGCCAGGTCACCGGGTCCTGGCTCGGGAGCAGGTCGACGAGGACGTCGACGGCGTCAGGGGCCAGCTCGACCGTGCGCGCGACCAGCCGTGGTGCGGGGCTGAGGTGGGTGGGGGCACTGGTCACGAGGAGCCAGCCTACGCCCGGGCCTCCGGCTCCGCGCCCGCTGCCCGCCCCCGTGCCGTCCGCCTGCGGCTGGTCCGGGGTCGGTGCCGGAGGTGGTCGCGGGGGGGTCGGCGTCTAGGCTCGCCCCGTGGCCCGTGCAGATCTCGACAAGCAGCCCTCCGACGTCCGACGCATGTTCGACGCCGTCGCCCGGCGCTACGACATCACCAACACGGTGCTCTCGGGCGGCCAGGACGCGATGTGGCGGCGCGAGACGTTCGCCGCCGTCGACCCGCGGTTCGGGGACAAGGTCCTCGACCTCGCCGCCGGGACCGGCGTCTCGTCGGTGCAGTTCGCCGACGCCGGCGCGACCGTGGTGCCCTGCGACTTCTCGGTCGGCATGCTCAAGGTCGGCAAGGCCAAGCACCCCGAGCTCCCGTTCGTGGCCGGCGACGGCACCCAGTTGCCCTTCGCCGACGACACCTTCGACGCGGTGACGATCTCCTACGGCCTGCGCAACATCGTCGACCCCGTCGCCGGGCTGCGCGAGATGCACCGGGTCACCCGTCCCGGCGGACGCATCGTCATCGCCGAGTTCAGCCACCCCACCTGGGCGCCGTTCCGCACCGCCTACCTCGAGTACCTGATGAAGGCGCTGCCGACCATCGCCCGGGCCGTCTCCTCGAGCCCGGACGCCTACGTCTACCTGGCCGAGTCGATCCGGGCCTGGCCCGACCAGAAGGGCCTGGGCGCCCTGATGGAGCAGGCCGGGTGGCAGCGTCCGCAGTACCGCAACCTGACCGGCGGCATCGTCGCCCTGCACCGCGCCACTGCTTGAGCTGGGCGCCTGCGCCTGACCGCGGGGCCGAGCCCGAGCCGCAGGGCGACCCGCCCGGTCCACCGGGTGTCCGCCTGAGTGACAGGACGCCCGCCTGAACTGCAGGGCGTCCGCCCGTGCCGCGGGGTCTGAGCCCGGCGCCTGCACCTTTCCACGGCCCGAGTTCGCCCGGCGCCCGGTCCGGAACCCACGCTTACCCACTGGTTGTCACGCGCAGTTGGTCCACCGCGCCGCCACGGGTTCGACCGCGCCGCCACGGGTTCGACCGCGCCGCCACGGGTTCGACCGCGCCGCCACACGATCCACAGTGCCGCCACGGGTACCAACGCGCCGGCATGCCCGACGGTTGGATCGACTAACTGCGCGTTACATGGGGCGGGGGCGCGCGAGGGCGTCCCGGGCGAATAACGACACGTCTGTGTTGCGTAAATCCGCTGGTCAGGGGAGTGTGACGCGGATCGCACCCCCCTCGTGACGTGGGCCACACCGGGGCCTACACTGACGCCGAACCACCAAGTGAAGTGATTCACAAGGTCACATGCGACAGGTGTCGTGCGGGACCGGACCAGGTGGTCGGGAGCGGAGGAACGAGGCGCGATGGATCTCTACACACCGGTACTGCCGCTGATGATCCTGGCCACCGGATTCGCGGTGTTCTCCATCGTGATGAGCGCCGTGGTCGGGCCCAAGCGTTACAACCGCGCGAAGGTCGACTCCTACGAGTGCGGCATCGAGCCCACGCCGCACGCGATCGGGGGCGGCCGGTTCCCGGTGAAGTACTACATCACCGCGATGCTCTTCATCGTCTTCGACATCGAGATCATCTTCCTCTACCCGTGGGCCGTCCGCTTCGACGCGATGCAGATCTTCGGGCTGGTCGAGATGGGGCTGTTCATCCTCACCGTCTTCATCGCCTACATGTATGTGTGGCGACGCGGCGGCCTGGACTGGGACTGAGGCACCGATGCACACCCCTTGCCGGCGTTCTCCTCACTCGTCGACCCGCTTCGCTCTGAGGTCGCCTTCGTTCCTCGGCCTTGGCCAGGAACGCGCCTCGGCACCTCAGCGAGCTGAGGTCGCGATGCACGCACCCTGCCGGCGTTCTCGGGCCTCGTCGACCCGCTTCGCTCCCGCACCGGCCCCGTCGCGCTTGTCGCTGCTGCGCGGCGCCATCCGTGCACCCGGGCTGCGTTGCAGCAGTTCAACGGGCCACCAGCACGCCCTCACTGCTGCGCCTTGCCCGGGCACCCGTCTGACGCCGCTCGCGACGCGACCGCACGACGGTTCCGGTGGGTCGCCTTCGTTCCTCGGCCTTGGCATGGCACGCACCTCGCGACCTCAGCAGGCTGAGGCACCGATGCGCACCCCTTGCCGGCGTTCTCCTCGCTCGTCGACCCGCTTCGTGTCGGGATCGACCTCGCTCGTCGGCCCGAGCGCCGCACCCCACGCGCCGAACCTGCACCCGACCCCGGGAGGTCACTGAGATGGGTATCGAGGACAAGCTCCCCGCCGGGGTGCTGCTGACCACCGTCGAGGGGGTGGCCGGGTACATGCGCAAGGCGTCGTTCTGGCCCGCCACCTTCGGCCTGGCCTGCTGCGCCATCGAGATGATGACCACCGGTGCCCCCAAGTACGACCTGGGTCGGTTCGGCATGGAGGTCTTCCGGGCCAGCCCCCGCCAGGCCGACCTGATGATCGTCGCCGGCCGGGTCAGCCAGAAGATGGCCCCGGTGCTGCGCCAGATCTACGACCAGATGGCCGAGCCCAAGTGGGTGCTCGCGATGGGTGTGTGCGCCAGCTCCGGCGGCATGTTCAACAACTACGCGATCGTCCAGGGCGTCGACCACATCGTCCCCGTCGACATGTACCTGCCCGGCTGCCCGCCGCGTCCGGAGATGCTGATCGACGCGATCGTCAAGCTCCACGACCAGGTCCAGCACACCAAGATGGGCGCGCACCGTCGCGCCCAGATCGAGGAGCTGGAGAACCAGGGCCTGGTCGCCCTGCCCACCTCCGAGGCGAAGGGGCTGCTGCGGTGAGCGACGAGCAGCACGAGATCGTCCCTGAGGGCACCGAGGTCAACCGGGCCGTCGGCGCCCGGCACGGCATGTTCGGCACCACCGGCTCCGGCGACACCTCCGGCTACGGCGGCCTGGTCCGCCCCACCGTCTACCCGCCCGCCGCGCAGCGCCCCTACGGCGACTGGTTCGACGAGGCGGTCGACGCCCTCGAGGCCCGACTGGGTGAGCACGGCGTCGAGCAGGCGATCGGCTCGGTGGTGGTGCACCGCGGCGAGCTGACCCTGCACGTGCGCCGCGAGGACTGGGGCACCGTCGCCGGTCTGCTGCGCGACGACCCGGCCCTGCGCTTCGAGCTGCTCAGCTCGGTCTCCGGGGTGCACTACCCCGACGACACCGGCGCCGAGCTGCACGCGGTCTACCAGCTCACCTCGATGACCTGGAACCGCCGGATCCGGGTCGAGGTCAGCTGCCCCGACGCCGACCCGCACGTCCCGTCGGTGGTCGCGACCTACCCGGCCGCCGACTGGCACGAGCGCGAGACCTGGGACATGTTCGGGATCCAGTTCGACGGCCACCCGGCGCTGACCCGGATCCTGATGCCCGACGACTGGCCGGGCCACCCCCAGCGCAAGGACTACCCCCTGGGTGGCATCGCGGTGGAGTACAAGGGCGGACAGGTTCCGCCGCCCGACCAGCGGAGGTCCTACAACTGATGACGACCCACGACGTCTACGCCGACCCCTCCGAGACCAGCCAGGGACGGGTCTTCACCGTCACCGGCCGCGACTGGGACTCCATCAGCGCCGAGCTGGGCGACCACGCCGACGAGCGGGTCGTGGTCAACATGGGCCCGCAGCACCCCTCCACGCACGGGGTGCTCCGGCTGATCCTCGAGCTCGAGGGCGAGTCGGTCACCGAGGCCCGCTGCGGCATCGGCTACCTGCACACCGGCATCGAGAAGAACATGGAGTTCCGCTCCTGGGTGCAGGGCGTCACGTTCTGCACCCGGATGGACTACCTCTCGCCGTTCCACAACGAGATGACCTACTGCCTGGGCGTCGAGCGGCTGCTCGACATCACCGACGAGGTGCCCGAGAAGGCCCAGGTCATGCGGGTGCTCCTGATGGAGCTCAACCGGATCTCCTCGCACCTGGTCGCGATCGCCACCGGCGGCATGGAGATCGGCGCCCTGACCGTGATGACGATCGGCTTCCGTGAGCGGGAGCTGGTGCTCGACCTGTTCGAGCTGATCACCGGCCTGCGGATGAACCACGCGTTCATCCGACCCGGCGGTGTCGCCCAGGACCTGCCATCCGGTGCGCTCACCGAGATCCGCGACTTCATCGCGCTGATGAAGAAGCGGCTGCCCGAGTACGCGGCGCTGTGCAACGCCAACCCGATCTTCAAGGGTCGCCTGGAGGGCGTGGGCCACCTCGACCTGACCGGCTGCCTGGCGCTGGGTCTGACCGGTCCGGTGCTGCGCTCCACCGGGTACGCCTGGGACCTGCGCAAGACCCAGCCCTACTCCGGCTACGAGGACTACGACTTCGACGTCCAGACCTGGGACACCTGCGACTCCTACGGTCGCTTCCGGGTCCGGCTCAACGAGATGTGGGAGTCGCTGCGGATCGTCGAGCAGGCCGTGGACCGGCTGGCCGGCCTCGAAGGCGCCCCGGTGATGGTCGGCGACAAGAAGATCGCCTGGCCCAGCCAGCTGGCCATCGGCTCCGACGGCATGGGCAACTCGCCCGACCACATCAAGCACATCATGGGCGAGTCCATGGAGGCGCTGATCCACCACTTCAAGCTGGTCACCGAGGGCTTCCGGGTCCCCGCCGGCCAGGCCTACGTGCCGATCGAGTCGCCGCGCGGCGAGCTCGGGGCGCACGTGGTCTCCGACGGCGGCACGCGTCCGTTCCGGGTCCACTTCCGCGACCCGTCGTTCGCGAACCTGCAGGCCACCAGCGTGATGAGTGAGGGCGGCATGGTCGCCGACGTGATCGTGGCGATCGCCTCGATCGACCCCGTGATGGGAGGCGTGGACAGGTGAGCGACGTCAACGAGAGCGTGGACCCGGGTCTGACCCCGGAGACCCTGGACGAGCTGCGCCAGATCGCGGCCCGCTACCCCGAGGCCCGCTCCGGACTGCTGCCGATGCTGCACCTGGTGCAGTCCGCCCAGGGGTGCGTGACCCCGGCCGGCATCGAGGCGTGCGCGGAGATCCTCGACATCACCCCGGCCGAGGTGTCGGGCGTGGCGACCTTCTACACGATGTACAAGCGCCGCCCCGTCGGCGACTACCACGTGGGGGTCTGCACCAACACGCTGTGCGCGGTGATGGGCGGCGACCTCATCATGAGCCGGCTCAAGGAGCACCTCGACGTCGGCAACGACGAGACCGCGGAGCGCCGTGACGGCGACGCCGCGACGGTCTCCCTGGAGCACGTCGAGTGCAACGCGGCCTGCGACTACGCCCCGGTGGTGATGGTCAACTGGGAGTTCATGGACAACCAGACCCCCGAGTCCGCGGTGCAGCTGGTCGACGACCTGCGCGCCGGGGCCGAGGTCTCCTCCACCCGGGGCCCGCGGTTGTGCACCTGGCGCGAGGCCGAGCGGGTGCTGGCCGGTTTCGACGACGGCCGCGCCGACGAGGGCCCGTCCGCGGGTGAAGCCTCGCTGGTCGGTCTGCGGATCGCCCGGGAGAACGGTTGGACCGCGCCGGGGGCACCTGCCGCCGCTGCCACCCAGGACGGAGCCGAGCAGTGACCGACCCGTTGACCCCGGTGCTCACCGACATCTGGGACGCCGAGCGCTCCTGGACCCTGGACACCTACGCCTCTCGCGGCGGTTACACGGCCGTGGACCGCGCCTTCGAGATGGGCCCGGACGCCGTCATCGCGAGCGTCAAGGACTCCGGTCTGCGCGGCCGAGGCGGCGCCGGCTTCCCGACCGGCATGAAGTGGGGCTTCATCCCGCAGGACAACCCGAAGCCCAAGTACCTGGTCGTCAACGCCGACGAGTCCGAGCCGGGCACCTGCAAGGACATCCCGCTGATGATGGCCAACCCGCACGTACTGGTGGAGGGCGTGATCATCTCCTCGTTCGCCATCCGAGCGAACAAGGCCTTCATCTACATCCGCGGCGAGGTGCTGCACGTGATCCGCCGGGTCCAGAGGGCTGTGGCCGAGGCCTACCTGGCCGGCCACCTGGGCCAGAACATCCACGGCTCGGGCTACGACCTCGACATCGTCGTGCACGCCGGTGCCGGCGCCTACATCTGTGGCGAGGAGACCGCGCTGCTGGAGGGTCTGGAGGGTCGGCGCGGCCAGCCGCGGCTGCGCCCGCCGTTCCCCGCGGTGGCCGGGCTCTACGCCTCCCCGACGGTGATCAACAACGTCGAGTCGATCGCGTCGGTGCCCTCCATCGTGGGTCGTGGCGCCGACTGGTTCGCCTCGATGGGCACCGAGAAGTCCAAGGGGATGGGCATCTTCAGCCTGTCCGGGCACGTGGCCAACCCGGGCCAGTTCGAGGCGCCGTTGGGGGTCACCCTGCGCGAGCTGATCGACCTGGCCGGCGGCATGCGCAACGGCAACCAGCTGAAGTTCTGGACCCCCGGCGGGTCCTCGACGCCGCTGCTCACCGCCGAGCACCTCGACGTGGCCCTCGACTTCGAGGGCGTCGGCGCGGCCGGGTCGATGCTCGGCACCCGGGCGCTGCAGATCTTCGACGAGTCCACCTGCGTGGTCCGGGCGGCGCTGCGCTGGGCGGAGTTCTACAAGCACGAGTCCTGCGGCAAGTGCACCCCGTGCCGTGAGGGCACCTGGTGGCTGGTGCAGACCCTGACCCGGCTGGAGAACGGCCAGGGCACCGAGGCCGACCTCGACACCCTGCTCGACCAGTGCGACAACATCTTGGGCCGCTCGTTCTGCGCGCTGGCCGACGGTGCGGTCAGCCCGGTCCAGTCCTCGATCCAGCACTTCCGGGACGAATTCATCGAGCACTTCACCAGCGGCGGCTGCCCGTTCGACCCGGCCGCCTCCACCGTCTTCGGCACGCCTGCGGAGGTGACCGCGTGACCAGCACGCCAGAGAAGGCCACTGCCGACGCCGTCGACCTGGTCACCCTGACCATCGACGGGGTCAGCGTCAGCGTGCCCAAGGGCACCCTGGTGATCCGGGCGGCCGAGCAGGTGGGCATCGAGATCCCGCGCTTCTGCGACCACCCGCTGCTGGAGCCGGTCGGCGCGTGCCGTCAGTGCCTGGTCGAGGTCGCACTGCCCGGCCCCGACGGTGACCTGCGCCAGATGCAGGGCCCGCCCGGTCGGATGAAGCCGCAGGCCTCCTGCACGCTGGTCGCCTCCGAGGGGATGCAGGTCCAGACCCAGGTCACCTCCGCCGGTGCCGCGAAGGCGCAGACCGGAGTGATGGAGCTGCTGCTGGTCAACCACCCCCTGGACTGCCCGGTCTGCGACAAGGGCGGCGAGTGCCCGCTGCAGAACCAGGCGATGTCGGTGGGTCCGTCGGAGTCGAGGTTCTGGGAGTCCGGTGGCGTCAAGCGCACCTTCCCCAAGCCGATCAACATCTCCGCGCAGGTGCTGCTGGACCGGGAACGTTGCGTGCTGTGTGCGCGCTGCACCCGGTTCAGCGACGAGATCGCCGGTGACCCGTTCATCGCGCTGGTCGAGCGGGGTGCGCTGCAGCAGGTCGGGATCTACGAGAAGGAGCCCTTCGAGAGCTACTTCTCCGGCAACACCATCCAGATCTGCCCGGTCGGGGCGCTGACCAGCGCCGAGTACCGGTTCCGCTCGCGCCCCTTCGACCTGGTCTCCCAGGACTCGATCGCCGAGCACGACGCCTGTGGTGCCGCGATCCGGGTCGACCACCGGCGCGGTCGGGTGATGCGCCGGATGGCCGGGCACGACCCCGAGGTCAACGAGGAGTGGATCAGCGACAAGGACCGCTTCGCCTTCACCTGGGCGCGCGGTGAGCAGCGACTGACCCACCCGCAGGTCCGCGACGCCGAGACCGGTGCGCTGCGGCCCGCGTCGTGGCCCGAGGCGTTCGAGGTCGCCGCCCGCGGGCTGGCCGCCGCCGGCGCCTCGGCGGTTCTGCCCGGCGGCCGCCTGCCGCTCGAGGACGCCTACGCCTACGCCAAGTTCGCCCGGGTCAGCCTGGGCACCCACGACGTCGACTTCCGGGCCCGGCCGCACTCGGCCGAGGAGGCCGACTTCCTGGCCTCCAGCGTGGTGGGCCGCGACGACGTCACCTACCGCGACCTCGAGGCCGCCTCGGTGGTGGTGCTCGCCGGGCTGGAGCCCGAGGAGGAGGCCGCGACGATCTTCCTGCGGCTGCGCAAGGCCACCCGGCGCGGGCTGCGCGTGGTCTCGCTGGCGCCGTGGACCAGCCGCGGTCTGGAGAAGCTCGGCGGCACCCTGGTGCCGACCGCACCCGGCACCGAGGCCGCCGCCCTCACCGCCCTGGCCGAGGACGGCGAGACCGCCCTCGACGGGGGCGCGGTGATCCTCGTGGGTGAACGCCTGGCCACCAGCCCCGGCGCCCTGAGCGCCGCACTGGACCTGGCGGCACGTACGGGCGCCCGGCTGGCCTGGGTGCCGCGCCGGGCCGGGGACCGTGGCGCCGTCGAGGCCGGCGCGCTGCCCGGTCT
>JAEWXC010000034.1 GCA_023396115.1 Actinomycetes bacterium | reverse complement strand
ATATTTCTGATAATCACCGCTGGTTACATTCTCCAGCCATTCTTTGTTGTCCAGGAACCAGTCGATGGTTTTTGAGAGGCCTTCCTCGAAAGTTACGGAGGGTTTCCAGCCCAGATCACTGGCCAGTTTGGTTGCATCGATGGCGTAGCGTTTGTCGTGTCCAGGTCTGTCTTTTACAAAGGTGATCAGTTTTTCGGAGTGACCTTGCGGATTTCCGATTTTTTCGTCCACCTGTCTGATCAGTTCTTTAACCAAGCTGATATTCTGCCATTCGTTCCAGCCGCCAATGTTGTAGGTTTCGCCGGTTTTGGCTTCGTGGAAGATCCGGAAGATCGCTTTGGCATGATCAATCACGTAAAGCCAGTCGCGGGTATATTTTCCGTCACCGTAGATTGGCAGCGGCTTTTCATTTAAAATGTTGTGGATGCAAAGGGGAATGAGTTTTTCCGGGAAATGGTTCGGCCCGTAATTGTTGGAACAGTTTGAAACGATGAAGGGCATCCCGTAGGTGTTTCCGTACGCACGGACCAAATGATCGGATGCGGCTTTGGATGCGGAATAAGGCGATTTCGGGTCATAGGGTGTTTCTTCGGTAAAGAATCCGGTTTCGCCCAGGGCGCCGTACACCTCATCTGTTGATACGTGGTAGAACAGGTTGGTTCTTTTCCCGTCCGGGAAATTCCCGTGGGTGTGGTCGGGATTTAAAGTCCAGTTTTCGCGGCACAGATTGAGAAGGTTTGCTGTTCCGATCACGTTGGTATTGATGAAGGCATTGGGATCGGTAATGCTTCTGTCCACATGCGATTCTGCAGCCAGGTGAACTACTGCATCCGGTCTGTATTTCTCAAAAACGGCCTTCAGTTCTTCCGGTCTGGTGATATCGGCTTTTTCGAAAACGTAGTTGGGTTCGTTTTCAATATCCTTTAAGTTTTCAAGATTCCCGGCATAGGTTAAAGCATCGAGGTTGATGATTTGGGTATCCGGGAGGTTCTTTACAAATTCGCGAACGACGTGGGAACCGATGAAGCCGGCGCCGCCGGTGATGAGGATTGAGTGCATTTGTGTGAGTTGTTGAGTGGTTTAGTGGTTAGTGGTTTAGTAGTTTAGTGGTTGAGTGGTTTAGTGTTGAGTGGTTGAGTGGTTTAGTGGTTTAGTGTTGAGTGTTGAGTGTTGAGTGTTGAGTGAATGGATTAAAAATTTCTTTCTACGAAAGTGGGGAGGACTTTATCCTTTTCGGAGAGGATGATGTCTCCGAGGGGAAGTTTCCAGTCGATGTTCAGGTCGGGATCGTTCCAGATGACGCCGCCTTCGGATTCTTTACTGTAAAAATTGTCGCATTTGTAGGCAAAGACGGCGGTTTCTGAAAGCACTGAAAATCCGTGTGCAAAGCCGCGCGGCACATAGAACTGCAATCTGTTTCCGGGTGTGAGTTCCACGCCGTACCACTGTCCGAAGGTTGGCGATTCGGGGCGCAGATCGACAGCGACATCCCATACTCTGCCTTCGAGGCATGATACCAGTTTGGCCTGGGCATGCTCCCCTTTCTGCAGATGCAGGCCGCGGAGCACGCCATAAGCTGATTTTGAAATATTATCCTGCACGAAATGGCCGTTCATCCCAGTGAGCTCTTCAAATTTCTTTTCATTATATTTTTCATAGAAATAGCCGCGCCCGTCTTCAAAGACGGTGGGTTCGATGATGTAACAGTCTTTCAGTGGGGTCTGTATAATGTTCATGATCTGTATTTAGCCTTTGTTAATTCCCGATAATTCCAATGCTTCATCTGTGCATCGTAAAGTCGGGATTTACCAAAAAAAAATTTTTGCTAAAATACAATTTTAATGACAAAAAATTTCAGTTGTTAAGTATCTTTCTTACCTCCTCATAACTGATGCCTTTATAGCGGCAGAACTCCTCTATGGTGATAAAATCGTTTTTTCCTTTTCCCAACTCTCTACGCATCTCTCTCAGGAGTAAACGGGAAAAATTCAGGCTTCTTCCCGTGATGGCCTGAACATCCTTAGGATAAATGCAAATTCTGTTAATTTTTTTCATTCTTATGACTATTTAATATTAAGTCTAATTTAAAATGTTCACCCGAAATTTCAAAATGAAAAAAAGAAATAAAATACACAAAAAGTAACGATTTCACCCAAAACACACATTTTATATATAAAAAGCACAAAAACTCACCATAAGCCACTGCGAAATTGGAATATGATTGTGAAATCCCAAGTTTTGCCCTGTGAATTCACAAAGCCTAAAGCGGATGGGGCTAACATCCGAAGAAAAAATTTAAAAACAGAAAAATTATGGCAAGACAGAAAAGCATCTTCAAAATTGAAGGTACCCTTGGTGACGTCACCTTTTACAAAAGCAAAGACGGCTACCTTGTGAGAGAAAAAGGCGGCATTACGAGTGAACGGTTCAGAAATGACCCCAATTTCCAGAGAACGCGGGAAAACAGTTCAGAATTCGGGCGCGCCGGAAAAGCAGGCAAAACCCTACGGAACAGCCTGCGCAGCCTGCTGAAAGAAGTGGCGGACTACCGAATGACGAGCCGCCTTACGCAACAGATGATGAGGGTAATCCAACTGGATTCTACCAGTACCAGAGGGCAAAGAAATGTGATTGACGGAGAAACCGAACTGCTGGAAGGTTTTGACTTCAATCAAAATGCGAAGCTGTGCAGCTGCTTCTTTGCGCCCTATACTGCCACCATTGACCGTGCGAGCGGAGAAGCCGGGTTAAGTATTGAGGCTTTTATTCCCGAGAAAGTGATTGCTGCGCCGACCGGTGCCACCCATTTCAAAATCGTGGGTTCTGCGACGGCTGTGGATTTTGAAACCGAAACCTTTATCAGTTCCGAGCAAAGCACCGCTATCCTCCCCTGGAACTCCACTGAAACCGCCGGCATCCATCTGGACAACTCCCTGTCCGCAGGTTTAAGCCAGCCGCTGTTCTATGTTTTTGGCATCAACTTTTACCAAGAGGTGAACGGAGGGATGTATCCTCTGATGAACGGCGCTTATAATGCGCTTCAGATTGTGAAGGTGTTGGGCGTGTAGTTGGGTGAATGGGTTGAGGTGAAGCGACTGCGCTTCCCGATAGGGTTTCCTGAATACCGGGTTACGGGGTGATGTGGTGATGTGTTGATGTGGTGATGTGGTGATGTGGTGATGTGGTGATGGGGTGATGTGATGATG
>JAEWXC010000054.1 GCA_023396115.1 Actinomycetes bacterium | reverse complement strand
CGGCTTAATTCAGGTGTTAGGCCGGCATGACACTTCGCATTGTTGCTGTTGGGACATGGCTTTACGGCGGAACGGTTGAGACGCCGGTAGACATTGTTGCGCTCGACTACGACTGGGGCTATGAGTTTGATCGGGCCGACGGTCGACTTGAGACAGGCCAATTGCCGGAGCTGATGGGCGAGGATGGCGTTCTGTACTACGGAAGATTCAGGTGCGCGCTTGACCCCTCAGAGCCAACCAGTCCGGACACTCCTGGCTGCAAGACCATCGAGGAGGCAATGCGGCATGCTGAGCGCAAGGTTGTTGGTGGTATCAAATGGTCGGCGCCGCCGGCCTAACAATTCATTCAAGCCGATGCCGCTTCGCGGCACGGCTTAATTCTGGTGTTAGGCCCTGGAACAACCATGACTGAAACGTGTAGTCACATAGAGCCGCTATACAGTCAGGCCAAATTACTCGGCTGCTCTGTGACACAGGTGTCTCGCGGCTGGTCCGAAGCACGTATGGTCGTCCATTTCGCGCAGCGCATGCCGCCAGCATTTCGGCCTCGCGCCGGTATCGTAGCAGCACCCGTCCGCTACTACTCTTCGCCTCGCACGCCGCACAACGCGGCAGATGAGGGGTTCTACTGCACTGACTGCAAGGTTGGTTTGTCCTTCCCCGCGGCCAGTGCCTAACAATTCGTTCAAGCCGAACTTGCTTCGTTACACCAAAGCCATGGCAGAAAGAGCTTGCCATGGCTTTGGCTCCACTACGCAAGTCGGCTTAACTCAGGTGTTAGGCCTTGTGTCCCGCACTGTTGTGGCAGTTTTTTTCGGAAGCTTGGCTCACCCCGCCTCGCCAGTTGCGTTGGGTATTTCGCACGCGCGGTGAGGGCATCGGCAGTCGGCCCTGAAGCATCGCGGCTTCGGACAGATGCGAATCTCCGCAAGATTTGACCCACCGAGTCGGCTTCGGAAAGGGCGCTGTGAGAGTTCCTGGCCACGCGCTCGGTGCATCCGGCTCTGACCGCAGCAAGCCCAAGCTCCAGGCCAAAACTTGTTGTACTGTTCCGCTCCGGTGTTGGGTGATCGCAGGCCAGGTACGGGCTGCGGCGGCCTAACAATGCGTTCAAGCCGAAGTTGCTTCGCAACTCGGCTTAACTTAGGTGTTAGGCGGCTCTGCGAATGTTCTTGAAGCGCCCAGCCTTTCTCATAGTGTTCCTCAGCAGCTTAGCCGTCGCTGCCGAGGAGATTGCTGCTGTGCCATCTCAGCCAGCCACTTGGTATGGCGACTTCCGGAGCCAAGTCGTCCCGACGGACGAGTGCCCGGGCGGAACCGTTGAGCAGATCGGCGAGCGTATGTCGGTCTCTGCGCCATACTCCGCGCAAGACGCTGAGGCAATACAGCGGTTCTCTCTTTCAGCTCTACGCGGCATTGCGGGTACTGATCAGGTGCATGAGTTCTATTTCAGTTCCGAGCTTCCTGGCGGCAGCTTTTGGGGGTTCGGCGGTTTCCTAGTGGCGCGCGGGGTATGCGTCATCCACGTCAAGGTCACTAACGTTGACAACTAAGGAGCCGCCTAACAATTCGTTCAAGCCGATGCCGCTTCGCGGCACGGCTTAACTCAAGTGTTAGGCCGCTAGGAGAGTTCGATGGTTATCCGTCTGCTCAACGTCTGTTTTCTGGCCGCCGTCGCCTTAGCAGCCTCCTGCTCGACAGATCCAACCTTTGCTGCTGCTTCACCAAACGAGTGTGACATTTCAACGTTGGACTCCGGCAAGTACGATCGGGAGACGTGGTGCATCATCAAGGAAGCTTCTCGCCGCTGTATAAAGTCAGACAAGTGCCTTACCCAGTGTGAGAGGCGGGGAGGCGAGCCTGTGATCGGTGGGGGCTGCCAGCACACATGTATGGGCTGGGCCAGCACACCCCAGTCAATCGCCGAGAATGGTGGTGAGGCATTCCCTCCGGCCGCAGCGGATTGCATCAACGGCAAAGCGCCCTAACAATGCGTTCAAGCCGAACCCGCTTCGTTACGCGGTCCAGGCGGCAGGTAAAGCTTGCCACCTGGCCCACTCCACTGCGCGGGTCGGCTTAACTTAGGTGTTAGGCCGCTAATCAAGAACATGGCTAATCTGTGGTTCTCAGCACTACTCTGTCTCGCTCAAGCCTCGGCTCCAGCAACCGCAGCTGCCAGGTGCGGCATTCAACTTAGCTCAATGGATTCCCACAGTAGTCTTGCGGGCTCGCTTGAAGCATCGATCCGTAAACAGGTCGCGGACTCTGCAACTCTACTCTGGGATGGGACGAGTTCTTACGATGTAGATATTCGTATCGTGCGTACCAAGCTCGTCAATGTGGCGGACCGGATGCTCCCACCATCAACGACTCCGCCGGATTTCGTAGCCTTCTACGCGCTACTTAGTCGCGATGAGACATTCTTAAGTGGAGGCATTGTGACGTGCAAAGGAGGCTCCGGGAACTGTGCAAGATCAGTATTGATCCATGTAGACCAAGTGTGCGGCGCGCGGCCTAACAGTTCCTTCAAGCCGACGCCGCTTCGCGGCGCGGCTTAAGTCAGGCGTTAGGCCTCAGGGGGATGTCATGGCAACGGATGTGAAGTCAAAAGAGCAGATAGTCGCGGCGTTTCAGAGCGCTCGCGCTGCTGGAAATATCGCGGGTCAAAAGAGGATCCAAGAGCTTTCGGAGCTGCGCGTGCCAGACGGAAAGAATCTTGAGTCCTACGGGGGATCAAGCCTCCACCTCCACGTCGATGGCAGAACCAAGCTTGGAAGGTTGCTGGCCGAGATTGATGATCCAGAATTCTCGGTACGCAGTGCTTACGGCGGAGGCTTCTCCGGACACATCCGCTACGAATTCAAGTACATTCCGCCAGTGAACGGCCAAGAGTTCTCTATCAAGCATGAAGCTGATATTGCCGCGGCCAAAGTGCTAGAGGAGATGCTCGGTGTCTCAGTGTACGCTCGTGCATACGAGAGCTGAGGCCTAACAATTCATTGAAGCCGATGCCGCTTCGCGGCACGGCTTAATTCTGGCGTTAGGTTGCATATGACCAGTTGCGTGTTCTGCGAGATTCTTTCCGAAAGAGCTGAGGCAAGCATCATCTATAAGGATGACCTCTGCACCGCGTTCCTGACCATTGAGCCAGTGACAGAGGGGCATGCTCTTGTTGTCCCGAACGAGCATTACGTGAACATCTTTGATATACCAGAACACCTAGCCGGTCACATGTTTAAAGTCGCTCAAGCCGTCGCGAGGGCATATGGCCAAACCGACATCCGCTGCGAAGGGGTGAACCTTGTAATGTGCAATGGTGCGGCTGCATCACAAACCGTGTTCCATGCACACATTCACGTGAATCCGCGGTACAAGGGTGACGGCTTCAGTTGGAACTTACCGCCTAGGTTCTACTCGCCACCAGATAGGGAGCAACTTGACAGCGTGGCGTCCAAGCTGGCCACGGCGCTGAGTGCAACCTAACAATTCATTCAAGCCGATGCCGCTTCGCGGCACGGCTTAATTCTGGCGTTAGGCCTTGTTTCCCGCACCGTCGTTGCCGAACTCAAGGCAGCGTGTAGCGCGTCGCTCATCCGCGGCGTTTGCACCTCGCACGCGCGGTGGCGTTGTCGGCAGTCAGCCCCCCAGCAACTCGGCTTCGGAAAGGCTCGACTCTCCGCAAGATTCGACCTGCCGAGTCGGCTTCGGGCAGGGCGAAGTGAAAGTTCTTGACCGCACGAGTCGGTGGTTCCGGCTTTGGCCCGGCCACTGCCAGCCTCGGGCCGTTCGGCCAGACTTGTTGTACTGTTCGGCCCAGGGGTTGGGCTGTCGCAAGATCGGGCGCACGCTCGGCGTGCGGCGGCCTAACAAGTCGTTCAAGCCGAAGCCGCTTCGTTACGCAAACCACATGGCAGATACAGCTTGCCATGTGCTTCGCTCCACTACGCGTCTCGGC
>JAEWXC010000101.1 GCA_023396115.1 Actinomycetes bacterium | reverse complement strand
TGGCTACGTGATCACCCGCAGCCTGCTGGCCGACACCGAGCGGGGCGGCGTGGACCCGTTCATCTTCGTGGTGCGCCGGCTGGTCCGGATCTGGGTGCAACTGCTGCCCTACCTGGCGGTCGTCTGGCTCGTCGCGCTGCTGGTCGACTCCCTGGGCGGCTCCACGCAGGAGAACCGCATCGCCACGACCGTTGCGCTGCTGACCGCCACGTTCAACTTCGAGGCGATCCGCAACGTGTTCGGCATGAGCTGGGGTGGGAGCGGGGGACTGGGTCACCTCTGGTACCTGTCGGTGCTGATGCAGGCCTACGTGGTGCTGCCGCTGCTGGTGCTGGTGCTGCGGGGGCGCCGGGTGCTGATCCTGGTGCTCAGCCTGGCGCTGGTCGCCTACTCCACCTGGTTCCGTATCGACCTGTACCACGACACCAGCACCTACAGCGCGACCCTGCACACGCTGGCGCGGATGGACGGGATCTTCCTGGGGGTGGCGATCGCTGCCGCAGAACCCTGGTTGCGTCGCCGCCCCGTCGCCGGGGGCGTCACCCTGCTCGTCGGTCTGGTCGGGTGGGCCGGGCTGGTGCTCAGCTCCGCCGAGGTGCCCGAACCACACCACCTCAACCTCTGGGCGACCGGTGTCCTGCTGGCCGGTGGTGCCTGCTGCGCCGGCGTCGTGATGGGGGCCCGGGGCGGCCTCACCCGTCTGCTCACCGTGCGGCCGCTGGTCTGGCTGGGGCGCAGTTCCCTGGTGGTGTACCTGTGGCACTTCTCGGTGTTCTGGTGGGTCGGCACCCGCCTGTCCGACGAGCCGACGTGGGTGAAGGTCTCGGTCTCTCTCGTCTCCCTGCTCGTCGTGACGGTGGTCGCGGACCGACTGGTGGAGCGACCGACCCGCCGCTGGCTGAGCACGCACCTGCTGCCCCGGAGGAGTTCATGAGCACGGAGACGTCTGCCGGCACCCCGGTGGCCCACGACGCACCGCCCGCGGATGCCGCGGTGAGCACCGTGCTCCCGCTGCTGCGCATGCTGGCGCTGGTGCTCGTGCTGCTCGGCCAGGCCTGGCTCCTGGTCCGCACCACGGCGGTGACCCGCTACGCCCCGCTGGACGGGATCCTGGGCTCGCTGGAGTTGGGCTGGACCCTGCTCTGGGTGGCGACCGGCTACGCCGTGGTGCGCGGCCTGGACCTCGCCGCGGCCCGCAGCGAGTCCGGTGCTCCGGTGGTGCTGGGCCACCTGGCCCGGGTCGGACTCGCCGTGCTCGGCTGCCTGGTGGCGGTCGCTGCCGTGGCCCGGCTCACCGACGCCGGCGGCACCGCCCCGGTGCGCCAGACGCTCGAGCACGTCCTCACCTTCACCTGGAACTGGGCGCTGCTGGAGCAGCCCACCCTGGGACGGATCGACCTGGTTCCGCTGCGGTACTTCAGCATCGAGGTGCAGGCCCTGGCCGTGGTGGTGCTGGCCCACGTGATCTTCCGGCCCTGGCCACGTGTCCGGTTCGTGCTCGGCCTGGCCGGAGTCGTGGCGGCGGCGGCCTGGCGGGTCGACCTGGTCGCCGGTGACCAGGTGAACCGCGCCCTCCTGGAGACGTGGGCACGCGGCGACGCCGTGCTGTGGGGTGCCCTGGCCGCGTGGGCGGTTCCGTGGTTCGCCCGCCGTCAGCCGTGGTCGGCCTCGCTGTCCAGTGCCGCGGTGCTGCCGCTGCTGGTGATGCCCCTGGCCGTCAGCTTCGTCGACGACGCCGG
The DNA here is from genome assembly GCA_023396115.1 of Actinomycetes bacterium. Lineage (GTDB taxonomy): Bacteria > Actinomycetota > Actinomycetes > Propionibacteriales > Nocardioidaceae > Nocardioides. The sequence continues at coordinate 35,568 of JAEWXC010000101.1, read as the reverse complement.
TCGACTGCTCAGTGTCCTGGTGCCGCTGGCCGCCTGCCTGGCGGCGGTGGCGCTGGCCGGGGACGGGCACGGCCGGATGACGCTGGAACGGTTCGGTCGGCGTCGGGTGGTCACCGCCCTCGCCGAGCGGTGGTGGCTGCTGGTGGCCCTGTGGGGTCCGGTGGCCCTCGGTGTCGCCGACCTCGGAGCCGGGTGGCCGGGGCTGGGCCGGGTGCTGATGGCCCTGGTCGTCCTGGGCGCGCTGGTCGTCACGGTCGAGCAGCTGCTGGTGCCGGGCCTGGCGTTCGCCGGACGTTTCTTCGAGGCGCTGGTGCGTCCGGCCGGAGCCACCGGCGAGGGGTCAGCGCAGGTCGGCGACGAAGAGCGCGGTACCGGGGGAGACCCGACCGCGCAGGCGTGACCAGCCTCCCCAGACCCGGTCGTGGTCCTCGGGCCACTCTGGCTCGAGGAGTCGGCGCAGCACGAACCCGGTGTCGTGCAGCAGCGCCACCCAGTCACCCAGGGTGCGGTGGTGCTCGACGTAGGCCACCTGCCCGGTCTCGTCGTCGATCTCCACGTAGGGGGAGCGGTCCCAGTAGGACTGCGACGCAGTCAGCCCCGGCTCGCCGGGGTCGTCGGGGAACATCCACCGCGTCGGGTGGGTGATGGAGAAGGCGTAACGGCCGCCCGGACGCAGCACCCGGGCGGTCTCGGCCAGCGCCACGTCCAGGTCGCTGATGAACTGCAGCGCGCCGAACGAGGAGAAGACGACGTCGAAGGACCCGTCGGCGAAGGGGAGCGCGGTCGCGGTGCCGCGGACCGAGGGGACCACCAGGCCGGTCTGCTCGTCGATGCGCCGCGAGTGCTGCAACTGGCGCATCGACAGGTCCAGACCGATCGCCCGCCCCCCGCGGGAACGGACCCAGCGCGAGCACTGAGCGGCCCCGGACCCCACCTCCAGCACGTCGCGCCCGGCCACCGGTCCCAGCGCGCCGGCCTCGGCCTCGGTGAACCCCTCGGGACCCCACACGAAGCCGGCGTCGCCGAGGAACTCCCCGTGCGTGGCCTGGTACTCGTCGGCGTAGCGGTCCCAGTCGGCGCCGTTGGCGTGACGGGACTCGGCCTCGCTGACGGGACGTCGTTCCACACGGACGGTCTGCGGGAGGTGGTCGGCCACAGCGTGAGGCTACGCCGCTGGGCTGACCCCGGTGGGTTCAGCCCCCGGCAACGGCCCCACGACGCAACGGGATCCGACCGGCCAGGGTGCCCAGCGGCCCGACCGCGCGGTGCAGGGTGTCGGCGGACTCCTGGAGCGCGGGCACCAGCGACGCGAGCTGCTCCAGCTGCGGCGCGATCGACTCCAGGGTGGAGCCCAGTGCCACCACCTGGTCCAGGGTGCCGCCCTCGGCGACCAACTTGTCGACGAACCCGTCCTCGGTGAGCACCCGGTCCAGGATCCCGCCGGGGGCGAGCAACCGGTCCAGCGTGCCTCCGGGTGCGAGCATCCGGTCCAGCGCACCGCCGGTGGACAGCAGTCGCTCCACCCCACCACCCGGCCCGGTCAGGGCGCCCAGCGGACCGTCCTCGGCGATCAGCCGCTCCACCGGCCCACCCGTGCCCAGGGCGTGCCCCAACGGGCTGGCCGGGTCGAGCAGGTCGTTGAGCCGGGTCACCAGCCGCCCCACACCGTGCTCGTCGGCCAGCACCTCCACCAGCCGGTCCAACCGCTCGGCCAGCGTCGCCAGCGGGCCGGCGGGGTCGGCCAGGGAGATCACGGCGCGGGAGGTGCGCGAGAGCACCTCGACCGAGGAGACCACCACCCCGGTGGTGACACGGGCGGGCACCAGCGCGACCTCGAGCCAGACGGCGGGGGACTGCGGTGACATCGGGCCTCCAGGGTGGGGACGGGCTCAGCGGCGGGAACGCCTCCGCGGCCCTCCCACCGGTCTCAACGAGCCGGTCGACGGCCGGTCACTGCCGTCGCGTGGGGGAGTCGGGCGTCCGGTCGTGACCCCGGTTGGACTGGCCGCGGCCGCCGCGCGTAGACTCGTGCACTGCGCCAGAAGTCTGCCCTGACCCCGTACCGAGGGGGTCGAGGCTCCTCGCCTCCACCGGTTGGTGGTCCGTGTGAAGAAACCGTCTCCGGGCGCGTCCGCACAACTCCATCCATCCAAGGACTTCTGACCCTTATGACGAGCACCATCTCCACCCCCGCGGGCTACGACGCCCCGCAGGTCGCGATCAACGACATCGGCTCCGAGGAAGACTTCCTCGCCGCGATCGACGCGACCATCAAGTACTTCAACGACGGCGACATCGTCGACGGCACCATCGTCAAGGTGGACCGCGACGAGGTTCTCCTCGACATCGGCTACAAGACCGAGGGTGTCATCCCCTCGCGCGAGCTGTCGATCAAGCACGACGTCGACCCCAACGAGGTCGTTTCCGTGGGCGACAAGGTCGAGGCTCTGGTCCTCCAGAAGGAGGACAAGGAGGGTCGCCTGATCCTGTCGAAGAAGCGCGCCCAGTACGAGCGCGCCTGGGGCACCATCGAGCAGGTCAAGGAGGAGGACGGCGTCGTCGAGGGCACCGTCATCGAGGTCGTCAAGGGCGGCCTCATCCTCGACATCGGCCTGCGCGGCTTCCTGCCCGCGTCGCTGGTGGAGATGCGTCGCGTCCGCGACCTGCAGCCCTACGTGGGTCAGACCCTCGAGGCCAAGATCATCGAGCTGGACAAGAACCGCAACAACGTGGTCCTGTCCCGCCGTGCCTGGCTCGAGCAGACCCAGTCCGAGGTTCGCCACGGCTTCCTCACCCAGCTGCAGAAGGGCCAGATCCGCAAGGGTGTCGTGTCCTCGATCGTCAACTTCGGTGCCTTCGTGGACCTGGGTGGCGTCGACGGCCTGGTCCACGTCTCGGAGCTGTCGTGGAAGCACATCGACCACCCGTCCGAGGTCGTCACCGTCGGTGACGAGGTCACCGTCGAGGTCCTCGACGTGGACATGGACCGCGAGCGTGTCTCCCTGTCGCTGAAGGCGACGCAGGAGGACCCGTGGCAGCACTTCGCCCGCACCCACCAGATCGGCCAGATCGTCCCGGGCAAGGTCACCAAGCTGGTGCCCTTCGGTTCGTTCGTCCGTGTCGAGGAGGGCATCGAGGGCCTGGTCCACATCTCGGAGCTGGCCGAGCGCCACGTCGAGATCCCGGAGCAGGTCGTCCAGGTCGGCGACGACGTCATGGTCAAGATCATCGACATCGACCTCGAGCGTCGTCGGATCTCGCTGTCGCTCAAGCAGGCCAACGAGACCGTTGCGGCCGCCGACGTGGAGGAGTTCGACCCGACCCTCTACGGCATGACCGCCACGTACGACGAGCAGGGCAACTACGTCTACCCCGAGGGCTTCGACCCGGAGACCGGCGAGTGGCTCGAGGGCTACGACGAGCAGCGCGCGACCTGGGAGGAGCAGTACGCCAAGGCGCACGCTCGCTGGGAGGCGCACGTCAAGCAGCAGGCCGAGGCCAAGCAGGCCGAGGTCGAGGCCGGCGAGGCCACCTCGTACAGCTCCGACACCTCGGCCGACGGCGGCTCGCTCGCCTCGGACGAGGCGCTGCAGGCGCTCCGCGAGAAGCTGACCGGCGGCAACTGATCGCCCGCTGACCCCGGCCGCGACCACACCGGTCCGGCCGGGTGAGGCACCAGAACCGCCCCGAGGGATTCCCTCGGGGCGGTTCTGTGTCTGCAGGGGTGTCAGTCCAGCAGGGAACGGGGCGGGCGGAACGACGGGTCGACGGCGTGCGAACCGGGCAGGTGCCGCGGCCGGTCGTGCCGGGTGACGAGCCAGCCGGCGAGCAGCGCCAGCAGCAGGACGGCGGTGGTGGTCAGGACGGTGAGGAACGTGGTCTCGGTCATGGCATCAATCCTGCGCCCGTTCTGATCCTGCCACGAGTGGCAGGAAGGACGAAGTGGGTTGATTTCCTGCCATCCTCGGGCGCAGGATGGGGCCATGCCGACCCGCCACGTCCTCACACCCGTCGAAGGCACCGACTCGCCGCTCGGGCGCGAGGCCGAGCCGGCGTCCGTTCCACCGGGTCCGCGCCCTGACGCGCCGATCCGCAACGTCGCCCTGGTGGTCCAGGACGGGGTGGAGGCGTTCGGCCTGGGCACCATGTGCGAGGTGTGGAACGAGCCGTACCACCCCGAGGAGGACAACCCGCTCTTCGACTTCGCGGTCACCACACCGCGGCCGGGGACGGTCCGGGGCAGTGCCGGGTTCGACCTCGTGGTCGAGCACGGTCTGGAGCGCACCGTCGAGGCGGACCTGGTCGTGGTCGTGCCCTACCGGGACTACCGGGCGCCCGACCCCGCCGCCGTCGAGGCGGTCGCGGCCGCGCACGCCCGCGGGGCCCTGGTCCTGGCCCACTGCACGGCCGCCTGGCTGCTGGGTGCGGCGGGCCTGCTGGACGGGCGCCGCTACACCACGCACTGGCGCCACGGTGACGTGCTGCAGCGCGACTTCCCGGCCGGCCGGTTGGAGCGCGACGTGCTCTACGTGCAGGACGGGACGCTGCTGACCGGCGCGGGGACGGCGGCCGGGATGGACGCCTCGCTGCACCTGCTGCGCCAGCACTTCGGCTCCAAGATCGCCGCCGACGCCGCACGGCGGATGGTGGTGCCACCGCACCGCGAGGGCGGCCAGGCACAGTTCGTGGCCCGGCCGGTCGCCGAGTGCGAGTCCGAGCTGCTCGCCCCGCTGCTGGACTGGATCTCCGAGCACCTGGACGGCGACCTGTCGGTGGAGGAGCTGGCGTCCCGGGTGGCGATGTCACCGCGCACCTTTGCCCGGCGGTTCAAGGACGAGACTGGGGTGACGCCCTACCAGTGGGTGATCCGGCGCCGGGTCGCGGCCGCCGAGGAGCTGCTGGAGCGCTCGGACGCCTCGGTGGACCGGATCGCCGCGCAGGTCGGCTTCGGCTCCTCGGCCGCGCTGCGCCAGCACTTCGCGCGGGAGCGCGGGGTCAGTCCGCAGACCTACCGGCGCAGTTTCGGGGTCGCCGGCTGACGCCTCGGTCTCGGCAGGCTCGACCACCGGGGGCCTCGGTCTCGGCAGGCTCGACCACCGGGGGTCAGAGCTGGTCGCGCAGGACCTTGCCGGTGGCGTTGCGCGGCAGTTCCGCCACGAAGACGTACTCCCGTGGTCGTCGGGCCGGGGACAGGTGCGCCCGGGCGTGCTCGCGCAGGGCGTCCTCGGTGACGCTCCCGACCACCGTCGCGCAGACCCGCTGCCCCCACGCGGCGTCGTCGCGTCCGTGCACCGCCACGTCCTCCACCCCCGGGAGGGTGCGCAGCACGTTCTCGACCTCCAGGGGGTACACGTTCACCCCGCCGGAGATGATCAGGTCGGTCCGGCGCCCGTCGAGGTGGACGTAGCCGTCGGCGTCGACCCGGCCCACGTCCCCGACGGTGAACGCCGGACCGTGCGGCGTCTCCCGCCATGCCGCGGCGGTCTTCTCCGGGGCACCCAGGTAGCTGAACCGGGCGTGCTCGGGCACGACGCACCACAGGTGGTCGTCGAGCACCAGCAGGCGTCGTCCCGGTCGGGCCCGGCCCACCGTGCCGGGACGCACGGCCCACTCCTCGGAGCGGCTGGCGGTGAACTGTCCCTCGGTGGACCCGTAGAACTCCCACGTGGTGCCGGGCGGGAACTCCTCGAGCAGCCGCTGCTTGACCCGCGGGGGGCAGGGGGCGCCGGCGTGGGCGAGCAGCCGGAACGAGGACAGGTCGACCGGCCCGTGCGCATCGAGGTGGGCGAAGAGCCGGTGCAGGTGGGTCGGAACGCAGAACGTCGTCGTGGGCCGCTCGGTCCGGATCGTCTCGACCACCCGGGCCGGGTCGAAGCGCCCCGGCACCACGAGACGTCCCCCGGCCAGCAGGGTGCCGTGGGCGAAGCGCAGCGGCGCGGAGTGGTACAGCGGGCTGAGCACCAGGTGCACGTCGTCGGCACGGAACCCCCACAGGTCCCGTTCCTCGGCCACCAGCGCGCGGGCGTGCTCGGGCGCCAACAGCCCCGAGTCGACCGCCTTCCGACGTCCGGTGGTGCCGGAGGTCAGGTGCATGGGACGGCCGCGGGGGAGCGCCCCGGTCAGGTCGTCCGGGCCCAGGGCACGCAGCACGGCCAGGTCCGCCGGGTCCGTCACGACGGCCGCCGGGGCGACGTCCTCGAGCACCGGGGCCAGCTCGCCCGGGGTCAGGGCCGGGTCCAGCGGCACCGGGAACACCCCGGCCGTGAGCATCGCCAGCGTCGCCTCGGCGTAGGTGACCGACCCCGGCAGCAGCAGCGCCACCCGGTCGCCCGCGCGGAGCCGGGCCAGCCGGCTCGAGGCGGTCATCGGGGTCGGGGGTGGCACGCCCCCATCCTGCACGTCCGGACCGGCTAGGCACCGGCCGGGCTCCCGGGCGACGCCTAGGATCGGGTCCATGAACGAGGTCGTCATCCGGGTCCGGGGCCAGCACGAGGAACGACGCACGCCCGAGGAGGCGACCGTGCACGTGCAGGTCGTCGCCGAGGCGGTGGACGCCGCGGCCGCGGTCGCGGCGGTGACCGACGGGGTCACGGCGCTGCGGGGGTTGAGCGGGGAGCCCTCCGAGGAGGGGCCCGTCTCGCAGCTGAGCGTGGACCAGGTCTTCACCTCGGCCCGGCCGTTCGGGCAGCGCCCCGACGACGGCTCTCCGCGCGCGCTCGAGCACACCGCCCGGGTCACGATGACGGTCCGCTACCGCGACGTGGCCGCCCTGGGCACCTTCGTCTTCGGAGCCGGCGAGGTGCCCGGCGCCGAGGTCGGGTGGATCGCCTGGGACGTGACCGCGCAAACCCGGGCCGAGGTGCAGCGCGAGTCCCGCGGGCGTGCGGTCGCCGACGCGGCGTCGCGGGCCGCCGACTACGCCGCCTCGCTGGGCCTGACCCACCTGCGACCCCGCGCCCTGGCCGACAGCGGGATGCTGGGGGAGCCGCAGACCGTGGCGCTGCGCTCCCGGGCGACGTTCGACACCGGCGGCGGTACCCCGGTGCTCGACCCCGAGGACGTGCTGCTGAGCGCCGAGGTCGAGGCGGAGTTCGTCGCGTTCGCTGCGGCGCCGGACCAGGCATCCGAGCAGGCACCCGACCAGGCACCCGCGGACGCCGGGACCGGTGCACCCGCAGCAGGGCCGACGGGGCCCGCCGCACCCACCACCTCGGACCCGGCCCCGTGAGCCGTGCGGCCGGCGGGGAGAATCGTGCCGTGGACGAGCAGACGACGCAGCACCCGCCCCGGACCGCCCTGACCGGGGGCATCGCGTCGGGCAAGAGCACCGTCGCCCGCCTGCTGGCCGAGCTCGGGGCCGTGGTGATCGACTCCGACGTCGCCGCCCGCGAGGTCGTCGCCGCCGGGACGCCCGGTCTGGCCGCGCTGGTGGAGGCGTTCGGTCCCGAGGTGCTGGGCCCGGACGGTGAGCTCGACCGCCCCCGGCTGGGGGCCCTGGTCTTCGGCGACGAGCAGGCCCGACGCCGGCTCGAGGCGATCGTGCACCCGCTCGTCTACGAGGCCAACATGGCCAGAGAGGCCGCCGCTCCGGCCGGTGCCCTGGTGGTCCACGACATCCCGCTGCTGGCCGAGTCGGGCCGCGCGGACAGTTTCGAGGCGGTGCTGGTGGTGGACGTCGCGCCCGAGCTGCAGCTCGAGCGGATGGTGCGTGACCGCGGGATGACCCGCGAGGACGGCCTGGCCCGGATCGCCGCCCAGGCCACCCGGGAGCAGCGGCTCGCCGTCGCGACCCACGTCATCGACAACTCCGGCACCCTGACCGAGCTCGCGGCCGCCGTGGCCCGGGTGCACGCCGAACTGACCGCGGAGCCCGCCGGGCGGTGACCGCGGACGGGGGACGGCACAGCGCCCCGGGGCGGCGTCGCGCCACCCGGGGCGAGCGGCGACGCGCCGCGGCACCGGCCCGGAAGACCGACAACGCCCGACGCACCGGCACCCGACGGGCCGCACCGGCACGCCGTCGCTCCCGGCGCAGCGGCGTCGTGGGCGCCGCGCTGGTCCTGCTGGTCGGCGTGGCGCTGGTCGCCGGTGTGGTGCTGCTCAGCATCCCCTCCTCCCGCGAGCGCCTGCTGGGCGCCGTGGGCAGCACCGAGGCCCCCGACCCGGCGGCGCCACCACCGGGCAGCGCCGCCACCGGCCGCGCCGTCGACCCCGACGCCCCGACCAGGTGGGGTCCCACCCGGGGCGAGTGGCAGGAGGCCCAGGATCTGGTGGCCACCTGGAGCCCGGAACAGCTGGCCGGCGGGGTCCTGGTCGGTCGCTACCACGGCACCGACCCGACGGTCCCCGCCGACCTGGTCGAAGACCTGCACCTGGCCGGGGTGTCGGTGACCGGTGCCAACGTCGCCGACGAGGAGCAGGTCCGGGCCACCACCCGGGCCGTCACCGACGCCGCGCTCGCCGACGGCCGCGACCACCCGCCGGTGATCGGCGTCGACCAGGAGGGCGGCTACGTGTCGCACCTGCGCGGCGTGGCCACCGAGTTCCCGGCGTTCTCCGCCGCCGGACGCGCCGTCACCGCCGACCCCCGGGCCGGCTCCGCAGCCGTGCACACCGCCGCAGACACCACCGGCCTGGAACTGCGCGACCTGGGCTTCACCTGGATCTTCGCGCCGGTCGCCGACGTCACCATCGGGGCGGGCGACGCCGCGATCGGGAGCCGCTCGGCCGGCAGCGACCCGGACGTCGTGGCGCGTGCCACCGGCTCGGCGGTCTCCGGCTACCTGGACGCGGGGGTGGTGGCCACGGTCAAGCACTTCCCGGGCCACGGCACGGCCACCGAGGACAGCCACGACGAGCTGCCGCACCTGAGCAGCACCTGGGCCGACCTGGAGGCCCGCGACCTGGTCCCGTTCCGTCGGGCCGTGAAGGCCGGAGCCTCCAGCGTGATGGTGGCCCACGTCGCCCTCGACGACGTCGACCCCGGCGTGCCGGCCACCCTCTCGTCCGAGCTGTTCCGCCGGCTGCGGGAGGAGGTCGGCTTCGACGGGGTCGCGATCACCGACTCGATGGGGATGGGCGCCGTGGCCGGCCGCCCACGCCCCGCGGTGCAGGCGCTGGTGGCCGGGGCCGACCTGGTCCTGATGCCGGTCGACACCGCCACGACGCACGCCGTGGTCACCGACGCGATCGTCTCGGGCGACCTGCCCCGTGCACGCGTGGAGGAGGCGGCCGCCCGGGTGGTGGCGCTGCAGCGCTGGCAGGCGCGGGTCGCTGCCGAGACCCCGGTGCCGTCGACCGTGCGTGAGGACGCCGCCGCCGCCTCGCTGGCGCTCTCCGAGGCCGGTTCCTGACGCCCCACCGGTCACACCGGTCGTGGGAAATGAGCGGTTGTCGTGCGACATGTCGCGCGACAACCGCCAGTTCCCCCAGATGTGTGGGGAAACCGGCCACTCCCGTCCACCCGGCCCGGAACGCACGGACGCCCCGACCATCAGGTCGGGGCGTCCGGTCCCTCCCGGGGAGGGGGCGCCGGTCCGTCTCGGGTCGGCCGACGCCAGTCAGGCGGTGCTCAGGCGGAGGTCAGGTGGTGCTCAGGCCGCGATCTCGGGGTCGCCGACGCGGCGCAGCTTCTGCAGCGCCTCCCGCTCGAGCTGGCGGACCCGCTCGGCGGAGATGCCGTGCTTGACGCCGATGTCGGCGAGCTTGTGCTGGCACCCGTCGACCAGGCCGTAGCGGGACCGGATGATGTCGGCCGAGCGCGGGTCCAGGGTGTCGACCAGGTGGGCCAGCAGCTGCGAGGACTCGTGGTCGATGACCTCCAGGTCCGGGCCCGGCGCGGTCTCCTGCGCCATCAGGTCACCGAGGCTGGTGTCGCCGTCCTCGTCGATGGGGGTGTCCAGGCTGACGTGGTCGCGGCCCCAGGCCATCAGGTCCAGGACCCGCTCCAGGGACAGGCCGAGCTCCTCGGCGATCTCGGCCGGCTCCGGGTCACGACCCAGCTGGCGCTCGAGGGTGCGGCGGGCGCCGGAGACCTGGTTGAGCTCCTCCACGACGTGCACGGGCAGCCGGACCACGCGGGCCTGCTGGGCGATGCCGCGGGTGATGGCCTGGCGCACCCACCAGGTGGCGTAGGTGGAGAACTTGTAGCCCTTGGTGTAGTCGAACTTCTCGACCGCACGGATCAGGCCGGTGTTGCCCTCCTGGATCAGGTCCAGCATCGGCATCTGCGCCCGGCCGTACTTGCGGGCGATCGAGACCACCAGGCGCAGGTTGGCCTGGATGAAGGTCTGCACCGCGCGCTCGCCCTCCTCGGCGAGCCACTCCAGCTCCTCCTGGCTGGCCCTACCCGGGGCGCCGCCCTTGCGTCGACCGACCCGGCCCTCGTCGAGCAGTGCGCGAGCCATCAGGCCGGCCTCGATCGTCTTGGAGAGCTCGACCTCGGTGGCTGCGTCGAGCAGCGGGGTGCGGGCGATCTCGTCGAGGTAGAGCCCGACGCTGTCGCGTCCTTCGATCTCGCGCGTGGTGGTGGTCCGGGTAGCCATCTGACGCCTCCTCCTGCTGGACCTCCCGGTCGGGGTGGTCCGTACCTGTCCAACGGATCCGGGGACCGGGAGATTCCCGTCCGTTCCGTCAGCCTTCACCCCTTCCGACGTCCGGGGAAGCGTGAGAGTTGCCCGAACGGCCAACTCTCAGGGACTTCTCAGCCCCGACAGGCACTTCTCAGCGAAACCGGCCCCGGGAGCCGGGTTTAGGAGGCGTCCGCGCCGTTCCCCGACGCCGGGGTGACCCCGGCCAGACCCATCCTGTCCAGCATCCAGGCGAGCGTGAAGGCCCGGTCCTCCCAGGCCTTGTAGCGGCCCGAGACGCCTCCGTGGCCCGCCGCCATCTCGGTGCGCAGCAGCACGTCGGCACCTGCCACCCGGCGCAGCTTCGCGACCCACTTGGCGGGTTCGACGTAGAGCACCCGGGTGTCGTGCAGGGAGGTCTCGGCCAGGATCGGCGGGTAGCTGCGGGCGGCCACGTTGTCGTAGGGGGCGTAGCCGGCGATGGTCTCGTAGGCCGCCGGGTCGTCGGTCGGGTTGCCCCACTCGTCGTACTCAGTGACCGTCAGGGGCAGGGTCGGGTCGAGCATCGTGGTCAGGGTGTCCACGAACGGCACCTCCGCCACGATCCCACCGAACGCCTCCGGGGCCTGGTTGGCCACCGCCCCCATCAGCAGCCCACCGGCGCTGCCGCCCTCGGCGACGAGCACGTCGGCCGTGGTCCAGCCGGTCTCGACCAGGTGCCGGGCGCAGGCGATGAAGTCGTCGAAGGTGTGCTGCTTGGCCTGCAGTTTGCCGTCGGTGTACCAGTGCCGACCCATCTCGCCGCCGCCGCGCACGTGGGCGATCGCGAACACCGCACCCCGGTCGAGCACGGCGAGCCGGGCCACCGAGAACCACGGGTCCATGGAGGCCTCGTAGGCGCCGTAGCCGTACAGGCTCAGCGGGGCGGGCCCGTGCGTGGGGTCCACCCCGACCCGGGCCACCAGCGAGATCGGGACCCGGGTGCCGTCCCCGGAGGTGGCCCAGAGCCGGTGCTCGGTGTAGTCGGCCGGGTCGTAGCCGCCCTCGACGGGGGAGGTGCGCAGCAACCGGAGCTCTCCGCTGCGCACGTCGTAGTCGTGCACCGACGGCGGCACAGCCAGGGTGGTGTAGCCCAGCCGGACGGTCGGCTGGGTGAACTCGGGGTTCCCGGCCGAGCCGATCGTGTGGACCTCGTGGGAGAACTCGACCAGGTGGTCGCGGGAGACGCCGTCCCCGTCGAGGTCCAGCAGCCGCAGCTGGGTCAGGCCCTCGCTGCGCTGGTGGACCACCAGGTGGGTGGCGAACGCGTCGACGTCCTCCAGCCGGACCCCGGCGGTGTGCGGGATCAGGGCGGTCCAGTCCTCGGGGGCGGTGGGGGTGGTGGCCGCGGAACCGAGCTCGAAGTCCTCGCCGGTCAGGTTGTGCAGCACCAGGAACCGGTCCTGACCGCCCAGCACGGCGTGCTCGAGGGTGTACTCGAGGCCCTCGCGACGCTCGGCGAACACCACGAACCCCTGCTCCGGGTTCGCCACGTCCAGGACCCGGTACTCGCTGGTGGTCTTGGAGCCCGAGGCCACCATCACGAACCGGTCGGTGCGGCTGCGGCCGACCCCCACCCAGAACCGCTCGTCGGTCTCGTGGTGGACCAGGGTGTCGTCGGCCTGGGCGGTGCCCAGGGTGTGCTGCCAGATCTTGTCGGCGCGCCAGGAGTCGTCGACGGTGGTGTAGTAGAACGACGTGCCGTCGGGGTGCCAGGTGGCGCCCCCGAGGGCGCCGGTGATGACGTCGGGCAGCAGGTCGCCCGTGGCCAGCTCCTTGACCCGGATCGTGTACCGCTCGTCACCGGTGGTGTCGGTGGCGTACGCCAGCAGCCCCGCGTCGTGGGCCAGGGCCGAGCCGCCCAGGGAGAAGAAGTCGTGTCCCTCGGCCAGCTCGTTGGAGTCCAGCAGCACCTGCTCGCCGGGCAGGGCGGGCGAGTCGGGTGAGGCGTTCTCGGCCGGGGTCGGCGGCGTCCAGTCGTCGGGGTCGGTGACCGGGACCCGGCACGAGGCCCCGTACTGGCGGCCCTCGAAGGAGCGGCCGTAGTACCACCAGCCCCGGTTCCGGGTGGGGACGCTCAGGTCGGTCTCGCGGGTGCGGGCCTTGATCTCCCCGAAGATCGCGTTCCGCAGCCCGGCCAGGTGCTCGGTGCGCTGCGCGGTCCACGCGTTCTCGGCCTCCAGCAGCTCCAGCACCTCGGGGTCGTCCTTGGCGCGCAGCCACTCGTAGTCGTCGGTGCGCTCGTGCCCGTGGTGGTGGGTGGTCACCGGACGCCGCGCGGCCACCGGCGGACCGGTCAGCGGTTCGCTGCGGGTCTGGCTGACCGGGCTGGTGGGGGTGCTGGGCTGTTCCGGGGACGGCATGGCGCGAGGCTATCGCTGCACACCCCGCGCGATGATGGGGGCGTGCAGATCGACCTGAACGCCGACCTCGGTGAGGAGGTCACCGACGACGCCGCGTTGCTGGCGCTGGTGACCAGCGCCAACGTGGCCTGTGGCCACCACGCCGGCACCGACGCCACGATGCGTCAGGTGTGTGCCGCCGCCGCCGAGCTGGGGGTCCGGGTCGGGGCGCACGTCTCGTACGCCGACCGGGAGAACTTCGGCCGGGTGCCGCACGACGTCGAGCCGCGGGTGCTCGCCGAGCAGGTCGCCGACCAGGTCGGCACGCTCGCCGCCCACGCCGCCGCCGCCGGGACCCGGGTCTCCTACCTCAAGCCGCACGGCGCGCTCTACCACCGGGTGAACACCGACTCCGTGCAGGCCGCTGCGGTGCTCGACGGGGTGGAGGCCGCCGGACCGCCGCTGCCGGTGCTGGGGATGGACGGCGCCCTGGCCGACCTGGCTGCCGCCCGGGGGCTGGTGCGGTGGCGCGAGGGGTTCCCCGACCGCGGCTACACCGCGGCCGGGACGCTCGTCCCGCGCGGTGAGCCGGGGGCGCTGGTGAGCGCCACCGAGCAGATCGTCGCGAACGCCCGCACCCTGGCGGCCCGGGTCGACTCGCTGTGCCTGCACGGTGACTCGCCGGGCGCCGTCGAGCACGCTGCCGCGGTCCGGGCCGCGCTGGTGCAGGCCGGCTGGACCGTGCAGGCCCCGTGACCGGCGTTCCGGACCTGGTGCTGCGCGCGGTCGGGCCACGCGCGTGGCTGGTGGAGGTCGCCGGCGCCGCGGAGGCGCTGGAACTGGCGCAGTGGGTGCGCGAGCACGGCCCGGCCGACGGGATCGAGCCGGTCGAGGTGGTGCCCGCGGCGCGGACCTTGCTGCTGGACGGACTCGTCGTCGAGCGTGACCGGCTCGCGGCCTGGCTGGCCCGGTGGGCACCGACCCACCGGTTCCCCCGGGGGCCCCGGGTCGAGGTGGACGTCAGGTTCGACGGGCCGGACCTGGACCGGGTGGCCGTGCACTGGCAGGTCTCGACCCGCGAGGTGGTGGCCCGGGTGACCGCGACGGAGTTCACCGCGGCCTTCACCGGGTTCGCGCCCGGCTTCAGCTACCTGGCCGGACTCCGGGCCGACTGGGCGGTGCCCCGGTTGTCGTCGCCGCGCGCCCGGGTCGCCCCGGGCAGCGTGGGGCTGGCCGACACCTGGGCCGGGATCTACCCGACCGCATCGCCGGGCGGGTGGTTGCTGCTGGGGCACACCGAGGCCGTGCTGTGGGACGCGACCCGGCCGAGCCCGGCGCTGCTCCCGCCCGGCACCCGGGTCCGGTTCCGGGAGGCACCGTGAGCGCCCGGACCGTCCGCGTCGAGGCCCTGGGTGCGGGCACGAGTCTGCAGGACCGGGGGCGTCGTGGGGTCGCCCACCTGGGAGTGCCCCGCTCGGGCGCACTGGACGCCGGAGCCGCGGCGTTGGCCAACCGGCTGGTGGGCAACGACCCCGACGCGGCGCTCTTCGAGACCACCCTCGGGGGACTCGTGCTGGTGTGCGGGCAGGCCGTGACGGTCGCGCTCACCGGCGCCCCCGGTGACCTGCTGGTCGACGGCCGACCCCGGGAACAGGGGGTGGCGCACACCGTGGCCGCCGGCAGCCGGCTGACGGTGCCGCCGCCCCGTGCCGGGGTGCGCGGCTACCTGGCGCTGGGTGGGGGAGTCGACGTACCGGCCGTGCTCGGCTCGCGTGCCCAGGACTCGCTGGCCGGGGTCGGCCCGGCGGCGCTGCGGGTGGGCGACGTGCTGCCGCTCGGGCCGGTCGGGGCCGTGCCGGTGCTCGACCCGGTGCCGCCCCGCCGTACGCCCCCGGTGCCGGTGCTCCGGCTCGACCCTGGGCCACGCGCGGACTGGTTCACCCCCGAAGCGCTGGGTCTGCTCGGCTCGGTGCCGTGGCGGGTCGGCGCAGCCAGCAACCGGGTCGGCCTGCGACTGGAGGGCCCCCGGCTCGCACGGCAGCCGGATGCCCCGGCCGAGCTGCCGAGTGAACCGATGGTGCTCGGGGCCGTCCAGGTGCCGCCCTCGGGGCCGGTGGTCTTCCTGGCCGACCACCCGGTCACCGGCGGCTACCCGGTGATCGGGGTGGTCCGTGCCGAGGACCTGGACGTGCTCGCGCAGCTGCGCCCGGGCGAGGCAGTGCGGTTCACCCGGTCGTGAGTCTGCGGCTCGACCTCGACGCGGTCGTCGTCGCGGGGAGTCACTCGGTCCCGGCGTGGCACTCATCGGTGCAGGGCCACGGACACAGCGCCGGGTCGTCGGCGCGGACGTTGCGGACCGGCCCCGGTCCGGTCTCGGCGGTCTCGAAACGCACCGTGACGATGCCGTGCCCGGCGCCCCAGACCCAGCCCCGGCCGTGCTCGGTGTGCACCACGTCGCTGCCCGGTGCCCACAGCCGGTGCCGGAGCAGCCCCTCGATCCGCTCGGCCAGCGGGTCCACCTCGTCCGGCTCGGGGTCGGGGGCCGCCTGGTCGTCGTCGTCCGACCCGGCCGGCTCGAGGACGGCGAACAGGTCGTCCTGGACCCAGTCGGCCAGCCCCGAGACCCCCACCCCGAGCAACCGCACCCCACCGGAGGTGTCCAGGTCCGCCAGCAGGGCGCAGGCGGTCCGCGCGATCACGCCCCGGTCGTCGGTGGGGGCCGCCAGCGTCGTGGAGCGGCTCATCGTGGTGAAGTCGTGCAGCCGCACCTTGATCGACACCGTCCGCCCCGAGTGCCCGGACGCGGACAGCCGCCGGGCCACGTCCCCGGCCTGCCGGGTGAGCAGGCCCTGCATCAGGCTGCGGTCGGTCAGGTCGGTCTCGTAGGTGCCCTCCACGCTGACCGACTTGGCCTCCCGCTCGGGCACCACCGCCCGGTCGTCGCGCGCGTGGGCGAGCTCGTGCAGGCCCAGCCCGTGCGAGCGTCCGAGCAGCCGGACCAGCTCCTCGGCGCTCACCGCGGCCAGTTCCGCGACCGTGTGGATCCCGGCGCGCCGCAGGCGTTCGGTGGTCGCCGGCCCGACGCCGGGGATGACGCGCACGGCCATCGGGTGCAGCAGCGCGGTCTCGGTGCCGGGCGGCACCACCGTCAGGCCGTCCGGCTTGTCCAGCTCCGAGGCCACCTTGGCCAGGAACTTGCTGCTGGCCACCCCGACCGAGGCGGTCAGCCCGCCGGTCACCTCCGCGACCCGGGCCCGCAGTCGCTCGGCGCAGACGGTGACGGTCTCCACGGACAGGTCGGGCAGGTCGGCGGCGGCCAGGTCGACGAAGGCCTCGTCCAGCGACAGCGGCTCCACCAGCGGGGAGACGGCGCGCAGCTCGGCCATCACCAGGCCGCTGGCCTCGCGGTAGGCGGGGAAGCGGCCCGCCAGGTAGGCGGCGTTGGGACAGCGGGAGCGGGCCTCCCGGGTCGACATCGCCGAACGGATCCCGAACGCCCGCGCCTCGTAGGAGGCGGTGGAGACGACGCCACGCCACCCGGTCCCGCCGACCACCACGGGCTTGCCGCGCAGGGAGGGCTTGTCCCGCTGCTCGACGGAGGCGAAGAACGCGTCCAGGTCGAGGTGCAGGACGGAGGCGTGCGGGCGCATGGTGGCGCCATTCTCGCCGGTCGCTCCGACAACCCGGTGCACGGTGCCTCACGGGTGCCTACGGGCCCGGTGTTCGCGGCCCCGGGGCGTCCACAGCCACCGGCGGGGGGACGGCACTCCACCGTCGCAGGTGCTGGGGCGCCGGTGGCCCGGGTCAGCGGGCAGCGTCGGGGCATGGAACCTTCGACGAACAGCCCTCAGAGACCTGACCGCCCCGGCGCCGCCCGCGGACGTCACCGCCCTCCCCGTGGATTCCGGGCCCGGACCCCCGAGGACCTGCTCGCCTTCGTCCCCGTCGCGATGGGCTTCGTGCCCACCGAGTCGGTGGTGATGGTGAGCATCGGCCGCGGGGGTCCCCAGGCCCGCTCGGACCTGCCGCACGACGAGGCCGGTGCCTCGGTGCTGGCGGCGCAGCTGGGGCACGCCTGTGCCGGGCACGCGGTGGACCGGGTGGTGCTGGTGGTCTACTCCGAGCAGCCGGCCGGGCACGCCTGGCTCGTGCGGTTCCTGGCCAGCCGCCTCACCGCCGCGGGGATCAGCGTCCTCGACTGCCTGGGCGCCACCCCCACCGGCTGGATGCCGTTGGACCCGGCCCACCCGTTCACCGGCACCGGACTGCGGGAGTTCGACCCCAGCACGCACCCGTACCGCACGGAGGCGGTCTGGCGCGGCGACGTGGTGCTGGGCTCGCGGGAGGAGGTGGCCGGTCTGCTGGAGCCGTGCGAGCAGTGGGTCGAGCGGGTCCGCCGGGCCGGGGGAGCCGAACTCGACGAGGGCTGGACCGTCGAGGAGGTCGCCGCCGAGTGCGCCCTGCTGCGGGACCAGCTGCCCGGGTGGGTGGCGGCCGCCGGTGGGGGCAGGGCACCGGACGAGCGGACCACCGCGCGGCTGGTGCGTGCCGTGCAGGTGCCCCGGATCAGGGACGAGGCCTGGGTGGGGGTCGAACGTGGCGAGGCCCGCGAGCACCTCGAGTTCTGGATCGGGGTGCTGCGGGCCACCCCGGCGGAGGGCGTCGGCGCCGTGGCCGGGGTGGTGGCCCAGCTCGCCTGGCTCTCGGGCAACGGCGCGCTGGCCTGGTGCGCCGTCGACCGGTCGACCGACGCCGGCGGCAGCAGCCTGACCGACCTGACCCGGCAGCTGCTCACCGACGCGATCGCGCCGGTGTCGACCTCGGAACTGGAGGGGGCAGCCTCCTCGGGGCCGGACCCGGCGGCCTGACAACTGGGTGCGACGCGTCCGCGCGCGCCGTCCGGGGGTGTTGCACCCGGCTCCCGTCGACCTAGGCTCACCGCATGGGAGCAGAGGTGGAGCGTCAGCAGTTCACCGGGGCCGACCGGACCAGGCACCGCCAGAAGGTGCGGGCCTGTCTGGACGTGTTCGCCCGGATGCTGCGCGAGGCCCGTTTCGACACCGACGACCCGATGACCGGGATGGAGGTCGAGCTCAACCTGGTCGACGAGCGCGGTGACCCGGCGCTGCGCAACGCCGAGGTGCTGGCCGAGATCGCCGACCCGGACTTCCAGACCGAGCTGGGCCAGTTCAACATCGAGATCAACGTGGCGCCGGGCCGGATCCGTACCGGGGCGCTGAGCGGCTACGAGCAGACCCTGCGGCGCAGCCTCAACGACGCCGAGGAGAAGGCGGCCCGGGTCGGCGCCCACCAGCTGATGATCGGGATCCTGCCCACCCTGCGCGGCGGTCACCTCTCGGTCGACTCGATCAGTGCCAACCCGCGCTACCGGTTGCTGTCCGAGCAGATCCTCGCGGCCCGGGGCGAGGACATCGAGATCGTGATCGACGGGCGGGAACGGGTGCAGACCACCGCCGACTCGATCCTGCCCGAGGCCGCCTGTACCAGCACCCAGTTCCACGTCCAGACCTCACCGGACCGGTTCGCCGCCACCTGGAACGCCTCCCAGGTCATCGCCGGGGTCCAGGTCGCGCTGGCCGCCAACTCGCCCTACCTGCTGGGCAAGGAGCTGTGGCGCGAGACCCGAGTGCCGCTCTTCGAGCAGGCCACCGACACCCGCAGCGCCGAGCTCAAGGCCCAGGGTGTGCGTCCCCGGGTCTGGTTCGGGGAACGCTGGATCACCAGCGTCTTCGACCTGTTCGAGGAGAACGTGCGGTACTTCCCCGCCCTGCTCCCGGTGACCGAGGAGGAGGACCCGGCCCGGGTGCTGGAGGACGGCGGCACCCCGCAGTTGGCCGAGCTCCGGCTGCACAACGGCACCGTCTACCGCTGGAACCGCCCGGTCTACGACATCGCCGACGGGGTGCCGCACCTGCGGGTGGAGAACCGGCTGCTCGGTGCCGGGCCGACCGTGCTCGACACCGTCGCCAACGCCGCCTTCTACTTCGGCCTGGTGCACGCGCTGGCCGAGCACGAGCGGCCGCTGTGGTCGCAGATGTCCTTCGGGGCCGCCGAGGAGAACTTCCACACCGCTGCACGGCACGGGATCGACGCGGAGGTGTTCTGGCCGGGCATCGGGCAGGTGCCGGTCACCGAGCTGGTGCTGCGCCGGCTGCTGCCCCTGGCCGCCCAGGGCCTCACCGACTCCGGGGCCAGCGCCGAGGAGGTCGACCGCTACCTGGGGGTGATCGAGCAGCGCTGCCTGACCAGCAGCAACGGGGCGTCGTGGTTCGTGGGTCGGGTGCACCGTCGGGTCGGTGAGGAGCGCTGGTCGGCGCTGCGGAACGTGGTCAACGAGTACCGCGAGCTGATGCACACCAACGAGCCCGTGCACAGCTGGGAGTAGCCGCGCGGGGTCTCGGCAGGCTCGACCACCGGGTGGGTGATCTGCGGGGTGGCCCGGGGCGGGTCTCGGCAAGCTCGACCACCGGGTGGGCGGTCTGCGGGGATGGCCTCGGGCGGGGTCTCGGCAGGCTCGACCACCGGGGAGGGCGACCACCGGGAGGGAGAGCGGGGGAGTGCGACTGGTTCGCCCCGCTCAGCGGACCCGGACCCGGGTCCAGCGCCGTCCGACCTCGGTCTCCGGGTCGTACCAGCCCACCCGGGTGACCACCACGAAGGTGCGCCGCAGCGTGCGTTGCGCGCAGGCCGCCCGGGCCGCGGCCAACCAGGCGACGTCGTCGTCGTGCCGCTCGGGAACCCCCGGCCGGACCCACCACAGCACCGGGGCGTGCGGGGACGCCCGGCCGGTCGCGCTCTCGGACCACCGCTGCAGCAGCGCGTCGAGCAGGTCGGTGCGCAACGCCGCGTCCAGGCCGGCCCGGTCCGGCGGGGTGTCGTCCACCGACGGGCCACCGGCCCGGCCCACGTGCAGCCGGCCGGCGAAGTGTTTGCGGGGGCGGGCATCCACCAGGCGCCGCACCTCCTCCCGCCAGGCGGCGGCCACGGCATCGGTGAGGGGTTCTCGCAGGGGCACGCCGCCAGCCTCCCCGGCGCACGCGCCCCGTGCCAGCGCTCCTCCACAGGGCGGCGTCCGGCCGCTGGGCCCTCCCCAAGCGGCCTGCGCTTCGGTACGGTGCTGGAGCGGCCGGTCCGCACGGGTCGGCGCGGTGACGAGGAGGTCGGCGTGGGAACCATCGTGGTGGGCTACGTGCCCCGACCGGAGGGCGCGGCAGCCCTCACCGCAGGCATCGAGGAGGCGCGGCTGCGCGGATCGCGCATCGTGCTGGTCAGCTCCTACCGGGGTGGCAGCGACTACGACGCCGGCGCCGCCCGGGAGGCGGAGAACGAGCTCCAGCAGGTCCGCACCCAGCTCGCCGAGTCCGGCGTCGACCACGAGGTGCGGCACCTCATCCGGGGCTTCGAGCCGGCCGAGGACGTGCTGGCGATCGCCGAGACCGAGCACGCCGACCTGATCGTCATCGGGCTGCGGCACCGCACCCCGGTCGGGAAGCTGCTGATGGGCTCCAACGCCCAGCGGGTGCTGCTCGACGCCACCTGCCCGGTGCTGGCCGTCAAGGCCTGACCCGGCCCGGCCCCGGCGTCCCAGCCGCGGGCGGGCGCACGGGAGGTGCGGTGGACCTGGAGGAGTTCGGCCGGATCGCCGAAGCCCTGGACGGCGTGCACCGGGGGACGGCCGCCGGCCAGCGCCGGTGGACCTACCGGGGTCGGCTGGTCGCGCGGGAGGTCGACGAGCACACGGTGGTCGTGCGGATGGACCCCGACCTGCGGCACGGCTGGGTCAGCGACCTGCCCGGGACCTTCTCGGTGCCCCGCGCGATGGTGCGCCACCACAGCGTCCTGGTCGACCTGGACGGCAACCCGGACGCGATCACGCAGGCGGTGAGGGCGGCTCGGGACCTGCAGCGCGCCGAGGACTGAACCCGGTGGGGCAGGATGGCCCCATGGGTTTCCAGATCTGCCAGGACGAGGCCGCTGACCGGGTCCTCGACGACTCCGCCTTCGCCCTGCTCGCCGGGATGATGCTCGACCAGCAGTACCCGATGGAGCACGCCTTCCGCGGCCCGTCGAAGATCGTCGACCGGTTCGGGTCCTTCGACCCGAGCGCGATCGCGCACGCCGAGCCCGAGGCCTTCGCCGCGCTGGCCGCCGAGACGCCGGCCATCCACCGGTTCCCCGGCTCGATGGCGGCCCGGCTCCAGGAGCTGGCCCGGATCATCGAGGAGACCTACGACGGCGACGCCGAGCGGATCTGGACCGAGGCCAGCGACGGTCGCGACCTGTTCAAGCGGATCAACGCGCTGCCGGGGTTCGGCAAGCAGAAGGCCCAGATCTTCGTGGCGCTGCTGGCCAAGCAGTGCGGGGTGCGCCTCGACGGGTGGGAGAAGGTCGTGGGCGACTACGCCCTGGACGGCTACCGCTCGGTGGCCGACGTCGTCGACGCCGACTCGTTGCAGAAGGTGCGCGACTTCAAGAAGGCCAAGAAGGCCGCCGCGAAGGGCTGAGCGTGAGGGCAGCGAGCCTGATCGGAGGTTCTTCCCACCCCCGTGGTTCAATGTTCTGCAGCGGCTCTTGACGACACCGGGCTTGGCCGCGCCCCAAAAGTCTTCACGAGAGGTGTTCGTGTCTTCGAGCGCACGCAAGCTGCTGCCCGCTGAGGTGCTGTCGCACCCCGCCGTCGTGGCCCTGGTCGAGTCCGGCACCGCGTCCGGCACCGTCACCCCCGACGCCGTCCGTCGGGCCAGCGAGGGCGCCGCGGTGGAGCCCAAGCACTTCAAGGCGCTGATCGCGCACCTGAGCGGACTGGGCATCACCGTCGACGTGACCGCTGCGTCCGTCGGCACCGCAGCCGCCGCCGCGCCGCGCAAGACCACCACGGCCAAGACCGCGGCGAAGAAGGCCCCGGCCAAGAAGGCCGCCGCGAAGAAGGCCGTGGCCGAGGACGCCGAGCCGGCCCCGGCCAAGAAGGCCGCCGCCAAGAAGAGCGCCGCCCCGGCCAAGAAGGCCGCCGGGAAGAAGGCTCCGGCCAAGAAGGCCGCCGCGGAGGCCGCCGGGACCGAGACGGAGGTGACCGAGGTCGTCATCGGTCCCGATGGCAAGAAGGTCCTGCCCGACATCCCCGACGAGCAGTTCGAGAAGGACGTCGCCAGCGACCCCTCCATCAAGGAGGACGAGAAGGAGGCGTCGTTCGTCGTCTCCGCCGCCGACGACACCGACGAGCCCGAGCAGCAGGTCATGGTGGCCGGCGCCACCGCCGACCCGGTCAAGGACTACCTCAAGCAGATCGGCAAGGTCCCGCTGCTCAACGCCGAGATGGAGGTCGAGCTCGCCAAGCGGATCGAGGCCGGCCTGTTCTCGGACGAGAAGCTCAACAAGGGCGGCAAGATCACCCCGAAGCTGCTCGAGGAGTACGAGTGGATCTCGGCGGACGGCAAGCGCGCCAAGAACCACCTGCTCGAGGCGAACCTGCGACTGGTGGTCTCGCTGGCCAAGCGCTACACCGGGCGCGGCATGCTCTTCCTGGACCTGATCCAGGAGGGCAACCTGGGTCTGATCCGTGCGGTCGAGAAGTTCGACTACACCAAGGGCTACAAGTTCTCCACCTACGCCACCTGGTGGATCCGTCAGGCGATCACCCGCGCGATGGCCGACCAGGCCCGCACCATCCGGATCCCGGTGCACATGGTCGAGGTCATCAACAAGCTGGCCCGCGTCCAGCGCCAGATGCTCCAGGACCTGGGCCGCGAGCCCACCCCGGAGGAGTTGGCCAAGGAACTCGACATGACCGCCGAGAAGGTCATCGAGGTGCAGAAGTACGGCCGCGAGCCGATCTCGCTGCACACCCCGCTGGGCGAGGACGGCGACTCCGAGTTCGGTGACCTGATCGAGGACTCCGAGGCGATCGTCCCGGCCGACGCGGTCTCCTTCACCCTGCTCCAGGAGCAGCTGCACGCGGTGCTGGACACCCTGTCCGAGCGGGAGGCCGGCGTGGTCTCGATGCGCTTCGGCCTCACCGACGGCCAGCCCAAGACCCTCGACGAGATCGGCAAGGTCTACGGCGTGACCCGCGAGCGGATCCGTCAGATCGAGTCGAAGACCATGTCGAAGCTGCGGCACCCGTCGCGCTCGCAGGTCCTGCGCGACTACCTCGACTGACGACCAGAGGGTCTGTCCTGCGTTTCAGCAGGTCAGGCCCTCTTTTCGGCCCTCAGGTCGAGAACTTAGCACAAGCACAGCGTTGCTAGTCCAGATATCACGCTAGACTTTTGCCGTGGACACCGACGACCTGCGCGCCCTGGCCGACTCCTGGGCGCTCTCGCTGCGTGCCGAACGCAAGTCCCCCGAGACCTTGAAGTCCTACGGCAACGGCGTTCGATTCTTCCTTGACTGGTGCGACGAGAACGACGCGGCGCCGCTGACCCGCGCGTCG
Organism: Actinomycetes bacterium; assembly: GCA_023396115.1. Lineage (GTDB taxonomy): Bacteria > Actinomycetota > Actinomycetes > Propionibacteriales > Nocardioidaceae > Nocardioides. Next base: position 12,169 of record JAEWXC010000101.1, on the reverse strand, counting down.
GCCCGCGAATGGGTCGACCAGATGCTGAGCGGGGGAGCGGCGGCATCCACGGCTCGGTCTCGACAGCTCGCCGTGCGCCGCTTCACGACCTGGCTGGCCGACGAGGGCGAGATCCCCGCCGACCCGATGCTGGGACTCAAGCCACCCAAGCTGGACGAGAGGGTCACCCAGCCGCTGAGCGACGACGAGATCCGCGCCATCCTCAAGGCGTGCGCGGTCCCGAAGGGCGCCGAGCCGAAGGAAGCCATGCGCCACCGCCGCGACGAAGCGATCATCCGGCTCATGGTCGAGACCGGCGCCCGCGCCGGAGAAGTCGTACTGCTCCAACTCGAGGACGTCGACCTCACCAACGGGCTCGCCACCATCCATCGCGGCAAGGGCGGCAAGGGGCGCGTCGTGCCCATCGGCCCCGAGGTCTGCCTGTCCCTCGACCGCTACCTGCGACTGCGCCGACACCACCGCCTGGCCGACAGGACCGACCTGTGGCTGGGGGACCGCGGCAAGGGGTTCACCTACGACGCCCTGCACAAGACCCTGGCCATGCGCGCGAGCGCTGCCGGAGTCGAGCGCTTCCACCCCCACCTACTGCGCCACACCGCCGCCCACCGCTGGCTCGCCGCGGGAGGATCGGAGTCCGGCCTGATGGCCGTGGCCGGATGGACCCGCCCCGACATGCTCATGCGCTACACCAAGGCCCAAGCATCCGCACGTGCAGCCGACGAAGCCCGACGACTCAACTTGGGCGACCTCTGATCTCACCATGTGAGCAACTTGGGGATTTTGCCCTAGGAGTTTTGGGGGCTTCTCCGCGCACGTGGCCGTACGTAGCCGTACGTAGCCGTACGAAGCCGCACGCTTGCGGGCGCCTCGGGGGTGCGCCCCGCCGACAGGATGGGGTTGCGATCGCCCCGTTCGTGGGTCAAGATCCGAATTGACAGAACGAGCGCTGCGCGAATCCAAGTGCATAACGCTCACATCCGTCAAGGGGGTGTCTTGCAGTTTGATCCCCCGAGAAGTGCGACGCCCCGGACTCTGAGCCGGTTGGGAGTCCTACCTCCCGCCCGGTCGCCCGGGGCGCCGCGTGCAAACCCGCATCCCGCCAGGAATGGAGTCGCCCCTTGAGCGTACCCACTGACCGCGCAGAACTGTCCATCGAGATCTCCCTGGCTGCCTCGGCCGCCTCGCACGTCTCGTGGGCAAACACCCTTGACCGCACCGCCCGCACCGCACCCGCTCGTGCTGGCCTGGAGCGGCGCTTCCTTGTACAGGCAGATGGCGATCCCGTTCGCGCCGCGTCGCTGCGCAAGGCGTACTACGCCGATCTGACCCGCCGATCTATCGCGGCCCGCCGGAGGGCGCGAGAAGCCAGCGAGGACCTGACTGCCGTGGAGGCTGAGGTCGCCGCGATCGGCGGTGGTGCCTGATGGACAGCCGCGCGGGGGTGAGCCCCGCGAACCACAGCACCACGGGCCGCCTTCCCGAAACCAAGGCCGATGGCACCGAGTACAGCCGCGCCCTGGAGCGGAAGGCGATCAGGGCCATCTGCGAGGTTGCTGCGTCGGCCGGTCGCCCGATCCGCCGTTCGGTGGCCCGTAACCAGGTCCGCGAGTGGCTGGCCAGCGGAGTCGACGTCGAGACCGTCCTCCACGGTCACCTCGGTAAAGGGGGGATCAAGGACGACACCGGCGAGAAGGCCACGCACCAAGCCGACGCCGCCCGACGTCGCCGTGCTGGCTGTCCGTGTGGCTGCTCGGCTCCCGACGAGTGCCGCGCTGGCTCGGTGCGGATCGGTCCCGGCTACTGCGCCTGTTCGGCCTGCGACCTCGACCAGCTGGCGCGAGGGATCGGCTGCCCGGCCCACACGATCGGGGCCGCTCGATGATGGTGACCCACACCCTGATGGTCGACATCCGTGGCCCCCGCGCCAAGGAACAGCCTGTCTGGACCCAGCTACAGGTCCACGCCCCCCGCCCTGGCTGCAAGATCGTCGTGATCGTCGGCGACCGCACCCAGGTCGACCACGACATCGCCCTGTGGCTGACCCAGGCCGCCGAGTGGGCACACATCGAACTGCAGGCCACCACACCGGCCGCACTCGATGAGTGGTCGAACGCCCTGACGGTGCCCTACGGCGTGGCGGTGATGCCGCGATGAGCCGCCCCATCCGCGTCCGCGAGCGTGGCCGCACGTTCGTCGCCACCGGCCCGCATGTGGCCGATGTGTGCCGGGCGGCCGGGTTGAAGCCGATCTACAACGGCCTGGCCCGTGGCTACGTCATGGACGCCGCACGCCTGCCCGACCTGCTGGCCCACGCCGCCCACCACCACATCCCCGTCCGCCTGACCTCCGAGACCACCGAGGGCCCCGCATGAGTTCCATTCCATCGTTCACCCCCGAGGCCCCCGAAGTCGTCCACCATGGACAGGCCCGCATGGCCTACCGACTGGCCCGCAAGTACGCCGACGAGCTGATGCACGTCCACGGGCTCGGCTGGCACGTCTACGACGGCACCAGGTGGGTCGAGGACCAGCAGGGCGCCGCGACGCGCGCGGTGCTCGACATCATCCGGGGCGCCTATGCCGAGGCGTTCGACGACCGTGCCCTGCTGGCTGATGCGAAGAAGTCCGAGTCCGCCGCCGGGGTCCGGGGCGTGCTCGACCTGGCTGCCGCCCTGGAGGACTTCGCGTTCACCGTCGACCAGCTCGACGCCGACCCGTTCCTGCTCAACTGCGCCAACGGGGTGCTGGACCTGCGGACTCGTGAACTGCGCCCACACTCGCCGTTCGACCGGATCACCAAGGTCACCGCCGGTTCGTACCGCCCCGAGGCCGACGGCACTGTGTGGGGTCGGTTCCTGGCCCAGGTCGTGCCCGACCCCGAGGAACGCGCCTACCTGCAGCGAGTGATCGGCCAAGCCGTCCACGGCACCGTCCGCGAGCACCTGTTCCCGGTCCTGATCGGCACCGGCGCCAACGGCAAGGGCACCGCCTACGGCGCCATCACCGAGGCGCTGGGTGACTACGCGGTGATCGTGAACCCCGACATGCTCATGGTCCGCGACCGGGGCGGCATCGGCGGCCCCGAGATGATGACCCTGCTCGGGGCGCGGCTGGTGGTCGGCTCGGAGACCGAGGAAGGTCGCAAGCTCGACGAGGCGACCATGAAGCGGCTCACTGGGGGTGACGAGCTCACTGCCCGGCGCCTGTACTCACCGCCCGTGTCGTGGCACCCCTCCCACCAGCTCGTGTACGTCACCAACGCGCTGCCGGTGGTCAAGGGCAACGACCCGGCCGTGTGGCGCCGTATCCGCGTGATCCCGTTCGACGTCGTGGTGCCGCCCGAGGACCGCGACCCGCGACTGCCCGAGACCCTGCGCGAGCACGCTGATGCCGTCCTGACTTGGGCGGTGCGCGGGTGGTTCGACTACGAGGACAACGGTGGCATGAGGGAACCGGCGTCGGTGGTCCGAGCGACCGGGAACTACCAGACCGAATCCGACGCCGTGGCCCGGTTCATCGCCGACGAGTGTGAGACCGGCCCGCACTACTTCGCCACCACCCGCGAACTGTTCGGGGCGTGGCAGTCGTGGGCACACCGAGACGGCGCCGAGACCATCTCCGAGCGGGCGTTCAGCGCCGAGTTGGAGCGACTGGGACACGACTCCCGACGCACCAAGTTCGGCAAGACCTGGACGGGCCTGCGACCCCTGTCCAACGACCCCGAAAACCGGTCGGGTGACGGATGGTGACGGATGAATGTAAACCTCTTACACGTGCGCGCGTGAAGAAGGTTTACATAGAAGCGTCACCATGCGTCACCCACGCCCCTGACCTGCACAAACGCGAACCGGCCACCTTGGCCGAGGGGCTGAAAACACTGGCTGAAAACGGCGATCTGACGCCCTGCCAGCGCGACCCCGACCCGTTCACCAGTGACGACCCTGACGACCGCGCAGAGGCCGCCCTGGCGTGCCACATGTGCCGCCTGATCGACCTGTGGCACGAGCATGCCGAGACCACCGGCGAGCGCTGGCACGTCTGGGGCGGCACCGACCGAACCATCACCAGAAAGAAGCGCCCATGACCGACACATCCGAGATCCACGGGCCGATCCTGCTGGCCTGCCATGAGCCGGGCTGCAACGCCCGCGCCCGTGCCCAGCTGGGCCACCTGGACAACCTGCTGGCCGCCGGCCCCTGGCGCTGCACCGAGCACCGCGAGACGGTCGCGTGCTGACCTCCGCCGGCTTCACCGTCTCGGGCGAGACCACGGCCGCCGGCGAGCGGTGCGCCGTCATCGCTTTCACCACACCCGAGCTGGTCGACGAGTACGTCCTCGACGAGACCAGCACCAACGACCTCGTGGCCGATCTCTTGGCCGCGATCCACCTGAAGGAGCACCGATGACCACCACGCCCCCCGAGCCCGAGCCCGAGTCCAAGCCCGACCCGATGCACGAGTTCGCCCGCGCCCTCTTCGCGCGACCCGAGCCCAATCCCGTCACGGGTCCCGACCCCGACGGGATGCGCGAGTTCACGCGCGACCTGTTCATCAACGCCGACGACTGACCAACCCACACCAAGGAGCAAGCATGTTCATCGCTAATCGCGCTCACATCAACACCATCCGGAGCACCTTTCAGCAACTCCAGACCAAGCCGCCCAAGCAGGTGGCCGATGCCCTTGAGCGAATCGACCTTCTCGAGAAGCGAGTCGTCAACATCTCGGCAAGTACGAGCGATCTGGCCGAATCGGTCACTGATGCGCTTCTGCGGGGCGTTGAGCCGTCCTCTGATCCCGCTGTCCAGCAGGCCGTCACGGCCAACTGGCTGAGCACCCTTCACCATCTTCCCGAAGTCATCACGGCCGGTGGCCAGCGGGCGCTTCGTGATGCACTGACAGCCAACCTGGACAAGATCATCGAGCAGTGGAACAGCGCGATCGGCAACGCTGGCAATGCGCTCACGGACCTCCATGCCACGCTCGGGGACGTGGACCTCGCCGACGCGGCGGCCATTCTTCGACTGGGCGGGGACGCCGCTGATCGCTGGTCCCAGGCGCGGAGTGTCGTCGCCCGGATTGCCGCCGCTGCCGATGGCTGGTCGACCCTGATGCTCTTCGTGGGCACGAGCCCCAACCCCATCCACCGAGCACTCAGGCTCGCACCCCTGACGCTGGAGCAGTTCGACAGCCTGCCCGCCGCGGTGGACGCCTGGGGTCTGATCCGTGCGGGAGTGGAAGGCGTGAGCCTGCCAACGCTCGACGAGTACCGAGACCGGATCGCAAGCGTCGAGGCAGAGCGAGAGCGTCCCGCGATGACGCTCGATGCGCGCCGGTCGTCCATCGCCGGTCACCCGATCATGGTCCGCGTCCGGGCCTGACGCCAGCTCGACGGGGTGGGGCGCTGGTGCGAGCCGCGTCCCACCCCTGGCAGAGGGGCCCCCTTCGCCCCCGAGCGCAGCAACCTCATGGCACAGGGCTCTGTGTGTCACAGGGCCGAAACGAACGACCCTTGAACACCCCCTAGACCCCCGAAACCCACGCTCAGGAGCAGCGATGACAGACCTGAACCACTCACCTCAAACCGCACCGAAGAAGCGTCCACGCGGCCTCAAGAGCACCGGAAAACGGCTGTGGAACGACGTGATGGACAACTTCGAGCTCACCGATCCCGAGGCCGTGCTGTTGCGCGAGGCGTGCCGCACCGCCGACAGTATCGACGGCCTCCAGGCCCAGCTCGACGCAGACGGACTCATGTCCACGACCTCTCAAGGCGTGCGCGTACACCCGGCGCTGGCGGAACTGCGTCAGCAGCGCGTCACCCTGGCCCGACTCTGGGCGGCCTTGCGTGTGCCGATCGGCGAGGACACGACGACGCCACGGACCCAGGCTCGCGGCATCCGTGGCGTCTACTCCGGGAACGTCGCTTGAGACGCCGGACCCGCGGCTCTCTGCCCGCTGAGTTGTTCGTCTATCACCGCTCGGACTGGGAGGGCCGCGGCTGCCATCCGGAGTGCGCCTGGTTCGCCGCCTGGGCCCAGTGGAAGGCCGCCCATCCGGACGCGTCGATCTCCATCTCCGATGTCACCCCACCAAAAGGAACCCCCTTTCGCCCGCGCATGGTCGACGGCAAGGCGATCGACGAAGCGCACGGGACGCCGATCTGATGCGCCGCCGACTCAGACACGGCCAACTCACGGACCAGCAGATGGCCGACCTGCTCGCCGAGGCTCTGGCTGCCGGCGGCTCGGCCTCCTATGACCGCATGGGCGTGATCAACCGCCATCTCGGCCTGTACGGCGTCGATGCCATCGAGGCGATCCGCGCCCGCCGACGCCTGCGAGGTGCCCTGCCTCCGAGCAGGTAGCAGTGTTCCAGTCGTTCGGGCGCCATGCTCGACCGCATCGCGGTCGCGGTCGATGATCCAGCGACGGCAGCCCGCGACCTTGCGGCGCTCACCAAGCGGCTGGCCGGCATGTCCCGCGAGCTGGACCAGATCGAGCCCGAGCGGGACCCCGACGAGGAGCCGGCCCACCTGGTCGCGGTTGGCCCCGAGGTGCCGTTCCGTCCCCGCAAGCTCGACGGCATCACCGTCGACACCGCCCACGGCAACGAGCCGATCTGAGCCCAACGTCGTGCGCCGCGCTGAGTACGCGCTGGGCAAGGCGATCCGCAAGGGGCAGACCGAGGGGACGGTACTCACCACCGAGCAGTCGCAGCGCCGCGCCGGGCAGATTCGGCAGGTCGGAGTAGCCGACGCCGACCTGGAGATGCCAGCCCCCAGCGCGTTCGCCACTCGCGCCGAACTGAAGGGCTCCGGCGAGACTCCCGGCATCTATGCCCTTGCTGACAGCGCAGACGACCCCGACGACTTCGACGCCGCCATTGACGAGGCCAAGGCTGAGTGCAACCTCTCCCGCGCCAACGTCGCCCGCACAACACAACAGCCCCCGGCATCTCGCCGGGGGCTGTTGTGCGTTCTGGGGTCAGAGGTTCACCGAGTCTCTAGTCCGTGGGCCCTCAGTCGCGCGAGGTCGGTGGACTCGCGCCCGCCCGCCGCATCGAGGATGTCCGCCGCCCTCGTCAGCGCGTCTGCCAACTCGCGCGCCTGCTCGGCGGACAGGAAATCCATTTCGAGGTCCCACACCTCGCGTAGCTCGATGGCCCGCTCCCGGGTCACCCCGTTGGCCGAGTACATCTCGGCCACGCGAATCGCGGCCGGGCCGGTCACGCCGGAGTCATCGCGCCAGTGCCCGGGGAGTGTGAAGTTGACACCGTGCTCGATGTACTCATCTGGGCCGCCCTCATCGACCACGCCCGTACAGTCGACGCACCAGTCGGGGCACGCGGTCGACTCGGGACCAGCGACCCAGGAGGTGCCAGCAGCCGCGCTCACAGGACACCGCCCAACTGCTCGACGTCGTACACGCGGCACAGAACGCGCCGGTCGTGACGGATGGCCTGAATCTCGCCGCGCTCGACCAGCTCGACGACCTTCCACGGCGTGGTGTCCAGAGCCTCAGCGGCCCGGGCGATGGTGATGAACTCTGGGAGTTCGGTCTTGACTGCGGTGATGGTGCTCATGGTTCCTCCTGTTGGGCGTTGCGCATTGGTACCTTCGGCTTCCGACACTCGGGTCGGTGGCCGACTTGCTAGTCCAAGGTATTGCGCCGCACAGTGCTCCTGACCTGCACGTTTGTTCCGTGTGAACGCACAGCGTTCAGGCCGGGAGAGTGCGCGACTACCTCGACTGACGCGCACACGCACCACACCCCGCACGGGCGGAGCCGACCGGCTCCGCCCGTGCGGCGTTTCCGAGCCGCTGCAACCCCGGGGTGCCGCGCTGCGTCCCCCGGGCATGCGGACCCTGATGCCTGCGGCACTGCTCGGCACCCTGCTCCTCGGCCTCACCTGCCTGGGTGGCTGCGGCCAGGAGTCGCGCCCGGAGGTGGTCGACGTGCCCGTCCCGGCGCCGCACACCGCGGGCCCGCAGCCCGGCCCCGACCGGCTGGAGGAGGCCTCCCGGTTGGCCCGGGTGGTGGGCGACCCGCGCGCCCGGCTCGTCGAGGCGCGGGTCGAACGGCGACGCGGCTCCCTGGTCGTGGCGGCCTGGTGGCGGTGCGCCGAGCCCGGATGCCCGCGACCCCGCGACGTGCTCGCGGTGAGCGCCGACGGGTTCGCCTCGGTCTGGTACCGCCGGAACCCTGCACGGACCCTGGACCGCGTGGTCGCGCCCCTCCCGCACCGTCCCCGGGTCGAGGACGCCCGGGTGCGCGACCTGCTGCAGCACCCGGTGCCCTCCCTGGTGCCCGGCACCCGGGTCGTGCTCGCCGGCGGCGACGGCGCGACCCTGCTGCCGTTCGAGAAGGTCGCGACCAGCACCGACGACGGCCGCACCTGGCAGGTCGACGACGTGCACCACCCCGGCGGGGAGATGCCGTACGTCTCCGGCGCGGTGCTGCTGGACGGCGGCCGGCTGCTCAGCCTGGTCAACACCTGGAGCGGCGACCGGAGGCGCCGGCTCTCCTCACGTCCGCGGGGCCTGCTGCTGGGCACGCGGCTCGAGCCGGCACCCGTGCGGTTCCGCCCCGCCCTGCCCCCGGACCCCGAGGGACGCTCGGGGATCGCGACGCTGGGGGCCCGGCCCGGCGCGCGGCCCCTGGTCTGGGTCACCACCTCCGACGAGCGGCTCCACGTCTCCACCGACGGGGCCCGGACCTTCACCGAGGTCCCGGCGCGGTGACCGCCCCCGGGCGGTCCCAGCTGCCGGGGTGGGGGCGCGGGGCAACCGTTCCCACACGCCGCGCATCATGGACGGGCAAGGAGTTCCTACTCGGAGGAGACAACATGCGCACCATCTCGACCCTGCTCGCCCTCGGCCTGGTGGCGACCGGCGTGATCGGCACCGCCGGCAGCGCCAGCGCGGCCACCGCGGTGGTGAAGGACGGAGCCGACGCCACCGCCAGCCTCACCGACGTGCTCCGGATGAAGGTGCGGCACGGCCAGCACCGTGTCGTCGTCCGCACCAAGCACACCAACCTGAAGCGGCGCAACGCCGCGGGGGCCTCGATCTACCTGGACACCGAGCCCGAGCGCAGCGGCCCGGAGTTCGTCGTCGACCTGGGCCTGGGGCGCGGCACCGACTACCAGCTCACCAAGGTCCGGGCGTGGAAGCGCGTCGGTGACCCCCGCGTCTGCGCGTTCACCGTGGAGCTGGACCCGGCCGCCGACACCGTGAAGGTGAAGCTGCCGCGCACCTGCCTGCGGACCCCGGAGGAGGTCCGGGTCAGCCTCAAGATGCGCGACGAGGCCGACGGGTCGCACCCGGTGACCGACTGGGTGCCGGGCCGCCGCGCCTGGACGTCGTGGCTGGGGGCCGCCTGAGGCCACCCGCCGGGGCACCGAGGAGAGGACTCCCGCTGGGGACCCTTGACGAGGGTGTGACGCGTGTCACAGGATGCGAGAGAGCGTTCGCGTTCGAGCGGGCACTCGCACTCTCGGGAGGTCCCCATGCTTCGTCGTCCGGACGCGCGTCGCGCGCCCCTCGTCCTCGCGGCCACGGCCGCCACCGCGGTCCTGTGTGCCGCGCTCGTGCCTGTCCTGGCCTCTCCGGCCGGGGCGACCGAGCGCGTCGGAGGACAGCAACGTCAGACCCTGCCGGTACTCGAGCCGGTCCTGGACCCCGTGCTGGAACCGGTACTCGCTCCGGTGCGCAGCCTGCCGCGCACCGCCGTGGCGATGGGGGACAGCTTCATCAGCGGGGAGGGGCTGGGGGACTACCAGGCCGTCACTGACGTCAACGGCGTCGCCCAGGGGTTCCCCGGGTGGGACTCGCCGAACTCCAACCCGTACTTCTGCCACCGCTCGCCGCGAGCCTCGCTGATGGTCGCCGACCTGCCCGGGATCAGCCGGCGGGTCAACATCGCCTGCTCCGGCGGGCAGCCGCGCGACATCGCCGGGGCCTCCGCCGCCCGGCCGGGCGGGCGCAACGTCGCCTCCCAGCTCTCCCAGCTGCGTGAGGTCGCCCGGACCGGGGACATTGACCTGGTGCTGGTGGGCATCGGCTCCAACAACTCCTCCTTCACCTTCGGTGAGGTGGCCGCGGAGTGTGCGGGACGCTTCGTCGGCGACGGATTCACCGGCTGGTGGGAGGTGTGGATCCACATCATGAACTGGGTCACCGGCACCTCGCTCAACGAGAACCCCTGCTCGGACGCCGACCTGGGCACTGCCGACCAGTTCGCCGCCGCCACCGCCGAGAGCACCCAGGCGGTGCGCGCCATCCTCGACACGCTCGCCGAGATCGACGCCGACGGACAGCACCGGGTGGTGCTGCAGGACTACACGAACCCGCTGCCCCAGACCTTCGCCGAGCAGTACCGCAAGGAGGACGGTCGCGACGACACCCGCGACAAGTTCCGCGACCTGGTCCGGGAACGCTACGCCGCGGGCTGCCCCGCGCACGTGGCCTCGCTGGGGCCCGCCCACCGGTTCTCCCAGGGGCTGGGCAACCTCGTCTCCGGGGTCGCCACCACCCTGTCCGCGGAGCGCCCCGGTGCCGACCTGGCCTACGTGAACGTGCAGAACGCCTTCAACGGGGCGCGGCTGTGCGAACAGCCCGGCAGTCCCGGCAACGCGATGGCCACCCCGCTGCGCACCATGGACGGACCCAGCGGGGTGCCGGTCACCAGCATCAACGGCTACGACAAGCTCGACCTGAAGCGGATCACCGACACCTGCAAGTCCTGGTACCAGACCTGCCAGGAGTCTTGGCACCCCAACGTGGCCGGGCACGCCGCGCTGGGGCAGTGCCTGAGCGCGGCCTGGACCCGCACCGGGGGACGGTTCACCTGCAGCCGGGAGAACGGCGCCATCGTGGTGCGCTGAACCCCTGCCCGACCGTGTCCCGCCCCGGCCCCCTGCCGGCCCCGGCCGCCGACCAGCACCCCCGAGCCGGTCGGCGGCCGGGCGCTGTGGCAGTGTCTGGCCCATGAGCGAGGGTGCGGCGGCGGGACAGGACGCGACGGGGCGGGCCCGGTCGCGCCAGCCGCAGCAGTCGCGCTCGCGGGAGACCGTGGCCCGGATCCTGGCCGCCGCCGACTCCGAGATCGGTGAACTCGGCCTCAACGGGGCCAGCACCACCTCCATCGCCCGGCGCGCGGGCGTCTCGGTCGGTGGGTTGTACCGGTTCTTCGCCGACAAGGAGGAGATCGCCAACGCGCTCGCCTCGCAGTACCTGGAGGACGTCGAGGACCGGTTCACCGAGATGGTCGCCTCCGTGGCCAGCCTCGACGACATCGACGCGACCGTGGCCCTCCTGGTCGAACGGGCCAACGAGGACGAGCTGGCCCACCCCGGCTACTACCGGCTGACCGAGGAGCGTGGCCCCGAACGGCTCGACTCCCCGGCGCACGCGGTGCGCGGGATCCTCACCGACATCTTCGCCGCGGCGCTGGTGCGGGCCGGTGTCGAGGACGGGCCAGCGGTGCGCACGGCCGTGGACCTGTGCCTGGAGACCGTCCGGCACACGCTGGTGCACTGCCCGCCGGACCCGGCCGCACGGGCCGCGGTGGTCGCCGAGCTGCGGGTGCTGGTCACCGCGTACCTGCGGGCCCGGCTGTCCTGACCGGAAGGGCCCACCCGGTCCACCGCCCGCTGCACCACCCTCAGGTGAGCACGACCCCGAGCACCCAGGCGCCGATCGCCAGGCAGGTCGCGACCAGCTCGATGAGGATGCTCCAGCCCGCAGCCTTGAGCGCGTGCACGGTGGCCGGCCACGCCTGCTCCGCACCCACCCGCTGCCGTTCGGCCAGGTAGACGCCGCCCACGAAGCCGACCAGCAGACCGACCACCGGGATGACGAAGAAGCCCGCCACCGCGCCCACGCCACCCCAGGCCAGGGTGCTGGCGGGGATGCCGGCGAGCTTGAGCCGTCGCCCCGGCACCGCGTACTTCACCACCTGGCCGGCGGCCAGGAAGACCAGCCCGGCCGCGCACACGGTCCACGCCTCGGGGCCACCGGTCTGCCAGGCCCACACCACCAGGGCGCCGGCGACCAGCAGCACGCCCGGCAGCACCGGGACGATGACGCCGAGCAGGCCGACCAGCATGACCAGGGCGACGACGACTTCCAGGACGCTCACTGCTGCCTCCGGGGGCGGGGGGTCTCAGG